>JAFQQJ010000039.1 GCA_017411325.1 Clostridia bacterium | reverse complement strand
TTATAACATTTAATTTTAAAAATGCAATATGGAAAAGAAAAAAACGGATGCTTTCGCATCCGTTTTTTATCTCTTTAATCAGCCAAGTTCAGCAAAGTACTTGATTGTTCTTACCATCTGGCTTGTGTAAGAATTTTCGTTGTCATACCATGAAACAACCTGTACCTGATAGAGACCTTCTCCGATTTCAGAAACCATTGTCTGAGTTGCATCGAAGAGAGAACCATACTTCATACCGATAACATCGGAAGATACGATGGGATCTTCGTTATAGCCGAAGCTTGCAGAAGCAGCAGCCTTCATAGCAGCATTGATTCCGTCAACTGTTACGTTTTCGCCCTTTACAACAGCTGTAAGGATTGTTGTAGAACCTGTGGGAACGGGAACTCTCTGTGCAGAACCGATAAGCTTGCCGTTAAGTTCGGGAATAACAAGTCCGATTGCCTTTGCAGCACCTGTTGAGTTGGGAACGATGTTAGCAGCACCTGCTCTTGCTCTTCTCATATCGCCCTTTCTGTGAGGACCGTCGAGAATCATCTGATCGCCTGTGTATGCATGAATTGTGGACATGATACCGGACTGGATTGCTGCATAGTCGTTAAGAGCCTTAGCCATGGGAGCAAGGCAGTTTGTTGTGCAGGAAGCAGCAGAAATAATCTTATCTTCAGCTGTAAGTGTGTTTTCATTTACGCTGAATACGATTGTCTTAAGGTCCTTACCTGCGGGAGCAGAAATAACAACCTTCTTAGCGCCTGCATCGATGTGAGCCTGAGACTTTTCAAGAGAGCAATAGAAACCTGTGCACTCTAATACTACGTCTACATCAAGCTCGCCCCAGGGAATGTTCTTAGCGTCTTTTTCAGCATAGATCTTAAGAACCTTTCCGTCAACTGTGATTGTACCTGCTTCGTCGTCAGCTTCTACTGTGTGAAGGTTTTCACCAATCTTACCGCAGTATCCGCCCTGAGCTGTGTCATACTTAAGAAGACCAGCAAGCATTGAAGGCTGTGTTAAGTCGTTGATTGCAACGATTTCATAACCTTCTGCGCCAAACATCTGTCTGAACGCAAGACGTCCGATACGTCCGAATCCGTTTATACCTACTCTTACCATTTTAACATCCTCCTAAAAAATAGTATACTTATTTGTTAACGGTGACTTTTTCAATCACCGGTGCAACCAAAGGTGAAGATTTCTCGCCTGAAGGGCCATACGTTACATCAACTGATGCAATTGCATCAAGAACATCATAGCCTTCTATAAGTTTTCCGAATGCAGCATAGCTTCCGTCAAGGAAAGTGGAATCTGCATCGCAGATAAAGAACTGTGAGCTTGCACTGTTGGGATCGTTTGTGCGGGCCATAGAAATAACTCCGCGTTCATGGCTTAAGGGATTGTTTACTCCGTTAGCCTTAAATTCACCCTTTATCTTCTTTTCAGAGCCTGCCATTCCCATTCCGTCGGAAGAACCGCCCTGAATCATAAAGCCTTTGTAAATTCTGTGGAATATAAGCCCTTCATAAAAACCGCTTTCAGCAAGCTCTAAAAAGTTTGCAACTGTTTCGGGGGCATATTCGGGATAGAGCTCTAAAACCATATCTCCGAAATCCTTAACTGTAATCGTAACCACGGGACTCTCCTCCTTTTCGGCAGCTATTCTTGAGGGATCGACCGCTTTTGTGCAAGAAACCGCAAAAAGCAAAGCTACCATCATTATCAAAAGTAAAATTTTTTTCATAATTCTTACCTCATACCATAATATTATAACCAATAAATTACTTTTTTGCAATACCTAACCTGCAAATTCCACAATAAAACCATTTCTTCGTTAAAATTTTAACTCATTTTGTTCATTTTAACTATGAACAGTATATCGTTTACTTTTCTTAGTTCAGTCTTCCGGAAAATATTCTGAGAGAAGCTTTTCTATGGCATCTTCATCCGGCAGAAGATGTGCCCCGTATGTTATTGTAGGCAGGGTATGTGTCTCAATGCTTGTAACACCGCCTTCGATTATTTCCCCACTGTAAGAAAGCAACGCACTGAGCGACAGATTGCTTTTGAGTGTATCCTTTATTGCATCATACACCTTCGGAATGCTTGCAATATATTCGGCATTGAACTTCTGCTCTATCAAAGCGCGGACAAATTTCTGCTGCACTTCAACTCTTTCCAGATCCGCCCTTGGATAATCGGCACGGTATCTTACAAGTCCCTCGGCCTTTTCTCCGTCAAGAACCTGATATCCTCCGGGGATATTGATTATAAGATCCTGATACGGATCTTCGTAATAATACCCTTCCGGACGAACATCGAATTCTACACCACCCAAAGCATCGATTACTTTTCTGAAATCCTTAAAGGTGAAGACTACATAATAGTTTATCGGAAGCCCTGTCAAATCTTTCACTTTGTTTATTGTTAGTTCAAGACCGCCTTTTGCATAGGCAGAATTAATCATAATCGGTCTTCCGTCCACATTCACATAAGTGTCACGCGGAATGCTCATAACGAAGCATTTTCCGTTTTCACTGTTATAGCTTACAAAAAGTATGGTATCAGTCCTTGTTTCGTCCTTATCCAGGCCCATTACAAGTGCATTCAACACTATATTTCCGTTAGTAACCTCGACTTTGTCAAGCTCATCCCCCACTTCAATTTGTCCGAAGGGAGAAGTTATGAAAAATGCTGTTCTTACACCAAGATATGCCACTATAATCAAGCATATCAGAAATATTCCTGTCTTAAGTATTTTTTTACGCATATTTTCCTCCGGGAAGCTGCAAAAATTCACAAGGCATTATGCAGCTTAGTCTTCTTTCAGATTATCAAGAGCCTCGTTACATTCTGCAATTTCTATATTGAAATCATCTATTTTTTTGATTAAGAATTCAATTTTTTCGCTTATATCCTCGCCGTCTTTTGAATTAAGATATATCGCTTCTCCGATTTCTTTGTATGAAGCCGAAATTTTACGTTTAAGCTCAGTTTTTTTAAGGTTAAGCTTGGCATAAGAAACAACCTCTTCTGTTTTTTTAACAGTAAATTCCGCTGCTTTATCTATATTGTCTTTTATTTTTTCCATATTTATATCCATATTTCACCCTCCTTATGAACCTTCAAATATATATTATATACCAGAATTTGTTTTTTGTCCATAAAAAAATTCATTCTTTACATTTTATTCATTTAAGAAGAAGGATTTAAGGGCTTTTTTCTTTGAAGCGGTTATTTCATCAATATCTCTTATATACGAAAACGCATCTTTGATGTTATATATTCTCTCTACATTTCCGTTTTTAACAAGCTTACTGGATGCACCCGAACCGCACGCCAGAATGCTTCTTGCCTCTTCCATTATTGCCACATTATAAACTGACTCATACCCTTCTTTTGCATAACCGGTATTTTCAAGATTTCCAAGGGTACTTCTCTGCTTATACATATAATAAGGTGAATAATTGTTCATTCTCGCAAAATCTACAGCCGCATCTACCATTTTCGCAGTATCATCCGCGCAATCGGCCCAGCTTTTTTCTTTAGTTATCCTGGATGTTCTTTTAAGATACATTGTGTGCACGGTTATTTCCTCAGGATCAAGCTCCTTTATGCATTTTAATGTATTTATGAACATTCCGATGTTTTCACCCGGAAGTCCTGCAATAAGATCGGAATTTATATTTCCGAAAGAATACTTTCTCGCAAGCTCGAATGCTTTATACGTCTGCCCTGAGGTATGATTTCTTCCTATAAGCTTTAAGGTAACATCATTCATAGTCTGCGGATTGATGCAAAGTCTGTTAACATCAAAGGATTTAAGCATACGAAGAAGCTCATCGTCTATTACATCCGGGCGTCCTGCCTCCACAGTAAATTCCGTATCGGAAGAAATATCAAAGGCTTCCTCAGCCGCTTTTATAACATTGGAAAGGAGCCGGGAGCCCAGCGAAGGCGGAGTTCCGCCTCCGACATATACCGAACCCACTTTAAGACCGAATTCGGAAATTATTTTTCCTATTGATTTTATCTCCGCTATCAGAGCTTTTGTGTATTCGGGAATGTATTTGCTGTAAAGAGCCGCCGATTCCGAAATAAACGAACAATATGAACATCTGCTGGGGCAAAACGGAACACCGATATAAACCCCTATTTCCTCAGGAGCCATCAAGTTAATCATTTTCTCCGAGTTTTCAGCAACCTCTACACAGAAAGTGCTTTTATCATCAGATACCCAATAGTCATTTTTCAGAATTTCTTTAATTTCGTTATAAGAGTAATCAGTATGCAAATCCCGGCAAAATTTAGTCGGCCTGATTCCTGTTAAAATCCCCCATGGAGCCTTTTTATCCGAAAGCTTGCTCATTGAAAGAAACGTTGATTTTTTAACCGCATTTTTCAGTGCTTTTTCATCGAACGGCTCGAATATCCACTCAGCGGTTTCTGTTCTGTTGCCGTAAAACGTAGTTGTTTTTATGGAATTCAAGCCGTTAAATTCCGAAACAACTTTCACATCGGAGTCTCTGTCAAAGAAAAGACAGGAAATTTGTTCTATCGAATATCTGTCCTTGTGATTTACTGTTATTATTTCCATCTTACTCACCTTAAAAAAGGATTTGTCTTTCTTTCATTTCCGATTGTTGTCACATCTCCGTGTCCGGGGAGAACCGCTGTTTCGTCTTCCATAAGCATAAGCGACCAGAGTGAGTGCATTAATTCATCATAGCTGCCGTGATCATAGCGCCCTATACTTCCGCGAAACAAGGTATCTCCCGAAAAGAGGATATCGTCTTTAAGCAGACATATGCTTCCGGATGAGTGTCCGGGTGTTTTTATAATTTCAAAGCACTCTTTGCAGATTTCTATATTTTCTCCGAGAAAACAATCCGCTGCAGTTGGCTTAAAGCCGGAATCCTTTACTCCCAGCATATCGTAAAGACTTTTCGTATAGTCCGAAAGCATAGGTGCATCTTCTTCCGAAATGTAAAGCTTTGCATTTGTGGCTTTTTTAAGCTCTTCCGCCGCCATAAAATGATCAAAATGCCCATGTGTAAGTATTATCTTATCCAAAGTCTTGTCCCCGATTTCGGACAAGATAATCTCATGATTTCCTCCGGGATCTATAACACACGCAGTTTTGTCGTCTTCAATTATATAACAATTTGTCTGAAGCGTTCCCGCTATAATTCGTTTTATATTCATAAAAAGTCCTTCCGGTTCAGGCCCTTATAACCTCATATACTCCGGGAATCATATGGAGCTTTTTCGTTATAAGTTCTATCTGAGAGCTGTCGGTTATATTGACAGTAAGGTCTACTGTGGCCAGATTGTTTTTGTTGGTTGCATTGAGAGTGCCGATGGCAAGTTTCTGTTCGGAGAGACAGAAAGTGATTTCAGCAAGAAGCCCTCTTCTGTCTGTCGCGTGAATAAGAAGATGACAGTCGAATGAACCTAAATCGTCACCATCCCACTCGCATTCTATAAGTCTGCTCTTCGAGTTTTCGTCAAGAGAAGAAGTCTGTACATTGATACAGTCCTTTCTGTGAACCGAAACACCCCTTCCGCGGGTTATGAAACCTATTATATCATCTCCGGGAACAGGACTGCAGCATTTTGAAATTCTCGCAAGCAGATTTTCCTCTCCCTTCACAACGATACCGTTTCCTGAATGAGAGTGTTTTTTTGCCGCTGCAGCCTTTTGCTGCTGGGCAAGTTTTTCTGTAAGCTCTGCCTCTTTTATTATCGCCTTAAGTTTTGCATTAAGGTCAATAAGTTTCTGTACAACTCTTATCGGGCTTGTTGTTCCGCATCCGACACTGACATACATATCGTCAATCGTATTGAAACTGAATTTTTCAAGCATAGCTTCAACGTTTGCTGGCTCAAAAACATCCGAAGCCGCAAAGCTGTATTTTTTCAGCTCTCTTTCAATAAGTTCCTTGCCTTTTGCAATATTGACTTCGCGCTGCTCTTTCTTGAACCACTGATTGATTTTATTTTTAGCCGAAGTGGTTTTACAGAACTTAATCCAGTCCTGTTTAGGTCCTTTTGTTACAGTGCTTGTAAGTATTTCTACAATATCTCCGTTCTGAAGCTTGTAATCTATCGGAGATATTTTTGAATTTACCTTTGCTCCTGTCATCTTATAGCCGATGGCGCTGTGAATGGCAAACGCTAAATCGACAGGTGTAGCTCCCGCAGGGAGACTTATTACCGCCCCTTTGGGTGTAAATACAAACACTTCATCGGAAAACATATCAATCTTAAGCATATTAAGGAAATCGTTGGTGTCGGTAACATCTTTCTGGATTTCCAGCATATCCCTTACCCATGCAAGCTTTGCATCATATTCATCGTGCTTACCATCTGTTTTTCCTTCTTTATATTTCCAATGAGCCGCGATACCGTTTTCTGCAATCTGATGCATTTGCCAGGTTCTTATCTGTACCTCAAAAGGATATCCCTTAGGCCCAATCACCGTTGTGTGCAACGATTGATACATATTAGGCTTCGGCATAGCGATATAATCCTTTACCCTTCCGGGCATAGGCGTGAACATTTCGTGCACCATACCAAGGGCAGCATAGCAGTCGTTCAGATCCTTTACGATAATTCTTACAGCGAAAAGATCGAATATTTCGTCTATGGATTTATCCTGAGTAAACATCTTACGATATATACTATAGTAATGCTTTACCCTTCCCTTTATCTCTCCTTCAATGTCCATTTCGGAAAGTTTAGACTTAAAAAGCTTTATTATTTCCTCTACATAGTCCTCGCGCTCTCGTTTCTTCATATGAACACTGTCTGCGATTTCATAATATGCTACTGAGTCGAGATATTTCAATGATAAATCCTCAAGCTCCCATTTTATTCTCTGAAGACCGAGACGGTGTGCAAGCGGTGCATATATATCGAGAGTTTCCTTTGCAATTCTAAGCTGCTTTTCTCCCGGCATATACATAAGAGTTCTCATATTATGTAACCGGTCAGCAAGCTTAATTATTATTACCCTGATGTCAGAAGCCATCGCAAAGAACATCTTCCGGACATTCTCTATCTGCCTTTCTTCGTTTGTTACAAAAGGAATCTTATCAAGCTTTGTTACTCCTTCAACAAGATTGGCAATAACCTCTCCGAAGTTTTCCTTGACAGTATTATAGTCTGCTTTTTCCACATCCTCGATTACGTCGTGTAAAAGCCCTGCCGCTATACATTCGGGGTCCATTTCAAGCTCCGCAAGAATTACAGCTACCCCCACCGGATGAACGATATAAGCCTCTCCGGATTTTCGCTTCTGAAGACGGTGCGCATCCTCTGCGAAAACATAGGCACGCTCAACAAGCGAGATGTCCGTCATATATCTTTTCAGTTGTTCGCACAAATATTCATAGCTTGTTTCATGAGCATCCATAAACTAACCCCATTTCAAATCAGATTTTTACTACAGAAATTACTTCGATACCTTTATCTTCTATAATTTTTCTTCCCGGCAACTCCTCAAGTTCAACAAGGAAAACCGCTTTATCAACAGTTCCGCCCATTTCTTTCACCATATCTGCAACGCATCCCATTGTTCCGCCGGTTGCAATAAGATCGTCAACCAAAACAACCTTGTCCCCTTTGTTGATGGCGTCAACGTGCATCTCAAGTGAATCGGTTCCGTATTCAAGCTCATAAGAACCTTTAATCGTCTTATACGGAAGCTTTCCGGGTTTTCTGACCGGAACAAACCGTACACCGAGTTTGTATGCAAGCGCTGCGCCTAAAATGAATCCGCGGGCTTCACTTGCAACCACAACATCACAACGGGAAAGATCGATAAGTGAAGCCATACTGTCGATAGCTTCCTTAAATGCATCTTTATCATTAAGTACTGTTGTTATGTCGATAAAATCAATCCCTTCCTTAGGGAAATCTGCGATATGTCTGAATTTAGATTTTAAGTCCATTTTTAAAACTCCTTTTATTTATATAAAATATCTTTTACTATAATCTGAGGATTGCCTGTGTAATCGTTAATCTCAATATTTCCCGATATATGCACCGACATACCTTTATATAATTTCTTGGCAAGAGGCCCGTATCCGAAAGCTATTGCGTCAATATTGCAGTCTTTTTTTCTCAATACGAGCTTCAGGTGTTTCCCTTCCGAAAGCTCCCTCATATCGGCTATTTTAGCATCAGCTATTGCAAAAACCGGTTTTTCATTGCCTGTTCCGAAAGGCTCCAAAAGCGAAAGTTCCCGTATTCCGTTGACAGTTATAACCTCCGGCGTAACCAGAGCGTCAATCATAACTTTTCTGATTTCCGAATCCTTCGTCATAACATTATCAGCGTATTTATTCATCATACTTCTGAATTCTTCCTCATTTTCCCTGAGAATACTCAGTCCTGCCGCCTGAGAATGACCGCCGTATTTAGTAAGAAGAGATTCGCAGTTTTTAAGTGCCTCGTATAAGTTGAACCCTTCAGTGCTTCTCCCCGATGCACGTCCTTCTCCGTTTTTATCATATGCAATAAGTATACAGGGCTTGTAAGCTTTTTCTGTTATTTTAGCTGCCGCAATCCCTATTACTCCCGGATTCCAGTTCGTTCCTCCCACTATTATAACTTTGTCATTGTGTAATGAACGTCGCTTGATTTCGCTTATTGCCTCTTCGTAAATTTCCTGCTCGGATTTTTGTCTTTCTCTGTTAAGCTGATTGAGTTGTTCCGCAAAGCCCGCCGCTTCTTCAATATTTGCAGATTTCAACAATTTGTATGCCGGCTCAGGGCTTTCCATTCTGCCTGCACAATTTATTCTTGGGCCGATAATAAATGCCAGCGTCGTGCTGTCCGCCTCCGTCTTAGATGCAGCCATAAGGAGCGCTTCCACTCCGCACGAAGGTGTACTGTTAATAATCTTAAGTCCTTCGTTTACTATTTTACGATTTTCGTCCTGAATTTCCACAACATCGGCAACAGTACCGATTGCAGCAAATTCAAGAAAATTCTCCGAAGCCTCCAAGCCGAGAAGTGCACAAGCAAATTTATATGCCACTCCTGCTCCTGCGAGGAATCTGCACGGATATAAACTGTCCTTCCTTTTCGGATTTACCACAGCGATACAAGAAGGTAATTCTTCCGGACAATTGTGATGATCTGTAACGATTGTATCTATTCCGATTCCTTTTGCATAGTCAATATCTGCTTTCGAAGATATTCCGCAGTCCACAGTCACGATGAGACTTACCCCTTCAGATTTAAGTCTGTCTATGGCAACAGTATTAAGACCGTAGCCTTCATCGCTTCGCGATGGTATGTATTTTATAACCTTAAGACCATACTCTTCAAGACAGCTTTGCATTATAACTGTGGCTGTAATGCCATCGGCATCATAGTCACCGTAAACGGCCACCAGCTCTCCTCTGGCCTTTGCATTTTTAATACGGTTTACTGCAAGTGCGATATCGGGAAGCATCATAGGGTCGTGCCAGATTTCACTGTGTTCTGTTATCTTTTTTGCTTCCGTAGCATTTGTAATTCCGCGTGCACATAAAACCGACGCCAAAAGATAGCCGCAGCCCAGATCTCCCATTAATGACAGTACGGTTTCGTCCGAAACATCCTTATTTTTAATTATCCAATTCACTTCGCTCAAGCTCTTCACCTCCGGATGTTTTTCTTTTTATTATATCACTATTTAATTTTATTTTCAATAGGTTTTGACAAATTCGTTTTTATTATATATAATATACCAAGAGGTGATAAAATGGACTTAAGATATAATCTCACCATTGGCGACCATACAGATTTCAAAAATGATATCTTCACAAAAATTGTATTTGTCAAAAAAGGAACCTTTAAGATTTGCTGCGCAGGTAAAACCGATACGGTAAAAGAAGGTGAAATACTGATTATCCCCCCGTTTTCAGCAGTAACCATACCGAATGATTCGAAAAATGAATTTTCTATGACCACTTTCTCCTATCATATAATAGATAGCGACATCTCTTTTTCCGAAAAGGATTATTTTCTTCGCATTCCTTCAGATGACGAATTATCCGTAAAGCTGATTCAATTCTTTTCTGCAAGGGAATCAAATCCTGTTATTGATCATTTTTTCAAAAAATCTTTGGAATATTCAATTATTTACCATGCGGAAAAACACCTGGATAATAACAACAGCGGTTCGATAAACCAAAGGCTCGTCCCTTTCATTTCCTATATTGAAAAAAATTATTCACAAAATTTTACGATTGCAGATCTTGCAAAATCCGCAAACATCTCAGAATCAGCCGTATACAAACTGTTTACACGCTATTTGAATGCGTCTCCGAAACAATATATCAGAAAATGCAGAATCCGACACGCAACAGCATTGCTTTTGAACACAAATAAATCTATTTCCGATATAGCAATAGAGACAGGATTTTACGATCAGTTTTACTTTTCCAAAGAATTCAAGAAAGAATTTGGGGTTTCACCAAGCACATACAGAAAAAATGATTGACAAATCCCGAATCAAAATTTATACTATATAATTAAATACATTTATAAGGAGTGTACTTCAAGATGAAATTCTATCAGAAAGATATTGAAACTATGCCTGTTGATGAAATCAAGGCTCTTCAATCAGAAAAACTTGTCAAGCAGATTAAACATGTTTACGACAATGTTCCCTACTATCGTAATCTCATGGACGAAAAAGGTGTTAAGCCCGAAGATATCCACGGCATTGAAGACTTACACAAGCTTCCCTTTATAACAAAGGGAGATTTGCGCGAAACATACCCTTACGGTATGCTCGCTGTTCCGCTTTCCGAGTGCGTGAGAATTCAGTCTACATCAGGAACAACCGGAAAAAGAGTAATCGCTTATTATACACAAAACGACATTAATCTCTGGGAAGATTGCTGTGCCCGTGCAATCGTTGCAGCCGGCGGAACAAAAGACGATGTATGTCAGGTTGCGTACGGCTACGGATTATTTACCGGCGGCCCCGGCCTCAACGGCGGTTCGCACAAGGTAGGTTGTCTTACGGTTCCTATGTCCTCGGGAAACACAGAACGTCAGATACAGTTTATGCTGGACCTCAAATCTTCTATCATCTGCTGCACACCTTCCTATGCCGCTTACATAGGCGAAACACTTAAGGAAATGGGTTATAAGCCTGAAGATAACTTCCTCAAGGCCGGCATTTTCGGTGCAGAGCCCTGGACAGAAGAAATGCGCAGAGATATCGAAAAATCTCTCGGTATTAAAGCATATGATATCTACGGACTCACAGAAATCAGCGGCCCCGGCGTATCATTTGAATGCGAAGAACAAACCGGTATGCATATTAACGAAGACCACTTCCTTCCCGAAATAATTGATCCCGATACAGGTGAAGTTCTTCCCGAAGGCACTCCCGGTGAGTTGGTATTTACCTGCCTCGACAAGGAGGCTTTCCCTGTTATCAGATACAGAACAAGAGACATCTGCGTTTTAAGCAGAAAAAAATGTTCCTGCGGAAGAACACACATCAAGATGCTTAAGCCCTCCGGAAGAAGCGACGATATGATGATTATAAGAGGTGTTAATGTATTCCCCTCTCAGATTGAAACAGTCCTTATTAAAGAAGGTTATTCTCCCAATTATCAGATAGTGGTTGATCGTGTAAACAACACGGACACAATCGATGTCAATGTAGAGATTTCTCCCGAACACTTTGATGATACCGTTAAAGCGATAACACAAAAAGAAAAACAGCTTGAATCAGCACTTCGTGATATGCTCGGAATAGGCCCCAAGGTACATCTCGTAAGTCCTAAGAGTATCGCCCGCAGCGAAGGTAAAGCTGTAAGAGTAATCGATAAAAGAAAACTTCACTAATAGGAGGATTATAACATGAAACAGCTTTCAGTATTTTTAGAAAATAAAAAAGGCTCTCTTGCCAAAATCACGGATCTTCTCACAAAAGAGCACATCGATATAGATGCAATGTCAATAGCTGATACAGCCGATTTCGGCATCTTAAGAATGGTTGTAAGCGATTATCAAAAGGGCTACGACATCTTAAAGGCAAACGATATCATAGTTTCGATAACGGAAGTAACTGTTGCTATGATAAAACACGAAGTAGGAAGTTTATCTGCAATACTCGAAATTCTTGATAATGAAAACATTAACATAGAATATATGTATGCTTTTACTGCCGTTTCCGGCGAAGAGGCTTATGCTGTATTCAGATTTGAAGACGGTAAAAAAGGCGTAGAAACCTTAAAGCAGCACAATGTAACATTGTACAGCAAAGAAGATTTCAAGAAAAACTGACAAACAAAAAAATTCCCATCGGAATATCCGATGGGAATTTTTTATTTAACAATTACTTCCGGATTATGATCGCCAAGTCCGTGCTTATCATCAAATGTAAGTACAGGCGCACCTTTTAAGCCTTCGGCCTCAAAAACAACAATCTCGTTTTCTTCTTTAAGAAGTGCACCGGGAAGATAAAGTGCAGTCTGAGGACCTCTGTCCCAGTATCTTCCCAGATTGAATCCGTTTACAAAAATATACCCTTTTGTAAAGTTATCAAAATGGATAAAGCAGCTGTCCTGATTTTCTGCTTTGAAGCTTCCTTTGAAAAACGCAGGACACTTTGTCTCTGTACCTTCCTTATAGTTAACCTTTTCAATGTTATCCATTTCAAAGCAGGTTACATCCCAGTTAAATGCACACTTTCCGCCCACTGTGGGATGTGAAGAAAGGAACACACCGCCTAAAATACCTTTTCTGTCACCAAGGTATGTAGGACGTGCGAAGCAGATTCTACCCATATTTTCAACAAGTATTTCTATAACATCGCCCTTAACTAAAGTTCTGGGAAGCTTAACAGCCGTTTCATCCTCGCCGCGCTGACGCATACCCATAAATTCACCGTTTAAGAAAACATATGCTCTGTCTCTCATATCAACCATATCCACATAGTCTACAGGGCAGGTATAATCCATAACCTTTTTGTATAAAATGTATCCGAAATTCTGGTCGAAGTGTTCCATACATTCAACGGTTGTGCTGTGATACTTGTTTCCGATATGCTGATTATCGAAAAGATTTGCACACTCGGTAAGAGCAACTTCTCCGATATTCTGGAATGTAGGTGAAGGAGGAACAGGAATGCCGGAAGGCTTTCCTGCGTCACGTTCAAGAGCTTCTTTCATATCGAAATAACGCTGAGTATATCCACCCCATTCGGTTATTGCAGCATCATAGTCATAGCTTGTAGTAAAATAACGTATAGGAGTAGGCCCTGTTGTGTTGGCACCTCCTGTAAAGCCGAAGTTTGTGCCGCCGTAAATCATATAAACATTAAAGCTTGCACCAAGATCAACCATATCGTTTATATCCTGTTTTGTCTTTTCAATGCTGTCCTTGTAACAAGCTGCCTCACACCATGAAGAGAAGTTTCCTGCCCAGTATTCAACGCAGAAATACGGCATACGGTTATCGAACTGATCTATTCTTACAATTTCATTTTTTGCATTTCCAACGCCGAAGTCTGTTGCCTGAATCATATCCATATCCGCTCTGCCGGTACAGAAATAAAATTCTCCGCTTCCGTCAGATGCAAAGAGAAGGCAATCAATCCCTGCTTCAAGATAAATTTCTTTTACTTTTGCCAGATAAGAAAAGTCATCACCAAAGGAACCGTATTCATTTTCAACAGCCATTGTGATTACGGGCCCGCCGTTTGTATCAAGATAAGGCTTGATTTTTGCAAGTAAAACGCGGAACCAGTCGTGAAGATGTGTTATATAAGGTTCAGAATTGCACCTCAATCTTATCGAAGGATCCTTTAAAAGCCATGCAGGAAGACCGCCGTTCTCCCATTCCGCGCAAATAAAAGGACCTGTTCTTAAAATAACTTTCAACCCAACCTTGTCTGCAGTCTCAATAAAACGTTCAAGATCAAGCATTCCTTCAAAATTGAATGTGCCCTTGTGAGGTTCGTGCAAATTCCAACAGGTGTAGGTTTCCACGCAGTTGAAGCCTGCGGCTTTTATTTTTGTAAGCAAGCTTTCCCAATATTCGGGAAGTGCACGGAAATAATGCAATGAACCGCTGTGAATTTTAAATTCTTCACCGTTTAAGTAAAACTTTTTATCTTTTACCGTTAACATAATATTCCCCTTTCTTTTTTCTGTCACAGAGTGACATTAGCTCCTTAATATTTTACCACACATAAGCACTGTTGTCAATTAAAATCAAAAGGTTATGGGATAAACATCGTAATCTACAACCTTTTTAAGCTCTGAAGGTGCTATTTCAAGTTGTGCTCCGATTTTGCCGGCACTGACAAAGAACTTATCCAGCGAGGAAACACTTTCATCTATAACAGTTTTATACTCTTTTTTCATGCCTACAGGACTGCAGCCTCCTCGTATATAGCCCGTCACCTTATTTATATCGGCTACATGTATCATTTCAACCGATTTCTCCCCTACCGACTTTGCTGCCGCTTTCAAGTCCAGCTCCTTCTCAACCGGAATAACAAAAACATAATACTGTTTCGAAGGTGCAACTGTTACAAGGGTTTTGTATACAATTTCTTTCGGATATCCTATTTTTTCCGCTACAGAAATTCCATCTATCTTTCCGTCATCTGCATTATAATGATGCGGAATGTAAGAAGCTTTTGCTTTATCAAGAATTCTCATAGCATTTGTTTTAACTTCTTTTGCCATAGCAATACCTCTTTTCTGTTAATTACCCAACGTCTTTTCGAGTTCTTCCATTTTTGAACCAAAAAGAGCCCAGTCTCCGCTTTCAAAAGCAGATTTCACCTCTGAGTAGATTTTTCTGATTGCTTCTAAATCACCGTCAATGTCAGTTCCCCCGCCATCGGCAATATCGGACGGATAGTCGGAAGCGACTTCTCCGAACAACATAGAAAAGGCTTCATCAAGGCTTTCAGCCATAACAACTCTGTCTCCGTACGCCATTAAAATGCGCTTTACCTGCGGTATAGAAGATTCCGTTCCGCTGGTTATATAAAGCGGCTCCACATAGATGATTGAGTTTTCGATAGGAATAACCAGCAGATTCCCTTTCATTACATTTGAATCTCCCTGATCCCAGAGAGAAATTTGCTCAGATATATCAGGATCAGAAGAAATCAGATTTTCTATCTGAAGTGTTCCGTTTACGGGAGAGCCTTCCGGGAATTTGTAAACTACCATTTCGCCGTAAGTGTCATAGTTTGAAGATACTCCTACCCATGCTATAAGATTCTGTTTTGCTTTAGGAATAAACGGAAGCATCAGCACCATATCTGTTTCCTCTTCGCTTTTCAGGTGCATAATATTATAATATGGTTCCACATCCTTTTCCTGGGAATTGTTATATTTTTCTCTAGCCGTAAGCCATATGTCGCTCTTACTGTAAAATGTTTCCGGATCTGACACATGGTAGCTTTCATACATTTCCATTTGAATTTTGAATAAAAATTCAGGATAGCGGATATGTGATGAAATATCTTCAGGGAGTCCTGTTTTATAAACATCGGGATATATCTTTTTATATGTCATCGCTACAGGATCTGTTTCGTCTGTAATATAGAAGTCAACAGTTCCGTCATAAGCATCAACGGTAACTTTTATACTGTTCCTTATATAGTTTATGCCTGAATAATACTGACTGTAAGGATAACGGTCCGAAAGTGTATATGCATCTATTACCCATATAAGTCTTCCGGAATCATTGACAATAATGTAAGGATCGGAATCAAATAAAAGGTAAGGTGCAATTTTCTGTGCTCTTGTAATTATGTTTCTGTTTAACAAAAGTCTGCTGTCGGAATTTATATAGCCTGAAATAAGCATCATCCAGTCTGCATTTTTAACAGAATAATAAATTTTATTAAGAGGTGTAAGTAAAATTCCTCCGCTACCCCCGTAGGTAGTTTCAACAGTCTCTCCGTCTTCCATATAATCAAGTTCATTATACTCTGTATTAACTATCGAATAGTCGTTGGTAAATTCTCCGTAATAAATCTGCGGAACCTTGATAACAGGGGCTTCCTCTGTAACTTTCAGAGGAACATCCTGTACGATAAAATCCGGCTGTCCTTCCTCGGTAACAGAGTTTATGTGGCTCATAATGATACCGTAACCGTGAGTATATCTTAACCTTGTGTTTATATAGCTTTTACTGCCTGAATCAAGCTTGTTTATATCAAGTTCTCTCGCCGCAGTACTTATTCCGCGTTTTTCGCCGTTAATCATATACGGTAGTATATCAACATCGCCGAAGCTGTAATATCCTCTGGTAGCCTGAAGAGCATTTGCCACAGTTAAAGTGGCATTATTATCGGTTATTCTGATATTTTCTACGGTAGATAAATTGTTTTTGATATCTGAAGCTGTAAGATTGTATTCTATATTAAATATTTTCTCCTCAATATTGTCTATTCCGTATGCCTTCTTTGTTGCCTCGATATTATTTACAATATACGGTGCTTCTGCCGTTACTTCTCTGGGGCTGACATAAAGTGTCTGAAAAACAACCGAAGACACTATAAACAGAAAGAAAAGTGCTGATACAGATGCTAAAGTTATTACAAAGGGCTTTTTATGACGTTTTATAAGAAAGAAAATCAAAAGAGCAGAAGCAACAATCAAAATTATCGGAGCCACATTGTAAAATGTTTTCCAAAAATAAACCGATGTCATTCCGGCTCCGGTAAGATTTGATGTAAATGATCCGAAAAGAATTTCAAAACCTTTGATGTAAAGCGAAAATGCTTTGATTCCTATAAAAATCAAAACGTCAGTTATAATATGAGTTATCAAACCATCTTTTTCTTTTATCGAATTTAAATTCCCTTTTAACGAGTAAATAAAATACAGGATTGCCGAGTAAATTGTTCCCGCCAGAAAAGCAAGAGAAAATATATTCGAAACAAGCTCATAAAACGGCAAAGTAAACATATAAAAAGAAATATCTTTGCCGAAAAGTGCATCCGTCTCTCCGAAAGGAGTTCTGTTCAGATAGAGCAGTACCGTCTCATAATTAATCCCCCCGATTATCAATGCGCAAAAAAGGGCTGCCAATATTGTAAAAAGAAAAACTATGCCTTTGTGATCCTCTATTGCATATTGCTCGTTGGTTTTTTTCAGGTTTTTTCTGATGAAAACAAGATTTATGAGAAGGATAATTGCAAAAACCAAAAAAGCCGATACATAGATTCCGATCTTTGCCGTTAAATCCACAAACAAGGCAGAGGTATATCCTATCTCTCCATATTCAACAAAGTCTCCGTAAAGCAATCCTGCAGTAATAAGCAATGCTAATACGATGAACAATGTAATTGAAATCACTTTTATTTTCTTCATAGTGCTTCCTTTCTTTTTTCAGAAACACCCTCAGGAATCCAATGATTCGAGAGGGTGTCAGTTTTATTCAAACAAGGCTTTCGCAAAGCTTTCGGGTTCGAAAACCTGCAAATCATCTATTCCTTCTCCGACTCCCACAAACTTAACCGGTATATCAAGCTTCTTTTTTATATTGATTACTATACCGCCTTTGGCGGTGCCATCCAGCTTGGTAAGTACAATTCCAGTAATATCGGCTGTCTCCTTGAACATTTCTGCCTGATTAACCGCATTCTGTCCTGTTGTTGCATCAAGCACAAGTAAAACTTCAAGGCTGGAATCAGGAAGTTCCCTTCGGATAACTCTGTAAATCTTCTGGAGCTCGTCCATAAGATTTTTCTTATTATGAAGTCTTCCCGCCGTATCGCAAATAAGAACATCTGCCCCTCTGCTTTTTGCCGCGGCACAGGCATCAAAAACAACCGAAGCGGGATCCGAACCCTCATCGTGGCGAATCATCGGAACATCATTGCGCTCAGCCCAGACTCCCAGCTGATCTATCGCTGCGGCACGGAATGTGTCAGCTGCCGCAAGGATAACGCTTTTACCGCTGTTTTTTAGCACCGATGTGATTTTACCGATAGAGGTTGTCTTGCCTACTCCGTTTACGCCTATCACCATAACGACTGAAGGCTTTCCTGACAAATCAAGGGAACAGTCACCCTCTAAAATTTCTCCTATCAAAGCATAAAGCTCCAGTTTTGCCTCTTCGGTATCGTTAATTCTTTTTGTTTTGACTCTTTCGCGTAATTCGTCAACTATTTCCATCGCCGTCTCTCCGCCAAGATCTGCAAGAATCAATGCTTCTTCAAGCTCATCATATAAATCGTCATCAATTTTGCTGAATGCAACGAATACATTGTCAACCGCACCCTTTAATGCCGATCTTGTTTTTCCGAGTCCCTCTTTCAGTTTGTCAAAAAATCCCATAATATATCTCCGTTTTTTTAATTTTGATCAACTTCACTCAGCTTCAGGCTAAGAAGCTTTGTAACACCCTTTTCCTGCATGGTTACACCGTATAACATATCCGCAGACTCCATAGTTCCTCTTCTGTGGGTTATTACAAGGAACTGTGTATGCGAATAATTTCTGAGGAATGAGGCAAATCTCTGCACATTGCTCTCGTCCAAGGCTGCTTCAATCTCGTCCAGTACACAGAACGGTGTAGGACGAACAGAAAGCATGGCAAAGAAAAGTGCAATTGCCGCGATGGCTTTTTCTCCACCCGAGAGAAGCATAATATTCTGAAGCTTCTTTCCAGGTGGCTGAAGCTCAATATCAATACCGCTTTCAAGTACATCTGAAGGATCTGCCAAAGAAATATTGGCTGTACCTCCACCTGTAAGTGCGACATAGGTTTCCTTGAAATCATTATTGATTTTTTCAAACTGTTCAGTAAACTGAACAGACATAATTTTTTGCATATCTTCTATAATTTTCTCAAGGTTGTCCTTTGTCTCCAGCATATCATTTTTCTGATCAGACAAAAACTCATATCTTTCAGAAACATTTTTATAGTCCTCGATTGCGGCAACATTGATTGTACCGAGATCTTTAATTTCACGTCTAAGTTTATTAATAAGTGTAGATGAACCTGTTTTGCTTCCCTTCGCATCACGCTCTTTTACAGCTTCGGAAAACGTAAGCTCATACTCTTCCCAAAGCTTTCCGATTTCTTCCTCAACAACATGTTCCAAAGCTTCGATTTTACTGCTGAGCTTTGTCATTTCCTGAGCAAGAGCGATAACCTTTTCCTGTATAATCTTGTTGCTTTCACGAAGTTTCAATGTATTTTCGTCGCGTTTTGAGAATTCATCTTTTTTTGATTCAAGCTCTGCTCCTTTTGCCTCATGAAGCTTTTTAAGTTCTGTAATGCTCAAATGAACAAGTTCGATTTCTTTTTCAATACGCAATATTTCATTTTCAAGCCGTGCTATTTCAAGAGCCTTGGCTTCCGCAAGCTCTCTTCTTGAATCCGCACCGTTTCTTGCTGCTTCAAGAGCATTGAAATACATTTCTATATCCTTGGAGGCGTTATTTATCTCCATAGTCTTGTCAATTCTCGCCTGATTCAGTTTTTCAAGCTCATTTTTTTTGTTTTCAAGCAGTTCGCTGACAGATTTAAGAGCTTCTTTTTCTTCTGCCAGTTGTTTTTCCGCATCAGTAATAGACTGCTTTAATTCTTCTTTTGCTTTATCTCTGTTTTCAAGTCCGTATACCAGTTCGCTCTTTGCCTGCCGCAACTCAGAAAGTCTTTCTTCTTCTTTTACCAGAATATTTTTCCTGATTTCAGCCTTGGAAGATACATCCGAATATGCTTCTTTATTGTTCTCGATTTTTTCTGTGAGTTCAGATGCCGATTTTCTCAGCTTTTCTATAAGCTTTTCTGTTTTTTCGATGGCATTTTCTGCTGCCTTTACTTTTTCCTTTTGTTCAGCATAGCTTACTTCGAGAGTAGCAATCTCCTGTTTTCTAGAAAGCAAACCACGGATTTTACTCATACTTCCGCCTGTTACCGCACCTCCTGAGTTTATGTATTCACCAGAAAGTGTAACAATCTTAACCTTTCCGTTCTGCTTTTTAAATAACCCGATAGCGTTTTCGAAAGTATCACAAAGCGCCACATTGCCAAGGAGATTCAGTACTGCAGGTCTGATTTCCGCATCGCAGGATACAAAATCTGAAACAGGACCTAAAAATCCCTGGTGATTCATTTTCTCAAGACTACGTTCCTTTATGATATTAAGAGGCAAAAAAGTTGCTCTTCCCTTGCCTTTGGATTTAAGATAATCAATTGCCTCCCTGGAGTCTCTGTCAGTTTCCGTTACGATGTTCTGCATAGAACCGCCGAGTGATGCCTCAATAGCGGGAATATATTTAGCTTCAACATGTATCAGTTCCGAAAGAACGCCCTTTATTCCCTTCAGATTTTTGTTTTCAACGATACTTTTTACAGCACCCGAATATCCGTCCATATCACGTTCAAGTTCTTCCAAAAAACGAAGACGTGACAATCTTTCCTGAAGCTCAGAGCTTTCTTTGTTATAATTTGTTTTAAGCTCTTCGTTTGAAGAAGTAAGCTCGGAAAATTCCTGATTCATACTCTTTTTCAGCGCTTCGAATCCACGGCTTTTTTCTTCACATTCGGCTTTAATCTTTTCGAGAGCATCAAGCTCCTTTTTATGGGCTTCAACTTCTGCCGCAAGCTCTTTTTCTTCTGCCGCAAGAGAATTAAGCCTTTTACTCTGTTCGTCTGCAATTACGTCAAAGGATTCAAGCCTTCCGATGCGTCCTTCAATCTGAACGGACAAAACATCGATTTCAGATGCTTTTTTTGCAGTTTTCGCCGTAAGCGAATCTACTTCCTCACGCAGAGCAATAATAGGCAAAGCATTAAGTTCCCGCATTAACGCATCCTTTTTTTCTTTAGCTTTGTAAACAGCTTCTTCAGCCTTTTCAACACTTCCTGCCTCATTTTGCTCACGAAGAGTTGTTATTTCTTCATTCAGGCGCCTGATATTTTCGTTTATATTTTCTATAGAACTTTTCTTTATCGCAATATCTGACTCTTTTCTGGTGATTTCAACCAGAATTTCATTAGCCTGATTTTTAATTTCTTCAAGACTGGAATCGAAAAGCTTCTTCTCTTCATAGTAGTTCTCTATCGCCTTTTCGTTGGCGTCAGATTCGGCTTTGGCTTCATTAAAGCTCTTTTCAATTTCGTCATAATTCACTTTTGCTTTATCATAAGATGCTTTGTTCTTTTCAATGGAGTTTACATAAGCAGTTACTTCAAGATCCTTAAGCTCCTCCGAGAGCACCAAAAATCTCTGAGCTTTTTCAGACTGCTCTTTAAGCGGGCCAATCTGAGTTTCAAGCTCAGCAACTATATCCATTATTCTTATAAGGTTATCATTGGTTTTTTCAAGTTTTCTTGTTGCCTCAGCTTTACGGTACTTATACTTCGAAATACCGGATGCTTCTTCAAACATAGAACGCCTGTCGTCGGGGTTTGCATAGAGAATCTGGTCAATCTTTCCCTGTCCGATTATGCTGTAGCCATCGCGGCCCATACCGGTATCCATAAGCATCTCGTGGATATCCTTAAGACGGCAGGGAGTTTTATTTATAAAATATTCACCCTCCCCGCTTCTGTAAACGCGTCTCGTAAATGCAACCTCGGCGTACTCTACCGGAAGTAAATGTTCAGAATTATCCAAAGTAAGCGTAACCTCTGCAAATCCGCTTGGTTTTCTTTTGGGTGTGCCGGTAAAGATAACGTCTTCCATCTTGCTTCCTCTGAGCGTCTTTGCACTCTGCTCCCCCAAAACCCAGAGTATCGCATCGGAAATGTTACTTTTTCCGCTTCCGTTAGGCCCTACAATGGCGCAAACATTTCCGTCCAGTTCAATTGTGGTTTTATCTGCAAAGGATTTAAATCCCTGCATTGTAATGCTTTTTAATATCATTGATATTACATCCTGTTTTTCTTATTTTTCTTCTTCCGTATCTGCGATTGTTTCAGTATCCACAGTCCCCTGTGACAATTCTTCGATTCTGCCTTCGTATACCGCTTCAAACTCAGCGCCTGTAAGAACCTCTTTTTCCATAAGCGCTTCAGCAACTGTATAAAGCTTATCCTCATGCTCACCCATAAGTTTTTTGCACTCTTCATATGCTTCGGAAATAATTCTGTTTACCTCCGAGTCAATCAAAGCGGCTGTAGCATCAGAATAATCCTGCGTATGACCGTAGTCTCTTCCGATAAACACTTCTCCGTTGGAACCAAATGTGCGTGAGCCCAGTTTTTCACTCATACCGTACTTTGTAACCATATCCGTAGCAACCTTTGTAGCCCTTTCGATATCGCTTGATGCCCCGGTATTGATTTCCCCGAATACCATCTCTTCTGCAACACGACCGCCCATCATCATTACTATATCTTCAAACATTTCCTTTTTGGAAATATATGCCTTATCCTGATCGGGAAGCGAAAGAGTAAATCCGCCTGCTCTGCCTCTCGGTATAATAGAAACTTGATGAACCTTATCCTGTGTTTCAAGACATTTCGCCATAACAGCATGGCCTGCCTCGTGGAATGCTGTCTGCTTTTTATCCTTTTCCTGCATTTCTTTCGATTTCTTTTCAGGGCCCATTACGACCTTAAGCATAGCATCATCTAAATGTGTCTGATTTATTTCCTTCTTATTTTCACGCGCCGCCAGAAGGGCAGCTTCGTTAAGAAGATTTTCAAGATCAGCACCTGTAAAACCATAGGTTGTCTTTGCCACAACAGAAAGATCGACATCGGGACCAAGAGGCTTATTCTTTGCGTGCACCTTAAGAATAGCAAGTCTGCCCTTCTTATCGGGATAGCCGACATATACCTGTCGGTCAAATCTGCCGGGACGCATAAGAGCAGGATCAAGTATATCTGCTCTGTTTGTCGCTGCAAGAACTATTGTTCCTTCATTAATTCCGAAGCCGTCCATCTCGACAAGAAGCTGATTAAGCGTCTGTTCTCTTTCGTCGTGACCGCCGCCAAGACCGGCACCACGGTGTCTTCCCACGGCATCAATTTCATCTATAAAAATTATGGAAGGTTGATTTTTCTTTGCCTGTTCAAACAAATCCCTTACTCTTGATGCACCGACTCCGACAAACATTTCAACAAAATCAGAACCGCTTATGCTGAAAAAAGGAGCATTTGCTTCACCGGCTACAGCCTTGGCAAGCAATGTTTTACCTGTTCCCGGAGGGCCGACAAGGAGCACACCTTTCGGAATTCTTGCGCCAAGCTCAGTATATTTTTTTGGATTCTTAAGAAATTCCACAATTTCCGTAAGTTCTTCTTTTTCTTCGTCAACACCGGCTACATCAGCAAAGGTCACTTTTCTGGAATCAGGTGTGGCTGCCTTTGTTTTAATTTTACCGAAATTCATAGCTCCGCCGCCACCCGAAGCATTCTTCATCATAACGCTCCAGATGACACCTATTACAATAATTATAAAGAACGGAGAGAGAAGGGAAATCCATGCATATACCGAAGATTCCTCGACATAGGTTACAATAAGGCTCTTCTTATCTATCTGCTCGTCCATTTCTTCCCCTACCTGTGCATAAAGAAGCTCTTTCGAAGGAATATCATAAATCACGACTTTATCTTTGCCGTTTTCGTCTTTAGCCTTATAGGTAGCTTTTGCCCTTGTTTCACTAATCTCAATGCGGGAAATTTTCCCGGAATTAATGTCGCTTACAAGATCGGAATATAATATTTCTTTTTCAGGAGTACGATTTGCCACAAAGCCCCAGATGATGTTCATCAGGAGTATCAGCACCAAAGCGTAGCCTATTCCCTTAAAACTTTTTTTCAAAAAGAAGACCTCCTCTTATTTACTGTATACTTCTCTCTTTAATACTCCTACAAAAGGAAGATTTCTGTATTTTTCGTCAAAATCAAGTCCGTATCCGACAACAAACTCATCAGGTACTTCGAATCCCACATAATCAAGGTCTATCTCAACCTTTCTTCTTGAGGGTTTGCTTAACAACGTGCAGATTTTTACGCTTTTTGCATGCCTGTCAAGAAGCAACTTGGTAAGATATTTCATAGTATAGCCACTGTCTACAATATCTTCAACTACAATTACATTTTTTCCTGCAATAGAAGTATCAATATCTTTCTTCAGGGTTACTACACCGGATGTTTCGCTTTCCTTTCCGTAGCTGGAAACTGCCATAAACTCAATTTCCATAGGAATGCTTATCTTTTTAATTATATCTGCTGCAAAAACAACCCCGCCCTTTAATATTCCTATCACAATCAATTCTTCGCCCTTAAAGTCTTCGGAAATTTCAGATGCAAGCTCACTTGTTTTTGCATCAAGCTCCTCTTCGGAAATTAAAATCCTTTCAATATCATTCAACATCACTTAAATCCCCTTCTGTTATTTTAATATTATATGCTTCTTTTGTATTTTCATCAGAAATATATTTTTTATTGCACCTTCCAAGTGCAAAAACAACATCGTTACCCGATAAAATCAACGGATAGATAGCACGTTTGTCGATTGGCAGCTTTTCGTCGATATAAAGGTTTTTGATTTTCTTTTTTCCGGAAATACCTTTTGTTTCAATGAAATCCCCGCTTTTCCGCGGCCTTGCAATAAGCGGCAGAGTTATCCTGTCTTTGTCAATACCTTTCTTTCCTTCGGTAATTATAATTGTCATATCCGCTTCTTTTATATAGTTTTTTCCGGGTTTTAATTCATAATTATACTGCAAAGCTTTTTCTTCTTTAATAAACTTGATTTCCGAATACACTTTAATCGCCTTAAATCCTCCCGGAATATCAATTTGTCTTCCGGACTCCAATGTCATAAGTGCTTTAATATCCGAAATATTTTTCTCGGAAAGCTCTTCAATCCCTTTTGTATAAGCTGCTTCCGAAATGACATACTCCTTAATGACATCATGAAGTCCCGAAAGCTTTGATACATCTATTACATCTGTTATTTCGCCGTATGCTTCCTTCGCGGCTCCTTCCACAAAGGAAGCAACCGCCGCCATCCTTGATGCGGTATTGGCAATGGTTTTAAGATAGCCTTCGTTGATTTCTTTCATTTCAGGAAGTATCTTATGGCGGATTTTATTCCTTGTATAATCATCCGAAAGATTTGTACTGTCCGTCACATAAGCTATTTTTTTGCTTTTCAAAAATTCTTCAATTTCTTCCCTCGAAACATTTAAAAGAGGCCTTATTATATTTCCGTTTTTAACAGGAATTCCCGAAAAGCCAAAAACCGAAGTTCCTCTTATAAGACGCATAACCATTGTTTCCGCCACATCGTTTTTATTGTGAGCAACCGCAATTTTCGCTCCGTTTTCCATTTGTGACAGCTCCGAAAAAAACGCGTATCTTGCCTTTCTTGCAACAAGCTCCGTGTTTTTTCCGCCGGATAGTGCCGGAATATCGCAGAACTTTGAAAAAAAGCCAATATTCATCTTTTCACAGAGCTTTTTCGCAAAATCCTCATCTCTATTCGCCTCTTCCCCTCTTATACCATGATTAAGATGGGCGGCTTTAAGTGTAAAGTTAAATTCCTTTTTAAGCTCATTCAGGATATATAAAAGGCACACCGAATCAGCTCCGCCGGAAAGAGCGGCTATAACTGTATCACCGCTGTCTATAAGCTTATTTTCAAGGATGTTTTCCTTTACCCTGAGAACAAGATTTTTATCCTTTGTACATATTTTCAAATCTAACAAATTCTCCTCTGTAAACAAGTTCAATCTTACCCGTTTCACCGTTTCTGTGCTTTGCTATAATACATTCCGCTATGTTGTGTTTTTCACTTTCGGGATTATAATAAGAATCCCTGTATAAAAACATAACAATATCAGCATCCTGCTCTATTGCTCCCGATTCACGAAGGTCTGAAAGCATAGGACGCTTATCCTGACGTGATTCAACCGCACGTGAAAGCTGAGAAAGAGCCACAACCGGAACATTTAATTCTTTTGCAAGAATTTTAAGAGAACGGGAAATTTCAGAAATTTCCTGCTGACGGCTGTCGGAACTTTTTCCTGCCTGCATAAGCTGGATATGGTCGATTATTATAAGTCCAAGCCCTTTCTCCGATTGAGCAAGTCTTCTGCATTTTGCTCTTATTTCGCTGATTCCTATTCCCGCTGTATCGTCAATATAAATCGGAGCAGATGATAATGTACCTATAGCCTGAGCAAGTCTTGCACAGTCTTCGGCATTTAAGTCCCCTACTCTGAATTTGCTGTTTTCAACAAGAGCCTCAGAACAGATCATACGGTTTACAATCTGCTCTTTGCTCATTTCAAGGTTGAAGACTGCAACCGGAACTTTGGAATTTATTGCAATATGCTGTGCCATATTCAGTGTAAAAGCAGTTTTTCCCATAGCAGGACGGGCCGCCACCAGAATAAGGTCAGACTTCTGAAGACCGGCAAGCATATTATCAAGATCCGTAAATCCGGTGGGTACACCTGCAATTTTTCCACCTGCTTCACGAAGTTTTTCAACATTTTCAATTGAATTTATTAAAATATCCCTTATATGCGAAAAACCCATACTGCTTCTGTTTTCAGCAATTGCAAAAACCTTCTGTTCAGCTCTGTCCAAGATAACTTCGGCATCCTCCTCATTAAGATAGCCCATCTCAGCAATTTCATTCGCAGCTTCAATCAGGCGTCTTATATTGGAAGTATCCTTAACTATCTTAAGATATTGCGAAAGATTCTGTGTTGTTACTATTGACATAGCCAGCTTAGAAAGATAACTAAGTCCTCCAGCCATCTCAACCTTTGAACCCAGTGCTTCCGTCACAGTGATAAGATCAACCGGCTTACCGGTATCAAAAAGCATTTTTGCAGCTTCAAAAACAAGTCTGTGCGCTTCTGTATAAAAATCTTCAATTTTTATTGAAGAAAACACCTCTGAAAGCGCATTTGAATTTGTAAGCATACAGCCGAGTACCGCCTGCTCGGCTCCCATATTATAAGGGGCTTGTCTTGCCTCCACGGCACTCACCTCTTTCTTAGTTGGTTCCTGTTACATTAACCTTTATTTTTGCCGAAATTGCAGGGTAAATCTTCACTTCTACTTCTGTAACTCCGGTATGCTTGATTCCGTCAGCAAGATTGAACTTCTTCTTGTCAATTACAACATGATGCTGCATTTTAAGTCCGTCTGCAACATCTGAAGCTGTGATTGAACCAAACAATTTTCCGTTATCTCCCGCCTTTGCGGAGAGCTCAACAGTAACTCCTGTGATTTTCTCTGCCAGTTCCTTGGCATTGGCAAGTTCTGTTTCCTTTCTGTAAGCTTCAGACTCTTTCTGTCCTTTAAGGTCATTAAGAGCATTCGAAGTTGCTTCAACAGCCAATCCCTTGGGCAGAAGGAAATTTCTTGCATATCCGTCGCTGACATTTATAATGTCACCTTTTTTACCCTGTGCCTTTACATCTTTAAGCAGTACTACCTTCATATTTCATCTTCCTTTCGGTTTTCGTTATTTTCTTCTTTTTCTTCAGCCGGCTTTTCTTCCGAATCTGAATTATTATTTTTATCTTTGATAAAAGAACCTATTATTCCCATAACGGGGAGCAGAAATCCAAAAGACATAACCCCCATTATCAACGTGATTATAAAGCTTACTGCGGGCCTTCTGATTCCTTTGAAAATCAGTCTGTATAAAAGTGCAAAGCCCGAAGCCATATAAAGAACATAGATTACATAAAGACAGTTGATAAATACAACCTGCATTTTCAATCCGCTAAACGCCAGAATTCCAATTACAACTGCACACACTGTAAACGAAAGATCCATTCTTATGTCGGATAACTTTCTGATACCGTAAAACACCACCGGAGTTCTCCTGGTCATAAATTTAGTGCATACCAGTGAGAAAAACGCAAAGCTTAATCCCGAAATAACAATAACGGAAGGAAGCATATCTCCCATAATATTCCACATATTCGTTGCGACTTCAAGCAACTCTTCAGGATATCCCGTCTCTGTAAGTTCTGATAAAAACTCTTCCGGGCCGGATCCGAATATAAATTCCCTGATAGTTACTCTTTCGAGTCCGGCCATTCTGTCATAGCATAAGAGCAAAAACCCGCTTCTGAGAATGGCGGTGACAGAAATAATCCCGCTCAAACTGCATCTTTTTCTTATCATAAAGCCTTCAGCCCAACCGGGAATTATGAATGCCAAAGCCATTATTATCCCTGTCAGAAAATCAGCTGTCATAAAGGCAAATATCAGAGAACAAAGCGCAGCTCCTCCAAAAAGGAATCCAAATGGCATTCCGATTGCCGCTATTGCGAAAACCGCAGAACCGATTATCATACTAAGCTCAGAAGGGAGAAATGCAATCAGGAAAAACAGCAGCATTATGCCGGTTATGTATGATGCAAAATTTTTATCCACAATTTATCTCCAATCATAATTCAAATATTATACGCATTGTATTATATCATTGTATCATAAAATTATCTTGATGTCAAAGCATAATTGTATATTTTTGGTTAATAAATAATGAATTTTCTTCTTTATAATGTAAAAACGCGGTTACGATATGATCGTAACCGCGTTTTATCAGTTATTTGCATCAAATGATTCTGTAACCTTTGCCGTTTCAACAGTAATTGTTTTTGTCTCTCCGTCCCAGATAACTGTATAACCAAGATTTTCAGAAACAAATCTTAATGGTATAAATGTTCTTGAGTTCTTAATCTTCGGAGCAGAGCCTTTAAGGGTGTATCTTACCCTTCCGTATCCGCCGGTTGTAACAAATACTCTGGGGTTCATTATCTGAAGTTCAACCTTTGCTTTTGGATGATTTACCATTATGCTCTGAGTATCTCCGTCCCAGGCGATTTCCGCACCCATTTCAGATAAAAGACCTCTTAAAGGAATCATGGTTGTTCCGTTATCAAGATAAGGTGCAACATCGAGTATTACGTCTTTTTCCGCTTCTCCTCCCTTTGTAACCTTCATAACGGGGTTGTCTATCTGCATTACATATTTTCCGTAAGATGCTTTTTCTCTTGCGTTTTTCTGTTCTGCAGATTCAAAAAATTCAAGCTCGGCACAGGCGCAATGATAGTTGAATTCAAGAATTTCAAAAGAAACATATCGGCACTTTACGGGAGACATAAAGAGTTCTATAACCTCTTTATACTCAACATCCATTCTCGCATCCTCAAGCACCAATTCAAAATCCTTGCCATCAATGGATGTATATACGTTATACCTCTTCCACTGTCCTTTGTTTTCAGCTTCTTTT
Organism: Clostridia bacterium; assembly: GCA_017411325.1. Taxonomy (GTDB): domain Bacteria; phylum Bacillota; class Clostridia; order CAKSNL01; family HGM11501; genus HGM11501. The sequence continues at coordinate 218,136 of JAFQQJ010000039.1, read as the reverse complement.
CTCGGGAAATATGAAAAGCCTAAGATTTCACATTCTGTACCCAAATCAATATCAAGAATAATAGGTGCTTTATCACCGGGATTTTCGTGCCAGAAGGTAGCATCATTTCCGTCAAGAATCTTTGCGGTGGTATTGCTTTCCCACACAGAATCGGAATGTGCTGTCATTCCGTCTTTAGGCATAGGATAATAAAGATTTTCTTCTCTGTAAGAAAGGAATTCAGATGCTTCGATTGTATCGTAGTCCGAACGTTTATAGACAAAGTCAAATTCGGACATTGTGCCGTAGCCTCTTATTCCCGAAGAGATTTCAAATACAACTTTTTTAACATTTACATTGCATGCTAAATTTATGGTTTTAGGTTCAGGATCGTTTGCAAAATCGCCTTCCATTACCAAAACAGGCTCGTCTGTTTCATTTCCGGCAATATAAAATTTATAGGAAACCGCCCTTCCCGACTCGGACATTCCCGCAGGTCTTGGTGTATATGTAAATCCTGATATTGTTTCTCCTTCGGGCATAACTATTGTAATTTGGTAAGGAGGCTTATCCTGACTTACTATATTGCTTCCTTCCGCCTTATAATTTGAATGCCAGAAGGTTTTCACATTACCGTCAAAGGCTTTTGCAATTTCGTTCCCCTTAAATTCGCTGTTTGCGGTAATCTTCCAGTTTTTCTTAATTGCAGAATTTGTTCCGGAAGAGTTTCCTGTCGCTACAATTTCAGATGCCTTTACATCTTTAAGGGATGAATTCGCCTTTAAGAAATTAAATTCTGCCATAGTACCGTAATCTCTTACAGCTTCAGTTATGATAAATACGGCTTTTTTAACCTTTACGTTCCCCGTAAGTTTTACCGTTTTTACATCTCTGGAATTTGCCATTTTTCCTTCCGCAACCAAAACCGGAGTGTCGCCGTCGTTTTCTGCAACAAGGAGTTTATAGCCAAGTGCACATCCTGCATCGGAGCCTGTAGGTCTTGGCGTATAGGCAAAGCCTGAAATTGAAATTGCTTCAGGTAATGTAACAGTAATTTCGAAAGGAGGCTTATCCTGGCTTGTAATGGTCGTTCCTTCTGCCACATAATTTGAGTGCCAGAAAGAATTTACATTGCCGTCAAATGCCTTTGCGATTTTATTGTCCTTCCATTCGCTGTTTGCGGTAATTATCCACCCTTCAGCCGTCTTAATCATATCGTCGCTACTTGCCAATGTACTTTCGCCTATCTTGATGTCGGATGCTTTCACATCTTTAAGAGATGCATCAGGCTTTATAAAAGCCATTTCTGCCATAGTTCCGTAATTTCTTACGGCTTCTGTAATGATAAATACAACTTTTTTCGCCTTTACATTTCCTTTAAGCTTAACTTTTTTCACATCTCTGGAGTTTGCCATTTTTCCTTCTGCAATTAACACGGGAGTGTCGCCGTCGTTTTCCGCAACAAGGAATTTATAGCCAAGCACGCATCCTGCATCGGAACCTTCCGGTCTAGGAGTGTAGGCAAAGCCCGAAATAGAAATTGCCTCGGGAAATTTAACGGTTATTTCAAAAGGAGGATTATCCTGACTTGTGATTGTTGTTCCTTCTGCCACATAATTTGAGTGCCAGTAGGTCTTTACATTGCCGTCAAATGCCAGCCCTACTTTATTTGCGCTCCATTCGCTGTTTGCCGAATATTCCCAGGTTGCTTCGGGAGTGTAATATTCATCTTCTGCAAGACTTACGTTACCAAAGCAGGTAGTAAGGAGAGTCAATACGAGTATTAAATTTATAAATTTTTTCATCATCTGACGCCTCCTTATATAAGCCCTTTAACTTTGTCAACCGAAGCTTTGGGAACTCCGTATCTGCCAACGGAAATATATCCGTCTCCCGAGTCATATATATCCATTTCGAAGCACTCGGAAAGATATGTTACGGGAACCATAATAACTCCGTTTATAACCTTTACGGGATTTGACAAAGCAGTTACTCTTCCGTTAACTCTCGCTTCGTTTGTTCCAAGCACAGTGTATGTCCAGATGTAATCTGAAATTTCGTCGTTTTCATCAAGGTCGTGGTTTTCAAGATGAAGGATGTTTTCATAATTATCGTACCAGAACTTTGATTCACCGTAGCCAAGTACGTCTTCCATAGCATTTACGGGAACATAGAGAGTTCCGTTTTCTGATACAGTTGTTATTCTTGTATCAGGCTGATAAACATACATCTTTCCGCCGGAAACCATCATACGATTGGAATCCTTTTTGAATATTGTTGTGCCGTAAAGCTCGTCACGTTCTTCTTTAGTAGTTGTTGTCTGCTTAATTTCTGTATAAAGATAGTTAAATCTTCCCATGGGAGCAACGCTTCCCTCTGTATAGAAATTAAGGATATTTCCTGCAGGATCAAATCCGTCGACAACTTTGAATTCAAAGTCTGTTACACCTGTTTCTCCGATTAACGCTTTCGGAACTTTAATCTGCAATACATCGCCTGAAACAGAGTATTCTGCCGTTCCTGCATCGGTAAAGCTCCACGCACCATCTGCAATTTTTTCAACCGTGCCGGGTGCTTTTCTGTTTATAACAAAGTCATAGCCCTTAAAGCCCGTTGCAAAGTTTCTGTCTGTGTTAATATATACAGAAAGCCAGTTTGAATCAGACATTTCAATGTCTCTGGTTGTTTTTATGTAGAAATAATAGTTTTCCGCATCACGGGAAACCTTTGCCCTTGAAATTGAATTTATAACAGTTGTTGTATAGTGATATTTCTTTTTGGTTTCGGGATCGCAATAACCGTAGGAATCTCTTTCATAATCGTCATAGTCGTTTATGAATAAAGGCTCAACACTATCCCACTGACTCTTATCGCCTTTTATATCAATAGTTTTTTCTGCGCTTGCAAGAGGAGCAGGACGAACGCCTCTGTATTTTCTTACAAAGTCAACAAAAGCATTGTATGAATCGTCTCCTAAAGGTCCTTTTGCAGGCTCGATGTCTCTGCTTCCTTCATAGTCATAGGTATCTACAAAGCAGTTCTCAACGCCTGAATAAAGTCCCTGTCTGCCTGCTGTCCATTCGTTCCATCCGTCAACGAATACAAATGCGGGATTTTCATCAAGCACACGGGATGCCTGCTCGTGGAAGAAGTAGTTTTCTCTGTATGTACCCTCTCTCCAGTCTTCGCCGAAGGCTTCGGTATAGCTTCTGCCCTTAGTGTATTCATCGGAAAATACGCCGGTTATGGAGGGTCCCCATACATAGGATTCGTTTATTGCAAGACCAAGTGACATAAATTCGGTTCTGCCGTCTTTATAGCTTCCGAATCTGTGCTGAGGATAGCATTCAAGCCATATAAACTGGTCTTCACCGGTCTGACCGTTTCTTCCTCCGCTTGTACGGAAGGTAAAGAAGTCATACATCTCGTCAAGGAATGCATTAAATTCCTTGTCTGTACGGTCGTGATATTTCTGAGATGATTTATGTGCACCTGACATAAGAAGGGGCTTTCCATCCCAGTAGAACCAGAGGTCTGTATACTTACTGTCTCTGAACACATTAAGATACAAGAACTTAACGGAGTTTGCCTGATTTTCCTTCCATGAACAAAGAGCGCTTATTTTCGGAGCATCAACACCGGATTCTCTTGCATCACGCCACGCTTCAAGCTGAACATTAACTCCCTTGTGCCAGGAGTTGTGTCCGTTTGTATAGTCGAAAAATACCACGTCAACATCGGCGTTTGCCATCAATACTGCCTGACGACGGTATACCCAATAGTCAGTATTGTCATAGTGTCCGTAAAGAGGTTCGTCCCAGGTAAATCTCGCATCGGTTTCCCAGGCAAAATGATTGAAGTCATACTTTGCCTCGGGATACTTTTCAACTATTTTCCAGGGAATAAACGCCTTTTTGGTTACAGTTTTACTGTGCCAATTCCAGTAGAACATACCAATAAATTTATCTTCTTCGGCAGGTGCTCCGGCTTCTTCGTAATCGGCTATGATGTTACCCATATCGTCGGTTGCAACCCAGGTATCGTGCCAGTTATCAATTATTGCACTGTCGGGAACAGGTACATACTCTTCTATATCAAGCACTTCATTAGAAAAGCCTATGCTTTTAACACTTGTATATCCGTCTGCATCAAAATTAGCAACGATATAGATATCGTGCACCCCCGACACAGTATATTCAAGGTTGTTGACATATTTCTTTTCCACTCCCGATTCGTTCATTAAAACCCAACCGAGAATTTCACCCTTTTCACTGTCCAGGCGGAAGCAATAAGCCTCACCGTTTCGGCTGCTGGTCATTCTTGCAGTGCCTGTTACCGATATAGAATTGATGCCTGTCATATCAATATCCTCGATAACTACATACTTTTGCATATGCCAGTTTCTGATTTCAGTTGCGGTTATGCTTACGCCCTGACTTGCATTTTTGATATCGGAAGGATAATATATTTTCTCTCCCGATGCATCTGCTGTTACGAAAAGCGAGAGCGTCATTACTAAAGTAATGATTAAAGCAAATACTCTTTTCATAATTTTCCCCCTTTTTATTTTAATATATTTTCTATATCTTCAAGACATCCGATATAAGCATCAAGTGCATTTTTTCCATATACACTTTGGGCTTTTATCTTTTTCATCTTGGAAAGTTCGCCACTTAATTCATCCAAAGAAATGCTATCAAGTTCAATATCTTCAAGCATATTTTTATTTCTGTCACGAGGCGGAATAAATTCCTTGAAAAACGAAAAAGGATTTATATTCCTGTTATAAACTCCGACCATAACAGAAAAGGCGGACTTTTTATATTCATCATCGTAGATGAATATATCGTTATTCCAAACCCTGTCAGCAAAAAGAGTCATACAAACCGGCAAACTATACGGATAAAACGAATACAATTGGTTTCCGAGTTCCCATGCACACATCTCTCCTCCAATGATTTTTCCGTCAAGTTTACTGTCTCCAACATACTCTTTATGGGTGTTCCAACGGGTAATTTTTTCTTCTCTCATATATTGCGGAAAATCCACGTAGCAATAGTGACATTCTGCATTTATTGTTTCAAACCCTTGTTCAAGAAGTTTCTGATAAGTTCCTCTTTCCTTTGTTATCACATTGCCGTCCCAAAACTCTATGATAATATCTTTTGGAATATCAATAGGATTAAATACATCAAGCTGATCGTTCCACATAATCATCTTTCTGCCGAAAGATTTCACTGTGTCATATACCCTTCTTATAACATAATAATATAAGCCCCTTAAGTCGGATATATTTTCTTCCTCCATTTTTTTAGTGCAATAACGACAATTATCCCAATGAGGGTGTGCCCCAAGATGGGTAAATTCCAGTTCGTCCCCTCCTATATGTATGTAGGGTCCGTCAAAGATTTCCAAAACTTCTTTTATGATTTCTTCAAATATAACATAAGTTGTTTCTTTTCCCGCACAAACAACCCAAGAACTTACACCTTTTTTGTTGTCTGTAAACTCCCTTTTTCTCGGATTATCAAGATTTTTAATTGCATCTATTGCTTTCTTTTTATCTATTATATCGCATCCCAGTTCGGGCAAAGCTTTTATCTGATTAACCGCATGTGCAGGAATTTCAATTTCCGGAATGACTTCAAGGGAAAGATTTTTGCAAAAGGCAATAAGTTCAGCCATTTCCTTTTTTGTATACAATCTGTGTTTATCGGGATTAGGTACAACGTCTGATTCTAAAACATAAGATTGTCTGTCCATCAAATGCAGATGTATGTGGCTGAATTTAAGCATTGCCATTCGGATGATGTGTTCTTTTAATACATCAATTTCCACATATCCCCTTGCAAGATCAAGCATACAAGAGCGAAATGTATTGTCCGGCTCGTCGAAAATTTCAACGCATTTAATCCCGTCACCTACTCTCAATTGCACAAGTGTGGATATAGCATTTCGCACGCCTTCATAATCGCTGTAGCAAATACATATCTCCGATTCTGAAACTGTCAGCTTATATGTTCCTTTTACTTCGAAATTATCTTTCGTTAAAAAGAAATTCGGATTACTGTCTTTTTCGCATTTTATATCGGGAGAAAAATGTTTAATCAAATTTATTGCATTTTCAGAAAATTCACTTTTTCCGTAATATCTGATTATGTTTTGAAACACGCCTTCTTTATCTTTACGCATTTTCACTCTTGGTAAAATCATCTGAAAAACTCCTCTTATCAATGCAAATTCCCACAGTTTTAATTATACAACATAGCCTTAAAATATACAAGTATTATTATCGCAAAAATGGTTTGATTTTCGTAACTTCTATCACTCAAACTCCGGCATATGCTTCCAGAAGCGTTTTGGCATATGAGTCATACGGCAACGCTCGTTTTCTCTGCCTTCTAACGATTAAAGCAAATACTCTTTTCATAATTTTTTCCCTTTTATTTTTTATATTCATTAAAAATTTCTTCAGCCACCCATTGATTTGCTTCCGGCGTATAGTGCACCATATCTTCCTTGAAAATTCCGTTTCCCCGCACATCGGAATCAAACCACGGAATTTTGCGAGCGTCAAAAAGAGAAATGTTTTCGTTTTCTCCGGAAAGCTCACTGAATATTTTGTTTATGTACTCCATTTTTTCAAGAGTTTCTCCGCTTGGGTCAAGATCCATACATCTGTCGGGACAGACAATTCTGTGCAATATAACAGGCGCATCCTGATTAATGCTTTTAAGAAAGCTTTCGAAAATCTCTTTATTTGTGCTTTTAAGACTTTCTTTAAGCTCATCCCACGAGGCAAGCATATCGTTTTCGTTTCCGCGCCAATGAATGCCGAAAACCTTAAAGCTCTTTCCCATTTTATCAAAGCTGTCTTTAAGAAGGGACAGTATATGGTTTGTAAAAAGAGTCAACGATATATTAACTGTTCCGAGCTTTCCCGGCACAAGCCTTTTGGGATAAGCGGGATTCCACATATACCCTTTTGTTACACCCTGGGCTCCTATGGCAATGTGGACGATATATAAATCGGGCAAGTTCCGCTTGTTTCCACTATCTATTTCACTTTGCCATAGCTTTGCAAGGCAGTTTGCAAGAGAATATGTATCGTCCTGCTCTTCCGCAAGGTTCATCTCGGCACTTTTATACCCACTCCATTTAAGCTCCGTTATGTCAAAGGACTGATTGTCCTCACGGGACAGTCCGAATACGTTTTTCAAGGGGATTTTAATTTTATCTTCCTCGCTCATAGGAACAGCGTGTCCCACTGCGTTTGACTGACCGAGCAAAATAAATACCGCCACATCGGTTCTTTGATTCATATATTTCCCTCCTTTTGGTAATGTGCCATAATTTGCAGAAAACGGGCTTACCCGCTTAGTCTTTTCCGGCAGAAGCAAGCTTCTGCCCTACATTGTACTAATTTATTTCATCATTTTTGACATATCCATATTGCGACACATAAGGTTCAGATGCAGGTCCTTTTGATGTCAAGTTCATGTTAAGTTAATACCAAAAAATTATACTTATTATACACCACCCAATATAAGCACAATGTGTGTAACAAAGTATTGAAACCAAAGACCGACACTAAACAATATGCTTACAACATTAAACACAATGTATTTACGACTTTTATTCTTAACAGAATATATAAGTGCAAATAACCACAACACAGGAATAACAGGAATCAATGAAATACAATTAATAATCTTAGAAACATCTCTTATAATAAAAAAGAGTTGTTCATTTTGCACATCAAAAGCATTTCCCGAAACTCTAAGGAGAATCATTATTGAACTCCAAAGAATCCACATTATAATGCTGTACCAAACATATGTCTTTTGTATTTTCATATGGGCAACCCCTCTTCCTTTTTCCACATCATTCGACATTGCGATACATAAGGTTTAGATGCAACTTAAAAATGTGCTTCATAATAGTAAAAATTATTTCTGATTTTTTCTGTGTAATAGTAATTATCATCATTAGAATTTTTAATTGCGAAACCTTTTCCTTCAGGAGTCAATTCATCTGGTGTTCGTCCAAAATTACTGCCACACCAAGCATCTTTGGGTAAACCATCAGGAGAATAATAAAACCCATAATAACTAGTTGCAGAACCGATTCCTGTTCCGCCACAGTAAACATCAATGACTTCTGTATCAGAATAAACTTCCTTTATACCTTTTAGTTTTTCTGTATCAGTAAAATCATTTTCAATAATGTCATTTAAAATTATATCATAGTTTTCATTTACCAACTCAAAAATTTCTTTTTTTGATAAGTTATCGCTTATCATACTATCAAACCAAATTATGAAAGATATAAAAGCAATTATTAAAATTAACACAATTGTTCTGCAACCAATTGCAATCTTTTTCTTCATATTTTCACACCTTTCAACATAATTCATCACTATTTGACAAATTTCTTACTCGTGTCAAGTCAGGAATAAAATTATATATACAGATAGCTGCATCTTTCCGTCTTCTATTTTTTGTTATTGCATTAATTATATCATATCAGTTTATCCACTTCAATACTTTTTTCCGCCTTATCGCTAATTCTCATTTTATATCATTTTCTCACACTTCTCCCGAGACTTCGATAATATGTTTCCAGAAGCGTTTTGGCATATGAGTCATACGGCAACGCTCGTTTTCTCTGCCTTCAACAGCTACGGTATCGTAAAAATCCTTCCACATTTTCTGAAAATCCTTTTCCGAAGCATCGTATTGAGGCTTTTCAAAGCTTTCATAGGGAAAAATATCAAGCTTTCCGTCCTTACAAAGTGCCGCTTTTTTATTTGTAAGGTCATTAATTATGAAAGGAACACCTGAAAGCCTTCTCTTAAAGTGCTCCCCAAGGAAAATGATGCAGTCGGTTTTTGGCGAAAACTCCGCATAAAAGGTTCCGTCGGAAAGTGAACCGAAGCGAAGAAAGCCCTTTAAAAGATGTGCTTCATTTCCCGTTTTCCTTGCCATTTCCATTACGTTCATAACGTGCTCGTTACCCAAAAAACGCTCCGCTTCCTTTCCCATTTTCATAAGCAGGCGGATATAGTACAAAATCGCCTTTGCCCTGCCCTGTTCCCTGGAAAGAAAAGCTCTGTAAATGGTAAGAGCACCGTATTTACCCACAACCTCCGTCACCTTGTTTATAACACGTTCCGCCTTTTCATCGTCCGTTACAACATTATAAACCAAAGTATCCAGAAGAAGCTGAAAATTATTGCTTTCCGATACGCAGAAAGGTTCTTCCTTTCTTACATAAGTATCGAAAACCGCCGTAAGCAATCCTTCAAAGCTTCCGTCATACACATAAACTGTTTCCATAGCTTGCCTCCAGTAAATTGTTTCCGAAAAGCGAAAGCTGTTCCTGTCCCCCAAGACGCGGCATAGCGCCTATCTCAAGATTTGCCTCAACAAATTTTTCCCTTTTCGGAAACGGATTTAAAAACTTACCCTTTACGGTAATAAAAAACTGTGCCCTTTTAAGCACCACACCTATTTTTTTAAGTGTCTGATAATCAAGATGGGCAACTCTTCTTGCCTTTACTATTCTTTTTGCGCTTGTGACACCTATTCCCGGTACTCGCAGGAGCATTTCATAGCTTGCGGTATTTACATCCAGCGGAAAAAGGTGAAAATTACGAAGTGCCCAGTCGCACTTCGGGTCCAGATTTTCGCTGAAAAAGGGGCGTTCCTCCGATAAAAGCTCGCTTGCCTTAAAGCCGTAAAACCGAAGAAGCCAGTCTGCCTGATAAATTCTGTGTTCACGAAGAAGCGGCGGCTTTCCGTAGATGCTCGGAAGGCTGGAATCGTCATTCATCGGAATATAGGCAGAATAGTACACTCTTTTCAGGGAATATTTTTTATAAAGTCCTTCAGCAAGGTTTATTATCTGCCTGTCAGAATCCTTTGTTGCCCCCACAATCATTTGTGTGCTCTGACCGCCGGGTACAAAGCTCGGCGCATGGCGATATAATGTAAGCTCGTTTTTGTTTTCCTTTATTTTGTCCGTTATAAGTCCCATAGGCTTAAGGATGCCCGCCTTGCTTTTGTCGGGCGCAAGGCGGTTTAAGGACATTTCCGAAGGAAGCTCAATATTCACGCTCATTCTGTCCGCCATAAGTCCCGCTTCCTTTATTAATGCATCGTCCGCTCCCGGAATTGCCTTTACGTGGATATATCCGTTAAAGCGGTATTCTTTTCTTAAAATACGGAGGGTTTCAATGAAAAGCTCCATAGTATAATCGGGGCTTTTTATTATACCGGAGCTTATGAAAAGTCCTTCGATGTAGTTTCTTTTATAAAACTCAATGGTTAAATCCGCAAGCTCCCTCGGGGTAAACGCCGCCCTTTTCACATCGTTGGAGCGACGGTTGATGCAGTACTTGCAGTCATAGATGCAGTAGTTTGTCATAAGCACCTTTAACAGCGAAATGCACCTTCCGTCCGCAGTAAAACTGTGACAGCAACCGCACGCCATTGCATTTCCGATTCCGCCCTTTGTGTTTTCCCTTCCCGAACCGCTGGATGAACAGCTTACGTCATATTTCGCCGCATCTCCCAGTATTAAAAGCTTTTCTCGAATATCCATAAATCTCCCGCCTTTCGCTGTGTTATTCAGCAACGCTTACTCTGAAATCTACGGCAGGAGCAAGCCCCTGCCCTACAAAATCATTCTTACATACCAATTATACCACAATAAAAAAGAAAATGCAAACATTTGTTCGCATTTTCTTTGAGAAATTTTTGTTAATATTATTTATAAAGCGGGCCAAATGCGCTGCAAGCTCTGTAGTCCGCTCCTTCTTTGTCCATACCGAATGCGTTCCATGATGCGGGACGGAAGATTTTTTCTTCGGGTACGTTATGCATACAAACAGGTATTCTGAGCATCGAGCACATTGTTATTAAATCCGCACCGATGTGACCGTAGCTGATTGCACCGTGGTTTGCACCCCAGTTATTCATAACATCATATGCAGTTTTGAAAGCACCCTCGCCTGTTACTCTGGGTGTAAACCATGTGCAGGGCCAGGTATAGTCTGTTCTCTTCCAGAGGATATCCGATACCTCGTCAGGAAGAGAAACCGTCCATCCTTCTGCAATCTGGATTACGGGTCCGAGACCTTTTACAAGGTTCAATCTAATCATTGTAACCGGCATTTCGGCTCTTGTTAAAAATCTCGATGAATATCCTCCGCCTCTGAAATAGCCCAGGTCAGCCATATTCCAGGTGGTCTCGGAAAGGCAGGCGTCTATATCGGATTTACTCATTTCATACCAGGGCTTTATGCAGCCGTTTCCGTTTTCATCCTTTGATGCACCTGTGGCATCAAGAGCTGCAGCACCCGAATTGATAAGATGAATAAAACCGCCTGCTTCCTTTGCCTTTCCTTCAATGTCATAGCCTGTTGCCTTTTTAACGGCTTCGGGGCTCCAGTAGGTTCTTACATCGGCGAAAATCTGTGCGGTGTTTGTAAGAAGCTTACCGAAAAGCATACCAACACCATTTAATGTATCGTTTTCCGTTGCAAGGATGTAAGGCTCCCTTGCGCCGTTCCAGTCAAAGGAAGTGTTAAGCATGGCTTCGGGAAAATCGCAGTTAGGATAAAAGTCTGTCCACTGACGCTGTCCCTGAAAACCTGCTGCTATGGCATTATGACCAACCTTTTCTTCCCCGCATCCTTCCGGAAGATTTTCGTTTCCGTTCATAAGGTCTTTTATTATACACATCATCTTAACAACAAAGGCAAACTGTTCTTCCTTTTTTTCTTCGGAAATCTGAAATTCTCCGGGATTTTTGTCAAAGCCGATTTTGCACTTTTCCCTTGCCCATTTAAGCGCCTTATTGTATTCCTCTTCATCATAGATACCTTCACTCATACGGCGGATTATTTCAACCTCGTCAACAGACTCAACACGCATACCCAGATATTCCTCGAAAAATTCGGGGCTTATGATAGAGCCTGCAATGCCCATACAGATTGAGCCAATCTGAAGATAACTCTTCCCTCTCATTGTTGCAACGGCAACTGCCGCTCTGCCGAAACGGAGGATTTTTTCTTTTACATCTTCGGGGATTTCGGTGTCGTCGGCATTTTGAACATCGTGTCCGTAAATTCCGAAGGCAGGAAGCCCTTTCTGTGCATGGGATGCCAAGACAGATGCAAGGTACACGGCACCGGGGCGTTCCGTTCCGTTAAAGCCCCATACAGCCTTAATGGTATTTTTATTCATATCCATAGTTTCTGAGCCGTAGCACCAGCAGGGTGTAACGGTTAATGTTATATCAACGCCCGCTTTTTTGAATTTTTCCTCGCAGGCAGCGGCTTCCGCCACTCTTCCTATGGTGGTGTCGGAAATTATTACCTTAACGGGTTCTCCGTTTGTATATCTGAGATTTTCAGAAAGTAATTTTGCGGCGGATTTCGCCATATTCATTGTCTGCTCTTCCAAGGACTCTCTTACCTTTAATACACCTCGTCTTCCGTCAATTGTCGGTCTTATTCCTATTACCGGATAGTCTCCTATAAGTCTGTTAACAGCCATTTTCAACGCCTCCTGATTAACCTTTTATTTCTTCCAAAGCACTTTCTGCTTTAAGTCCTGATAAAAATAATTTTTTATAATTATTAAAATCCCTTACTGCTTCTTTATCGGGATTTATGATTGTGCCTTTATCATTCTTAAAAACTTCGCTTTCAAGCCATTCGCCCAAAGTTTTATCCCTTCCAAGCACTGCATATGCGGCCAAAAGAGCCATTCCCCATGCTCCTCCTTCTCCGGAGGTTTCCATTACGGATACGGGAGTATCAAGGGCATCTGCAAGAATTTTCTGTGCAACTCCCTTAGTTTTGAAAATCCCACCGTGAGCCGTAAAAAGCTCTGCCCTGACATTTTCCTCGCGGAAAAGAATGTCCATACCGATGGATAAAGTTGCAAATGCGGAATTGAGCTGCGCTTTAATAAAGTCGGCAAGATGCATTTTCTTTTCAGGCAATCTGAAATACATAGGCTTGCCTTTTTTTATATCAGTTATATGCTCGCCGGACAAATAATTAAACACCGCTATTCCATCGCTGTTTCCGCTTAAAGCAAGATTGTATAGTTTTTCATAAACCATACTTTTATCTGTTTCCAGCCCCATAAGCTCCGAAAACTCGCAAAATATATTTACCCAGGAGTCAAGCTCGTTACTGCAGTTATTGCAATGAACCATAGCCACACTTTCGCCTGATGGTGTGCTTACTATGTCCACATCAGTATGTCTTTCCTTAAGCGGATTTTCCAAAACAAGCATAGAAAAAACCGATGTTCCTGCGGATATATTGCCCGTTTTAGGCAAAACCGAATTTGTTGCAACCATACCTGTTCCTGCATCGCCTTCCGGAGGACACACCAAAATTCCCGGTTTCAAAGTTCCCGTGGGATCTAAAAACAAAGCTCCGCTTTCGGTAAGATACGAGTCGTTTTCGCCTGCCACTTTAACCTCGGGGAGAATTTCCCTTACTTTACAGGGAAGCTTTTCGCCCTTAACAAGGTCATCAAATTTATCGAGCATTTTTTTATCATAGTCTGTGCCGCAGAGCGGAAACATTCCCGAAGCATCGCCTATACCGATTTCGTGCTTCCCCGTAAGCATATACTGAATGTACCCCGAAAGAGTTGTTATATATGAGATTTTATCAATATGCTCCTCTTTATTCAAAATTGCCTGATAAAGATGTGCTATGCTCCACCTTTGCGGAATATTGAAATCGAAGGCATCAGAGAGTATCTTTGCCGCTTCTTCCGTTGTTGTATTTCTCCATGTCCTGAAAGGCGTAAGCAGATTGTCCTCTTTGTCAAAAGCCAGATAGCCGTGCATCATTGCCGAAACGCCTATTGCACCAAAGGTTTCTATTTTTACACCGTATCTTTCCGATACTTCCTCGGAAAGTGCCTTATAGCACGCCTTTATTCCTTTATCAACGTCATCTAAAGAATATGTCCAATAGCCGTTTTCAAGGCGGTTTTCCCATTCAAAGCTTCCGCTTGCAACGGGAGAAAAAGAGTCGTCAATCAAAGAAGCTTTTATTCTGGTTGAGCCAAGTTCAATTCCCAAAAATGTTTTTCCCGATTTGATTTTTTCTTTAATCAATCCCATCACCTCTTTCTTTATTACCATTATATCATCATTTTTTTAACAAATCTCGTCATTTTATGTTTTACTATGGACATTTTTTGTTGTTTTTGTTATAATTAAAGCGAGGTGATACCTGTGAAAATTTTCAACGAAATAAGAAAATATGCCGAGGATTTTCCTGTATGGACAGGAGAGTATGAAAACATGGGTTTTCTCCCCCATTGGCACAAGGAAATTGAGCTTATATATGTCCGTGAAGGAAGCACCACCGTTAATATTTCGGGAAAAAACTTTTATGCCAAAAAGGGCGACTTAATCATCGTAAACAGCGGAGAAACACATTTAAGCCCAGCTGTAAACGCGAACAATACCCTTAACTTTATGCTCATCGATCCATCCCTCATAAAATCCTACCGTCCTGAATCCTCCTCTCATCTTATATGCGAAGAAACTCTCATTAAAAGCGGTCTTTCCGAAGATGTTAAAAACTTCTTCTTCGAAGCAAAAAACGAGCTTAACGAAAAAAAGAGCTATTATAAAGATATTGTGAAAGCTAAAATATCTCTTTTGTGGTATTCGGTAAAGCGGGTAATCCCTGAGGATAATACAGAAAATCCGAAAAGCAAAAGAAGCCGTCTTTTTTCTGATATGCAAAATGTGCTTATTTTTCTTTCCGAGCATTTTGCGGAAGAAATACCGTTAAGTATTCCTGCAGGAAAACTGGGGTTGAGCGAATGTCACTTTTCAAGACTTTTCAAAAAAATGCTTGGCACAAGTTATACCGGATATATAAATATGCTCCGTATTGAAAATGCCACAAGGCTTCTTCGCGAAAACAGGGAATCCGTTTTAGATATTGCCTTAAGCTCCGGCTTTAACAATATAAGAACTTTTAACCGTGTATTCAAATCAATAACCGGAAGCACACCAACAGAATTTCTTAAACAGAATTACGACTTTCCCGAAAGTATATATTTCAAAACCGCACCCGATAAAATCAATGTAGAAAATGATTCATCCGTTATCGTCAAAGCATAAAATAACCCCCGATGAAGGGCATCGGGGGTTATTTTATTTATAAAGTGCTTCATCCAGAGGCTCAAAATCGCTCATAAGCTCGGCTCCGCCCGAGTGCTCTCTGATTAATTTTACCACATCGTAAATTTTCTTTGCACTAATCAGCATTGTGTCGGCATTGCCGAGTTTTCCGTCTTTCACTATTCCGAAATGGCGGAGCGCCGGCTCATACTTTACATAACGCTCGGAGATGTGGGGAATTCCGTCGTGATGATGAATAAATCTTTCAACTGTTTCACCGTTTTCAAGCTTTATGGTGGTTCTTACCGCTTTCTCGGAAAGTCGGAAAGGAACATCAAGCATTTCTTCGACAGAATGAATGTAGGTGTTTCTCTCCTGCCCTACGCCTACAAGGAAAACATATCCGTCATAATCATAAAGCTTTCCGTAACAACCTTTTCCGCTTGTGGATGTAGTTATATTTTCTTCACCCTTTACATATTCCTCAGCTTTTTTTCTGTCTCCGAACACCACCATTGAATGAGTGGGATGAAGGCTTCTTACGCCAGACGGATGGCGAAGTGCAACGGAAGGAAAAACGCCGATACAGCTTTCGTCACTTTTTACATCCATTGTTATTTTGTCCGGGTTCTTTAAATTTGACCAGGTGTGTGTGGGTATTAAGAAAAGACCGCCATCGGCTGTAAAATATTCAATTAAGGTTTCAAGAAGTCCCTCTGCCCTTCCTTCGGTTTCGCCTATTGCCTTTAAGGAAGTGTGCATTAATACCACCGAATTTTTCGGTGCGTTCATTTCTTCAAGCTGTTTTATCAATTCTTCTTTGGTAAACAAAATAATCACGCTTTCTTAAATTTTTTAAAAAGTCCCGTGCATCCTGCTAAAATATCTTCATACGTTTTCTCGAAGTCCCCTGTGTACCACGGATCATCCACATCCTTATCAGAACCTGCAAATTCCATTAATTTATATATTTTGTTGTCAGGATGATTTCCAACTATCCGCAAGGTGTTTTTTACATTAGCACTGTCCATACATATTAAATAATCGTATTTTTCGTAGTCAGTTTTTTCTAAATGTACGGCTCTTTTTTCTGAGTATGATATTTTAAGTCTGTCCAGTATCCTTGCTGTACCTCTATGTACGGGATTACCGATTTCCTCAAAGCTTGTGGCAGCGGATGCCACAAGGAATTTATCACCCAATCCTGCTTTTTCTAAGATATCCTTGAAAACAAACTCCGCCATCGGACTACGGCATATATTTCCGTGGCATATAAATAAAATTTTAACCATAAATATAAACTCCGATTTAAATTTCATCTTAATTATTAATCCTTTTCAATTTTACCACACACCACTATTAAAGTCAAATAAAAAGAGAGCCGCCGCTCTCTTTTATATCACAAAAACATAAGTGTTCCGACGAAGCAAAGGAAAATGCTTATTGCGGTTTTAAGTGTTATTTTTTCTCTATAGAAAATCATTCCCGCAAGGCTTGAAAAAACAATGGTTCCGCCCGTAACAAAGGGATAAATTACTGTTGCAGGCAAATTTGCCGCACCAATTAGCTGGAAAAAAGAAGACAAGCCCGCAATTGCGGCAGAGCCTGCCGTAAGCAGCAGTACAAAGCGGAAAGGCAATTTTTTATTTTCACTTTCTTCTTTCTTAGCTCCAAGATACAATATTCCTGCAAAGATAAATTTAGCAACTCCGGTTATTATCACAAAATCCTGCGTATCTACCGTATCATACACCGCTTCTATCTGATGAAGCTTTGAAGTTACACTTACAAAACCATTAAGAACAAATACGGCTATACACATCATAAGTCTTTTTTTATCCAACTTTTCTCCGCTGTAATTGGCAAGTGCAACTCCTGCCATTATAATAAAAAGAGCCAATGTACGAAGATATGAAAACTTTTCATCTAAAAACAAAAGCCCATATATATAAGGAATTGTCATTCCTCCCACCATTAAAAACAAGGTGTACAAAGCCATTGTCCCGTCCTCTAAAATTTTAAATCCAATTATGGTATAAAAGGTTACCAATGCGGCATAGGAAAAACCCATTATGGCAGAAAAAGGGGTTATATTAACGGTAAATCCGTTTGAAGCAAAAAATATCAAAGCCGTAAAAAGCCCTACCATAGAATTAAAAAGATAACCTGCTTTTTCAGAAACACCGTTCTTTTTCTGATAAAGCTTGGTGAGTGCAAAATTAAAAGCAAGCAGTATTACAGCAAAAGTAAGCATTGCATAATACATTAAAACCACCTCCGTTATCTTATATTAACACGCAAACCCCCATATTTATATTGACTTTTCACCGAAAAACATTGTATAATCATCAAAGAGGTGTTTTTTATGAGAAGATATTTAGAAGAAAGCATGCCTGCGCTTTCTGATTTTAAGATAAGAGCCGTTTATTCGGAGCTTACCAAATCATCAAATGAAAATGTAAACCATTCTCACATTCACGATGAGTGCGAAATTTATGTAAATTTAAGCGGAGATGTTTCTTTTATAGTCGAAAACAAAATCTATCCCGTTAAGCCCGGTGACATTATAATTTCAAGACCTTTTGAATATCATCATTGTGTTTACCATTCGGAAAAATTACACAAGCACTACTGCATCTGGTTTGATGTAAAAGGAAACGAAAAGTTTCTTGATATATTTTTCAAAAGAAAAGCAGGCGAAGGAAACCTTTTAACCATTGCTCCTTCTGACTCAGAAGCATTTTTATCTCTTTGTAACACTTTTACCCTTCCCGAAAAATCAGAAAGCAGAAAATACAAAAATTTCTTTATGTTAATCGACTATCTTTCAAATGCGACTTTGGGATACATAAACTCCGACGCCTATCCCGACGATGTAATTTTTGCCATTAATTATATAAATAAAAACTTTTCAACAATTAAAACCGTTGAAGAAATTTCAAGGGAAGCAAATGTAAGTGTAAACACACTCGAAAGACACTTTAAGACCACGCTTAATATATCCCCTTCGGACTATTTAAAAAAGCAACGCCTTGCCAATGCCGCAAAGCTTTTATCAAAAGGAGCAACGGTTACAGAAGCATCGGACAAAAGCGGATTTCCCGATTATTCCTGGTTTATCGCACTATTTAAAAAGCATTACGGAATAACTCCCAACAAATATAAAAAGAACATCAAAAAATAAAAAATTGCAGAGCCTAAGGCTCTGCAATTTTTTATTTTGTAATTGTAATTTCCTGTGTTTCTCCGTTCCATGCCACATTGTAGCCAAGGTTTTCAGATATGAAACGAAGTGGTACAAAGGTTCTTGAATCCTTAATCTGCGGAGGCGTCTGAAGGGTATATCTTACACGTCCCAGTCTGTCATTTGTAACGTAAACGGCATCGTTCATTATCTGCATTTCGATTTTTATTCCGTCGCCCGTTATGTCAATTTTCTGTCTTTCGCCGTCCCAGGTAAGACTTGCTCCCATTTCCTCCAAGAGTCCTCTTAAGGGAATCTGTGTATAGCCCGAATCAATGAAGGGGGCAACATCTATCTGTTTTTCGCTTGATACTCCGTTCATTTCGGTTTTTATTATATTAGAGCCGATTTGAAGAACATACTTTTCCTTTACCTCTGATACTCTCTCATCGGTATCAGCTGCTCTTTCAAAAAACTTAAGGTCACCGCAGGTTACATATCCTCTGTAGCCTTCGTTTACTTCAAATTCGAAATATCTTCCCTTTACAGGCTTTTCGAACTTGATTTTCTGATTGTTAAGATGTATCTCAAGGGCGCCGTTTTCAAGGGCGGGAACATAATCCTCCCCGTCAAGGCTTGCCCATACGGCAAAGTCTGTCCAGATACCGTGCTTTGTGGTGTCATCAATTCTCGGAATATATTCAATTTCAGAAACCGTATATACATCTCCAAGGTCAACAGTAATTACCACAGGGAACTTATCCTTGTCATCGGGATCGGAGTGGTATGCAACCCTCTGATTTCCGTCAAGTATATTTCTTGCGGGATTCTTTTCCCACTCTGAAGTTGCGGATGCGGTTGCTCCCGATAAATCAATTTCCGTAACCTTATTTGCCATAAAGAATTCAGTATAGGAAGAAAGATTTTCTTCCGTTTCCAACTCCTCATCGGGAATCTTCAAGTCAAACTCTGCACAGGTTCCGAAGTCTGCTACAGAACCGTCAGATATAAGCTTAACTTTTTTAACCTGTACGTTTTTGAGCAGAGCTTCTTTTTTATCGCTTGTATCGCTTGCCCAGGAGCCTGATTTTAAGAGCACCCACTCGCCGTCATCGGTAGCGGCTCCGTAAAATTCATAGCCCGTAAACACACCTGTATTCTGACTTGTCTGTCTCGGAACATAGGTAAAGCCCGAAATTTCCCTTGCTTCGGGAAGAGTTATTTCAAACCAGTGAGGGCCGTTTACCTTGGTAAGTATTGTCGCAACCCCGTCATCCGTATAATCGGTATGCCAGTAGGTGTCCCTTTTACCGTCAATGACATGCTCTGCTTTATTTCTCTTGTGTGCAGAAGATGCAACTATTGCCCATGATGCTTTATCCTCATAAAAGTCGCTTGCATAGCCTTCGATTTTATTTGTACCGATTTCAACGGTTTTGCTTGCTATTGCAAAGTCGGTAATCGTTCCCGTCTGCTGCTCGGGAAGCTCGGAAAGCAAATCAAACTCTGCGCAGGTTCCGAAGTTATATGCGCCGTTTGTGATTTCTAAAATAACCGTTTTTATTCCGGAAATGTTATGACCGAAGGGGATTACCTTTTTCTTGAAGTCCGATGCCATTTTTCCTGAATAAATAAGCCTTGCCTTGCCACTATCGGAATCCGCCGCATAAAGATTATATTCTGTAACAATACCCGCGCTGTTATCGCCACGGGGTGTATATCTCCAGCCGCCTGCCGTTACCGCTTCCGGAAGATAAAATGTAAGGTAGAAAGGAGGCTTATCCATATCGGATTCCGATCTGTAATCAGAATGCCAGTAGGTATCAGCCTTACCGTCAATCATCTTATCCGCCGTAAAGCTTTTGTTTGTGGTTGTGGCAGTTGCCTTCCATCCGGTTTTGGGAATTAAAGGCGTATCGTCTTCGTCTTCTTTGCCGATTGTAACTGTGCTTCCGAGTGATGCTTCGGAAACTGTTTTATCTCCCTGTCCCGAAACTGATGTCATAAGGTCAAATTCCGCAACTACGCCATAGTTATACATACCTTCGGTTATTTCAAGTATAACTGTTTTTACATTCTTTACATTAAAATCAAACGGTACTTCCTTCGTATCGTAGGAGTTTTCCATTCTGCCGGTATAGATAAGCTCGGCTTTTCCCGAATCCGCCTCGGATACATAAATATTATATGCAGTAACAATTCCCGATGAGTTGCTTGTTCTGGGGATATAACGCCATCCGCCGATTGTTGCGTTTTCGGGGAGAATAAATGTAAGATAAAACGGCGGTTTATCCATATCATTTTCGTTTCTGTAATCCGAATGCCAATAGCTCTCAAGGTTTCCGTCAATCATTTTATCTGCGGTAAATTTCTGATTTGTACTTGTAGCCGTTGCCTTCCAGCCTGCTTTATCAAGATAGGTATAGTTTGAAGCAAAGGAGGACGGAATAAATGCAGCAGCAATTAAAAGTGCCAAAAATACCGAAAATATTTTTTTCATATTATCCCCTCCTTTAATTTAAGTGACCGAGTACAGCCTTGGCAGTTTCTCTGTCTGCTGTTCTCTGACTTATGGCAAAAGCACCGTCACCAAGTGATATTACTTCCCAGCCGAAGCACTCTGAAAGAAGGCTGACGGGAACATAAATTATTCCGTTTACTGCCTTTACCGGATTGGAAAGTGATTGCACTTTTCCGTCAACTCTCGCCTCGTTTGTGCCAAGGTAGGTGTAAATCCACTGATAGTCCGTGATTTCTCTTCCTGTAAGCTCGTGAGTTTTAATATATACCACGTTTTTGGTGTAATCGTAGGTTACCTTTGTTTCACCGTAGCCCATAATATCCTCAAGGGCATTCATAGGAACATAAACCGTGCCGTTTTCGGAAAATGCGGTAACTCTTGTATCTTTTTCGTATACATACATCTTTCCGCCGTCAACTATCATTTTTGCGCTTCCGCCCTTTAATACGGTGGCATCGGAAAGTGCTGCTCTTTCTTCCTTTGTAAGCGCCGTCTGGGGAATTTCTGTATAGAGATAGTTAAATCTTCCAACGGGGGCAGAATTTCCTTCTGTATAGAAGAGCATAAGGTCGCCTTCCGGCTTTATATTATCCGTTACCTTAAACTCAAAATCAGCATTTTCTGTTTCTCCTAAAAGACTTCTCTTAAGCTTTACAAAAAGAGCCTTTCCGGATATATTGATTTCCGCAGTTCCGATATCGGTAAGCGCATATTCATTGGAATTAAAGGCAGAAACCACGCCCTTGCCGTTTACATTTATTGCATAGTCATAGCCTTCCCAGCCGGTTGCCTTGTTTCTGTCGGCATTTATGTAAATGTTCATAAAGCCGTTTCCGTGCTCTTTCACATCTTCTTCCGAGAGCACATAGAAATAGAAGTTTTCGCTGTCCTTTGCGATTTTCGCACTTGCTATTGAGTTTACAACCTCCGTTGTATAGTGATGGAACTCATTAGACTTATACTTTTTGTATCCGACTTCGTCTCTTTCATAGTTTCCGAAATAGTTGATAAATTCGGGCGCTACATCATTCCACTGTGATACGTCCCCATTTATATCAATGGTCTTATCCGCGCTTGCGACAGGTGCGGGACGAACCCCCTTATACTTTCTCACAAAATCGGTAAGAAGCATATAGTAATCGTCCTTAAGTTCGCCCTTATGAGGCTCAAAGTCACGGCTTGCCACATTGTCATAAAGGTCAATAAATACATTCTTATAGCCGTAAAGCTCTTCGCTTCTGGCGGTGTTCCACTCGTTCCAGCCGTCAACCATTACGTGTTCGGGGTCAAGGTCAAGTACTCGGGATGCCTGCTCGCGGAAGAAATAGCCTTCGTGAACCGCCTCGGGACGGTAATCGTCACCAAATGCCTCTGTATAGTTTTTGGTTTTGGCATATTTGCCGGAGAAAATCCAGTAGCTTGCAACCTCGCCGATATAGGAGCGGTTTATTGCCATACCGAGATTTACCATTTCAACTCTGCCCGATTCCGTTGTGCCGAATGCAGGCTGAGGATATGGAACAAGCCAGTGCCAGTAAATATTGTCTCTGCCGGGATAGTCTCTGTCTTCGCCACCCGTTGCACGGAAGGTGAAGAAATCAAGCATTTCATTTACAAGCTTTACTTCTTCGGTGTCTTCGCTGTTTGCCGCCTTAATTATTTCTTTATGAGCACCCTGGAGCACAAGGGGCTTTCCGTCAACGTAATACCATAAATCCTTGTAATACTCATTTTGATAAAGATTGAAATAAAGCGCCTTTATCATACGAAGCTTGTTTTCGGGAGTTCCGCCCATCTGAAGGTATCCGCCTATTTTCGGAACATCAACGCCGTCTTCCCTTGCATCGTGATACGCTCTTGCCATAACATCAAGAGCCTTTATATATGCGGCGTCGGAGTTTGTATAGTCAAGATAAACCGCATCAATTCCCGCTGCTGCCATTAATTCTGCCGCTTTTCTGTAATGCCAGTAGTCCATTCCCGTATAATAGCCGTAAATGGGTTCGCCCCAATAGATGGGACCGCTCGAGGGCCACGCCTCGTTATAATAATCGTCCTTTGCTTCGGGATGAGCATTTATCACATCCATTGCATTAACCGCTTCTGTTTCGTGAATATGCCAGTCGTGGTAGAAAATAATTACATCGTGCTTGCCCTCTTTTACTCCGCCAACCTCTTCATAGTCTGCAAGGCGGCGTCCCACATTATCAACCGCAACCCAGGTATCGGAATAGGTATCTTTAAGCTTTTCGTCCGGCACGGGAGTGACAGCCTTCGGGTCAACCCAGGTATCTGCCGATACTATAACTTCTTCCACCTGAAGATAGTTTGTATGGGTATAGTTCTGCTTTATGTAAAGATTGTGCTTACCTGTCACTTCGGGAATGTTTACGCCGTAATAGGTAAAATCCTCCCTCTGCTCATTAACAACAATATAGCCGAGACACTTACCTTTTATGGGGTCGTCAATATAAACGCCGAAAGCTTCGCCGTTGTCTCCCCGCATATAGTTTATTCTTGCCTTTATTCTGACGGATTTTGCTCCGGTGAAGTCCACATCCTTAAAGCCTATGTATCCGTCCTCGTTCCATCCTGCGATTTTTTCGCCGGATACAGAAACACCGCTTTTGGATGTTTCTGCTGCATCCTTCGGTAAAAGTGTTATATCCGCTGCAAAGGATGCTGCCGCCGATAATAAAACAAGAATAATTGCCAGAATGAAAGATAATGTTTTTTTCATACTTATTCCCCCTTGTCTGTAATTAAGTATAACAAAATTTCAGCTTCCGTGCAATATAGAATATTGACATTTTCTTGAACAATATTGACTTTTACAAAATAAGAGCCGAAATTTGCTTTCGGCTCTTATATCAAAGTTCTATTATTTTTCTTGTTTTTGCCGACTCAACCTCGGCTTTTATGATTCTTACCGTTTCTCTGATGGATTCAGGAGAAGTTACCTTGCTCTTCTCACCTGTTTTTACCATATCAATAAATGCATTAAGCTCCGATATAAATTCGCTTTCTCCGGAAAGCTCGGGCTTTATTACCTCGTCGTCCGTATATATGGTGAGTTCGTTGTCTTTTATTACCGCTGCAGCCTTTTCAAAATTCACCATACACTGTGCATTAAACTTATATGTATCGGGAAGCGACCAGTCCGCTCCGCTTATAACAACCATTCCGTCCTCGTAATAATACTGTGTAAATATGCTTTCAAGCTCCACTTTTTTATTTGTTGCCGTTGAAAACAACGACTTTGGTGACCCGAAAATATAGTTCATCATATCAACATCGTGAACGTGCAAGTCAAGGGGGCATCCGCCGCTCATTTCAGGATCCAATATCCAGTTATTCCAGGTCCATTTAGGCATCTGGGAATATCTTGTAAATTCCGCCCTGTAAACCTTTCCGTAAATTCCCGAATCAACAATCTCTTTAAGCTTTGAATAGGTTGAATAAAAGCGCATACAGTGACCGATCATTAAATGCTTTCCGCTTTTATTTGCCGCTTCAATCATTCTGTCACAGCCGTCAAGTGTAAGTGCCATAGGCTTTTCCGAAAGTATGCTTACACCGTGTTCAAGTGCATAAACAGCAATTTCCTTGTGAAGGTATGTGGGAATTGCCGCAACCACAAAATCAAGCTCCTCGTTTTCAAAAAGCTCTTTATAGTCTCCGTAAAAATTGCAGTTGTCAACATTTACCTTTGATACATCAACTGTTCCGATATTAAGACCTACGCTTTTTTTCAAATCCTCTTTTGTTGCACCGCAGATTGCCTTAAGGCATATATCACCGCGTTTTTTTCCTATCTTGTCAAGATTTGAAAGGTGGAGCTTTCCAAGTCCGCCCATACCGATTAAACCGTATTTAAGCATAATCAAAATCCTTTCTTGACTTTATTTAAATTATATGATAAATTAATAATACTATATCAAAAAGTAAAAAACAATGTAATAAAAGATATATTTTTTATTATTTTAGACACTTACGGAGGCTTTATGTTCAGCATTACGAAAACAGTTAACATCAATTCTTTCTATTCAGGCTTTGAGCACAGATATGACAGTTCCTTTATTTTTACGGGAGAAAGGCACGATTTCTGGGAATTTTTATATGTAATTGAAGGAACCATGGATGTGTTTGAGGAGGACAGAATTTATGAATTGAATTCGGGCGAAATGATATTCTATTCCCCCATGGAATTTCACAGTATCCGTTCTGCCAAGGGCACCGATCCTCTTATTATCATAATGTCATTTTCCATGACAGGCGATGAAAATATTTATAATGTCCTTACAAACGGTGTTTTCAAGGTTGGGATTAAAGAACATGAGCTTATTAAAAGTGCACTCGGAGCCTATGAAGACGGCACAAAATTTGATATGCCCTTAAAAAAGCAGCTTGCCGCAATTAAAATCGAAGAGCTTTTACTGACTCTCCTTGAAACGCAGACTCCCTTTAACAAGCACATAAAAACCACTACAACCGAAAACTATAAGCTTATAGTTAAGTTTTTAAATGAAGCTGTTTACGACAACCTATCCTCCGAAGAAATTGCAAAGCGCTGCGGAATGAGCCTTTCAAACCTAAAAAAGACTTTCAAAAAATATTCGGGAATAAGTGTTAAAAAATATTATAACAGCTTAAGATACCTAAAGGCAATTGAGCTTATAAACGAAGGGAAAAGTATGGCGGAAATAAGTGATATATTGAATTATTCAAGCCAGCACTATTTCACGGTTGCTTTCAAAAAGCAAGGCGGGCTTTCGCCTATGCAGCATAAAAAGACATATTAAAAGGAACTGTATATCATACAGTTCCTTTTTTAGGAGATAGGAAAAAATGCTTCAGAATGGACATACCGAGTTGAGAAAAGTCTGTTTCAGACTTTTCGAGATTTGCCCGAAGGCGTATATAGATACGTCGGGTGGCGAAGTTTGTTCATAGCAAAAAGGCTTAAAATAAAGAAAAATCGCATAACATGCGATTTTTCTTTATTTTATACTTTGGAGTTTGTGTAAACGACGGTTTATTAAATTCTTCGCCTTTTTGCGGTCTGGACTTTTTTTACATCTCCTTTTAGCTAAGTGCTTCGTCAATTACTTTAAGCGCGTTCTTAACTCCGTCGGAGTTATCGTCCTTTACGCCGTATTCAAGGGCATAAGCTCCTTTGTAGCCAAAGGAATCCAGAAGCTTTATTATTCCTTTTATATCAATTTCGCCCTTTCCGGTTTCAACCTCGCACACATATCCGCCCTTAAGGTTTACTTCCCTTGAGTTACTGAAATCCTCATCGCTTAAAACCGCATCCTTGATGTGAGCGTGAGCGATTTTTCCGGGGAATGCTTTGATAAAGTCTTCAATACAGTCTCCCGACTGACAGATGTTGGTAAAGTCAGCCACGAACATTATGTCTCTTTCAACCTCGTTTGCAAAGCGTTTAAGATTTTCTATTCCGTTGAATATAAAGCCCTGGGGCTCGTATATGGCTTTTATGCCGATTTTTTCACAGTAGTCGTAAATTTCACGAACTGCCTTTATTCCTTTTTCGAAAAGCTCTTCCTTAAGCGGAAGTACCCTGTCGGGATGGCTGAATTCAGGAATAATTGTGTGATGAAGATAAGGTGAACCCAAAGCCTTCGCAACATCCGCATAGGCTTTAAGCCTTTCTATCATTTCCCTGCTGTCTTCTCTCCCCAGATTGATAAATACTGAAAAACAAGGGAATTTTATATTTTTGCTGTCGGCATATTCCTTTATTTTTTTAGCTTTCTCGACATCAGGTGCAGAAAATTCCATGGTGCTTAAGCCCTCAACCAGAGAAAGACCATGCTCTACCGCCAAGTCAATCATATCTATGTAGCTTTTTGCACGGGGGTACGGCGGTGTGTAAAAACTTATTCTGTTATTCATAATATCTCTCCTTGATGTAAGTATTTTTATTTCTCATTGTTTATGTTTTATACCTATAAATTAAAAAGGTCCAGATGTTCTCTCGTAATGATTATTAAAAGATTTTCTTTCAAGCATTATATATTCTCCCTACATTCTTTACTATGCGGAACAGATGGTTAGATACAAACCTTTTTATGAATAATCACATAGAAACTCGTACCTTTTATCTGAAACACGGAGCCTTTGTTCCTTTGTACTTCTTCAGATGTTTCTCGAATTCATCAAACATGTATTCGTGCCCCACTTTAGCTCGACAGCACATCTCGCAAAGCATCGATTCTTTTCTTATAATGTAATATTTAAATGACATGGATAACTTTTCGTCAGAGGTCTTGCCCTCAACTGTAGCATACTCTTTTCCGCAAAGTCGCTTTTTTCCACAAGCAACATCTTCACCGAATTCACGAGTAACCGATGCAATTTCTTCAGCACACTCAAAAGATGTTGTATCGTCCTCAGGCCAGTTATCGCGTATTATGAACAGTACATCGCCTAACACCTCTCCGTTTTCGATATAATCCGCCCACATCTCAACTTCCACATAGAGCGTTTCCATATGCCTCTTTATATTTTCGCAATTAACTCCCATTCCTTCCAAAGGACCGAGAATTTTCGTTCTTCTTCTTTCTTGTACGCGCTTTGAGTACGCTAGAAGCTCCTCACCGAAAACAAATTTCCACTTATCATCTCCGGAAAAACTTATTCCCCAAAAAACAGATATGTATTTGTTATCCACATATTCACCCGAAAAATAAACTTCTTCTTTGACCGTGTAGTTATACATTTCTTTCCTGGTTCCGTCGATGTTCACAATCAACGGTTCTTTATCATTCTTCTTTTTAAACCACATATTTATCTGTCTCCTTGATTTAACAAATTAAATTATAGACACAAACATATTTATGGTGTCGTTTCAGTTAATTAATTTTCCATATGATCGTTTTATGTATACTGCACAGACGGTTTAAATGCAAAGCCTATCCAGCAACAGTTCGTGTCAAGACAAGCAAACAGTGAAGAATATAACCTACTATTTTTCTCTATTTATTTAACTGTTTTTCCTTTAAAACTTTTCTTTAGAACCCGCAAGAATACTGAAGTTCCTCGCATCCGATATTATATATAAATATCAAAATCGGCAAACTAATCCTTTAAATTTTATATACTTGATAAAATTAAATTTTTATGAATTCATATCTGTCTTTTGAATTATCATTCTTTTTTGTTTAACAAAACTCAAAATAGCAGCTATAACGCATCCAATGGTGCAAGAGATTATATACAACGTAGATGTAATTGCAATCAAAAATCCTTCTCCTAAGCCAATTTTTTCAGTTTCGAGTAAACCTGTAAATGGCAGCAAAGTCAATATGAATGTAAAGCAGATAGAAGAGATAAAACAAATTCCCAAAGATTTCAGGAATTCCATTAAAGAATTTCTTATCAAGAAGATAGCAAGAGCAACACCCGGAAGTGCCGGCAAAGCAATGAGCATTACATCTTGAATTATCGCAAAACTTTCATTATATTCCCATAATAACATCAGATATGTTGACAAAAAATAAAACAGTGGCGAAAGAATGCCTATAAAAATGTTTTTCTTCATATTTGCTCCCCTTTCCATCCCATTATACCCTACCATATTAAATCCGTCAATAATATAAAACAAAAAATGACAAACTTTCGTTTGTCATTTTTTTATCAATTAAAGCTCGTCTGCAAGGTCTAAGATGAGCTTTTCGGTCTTTTCCCAGCCGAGGCAGGGGTCTGTAATAGACTTACCGTAAACGTTTTCGCCAATTTTCTGTGCACCGTCTTCAATATAGCTTTCAATCATCAGGCCCTTAACAAGCTTCTTGATGTCGGAATTCTTTGAACAGCTGTATAAAACGTCCTTTGCAATACGAATCTGCTCAAGATATTTCTTGCCGGAGTTTGCGTGGTTTGTATCAACAATAACCGCAGGATTTAAAAGGCCGTCCTTTTTATATGCCTCGTCAAGTCTCTCAAGGTCTTCATAATGATAGTTGGGAAGGCTTCTTCCGTAGTTATCCATATAGCCTCTGAGTATTGCGTGCGCAAGGGGGTTACCCGCTGTCTCAACTTCCCATCCTCTGTAAATGAAGGTATGTCCGTGCTGCGCGGCATTGATTGCATTCATCATAATGGAGAAGTCACCCTCTGTGGGGTTTTTCATACCAACGGGAACGTCAAATCCGCTGGAGGAAAGTCTGTGTTCCTGATTTTCAACGGAACGTGCACCGATTGCAACATATGCAAGAAGGTCAGAAAGGTAACGGTAGTTTGCAGGATAAAGCATTTCGTCCGCACAGGAGAAGCCATAGTCCTTTAATGCTGTCATATGGATATCTCTTATTGCAACGATACCCTTAAGCATATCGGGCTTTTCCTCGGGGTTGGGCTGATGAAGCATTCCCTTATAACCGCTTCCTGTTGTTCTGGGCTTGTTTGTGTAAATCCTGGGAATGATTATAATTTTATCCTTAACCTGCTCTTCCACCCTTTTAAGCCTTCCGATATAGTCCATAACTGCGGTTTTATCATCCGCAGAGCAGGGTCCGATTACAAGGATGAATTTGTCGGATTCGCCTGTGAAAACCTTTTTAATTTCTTCGTCTCTGTCAGCTTTGATTTTCTCCATTTCGGGAGTTATGGGGTACTGCGCCTTGATATCCATAGGGATGGGCAATTTTCTTAAGAAGTTTATGTTTTTCATAATAAATACGTCCTTTCAAATTGTGTTTTATTTTTTGTCAAATAATGCTCTGCGTTTTGTGGAATGACGCATCATTTCTCGCATAGAGTCAATATCCTCTGCTTCAAGCATTGCTTTAAGCTCGTTAAATTTATTTATAAACATATCCATCTGTGAAAGCAACGCGTCTTTGTTTGCAATAAAAAGCTCGCTCCACATAAGGTCATTGATTCGGGCAATTCTGGTTAAATCCCTGAAGGAGTCACCCGTGAATTTTTCCATATTTTCTTTATCGTTGCAGGTCATAAGAGTGATTGCGATACAATGGGTAAGCTGAGAAAGAAAGCCTATCATTTCATCATGCTCTTCCGGGCTGAGAGTTGTTACGTTGGAAAAGCCTAAAAGCCTTCCGAGCTCAAGACAGGTGTTAATTGCCTCAGGGCTGTTCTTGTCCGTAGGCGTAACGATATAGTTTGCTCCCGCAAACATTTTATCGGTGCTGTTTTCAACGCCCGACACTTCACGCCCCGCCATAGGATGTGCCGCTATAAACTCAACATCGTCACGAAGCATATCCTGAATTTTATAAACGATACTTCTCTTTACACCGGTTACGTCCGTTATAATCGCTCCGCTTTTTAAAAGCTTCTGATTTTTTTCTATCCACTCAATAAATATATGGGGATAAAGGGCAAATATCACAAGGTCAGCCTCGCCTATTATTCTTTCGTCAAGGTGAGTTGTTCCTTCGTCAATCATCCCTTCATTAAGGGCATAATCGATGGAGCTTTGCTCCTTTGTTATGGCTGATATATGAAACCCGAATCTTTTTAGTACCCTTGCATAGCTTCCGCCAAGAAGACCGAGTCCCACTATCAGTATTTTTTTACTTACGTCTACTATCATTTCAATTCCACCTTTGCTCCCAATGCTGCAAGCTTTTCATAAAAGTCAGGCATACTCTTTTTTACCGCTCCCGCATCCTCGATTATGCCGCCGTAAACGGTGGATAAAACCGCCAGGCTCATTGCAATTCTGTGGTCGTTATGGCTGCTTAATGTAACTGTTGGCGAATGAAGGCTACTCTTTTTTACCGTTACGGAATTTTCATAAACCAAAATTTCCGCTCCGAACTTTGAAAGCTCCTCCTTCATAACCTTTGCCCTGTCGGATTCCTTTATCTTAAGCCTTGCGGTATCCTTAAATTCTGCTCCGCCGAGGTATGCCGCAACCGTAAAGAGTATGGGTGCAAGGTCGGGACAATCAGCCAAGGACAATTCCTTTTTGCCGCACTTAATTTCCTCAAAATACTTTTTGCAGATTTTATCGCCCTGAAGGGAATTATCGTCAATTCCGTAAACTGTTACATTGCTTCCAAGGTAATTTAAGGCTTCGAAAAATGCCGCGTTTGACCAATCCCCTTCAACTTCGGCATCGCATCTTTTATAGCTTTGTCCGCCTTTTATCCTAAAGACTCTGTCGCCGTCAAAATAAATGTCTATACCGAAGGTTTTAAGTGCTGAAAGCGTCATTAAAATATAGCTTTTGCTTTCAAATTTACCGGTTATTTTAATTTCGCTGTCGCCCGTAAGTGTCGGCAATGCAAAAAGTAAACCTGTTATAAACTGGCTACTTATATCGCCCCGTATTTCATAGCTTCCGCCCTCAAGTTTACCTTTAAGCTTTAAGTAATTCTTGCCCTTTTCAAAGAAAATACCCTGATGCTCAAAAATTTCCTCATATACGGCAAGGGGGCGCTCGAAAAGCCTTTCGCTTCCGTATAATGTAACCTCATCGCCCGTCAGGCAAAGGGGAATGAAAAACCGAAGCGTACTTCCGCTTTCGTTTACAAAAAGCTTCTTTTCTCCTTTTATCGCAGGTGCATCCTTAATGGTAAGCACTCCGTCATTGTAAGTTGCCGTTTTCCCCAGGATTTCCATACAACCGATTGTAGCCTTGATATCCTCAGATAATGCGACATTACTTATCCTGCTTTCGCCCTCTGAAAGTGCGGCAGAAATTATCAGGCGGTGCGCCATACTTTTAGATGGCGGTGCTTTAACTGTTCCTGACAAGGCACCTTTTTCAATTACCGCTATCATTTTTACCGTCCCTTTCAATTAAATACTCAATTGCCTTTATATATCCGTCAAAGCCAAGTCCGGTTATGGTTTTTTCGCAGTAGTTTCTTATATAGCTTATCTGCCTGAAGTCCTCTCTTTCGTCAACCTTTGAGATGTGAACTTCAACCGCAGGAATGCCGACTGCTTTTAGTGCATCAAGCAACGCCACACTTGTATGGGTATAAGCTCCGGGATTTATAACAATTCCGTCCTTTGTGCCGTAGGCCGACTGGATTTCGTCAACCAGCGCACCCTCGTGGTTTGACTGATAGCACTTAACCTCCACATTTTTTTCCTCACAGTAAGCTTCTATCATATCGGTTAAATCCTTATAGGTTGATTTTCCGTAAATATCAGGTTCTCTTATACCCAGCATATTTAAGTTGGGGCCGTTAATTACAAGTATTTTCATATAATTAACCTCTCAGTATTTTTATAATATTTTCTGCATTTTCATTTGCATCGTTTCCGATTTTTACTTTAATATCCGAAACAGAAGTATAAATGGGGAAACGTTCATCATAGCGCTTTTTAAGAAGCTCTCTGTTTTGAGATAATGGTCTGTCAGGAGTCGGAAGAATATCAGATAAATTTCTGTCCAGGAAAACGATTTTTCCGTTTCTTTTAAGTCTTTTTATATTTTCTTTTCTCAAAACCGCTCCGCCGCCTGTTGCTATAACAAGTCCGTTTTTATCAGAAAGATTTTTTATGGTTTCTGCTTCAATTTTTCTGAATTCCGGTTCACCACGGCTTTTGATTATTTCATCGGGCGTCTTCCCGCTCTTTTTTATTTCATCATCGGAATCGGTAAAGGTTTTACCGAGCTTTTCTGCAAGTATTTTACCTATTGTGGTTTTTCCTGCCCCCGGCATTCCCACAAGAACGATGTTTTCTTTTTCTGAAAGTATATCTTTATATACTGCATCCAAAAGCGTATCAGGATATTTTGTATCAAGAAAATATTCCGATGCTTTTACCGCCTGGGCAACCAGCATATAAAGTCCGCCGGATGCCTTTATTCCCCGCTTTAAGGCATCTGTAATAAGATTACTTCTTAAGGGATTATAAATTGCATCAATTACACCTTCAAGCTTTGTAAAAGAGTCAAGCATAATCGGCGAATCCTCTGAATTCGGAAACATTCCGGAGGGCGTTGTGTTTATTATAACCTCCGCATCAATGTGATTGCGATATGCCGTTTCATAGCTTACAGCTCCGTCCTTTTCGCTTCGTGATACCTTTATAATTTCTCTTGCCTTAAGATGCTCAGCTAATGCATAAGCAGTTCTGCTTGTGCCTCCGGTGCCAAGTATCAGCACCTTTTTATTTTCAAGAGCTACACCGATATAAGATAAAAGTGCCATCATACCGTAAAAATCCGTATTATATCCGTATAGTCTGCCGTTTTTATTAACAATTGTATTTACCGCACCGATTTTTTCAGCTGCCTCATCAATTTCATCAAGATGTGGGATTACCACCTCTTTATAAGGAATGGTAACATTAAGGGCTTTATAATTTTGTCCCGTTATAAAGGAAGCAACTTCTTCCCTTCTAAGCTCCTTAAGCTCGTATTCATAATCGGCAATTTTCCCGTGAATTTCCTTTGAAAAACTGTGTCCCAGTTTTTCACCTATACAACCGTACTGCATTTTCTTCCTCCAAATTAATCTGCCAGATAGTCTGTTCCGTAGCGACCAGTAAGTACATCAGCGATTACAAATGCCGAAAGTGCATCTGCTACGCTCTTTGCTCTGTGCACGATGCAAGGATCGTGCCTTCCCTTAAGCTCAATTTCTGCGTCCTCGCCTTTTACGAAATCAACTGTCTTCTGCACTCTGAATATGGAAGGCGTAGGCTTTACGGCAAGGGAGAATAAAATCGGCATTCCGTTTGTTATACCGCCGTTTATTCCACCGTTGTTGTTGGTTTCTGTTATAACTTTGCCATTCTCCATTCTGAATGCATCGTTTGCCTTGCTTCCCACCATATCCGAAAGAGCAAAGCCTTTTCCGAATTCTATGCCTTTAACGCCTCCGATTGAAAACATTGCGTGGGCGATTTTACTTTCGATACTGTCAAAATAAGGCTCCCCGAGTCCTGCGGGAACACCGATAATTGCAGTTTCGAGTATTCCGCCGACACTGTCCTTTTCTTCTCTTGCCTGCATAATTTTTTCCTGCATTAAACTTCCCGCTTCCCCCGATAAAACGGGAAAACGCATATTAATGAGCTTTTTAACATCTTCTGTAAGATCAGAAAAATCTCTGTCCGAAACTCCGGCGCACTTTTTCATATGAGTCCCGATATATATGCCTTTATTTTCAAGAGCACTTATAAAAATCGCACCTGCGGCAACTATCCCCGCGGTTATTCTTCCGCTGAAGTGACCGCCGCCCCGTCTGTCTTCAAAGCCGTGATATTTCATATACGCTGTATAATCGGCATGGGCAGGTCTTGCAAGGTTTTCCGTCGCCTTATAGTCACCGCTTTTTGTGTTTTCGTTGGGAATTATAATTGTAACGGGCGTTCCGGTTGTCTTTCCCTCATAAACTCCGCTTTCAATTTTAAATTTGTCCGCTTCAACCCTTGATGTGGAAATACCGCCCGAAGGTCTTCTTAAAAGAAGCTTATATGCTATTTTTTCCTCATCAATACTAATTCCCGGGGCAAGACCGTCGATGACAACGCCTATGGCACTTCCGTGGCTTTCTCCGAAAACCGTAAGGGTTATGTTATCTCCAAATGTATTTTTCATATTCAAACCTCATTTATATATCCGTAAAGCTCTGATATATCAATTTTTCTCATTTCAAAGTTTCCGATTTCCTTAACGTAAATAACCGTTATTTTGTCGCCGGTTGCTTTCTTGTCGTGCTTTATTGTGTTAATTATTTTGTCCTTATCAAACTCTGCTTTCGTGGGGAGTCCAAGCTTTTTAAGTACATTAAGTATTCTTTCTTTTGCTTCTTTATCCGCCATATAAAGCATTCCGAGAGCGACGCATTCGCCGTGATAAAGACTTCCGAGTCCCGCATTTGATTCTATGGCATGGCCTACTGTATGACCGAAATTGAGAACTTTACGAAGTCCTTTTTCTTCCACATCCTCTTCAACCACCGCTTTTTTGATCATAAGGGATTTTTCGATTATTTCATCGAAATGCTCTTCATAGTCACAGTTTTCAAATATCGAAAAAAGCTCTTTGTCGCTTGTTGCCGCCATTTTAACAGCCTCCGCAAGTCCCGATACGATTTGTCTTTTCGTAAGGGTTTTTGTTACATCGGCGTCGATTATAACTTTTTTCGGCTGATGAAATGCACCGATTATATTTTTATATCCGTAAAAGTCAATCGCCGTTTTTCCGCCGATTGAAGAATCAATCTGTGAAAGCACTGTTGTCGGTATATTGTAAAAATCAATTCCTCTCATATAGCTTGCCGCAGCAAAGCCTGCCAAATCTCCGACAACCCCTCCGCCTACTGCGACAACACAGTCGGTTCTGGTAAAGCCCTTTTCGGTAAGAGCACTTAAAACAGTTTTATAGGTTTCAAAGTTTTTATTTTCTTCGCCCCGGGGAAAAGTAACGATATAGCCTTCCTTCGCCTGAGAAGCAACGGTTTTTGCATATTCAGCCGGAACGCCCGAGTCGGTTACAACAAGTACTTTTCTCGCAAGTTCAAAGTATTCTCCCGCTTTTTTTAATGCTCCGCGTTCGATTATTATATCATAGCTGTCTTTTCCGAGATTCATATAAAGACTCATTTATTATCCTTCTCTCTTAACAGGATTTCGTTTGCAAAGCTTCCCACAACCTTGATTTCGTTGCAGCTTTCCTTAAGTTCTGTAAGCATCTTATCTCCGTTTTCTCCGTTGATTTCGCCTTCGCCCTCTGCAAAGAAATAATAATCCCAGATAAGCTCTTTTGTCGGACGGCTCTTTAACGCCTTTAAGTTAAATCCGTACTTTCCTATAACAGAAATCGCTTTACCAAGTGCTCCTGCTTCATTTTTAACCGTAAAGAAAAATACGAAGTGATTGTTGCCCTTGTTCTCCTTACCTGTGCTTCTTGAAAATACCGCAAAACGTGTGGTATTGTTGGCACTCTGATTAATATTTTCTTCAACTACGGTAAGTCCGTATAAAGAAGCCGCTTCCTTACTTGCAATTGCCGCAAGAGCATTGCTTTCAGAATCGGCAACCATTTTTGCCGCAACCGCTGTATTTGTAGCCTCTTCCTTTAAAAGCCTGTTTTTTTCAATATATCCTGCACACTGGCTTAATGCCTGGGAATGGCTTACTACCTTTTTAATTTCGCCTTTGTTTGTTCCCTTTTTAGCAAGAAGATTATGGCTTACTTCAAGGTCGTATATTCCGGTAATATGAAGTGAGCCGAAAAACGCAATGTCCATTACCTGGGCAACGTCCCCCGCATAGCTGTTTTCAATGGGAAGCACCGCACAGTCGCATTCCCCCTTTTCAACAGCCTCGTATGCAGCTTTGAAGCTGTCATAAGCTATCGCGTTTGCGCTGTCGAAAATTTTAGTTGCCGCAATGTGTGCAAAGGCACCCGGAACTCCGGAATACGCCACCCTCATACCGTCAAGCAGCATTCTCTGATAGGATTTTGAAATATTCATCGTGCTTTTAATGAATTCAACATAATAATCCTTAAGCACCGCATCCTCTATATATGAAGAATTCCTGTCAATCAGAAAAGCTTCTCTTCCCGAATCGAAAATCGGAAGTGCATTTTCCTTTTTATATTCAGCTACCATCCTGGCTGCCTTCATTCTTCTTTCAAAAAGCGATGCCATTTCCTTATCTATTTCATTAATCTCGTTTCTTGCAACATCAAGCTTGTTCATAGTATCAAAACCTTTCAGAAAATATAAAAGCGTTTCCGCCGAAAAGCGAAAACGCTGAAAGAACTTTAATTAAACAAATACAGCAGTTTTTACTTTTCGGCACATATTGTTCATAAAATAATAGTAGTAAAAAAATCGGAAGCATGCAAAAAAAGACACTTCAAAAAAAGTGTCTTTAACGTTGTTTTCGCATAAAGATACCGCATTCCTACCTGATTTTCTCATCATTTCAGACATTTGCGGCATCTCCTTTCATATTTTGTATAATTATACACCAAGCAGCCGATTCTTTCAATCGGCATTTTTGCCAATATAGGAACACCTCCCATTTAACTTTTGTGCACTTTTGCCACAAAATGCAATTGACAAAGGAATTTATAAGTGTTACACTTTAAAAGTACACATTTTCACGGAGGTAATTTTATGAATATTTATCAAAGCATCGAAGATTTAATAGGCAAAACACCTCTTTTGGAGCTTACACACCTCGAAAAGGAGTACTCCCTTAAAGCAAGGGTGCTTGCAAAGATAGAATCCTTTAATCCGGCGGGCAGTGCAAAGGACAGAGTTGCCCTTTCAATGATTAAAGATGCCGAGGAAAAAGGCCTATTAAAGGAAGGCTCCGTTATAATCGAACCTACCAGCGGAAATACCGGTGTCGGGCTTGCCTGCCTGGGCGGAGTAAAGGGCTACAGAGTTATTTTAACCATGCCCGATACTATGAGCATAGAGCGAAGAAATCTATTAAAAGCCTACGGAGCGGAGCTTTATCTTACCGAAGGTGCAAAAGGAATGAAGGGAGCAATCGAAAAGGCAGAAGAACTGGCGAAAGAAATTAAAGGAAGCTTTATCCCCTCCCAGTTTGAAAACAAGGCAAATCCCGATGCACATTACCGCACAACGGGACCGGAGATATACGAGGACACAGATGGTAAAGTTGATATTTTCGTGTCTGCTGTGGGCACCGGCGGAACCTTAAGCGGAACGGGCAAATATTTAAAGGAAAAAAATCCTGCTGTCAGGGTAGTTGCTGTTGAGCCATATGATTCTCCCCTTTTATCCGAAGGCAAGGCAGCTCCCCACAAAATTCAGGGAATCGGTGCAAACTTTGTTCCCGATACACTTGACCAAAATATTTACGATGAAGTAATAACCGTAAAAACCGAAGATGCTTACAAAATGGGAAACTTCCTCTCAAAAACGGAAGGCGTTTTATCCGGAATTTCATCAGGTGCCGCGCTTTTTGCTGCCTTAACTCTTGCAAAACGCCCTGAAAACGAAGGTAAAACAATCGTAGTTTTGCTTCCCGATACAGGTGAGCGTTATCTTTCAAGCGAAATGTTCGATTAATCTTGACAAATAAGTGAAAAAATGCTATCATAAATTCAATATACTTTAGGAGGTATTATAATGAAAAGATTTTTATCACTCACACTCGCACTTGTAATGATGGTTGCATCCTTAGCGCTCTTTACAGGTTGCGGAGAAAAGGCAATCACTATCGCAGTTCCCAATGACACAACAAACGAAGCACGCGCACTCCTTCTCCTTGAAGAGCTCGGCTATATCACATTGGCTGAGGGCGCAGGCATCACAGCTACAATCCGTGATATCGCTGAAAATCCCTACGGAATTGAGTTTAAGGAAGTAGAAGCAGCTCAGCTTCCCAACGTTCTTTCAAGCGTTGACTATGCAGTAATCAACTCAAACTATGCAATTTCCGCCGATCTTAACCCCGTAGCAGATTCTCTTGCTATGGAAGGCGCTTTCTCCGCATACAGCAACATTTTAGCTGTTAAGGCAGGCAATGAAGAGTCTCCCGTTATCAAGGCTTTAATCGCAGCACTTGAAAGCCAGGCAGTTGCAGACTTTATTGCAGAGACATATGAAGGTGCGGTTGTAAGCACAATCGAAAACACAACAGACGGTTATGATGCAGCAATAGATTACGAAGCTCTTAAGGGCGCAACC
Source organism: Clostridia bacterium (assembly GCA_017411325.1). GTDB lineage: Bacteria > Bacillota > Clostridia > CAKSNL01 > HGM11501 > HGM11501. The sequence continues at coordinate 179,636 of JAFQQJ010000039.1, read as the reverse complement.
GTTTCCGTTGCAGCTTCTCCCACACCCCACGCTGAAATCCTTGCTGTTGCAAAAGATATCCTTGCAGCAAAGGAAATCACTCTTGAAATAATCGAATATACCGATTATGTTCAGCCCAACAATGTTGTAAACTCAGGTGAAGTTGATGCTAACTATTTCCAGCACCTTCCCTATCTTGAAGACTTCAACGCAGAAAACGGAACAGAGGTTGTTTCCGTATCCGCAGTACACGTAGAGCCCATGGGTATTTACGGTGGTAAACAGACAACACTTGACGCTATCAAAGCTGAATAAGATTATTCTTTGAAAAAGCGCCGGTTGCTTGCAACCGGCGTATTTTCAAATTAAGGCACAGGAGTAAATTATGATTAAAATTGAAAACCTGACAAAAACATTTAATACTGCAGGCGGTGAAGTACACGCCCTTACCGATATCACCCTTAATATAGAAAAGGGTGATATTTACGGCATCATCGGTATGAGCGGCGCAGGTAAAAGCACATTGGTTCGCTGCATCAATATGCTCGAACGACCCAGCGAAGGTAAGGTTATTATAGATGGCAGCGATTTAACTACCCTTAATCCTTCTGAGCTTCGTGCTATGAGAAGAAAAGTCACAATGATTTTTCAGAGCTTTAACCTTCTTATGCAACGAACCTGCCTGAAGAACATCTGCTTTCCCTTGGAGCTTTCAGGCGTAAGCAAAGCAGAAGCGAAAAAAAGAGCTATGGAGCTGCTTGAAATAGTAGGTCTTCCTGATAAAGCAAATGCTTATCCTGCCCAGCTTTCAGGCGGTCAAATGCAAAGAATCGCCATCGCAAGAGCCCTTGCAACAGAACCTGAGGTTCTCCTTTGTGACGAAGCAACAAGCGCCCTGGATCCCAAAACAACACAGTCAATTTTATCCTTAATCAAGGATATTAATAAACGTCTCGGAATCACCGTTATTATCATCACACATCAGATGAGCGTTGTTGAGGATATATGTAACCGCGTGGCAATCCTTGATAACGGCTATGTTGTGGAAGAAGGAAATGTTACAGAAGTATTTTCAAATCCAAAATCCGAAGCCGCAAAGCGTCTTGTATTTCCCGACGGTGCAGAAACTCTTCTTCCCGAACTTAAAGGACAGAGGATTTTCCGTGTTGTATATAACGGTGCTGTTGCCGCAAGTTCACCCGCCATTACAAATATGGCCATTGATTTAGGTGTTACAGCCAATATCTTAGGTGCATCAACCAAGGCAATCGGCGAAAAGGCTTTTGGAAGCATACTTTTAAGCATCCCTGCCGATGCTGATTTTGCCAAGGTAAAAGAATACTTATCGTCTCAGGAAAATATTATCGTGGAGGAGGTTTAATAATGCTTGATTTTCTTAATACATATATAGAAACAATTGATAATAAGCTTCTTCACGATGCCTTGTGGGTAACGGTAAATGAGGTTCCCTTTGCAATCTGGGAAACAATTTATGTAACAGTGCTTTCAACTTTATTTGCAGTTATTTTAGGACTTCCGTTAGGCGTATTATTGGTTGCCGGTGAAAAAAACGGAGTTATGCCTCTTCCTTCCTGGCTTATGAGCATAATAAACACCGTGATAAACCTTTTAAGATCTATCCCCTTCCTTATTCTGATGATTATGGCTTTTCCTCTTACAGAGCTTATTTTAGGCACCAGAATCGGTACCGTTGCCATGATAGTTCCACTTGTTATTGCTGCATTTCCCTTTGTTGCAAGACTTGTTGAAAGCAGCCTTCGCGAAATCAACCCGAATATCATCGAGGCGGCAGAAAGTATGGGTGCAACACCTTTTCAGATTATCGTAAAGGTAATGATTCCCGAAAGTGTTCCCTCTTTAATATCCAACTTCACAATTGCAATAACAACGGTTTTGGGTTATTCTGCAATGAGCGGTATCATCGGCGGCGGCGGTCTCGGTAAGATTGCCATCAACTACGGTTACTACCGCTACAGAGATGCCGAAATGTATATCTCTGTTGTGCTTTTGGTGCTCCTTGTTATCGCCTTTCAGTCTCTTGGTAATCACCTTGCCAAAAAGAGCGACAAACGACTTAAAAACAATTAAATTTAAAAACAAAAAAATGCAGGCACAGCCTGCATTTTTTTGTTATCCTATTACCTTGTAGCCCTGATCTTCAACGGCCTTTTTTAATGTTTCATCAGCTACAGCAGAAGAAAGCTTCACTACAGCAGTTCCTTCCTCGTGGCTTACGATTGCCTCAGCAACACCGGGAAGCTCCTCTAAAACCTTCTTCACTCTGCCTGAGCAATGAGTGCACATCATACCTTCAATTTTCATTGTTTTTTCCATGGTTTTATCCTCCTTTTTATTGTTTCTTTTATAGTATATTTTATCAATATCGTAAAAGTTAAGCCTTAAGGCGTTGCTTACAACACAGAAGCTTGAAAGGCTCATTGCGAGAGCACCCAGCATCGGATTAAGCGTAAGACCCAACCTTGAAAAAACGCCTGCCGCAACGGGAATTCCGATTGTATTATAGAAAAACGCCCAGAACAAGTTTTCGTGAATATTTTTAAGAGTTCCTCTTGAAAGAGCAATAAGTCGGCAGACATCCTTTAAGCTGCTTTTCATAATTACTGCATCTGCAGAGTCAATGGCAACATCTGTCCCTGCACCTATTGCAACACCGACATTTGCTCTTGTAAGGGCAACGGCGTCATTTATTCCGTCTCCGACCATCATAACCTTACCGCTTTTTGAAAGTTCCGCTATGGCCTTTTCCTTGTCTTCCGGAAGAAGATTTGCCCGCACATTATCTATTCCGGCTTCCCTTGCCACAGCCTTTGCCGTAACTTCATTGTCTCCGGTAAGCATAACAACGGAAAGCCCCATCTTTTTAAGCCTTGCCACAGCTTCTTTGCTGTCTTCCTTTATTATATCAGAAACCGCAATAAGACCTAAAAGCTTATCTTCAGCCGCAAAAAACATTACTGTCTTGCCTTCAGCACGAAGAAGCCCGGTTTTTCTTTTTATATCTTCTGAAATCACTGTTTTCCCGGCAATAAACTCTTCCTTACCGCCGTATACCTTATTTCCTTCCACTGTGCCCGTAAGTCCGTTTCCGGATAATGCAGAAAAGTCTTCGGCAGTAAAAAGCGGTATTCCTTTTTCTTTGGCAAAATTCACCACCGCTTTAGCTAAGGGATGCTCGCTCTTTGCCTCAAGAGCATAGGAAAGTTTCAACAGTTCATCTTCCGTGACGCCTTCAGCAGGGGTTATGTCCGTGACTTTCATTTCGCCTGTCGTTACAGTACCGGTTTTATCAAGTGCAACAACAGCGCATCTTCCCGCCTCTTCCAGGGCGGCGGCACTTTTATATAAAATCCCGTTTTTAGCCCCTCTGCCGCTTCCAACCATTATGGCAACGGGAGTTGCAAGGCCAAGCGCACAGGGACAGCTTATAACGAGAACAGAAATTCCTCTCGCAAGGGAAAATCCTATGGATTCTCCAAGTATAAGCCAGGAAAATACAGTAACTGCCGCAATTACCATTACTATGGGCACAAAGATTCCCGATACCTTATCCGCAACCTTGGCAATGGGTGCTTTGGAGCCGGAGGCTTCGCTGACAAGCTTTATTATTTCTCCCAATGCAGTATCCTCGCCGACTTTTGTGGCGCGGCATAAAATAAACCCTTCCTGGTTTATTGTTGCGGCCGTTACCTTGTCTCCTTCCTTTTTATCGACAGGTACACTTTCCCCCGTAAGCGCTGATTCATTTACAGCACTTGCACCTTCTATGATAACACCGTCTGCCGGAATACTTTCTCCGGGCTTTACGGCGAAAATATCGCCCACAACCATATTTGATGCCTCAATAACAGCCTCTTTTCCGTCCCGTATAACCGTTGCCGTTTTAGGAGTCAGCCTGATAAGGCTTTCAATGGCATCTGTAGTTTTTCCCTTGCTTCTTGCTTCAAGCATTTTGCCTACGGTTATAAGCGTTAAAATCATCGCCGCAGATTCAAAATAAAATTCGTGCAGGAAATGGTTTGCGTGATTGATATCTCCTTTAATCAACGCATCAGACATTGAGAAAAGTGCATATATGCTGTATATAAGAGATGCTCCGGAACCCAGGGCTACCAATGTATCCATATTAGGAGCTTTATTTATAAGACCTTTAAATCCGCTCTTAAAAAATTTTTGATTTATTACCATTACGATAATGCTTAAAATAAGCTCAGCAAGCCCGATATTCATAGGATTTTCCGAAAAAAAGCGAGGAAGCGGCCAATCCCACATAACGTGCCCCATAGAAATATACATTAAAGCCGCAAGGAAAAACAATGATGAAATAAGCCTTGATTTAAGATTTTTTTCTTCTGAATCATCCTTTATGGTTTTAGTTTTTGGAGTGCTGCCTTTTACCGATGCGCCGTAGCCTGCATCAATAACGGCAGAAATAATTGTTTTTTCCTCCGCTGTGCCTTCCACCGTCATAGAATTTGTTAAAAGGTTGACTGAACACAAAGTGACACCGTCAAGCTTTGATACCGCTTTTTCAACCCTTGCAGAGCAGGCGGCACAGCTCATTCCCGTAACATTAAACTGTTTCATTTTTTTCCTCCGAAATTTATTTTCCTTTAAGATATTTTAGCCATAATTTTAAAAAAAGTCAAGAAGATTCCTTAAAAATATTGACTTGTTTAACATAAACATTTATAATATTTTTATTACATAAAAGGCGGTTAAACTATGAAATTAGCAGAAAAACTGACACTCGATGAAGAGCGCGCGCTCTACGGTGTGAGAAATACCAAAATAAAAGACTGTATATTTGACGGACCGGCGGACGGTGAGTCTGCTCTCAAGGAATGCAGAAACATATCTGTTGAAGGCTGCACTTTCGCTCTTCGCTATCCCCTCTGGCACGTTACAGGGGCTGAAATTGTAAATTCAAAAATGAAGGATAGTTGCCGTGCACCTTTATGGTATTCAAAAAAGCTGGATATCAGAAATGCCGAAATAGACGGAGTTAAAGCTCTCCGTGAGTGCAGGAATGTTTTTGTCTCATCCTCAAAAATATCCTCTCAGGAATTCGGCTGGATGTGTAAAGGTATTTGGGTAAAAGATACTTCCCTCGAAGCGGAATATCCGTTTTTTCAGAGCAGGGATATAGCCCTTGATAATTTCAGTCTTAAGGGAAAGTACTCATTCCAATATGTAAAAAATGTCACCGTTAAAAATTCAAAGCTTGATACGAAGGATGCTTTCTGGCACGCCAAAAACGTAACCGTATATGACAGCGTTATAAAGGGCGAATATCTTGGCTGGTATTCCGAAAACCTTCATCTTATCCGTTGCCGTATAGAAGGCACACAGCCCCTTTGCTATGCAAAAGGACTTGTTCTTGAAGATTGCGAAATGACAGGATGCGACCTTTCATTTGAACGAAGTTGTGTTAATGCCACTGTTATCGGCAATATCGAAAGCATAAAAAATCCGCTTTCAGGAAAAATAAGTGCCGACTCCTACGGCGAAATTATCCTTGACGGTGATGTTAAGTCAAGCTGTGTAATAAAATGAAAAAACATCTTGGATTTAATCCAAGATGTTTTTTGTTTTATTAATAGTTTTCTGCGTGAACTTCAAAATAGCTCTGAGGATGAGCGCAGGTGGGGCAAATTTCCGGAGCATCAGTTCCAACCACGATATGTCCGCAGTTTCTGCATTCCCAGACCTTAACCTCACTCTTTTTGAAAACTTCGGCAGTTTCAACATTCTTAAGAAGCGCTCTGTATCTTTCCTCGTGATGCTTTTCAATTGCCGCAACAAGACGGAACTTTGCCGCAAGCTCGTGGAATCCTTCTTCCTCTGCAGTTTTTGCGAATCCGTCATACATATCTGTCCATTCATAGTTTTCGCCTTCGGCAGCGTGGAGCAGGTTTTCAGCGGTATCGCCGATTCCGTTAAGCTCCTTAAACCACATTTTAGCATGTTCCTTTTCGTTGTCCGCTGTCTTTAAGAAAAGAGCCGCTATCTGCTCAAAGCCCTCTTTCTTAGCCTTGGAGGCGAAATATGTATATTTGTTTCTTGCCTGGGATTCCCCTGCAAAAGCTGCCTCCAGATTTTTCTCGGTCTTTGTTCCTGCATACTTGTTTGCCATTTATTATTCCTCCTTAAAAATTTATTAATTTTCAACTTCTTCAAAGCTTTTTACAATAGATTTAAGATACCTTGTTATGGGAAGATTCTGGGGACAGACCTCCTCACAGGCACCGCAACCTATGCAATCACTTGCTTTTCCGAAAGTTTTTATCATATTTTCATAATATGCAATCTGCGGACTCCAGCCTTTACCCTCCGCCTCCTGCATTTCCGCATTGTAAAGCTCGAAATACTTGGGGATTGCAATTTTTTGCGGGCACCCGTCAGTACAGTATGAGCATCCGGTGCAGGGAATTGCCGCACCTTTATTTATGATTGCCACAACCTCTTTAATAAGCCTGTTTTCTTCTTTTGTTAAAGGAGTAAGATTATCCATTGTTTTAATATTGTCACGAAGCTGTTCTAAATTGCTCATTCCCGAAAGTACCATAAACACATTGGGAAGTAATGCCACAAAGCGAATTGCCCAGGACGGTACGGAAACCTCCGGATTATGGTTTTTCAGAACTGCCTCAGCTTCCTCGGGAAGCTTTGCAAGAGTTCCGCCTTTCACAGGCTCCATAACAATTACTTTTTTGCCGTGCTTTTCTGCCACTTCATAGCACAGCCTTGACTGAATGGATTCATTATCCCAGTCAAGATAGTTAAGCTGAAGCTGCACAAAGTCAACGAACGGATATTTTGTCAAAACCTTATCTAAAAACTCCGCATTGTCGTGGAAGGAAAAACCAATATTTTTAACTTCGCCTGCTTTTTTCTTCTCAATAAGCCAGTTGAAGCAATCGTATTTTTCATAGATGGCAAGATGAGCTTCTCTTACATCGTGAAGCAGATAATAGTCAAAATATGAAACGCCGGTTTTTTCTTTCTGTTCTGAAAATATTCTGTCTCTGTCATCCAATGATTTCACATAGTTTGCGTGAAGCTTTGTAGCAAGGAGAAATTCATCCCTCTTATGGCGCTTTGTAAGCACCTCTTTTACGGCGTTTTCGCTTTCATAGCTATGGTACATCCAGGCGGTATCAAAATAGTTGAATCCGTTATCAAGAAATTCATCAACCATCACCTTAGTTGCTTCTATATCAATTTTCGAAGAGTTGTTTTCTTCGATTAGCGGAAGCCTCATAAGTCCCAATCCGAGTTTTTTCATAAAAATCCCTCATTTATAATTTGTACTTCAATATTTTATCATCTTTTTTTCCGTAAGTCAAAACAATTATTCCCTGCGGGACTTGATTTTTGCAATTTCTTCAATGATCTGTCCTATATTTTTACTGATATCCTTTCTGGACTCCTTACTCAGCTTACCCAACGCCCTTAAAAATCCCAGCTTATCATTTACAATATCTGCAAGATTTTTCGCATCGGTTACGGTAAAAAACTCAAAAACCGCCTCAACAAGACTTTCTCTTTCCTCTTTATTCAATTTTGCAAGCCAGGAAGAAATAACCTCATCAACCATTATGCTTTTTTCATTTAACCCGTCAGCTTTCACAAATCCGTTTCCCATAACCTGCCATGTAAAAGGATCGTGCTGCCGAAGCATTGAGCTTTCACTTTTAACGATTATATCATCGCGCCTTCCGTGGCTTAAAAGCTGACCTATTACGGAGCCTTCAGGCACAATGCTTGTAAGCTTTTCCGATACTTCTTTATATTCTTTGCTTTCTATAACCTTCTCTAAAAAGCCCGGGCTGTCATTTGTAAAAACCTTTTTAATTCTTCTTTTGTGAATTTTTCTGCATTTCATCGCAGCGTATACTGATAAATTTCCGCCTTTTGAATGCCCTCCGATATAAACCGGCAGAAACATTATTTCCTTCATCACCCTGTTGAGATATTCTGCCGCCTCTCTCTGAGCGGGAACCGACTCCATAAATGCAAGATTAAAGTCCTCTTTCCAGCCTATCAGGCTGTCATCAGTTCCTCTGAAAGAAACATACACTTTCTTATCAAAGCTTATCAGAACAGCTGCAAATTGCTTTTCCGATGCTTCATCATGATTTGATACAAAGCCCGAAAGCTTAACCTCAGAAAAACGCTCTGTTTTTGCCATACATTCAAACATTCCGTAAATTTCCTCGGGAAGAATAACACTTTCGGGTTTTCTTCCTATTCCGGAATATCTCTCCCAGGCTTCTTTCAGTGTGATATACTCGTTAAAAGAAGAAGAGACTATCCCCGAAAAATCAAGGTATGAAAGCTGTGTGAATATAAGATTATCCACTTCGTTGAAGGGTTCGGCGGTAAAGGTTAAATCGCCGCGCCATCTGATGTAATCTATTATGTTGTACAAGAAAGCACCCCCTTTAGTATATTATACCATGAGTAAAAAAGCTTGCTTGCAAGGACTTTTTTACGAAGCCGTCAAGGAGCTAAAGGCAGCCGAAGGCTTAAAGACGCCGGATGGCGGATTAGGGGCAACGCCCCCCTTTAGTATATTATACCCCAAAAATTCAATATGTCAAACTAAAAGAAAAAAGAACACACCTTTGTGTGTTCTTTTAATTCACTTACGCTTCCTTCTTTACGATTTCCTTGCCGTTGTAATAACCGCAGGCAGGACAAATTCTGTGAGGCATCTTGTATTCGCCGCACTGAGCGCACTTAATCATTCCGGGAATGTGAAGTCTCCAATTAGCTCTTCTAGAATGCTTTTTCGCTTTGGATATTTTACCCTTCGGTACTGCCATTTTCTACACCTCCATAAATTATAAGTCAGCTTTGAAATTTTTTAATATGTCGAATCTCGGATCCCACTCTTCGCTTTCGCAAGTGCAGGACTCACTGTTAAGATTTTTTCCGCAAGTGGGACAAAAACCCTTACAGTCTTCTGAACAAAGGACGGTCATCGGAAGCTCAAGCAATATATCGCTTAAGATAAGTTCTGTAAGATCCCACTCATTACCATCTTTGGCAATAAGCTCGTCGTTTGCGTCCTCGCCCGTAAGATCCTCATAAATATCTGCGTCAAAGCTGCTCATTACAGGCTTCAAGCACCTTGCACATGGAGTTATATACTCTCCGGTAGCTGTTGCTTTAAGCTCCAGACTTCCGCCGATATTTATAATTGAACCGACAACAGAAACCTCCTTAAACTCATAGGCTCCGCCACCAAAAGTAACAGTTCCGAATTCAACGGTTTCGTTTACGGTTATCTTGCCTTCAGAATTTTTTATTGAGCTTATATCTGCAATCATACAAATCCCTCTCTGCAAGCAAAGTATATTATACAATCTTTTTCCTTAATTGTCAATACTTTTTTTGCCAATCCGTATATATTTTAATCATTTTTTATTTAAAATCAAAATCATCAGTCATTAATCATCGTAAGCTTGAGCTTAACATTGATTTTTGTTGTTTCACACTGCATATTTTCAGGTAAAATCAAGTTTGTTCTGACATTCTCAGTTGCATTGTATGCATCTATGGGCTCAACATCAACAGAACCCAAAATACTGATTTCTTCAATCGGCCCTACTACCATAACCGTTTCCGGCTCTATCTTCTCGACGGTTATATTATAGCCTGCCTTGCTTCCGATAATTTCAGGAACATTTACTTCAAGCTCCTTTTTTCCTCTGCATTTCATTGTTACTGCCGCAGATGTCTCAGAAAGAGTTATCATATCGGTTTCGATTGCCTCTCCGTTTGCGCTCTTAAGCACGATCCCGGTTGTAAATGTGCTGACACTGCTGTTAATCTTGCTTACATCTACCGGCGTCGTCCACGCGGTAACACTCTTAAGAGTGCTTTCCGGTCCTCTTATGGTTACATGTGTCGGGCTTACTGTTTTTTCTCCTTCTATAACAGAATCCGCCATTTTCCCTGTCACTTCAATATTTAGATCAAGGTTTTTCTTCACAAGATTATCGATAAGCAGCTTTCCGGAAACAATTTTCTTTTCTTCAACACTCAATGCATCGGGAATACCTGCAATTGTAACTATAGGATATTGCTCACCCAAAGATGTGGTGTCCGAAAGGTCTACAATTGCTTTTATATCTTTTTTATTTACTCTTGAAAGAATGCTTCTGGTTCCAGAAAGCTTAACCTTTACAAACATATCGTTGCTCAAAACCGTAAGATTTCTGCCTTCAAGCACTTCAATTCCGGTAAGTGTAACCGGAATATTGGTAAACTCTTTTGCAGTTTCGGGTTTTTTATCGTATGATACATAAACCCAAAGGATAATGGCAAGCAATGCACAAATCACTTTTCCAAGAAGATTTTTTCCTCTGTTTATATTTTCCTCTGCAGGTTTGGTATTTTTCTGTTCTTTACTCATTTCCGTCACCTCGCTTAAAGAACCCCTTAAGATCGGTCTCCATTGCAGATTTTCCCGCAAACTCAATCGTAAGAACTTCCCTTAAGTTTTCCGGAGTAATATCGCGGTGAAGCCCTCCGTCCTTAGCATAGGAAATCTTACCGGTTTCTTCAGATACCACTACCGCAATAGCATCACTCTTTTCAGTTATTCCGATAGCAGCTCTGTGTCGTGTGCCGAGTTCGGTGCTTATTACAGCATTTTCCGAAAGGGGTAATATGCTCTGAGCATATGCTATTTTTTCGTTTTTGATTATAACAGCTCCATCGTGCAAGGGTGTATTTTTAACAAAAATATTTTCAAGAAGCCCCTGAGATATTTCGGCATCAAGCTCAGTTCCCTTTACACTTATAACCGAATCAAGCTTTTTTTGCTTTTCAAACACTATCAGTGCACCTGTAGATTCTTCCGACATATTGCTGACCGCGCGTACAATGGAATCTATGCTGTCCTTTTCTATCATTATACCGGGACTAAGCATTTTGCGCAAATTTGTTCCTCTTCCCAGTCTGTCAAGAAAGCTCCTCAGTTCAGGCTGGAATACAATAATAACAGCAATCGCTCCTATCTGAAGAACACTTTCAATTAAAAAGCTGACAGTATTAAGCTGCAGAAATGCACTGATAGGTGCAAGAACTATCAGCACCATCACGACCTTTAACGACTGCCATGCTTTTGTCTCTATCATATATGTACCAATATAATAAAATGCTACAGCTATAATAAGCATGTCAATAATGTCATTAATTTTCAGCATACCGAAAAACTGTGATATATACATCCACACCGATGAAAAAAATTCACTCATCAATACCCCTCCTTCTGTCTCATATGCTGTTCCCTTCAGGGAAATAAATATTCATACACTATTATACTACATTTTTTTCAAATATGGAAGAGTTTTTTTAATTTTTTTCAAAAATAAATGCAACATAAAAAAATGTTGCATTTATAATTATTTTTCGAGTATATCAGCGATTCTCTTGCATGCAAAACCGTCTCCGTAAGGATTGGATGCCTTACTCATTTTTTCGTATGCCTCTTTGTTTTCAAGAAGCTCCTTGAAATTTTCGTAAATAACAGTTTCATCCGTTCCTACAAGCTTTAAGGTTCCTGCCGCTATTCCCTCGGGACGCTCGGTTGTATCACGCATAACAAGCACAGGCTTACCCAGAGAAGGTGCTTCTTCCTGAATTCCTCCGGAATCTGTAAGTATAAGGTAGCTTCGTGCAAGAAAATTGTGGAAATCCAAAACCTCAAGCGGTTCAATTATTCTTATTCTGTCGCATCCGCCAAGTTCATCCTCTGCTGCTTTTCGCACAACAGGATTCATATGAATCGGATAAATCGCCTTTACGTCCGGATGCTCGTCCATAATTCTTCTTATCGCACGGAACATATTGTGCATCGGCTCACCGAGGTTTTCTCTTCTGTGTGCCGTTATGGTAATAAGTCTGGATCCTTTTGCCCATTCAAGCTCAGGATGGGTATAATCCTCTCTTACAGTAGTTTTAAGAGCATCAATTGCGGTATTGCCGGTAACATAGATGCTTTCAGGATTCTTTCCTTCTTTAAGGAGATTTTCCTTAGAAAGCTCTGTCGGAGAAAAATTATACTTCGCTACAATACCTACAGCCTGACGGTTAAATTCCTCCGGGAACGGAGAATATATGTTGTAGGTTCTTAAGCCCGCTTCAACATGCCCCACGGGAATCTGCAGATAGAAACACGCAAGTGCTGTAACAAAGGTTGTGGAAGTATCTCCGTGTACAAGCACTACATCAGGCCCGACTTCTTCGAGAACCCCCTTTATTCCGTTTAATATATTTGTTGTTATATCAAAAAGAGTCTGTTTATCCTTCATAATCGAAAGATCGTAATCCGGAACAACCGAAAAAGCCTCAAGCACCTGATCAAGCATCTGTCTGTGCTGTCCTGTTACGCAAACCACGGTTTCAATGTTCTTTCTTGATTTTAGTTCGTTTACCAGAGGACACATTTTAATAGCTTCCGGTCTGGTACCGAAAACAAGCATTACTTTCTTCATCTGACTCCTTCTTTCCGTTTTATTCTTATAAGATTATACCAAACCTTTACACTAATGTCAAGGCAAAGAGCAAATTAAAAGAGCCCCGAAAGGCTCTTTTATATTACATAAACAGCGGTGCAAAAACCAGAGCAACAATGCTCATAAGCTTAATAAGTATATTTATTGAAGGTCCTGCGGTATCCTTTAAGGGATCGCCCACGGTATCGCCTATTACAGACGCCTTATGTGCTTCGCTTCCCTTTCCTCCGCAATCACCGGTTTCTATGTGTTTTTTTGCGTTGTCCCAGGCTCCTCCGGAATTGGACATAAATATCGCAAGCATTACACCTCCGGCAAGAGCACCCGCAAGCAATCCTCCGAGAGCTTCAGCTCCAAGGGACAGCCCTACAATCAACGGTGCCGCTACTGCAAGAACGGCAGGAATTACCATACTTTTAAGCGCTGCACCTGTGCTTATATCAACGCACTTTACATAATCGGGTTCCGCTGTACCCATAAGTATTCCCGCTATCTCCTTAAACTGTCTTCTGACTTCAAGTATCATAGCATTTGCCGCTTTGGATACGGCATTGATTGTAAGTGCCGAGAATAAAAACGGAAGCATTGCTCCGATAAGAAGACCAATAACTGTTTTGGGACGGGCAATATCGATTCCCTGAAGACCGGATGCTGCACAGAAAGACTTAAAAAGCGCTATTGCAGTAAGTGCCGCACTTCCTATCGCAAAGCCTTTTCCGATTGCCGCCGTTGTATTTCCTACAGCATCAAGGCTGTCAGTATTTTTTCTGACACTTTCAGGCATACCGGACATTTCCGCAATACCTCCGGCATTATCTGCGATAGGGCCGTATGCATCAACAGCAACAGTCATTCCCGTTGTAGCAAGCATACCTACAGCAACAAGGCCCACACCCATTGAAGGATCAAACAAATCAGCCAGATATATCGCTATTCCTATAATAATAATCGGCACAGCCGTGCTCATCATACCAACAGAAAGTCCGGAAATTATATTCGTTGCAGCACCGGTTTTTGATTGTTCCGCAATTCCCCGTACGCTATTATAATCAGACGATGTGTAAATCTCTGTAACCTTTCCTATTGCACCTCCCGCAATAAGACCTGATATTACAACAATTGCAGGATTATATGAACCTAAAACGGTTTTGCTTAATACAACGGCTGCTATGGCAAAAAGAAGCATCGAACTGTATTCTCCGATATTAAGAGCCTTCTGAGGTGCGATATTTTTCATAGCTTTAACAAATATCGTACCTATTAAAGAAGCAAGAATTCCGGTGGCAGCAAGGCTGAAAGTATAAACAATATATCCTTCCCTAAGCTGCGCTGCATTTCCGAGAGCAAGCATCGCAAGCGAAATAACAGATATAACCGAGCCGACATATGATTCAAAAAGGTCTGCTCCCATACCGGCAACATCACCCACATTGTCTCCCACATTGTCCGCAATAACCGCAGGATTTCTCGGATCGTCCTCCGGGATACCCGCTTCAACCTTACCCACAAGGTCTGCTCCAACATCAGCCGCCTTGGTATAAATACCGCCGCCTACTCTTGAAAAAAGTGCGATAAAGCTTGCACCAAGCGAATAACCCGTAATTATGTTGACAGCTTCAACACTATCCCTGAAAATCATCCAGGAAACCGTTATACCGAAAAGGCCGAGCCCTACTACGCAAAGTCCCATAACGCTTCCGCCGGAGAACGCTATCTTAAGTGCCGGATGAAGTCCTGCTTCCGCAGCCTTAGCAGTCCTCACATTGGCGAGTGTCGCAACTTTCATTCCGATAAATCCCGCAAGCATCGAGCTTAATGCTCCGAACACAAAGCAAGCCGCAGTTCCTGCTCCCAAAAGCACAGCTATTATTATCGCAAGCAATACCATAAATATCACAATCACACTGTACTCCCGCTTAATAAAAGCCATTGCACCGTCTGCTATGTATTTCGCAATCTTTCGCATTTTCTCGTTTCCGGAATCTTTCTTTGCGATATGCAAAGCTGTAATAACCGCAAAAAGCAAAGCAATCAATGCCGATACAACGGAAAAATATAATACTTTCGTCATAGATCTGTCTCCTCTACTCACTTCGTTAAATAATTCACCATTAAAATATTAAATCATTATAGCACTTTGATAATTGTTTGTCAATAAAAAAATAATCCTTTTCAACGCAAAATGCATTGAAAAGGATTATTTCATATAATACAGGTTTTATAGTCTGTATAGATTACCATACCGGGCTTTGCTCCCTGAGGCTTTTTCACATACTTCACAAATGTATAATCAACCTCCGTTTTAGGTGCTCCCTTAGCTTTACTGTGTATCGCAGCCAGATTTGCAGCATATTCTATTACAGACGGCGGAATCTCTTCACCCTTTGCTTCAATAATAACGTGGCTTCCGGCATTATTTTTTACATGGAGCCATATGTCATACGCCCTTGCTGTTTTAAGGGTAAGCAAATCATTTTGCTTGTTGTTTTTTCCCACATAAATATTAAAGCCTTCAAATGAAAATTCAAGGGGTTTTGAAGAGGATTCCTTTTTCTTTTTTCCGCCTTCTGCTTTAATATATCCGCCTTCTGCCAGTTCTTCCTTTATCTGAGCGATATCATCCATATTTTCCGCATCAGAAACCGATTGAAGCACGCTTTTCAAATATTCTGTTTCCTTTATCGTATTTTCAATCTGCTCTCCTATTACAATTTCCGCGTGCTTTGCCTTTGCATATTTTTTATAATATCTCTGCGCATTATCGGAAGGAGAAATACTCTCATCCATGGGAATATGCAAAATTTTCTCTTCACCCGTCGACCAATCGGAAACCTCTGCGATCTTATCGCCCTCTTTTATTTTATAAAGATTGGCTGTAATCAAATCTCCCATAACCTTGAATTCCTCTTTCTTACCGGCTTCAGTAAGCTCTTTATACTGAAGCTTGAGTTTACGTTCTGCCCTGGTAAGAAGATTCGTAACAAGCTTTGTCAGAGAAGAATTTTTCTGCTTCATATGCTCGGCAAATGATTTTTCAAAGTAATATGCCTCCATCGCTTCTCCGATGGTTTCATATTTTTTAATTTCGACGCCCTGCCCATACTCTTTTATGTCAAAGCACCAGAAATCCAAAGGCTTTTCTTCGCCTAAAACCAGTGTCGGTGAAAATTCACTTTTTTCAAGTTTCTCCTTTATTCCGAGTACATACTCCGAAACATTTCCCGAATGCTCTGCCTCTCTGTTCGCCAAAGGAGAAAATCCCGTAAAAAGATTCGTTAATTCCTGTCTTGTTTCTTCCCTCAGCAGAGCTTCTATCTCCTCTTTTGCGGATTTTAATATATCACACTTGCCTGTGTTCTCGGGAAAAGTATAGGTAAAGCCCGGCATCATCATACGTTCAGTATCCCGTGATAAATCATTTTTTCGTAAACAATCATAAATTTTATAGTTTTCATCCGTAACAATAAGATTGGAATTTCGTCCCATAATTTCAACTATTATGTGTTTTTTGACGGTATCTCCCAGCTCGTTATGACACTCAAAAGCGATATCAACTGCCCTGTCAAGAGAAGACTGGGTAAAAGAAAGAATCTTTCCGCCCGTAAAATGTTTTCGCAAAAGCATACAGAACATCGGTGAGGTTTCGGGATTTTTATAGCTTCCTTCCGTAATGTGAAGCCTGGGGCTTTGAGGGCTCGCACTGACGAGAAGCTTCTTGTTTCCGTTTTTTGTGTGAAGCATCAAAAGGATTTCATCCCTTTCAGGCTGATGCACCTTCTGAACAGATGCGCCTTCAAGGCATGAGAGTTCCTTGATTACCGCACATAAAGTTATGCCGTCAAGAGGCATAAAATCACTTCCTTATATGTTTTGAGGCGTACTCAGTACGCCTCATAATTACCTGTCTTCCATCGGAACATAAGGTCTCTTTATGCTAACGCTCTTATATGCAGGACGGATTATCTTTCCTCCGGCAATAATTTCCTCCATACGGTGAGCACACCAGCTGGGCACCCTCGCAATGGCGAAAAGCGGAGTATAAAGTTCTTCCGGGATACCAAGCATACTGTAAACAAATCCCGAATAAAGGTCTACATTGGCACAGAGGTGCTTTTTATTTCCGCGAAGCTCATTGAAAATTTCCGGTGTAAGAGTTTCAATTCTGTCATACATTTCAAACTCTTTTTCTTTGCCTATGTGATAAGCAAGTTCCTTTGCCTTTTCCTTAAGAAGCATTGATCTCGGATCGCTTAACGTGTAAATTGCATGTCCCATACCATATACAAGACCTGTTTTGTCATAGGCTTCCTTGTTTATTATCTTTACAAGATAATCCTTGAGAGCTCCTTCATCCTTCCAGTCACAGGAGGCCTTGATTTCCTCAACCATACCCGTAACCTTGGCATTTGCTCCGCCGTGCTTCGGACCTTTGAGAGAGCCCACTGCCGCAGCAATTGCGCTGTAGGTATCTGTTCCGCTGGAAGATACAACGTGGGTTGCAAAGGTAGAGTTATTACCGCCACCATGCTCGGCGTGTATTACCAAAAGAAGATCCAGTATCTCAGCCTCAAGCTCCGTAAATTTATTGTCTCTTCTTATCATATGAAGGACATTTTCCGCAGTATCATAATCAGGTCTGGGGCTGTGAAGATATAAGCTGTCATGATCATAATAGTGCTTTTTAGCCTGATAACCGTACGCCGTCATGGAAGGGAATCTTGCAATAAGCTCGATTGACTGACGGAGAAGATTATCAAGTGACAGGCTATCGGGGTTTTTATCATATGAATAGGATGCAAGCACCGCACGCGCCAGCTTATTCATAATATTGGGACTGGGTGCTTTAAGAATCATATCCTCTGTGAATCCGGGAGGAAGCTCACGGTTTTCGGCAAGAATCTGCTTAAATTCAGCAAGCTCTTCCTTTGTCGGAAGCTCTCCCATAAGAATAAGATATATGGTTTCCTCAAAGGCGTGTCTTCCCCTTTTTTCATTTTCCTTGTAAATATCAACCATATTCACACCGCGGTAAGTAAGTTTACCGGGCACGTTTATTTTATCCTTTTCCTCAATAATGTAACCCCTTACATCACCGATTGAGGTAAGGCCGACAAGAACACCTGTGCCGTCCTTGTTACGAAGACCTCTTTTTACATCATACTTCTCATAAGTTTCGGGACTTATGGAATATACCCCTCTGAGTTTTTCTATAAATGCGCTGTCATAAATATTCATAAAATCAATTCCTTTCAGTCAGTTTCAGGCTTTGTCGCATAAAAAGGAATGCCAATCCTTCTGATTTTTTCCCTCAAGAATATTTATTCCGTTATCCTTAAGAGCTGTTTTAACTTTTTCAGCCTTGAAATCAATTATTCCCGATGTAATGAATTTTCCATCCTTCTTTATGTATTTACATACATTTTCGGAAAGCTCACATATGATATCCGCAACTATATTTGCTAAAACCACATCATATTCTCCTGTTACCTTATCTGCAAGGTCTCCTTCGAAAACGGTAAATTCAGGCTCGGAATATCCGTTAAGAAGAGCATTTTCCTTTGCCGTTTTAACCGCCAGAGGATCTATGTCTACCGCTGTAACACTTTCTGCACCAAGCTTTAATGCAGCAATACCCAGAATTCCGCTGCCTGTTCCGATATCCAGAACCTTATCTCCTTTTTTGATGGTTTTTTCAAGAAATTCAAGACACATATGAGTGCTTGCATGGCTTCCCGTGCCGAATGCCATACCGGGATCAAGCTCAACAATAACATCGTTTTCCTTAAGCTCGGCTTCTTCCCAGGTGGGCTTTATAACAATATGCTCACCTATTCTCAAGGGCTTATAGTATTTCTTCCAGTTGTTTGCCCAGTCTTCCTCTTTTACGGCTGTCTCTTCAACCTTCATTCTGCCGTATTCACCGGCTTTTGAAAGTTCTTTCGCCATAGAGCGAACATTTTCAAGCATCCCGCCAAGCTCATCATTGTTTTCAAGATAGAAAGAAACCTGCGTTTCCTTTGACATCATAGAACTTATAAGCTCCTCGTCAACCATATCCCAGGCTCTTAAATTCTGACTCATAAACTCTTCAAAGTCATTTTTATCCATTATCTGAACGCCTAATATTCCGAGGTCGTAAAGAGAGGCGCTCACAAGTTCGACGCCTTCGCTGTTTGTATATATCGTAACTTTAGTATAATCCATAATTATTCTCCTTATTTTATCGCCTTATTTTTCCAGCTGCCCTTAGCATAGAAAACAAATGTAAGAACCGCTCCTATTACCCAGGATGCAAGCAAGGATATCTGTATACATTCAAATCTTCCGTAAGGAAGAGCTGCAGTTTTAGTCAGCTCAGATATGCCGTAAGCCAGCGGAACTCTTAATGCTACTGTTGTGATAAGAGAAATCCACATAGGTGTCATTGTATCTCCCGCACCTCTCATAATTCCCGAAAGCCCCTGAGTTATTGCAACCGCAAGATAACCCGGTGCAAGAATCATCATAAGATAATAGCTTAAATCAACAAGTTCCTTGGTTTCCGTGAATATTCCCATAAGACCTTTTCCGAAAAAGAGAATAACTACCGTGATAGCTGCCGAGCACAGGAAAGCCATAAGCGTTCCCTGCTTTGCCCCCTTTGTAACTCTGTCATAAAGCTTGGCACCCACATTCTGTCCCGCGTAGGTGGTAAGAGCCATACCGAAAGAAAAATTGGGCATCATAGCAAAGCCGTCCACACGCATAATGATTATATTGGCATTTACGAAGTTGGTATCAAAGCTGTTTGTAAGCCCCTGAACAATAAGCATCGCCGAAGAAAATATCGCCTGAGTTAGTCCCGACGGAACACCAAGAGTTATTATTTTCATCATATATTCTTTTTTAGGCTTCAGATATTTTAATCCGAAATCGAAGTTGTTTTTCATTCTGCTGAGCTTTATAAGGCACAAAGCCGAAGATAAAACCTGTGAAATAATTGTTGCAAGGGCAACACCGGCAACTTCCATTTTAAGGTTTGCAACAAACACGATATCAAGTAGAATATTGGTAACTGCCGCAACAAGAAGATAAATAAGTGCCGAAACAGAATCTCCCATTCCCCGTATGATTCCGCTTAAGATGTTGTAATATCCCATTCCTGCTATTCCGATGATTGAAATCATAAGATAGTCATAGCACCAGTCAAAATGTTCAGGCTTCACCTTCAAAAGCCCCATCATAGGTCTTAATGTCGGTGCCGCCACGATAACAAGTATAACACTGCATATAGCCGTAAGCGTTATTGCATTTCCCACTGTGTATGAAAGCTTCTCTCTGTTTTTTGCGCCGAAATACTGCGCCGTCATAACACCGGCACCGGTGGAAACCCCCATAAAAAGAACCAAAAGCAGATTAAGAAGAGGCATTGCAGTTCCTACCGCTCCAAAAGCATTGTCTCCGATATATTTGCCTACAACTATGCTGTCAACTGTATTATAAAGCTGCTGAGCAATATTTCCTATTATCATCGGAAGCGTGAAAATAAGTATACTTTTCCACGGCGCTCCGACCGTCATATCCGTAGGCGCAAATATTTTTTTAAGCATCAAACCACCTCAATATATATCATAGCATAAAATGACATTTTTTTCAATAGTATTATTGCATAGTATCCTCGGCTTTACGGCCTGTTTATGTATAAATTTCACCACAAAAAAATGCTTGCAGAGCAAGCATTTTTTATTACAGCCAGAGTCCGTACACCTTGTGACGGAACTTAACATTAAGCACAAGTCCGACAGCAAGATAAGATGCAAGAAGATTTGATCCTCCCGAACTGAAAAACGGAAGCGGGATTCCGGTTACGGGAAGAAGGTTCAGACACATTCCGATATTTTCCATGGTATGGAATAAAAGAAAGCACCCAACCCCGATGCAGAGCATACTTCCGAAAGTGTCCCTTGCCTTTTTTGCCGCAGCAAAGCATCTGTAAATTATAAAAAGAAGAAGCAGAAGAACTATTACGCATCCGAGGAAGCCGAATTCCTCCCCGACTACAGAATAAATAAAGTCTGTTCTTGCCTGCGGAAGATATCCCATCTGCGTCTGATTTCCCTTCATATAGCCGTTACCCGTAAGCTGCCCCGAGCCTATGGCAAGCAACGACTGTAATACCTGATAACCGTCATCCAGCGGTGAAAGCTCCGGATTCAAAAAAGTAAAGATTCTCGCTCTCTGGAAATCACTTAAGACAAATGTCCAGACGGGTACTGCCGCTACAATTGCCGTAAGAATTGCCATTCCGAAATATTTAAGGCGTACTCCCGCCATAAAAAGCATTCCGATAAACGTGAAAGCAAAAACCATGGTGGTTCCGTAGTCAGGCTGACAAAGAACAAGCCCCGCAAAAACCGCAAAATGAATAACCAGAAGAATTAAATTTTTAGGCTCGTTAATTTTTTCTTCAACCTTTGCTATATGCGTTGACATAGAAATTATAAAAGCTATTTTGGCAAATTCCGAAGGCTGCACGCTGACAGGGCCAAGAATAATCCATCCCTTTGTTCCGACTTCTTCTCCTCCCGTACCTATTAAAAGTACCAGTACAAGCACAGCTATTCCGACACCGCCGATAACCCATCCCAGGGCGTCCAGTATATCATAGTCGATATAGCAGGTAAAAGCCATACCAAGTATGCCTATAGCAAGAGCAACGGACTGCACCATTAAATCTCGGTTGCTTGTTCCTGCAGCAAGCCCCGCACTGTAAATAAGCGCAAGACCAAAAAGACTGCATAAAAGAGCAGGAATAAAAACCGTCCAGTCAAAATTATTAAGAAAATACTTAAATCCTCGTCGTTTCAAACAAATCACCGTATCTTTAGTGTATTTTTATCAGTATATCACAAAACTTTGTCCTTAACAATACTATTTTTTCTTTTTTCCGAATACTTTTTTCTTGTTGCAAGTCCACCGCGTATATGCCGCACCTCTTTATTTTCGTCAAGAATGATTCTGACATCATCAAAAAGTCCTCTGTCTATCTCTTTTAATCTTTCTGAAACATCCTTATGTACGGTTGACTTGGATATCCCGAACTTCTTTGCCGCCGAGCGCACGGTGGATTTATTTTCAACAATATATTCTGCAAGTCTCACCGTGCGGTTTTCAATATATTCTCTCACTCAAAGCATCTCCCATAAATCATTTATTATAACTTATGAAAGATAAATGCCGCTTATTACAAAAAGCGGCATCTAGTGCATCATAATATATTCTTTATATATTCATATAAGGCATTTCCCCATTTAACTCCACCATCGTTATCCGGATGTCCGCCGTAAAGAGCCCTATAAGACTCTTCTGTACTTTTTGATAAAATCGGTCGATTATCAAAATATCCGTCACAAAGCAAAGCTATTTCTTTTTCGATACGACTATTTACATACTCCCAGGTTTTTATATACTCTCCGGAATAATTAAAAGGCGGAACAGACTGAATTATTACCTTTTTCCCCATCGATTTAAGAATATTTACAATCTTTAATAAGTTTTCTACAACCTCTTCTCCTGCATAGCCTCTCAAAATACTGTTTACCCCAAGACAAAGAAAAACAACATCGTTACATTTAGCCTTATCCAGCCATACACCGTTTCTTGCAGCATCGGAGCATCTTGCATATCCTACTCCGAGGTTCCAATAGGCATTATCATCACCCAGACGCTCGGACAAAACAGCATTCCAGTGACTGTATGAATTATTGTCGGCACCGATTCCCTGAGTTATAGAATCTCCAATGTAAGCAATTCTTTGCTTTACCTTTTTGTCACAACCTATCATTGAAGGAAGCGGAACCCTTGATTTATCTGCTCCTTTTTCTGCAAAAGAATCCCATTTACCGTCAATATACTCAAAAGTCGGAACAACAACCTCAGGGTGGCAGGGAATCTCATTTCCTCTGTAAGTAATGTCAAAGCAAAGATATTCGTCCTTTTCAGCTTCAAGAATAAATTCATCACTCCAAAAGCTGTCACCTTTTCCGACAAGCTTTTCTTTTTTCCCTTCAAACAAAACATCGGTGAAATGTGAAGGTTCCGTCGCACAATACGGTGTGCATTCATTAACCGTGCCGACTTTAACCGAAAGAATTTCCCACGGAGTGATTTCCCTGTTGCACGCAGAATGACTTCCGTCCGCAAAGGTTGAATCTGTAGTATTTGTAAAAAACAGAGAATAATTAAACTCTCCGCCACTGAAGATTTTCACATAAGCTCTGCCGCGGTGTATATTACCGTCACTAACAAAAAAACTCTGATTGCTCATTCCCGCAAGCGTGTTTGATACAAACTTCTTTTCCATATCTCTCAAACCCTTTTTTAATAGTTTCAAAATAATTACTCAGGCAGCTTCCTGCCTGAGTATAAATCAGTTTTCGCTGTATATAACCGTAAGATCGGGATGAAGCTGCAGAATTGATGCAGGAACCATAGGTGTAATGGGCCCTGTCAACGCCTTATCCAGAATTTCCTTTTTATTTTTGCCGTTTGCGATAAGCAAAATCTTTTTAGCCTGCATAATAGACATCATTCCCATTGTAATTGCGCGCTTGGGAACATCGTCAATCGATGCAAAGAATCTGGAATTTGCTTCGATGGTTGAAGGATCAAGTTCTACCGCATGGGTTTCTTTTGTGAAAAATTCATCGGGTTCGTTAAAGCCGATATGTCCGTCAAGACCGATACCCAAAAGCTGAATGTCGATTCCTCCGAGGCTTTTAATCAAAGCATCGTATTCCTCTCCCTCTTTTTTAAGGTCAGCAGCACAGCCGTTGGGTACATAAGTATTTTTCTTATCAATATTAATCTTATCGAAAAGATTTTTATCCATAAAATATCTGTAGCTCTGATCGTTGGTTCCGTCAAGGCCTTCGTACTCATCCAAATTCACACTTGTAACCTTTGAAAAATCCACATCTCCGGATGCACACATTTCCGAAAGCTTCGTATATGTTCCCACGGGAGAAGAGCCTGTGGCAAGACCAAGAACACAGCCGGGTTTCAATATAACCTGAGATGCGATGATATTTGCAGCTTTACGGCTTAAATCATCATAATCCTTTACAATAATATAATTCATAAAAAATCCTCACTTTCTTCTGATAATTTCATTTTGTCCCTTAACAATGGAGTTTTCCGGATAAACCCCGCGAAGAGCCGTCAGAGGATAAACGGAAGTGTTTTTCCCTATTACGGTTCCGGGATTAAGAACGCATCCGCATCCTACATCCGCGCCGTCTGCCAGTATTCCCCCAACTTTCCTTAAATGGGTTTCGTATTCACTTTCTCCGTGAATAACTACATTTTTTCCATCGGATTTAAGATTGGAGCAAACAGCACCGGCACCCATATGCGCGTGGTTTCCAAGAATAGAATCTCCTACATAATTATAGTGAGGAATCTGTACTTTGTCAAGTAATACCGCGTTTTTTATTTCTGTGGAATTTCCTATAACGCAGTTTTCTCCGCAGATAACATTTCCCCGCAAAAATGCTCCCGGGCGTATTTCTGTTCCGCTGCCGATAACGGCAGGCGCCTCTATTGTGACATTATCATAAATTTTAACATTATCTCCTATAAGTACGCCTTCTTTAAGAAAAGTAAAACCTTCAATGCCTTTTTTAATAAGAAAAGAGATATATTCATTAATTCCGGACAGTATTTCCCAAGGATATTCCGTTTTTTCAAAAAGCATTTCAAGATAATTGGTTTTTACTGAAAACAAGTCTGTATTTTTAATCTTATCACTCAACGCTGTGTCCTCCGTCAACAATCTTCTTTGCAATCCTTCCTGCATATATTCTGCATTTTTCTTCGCTTTCAGCTTCAATCATAACACGCACCACACTTTCCGTTCCGCTCATCCTTAAAAGTGCCCTTCCTTCGTTGCCGATAAGTTTTTTAACTTCGTCAAGCTCTCTTAAAACATCCCCGTCTTCCATCGCCTTAAGCTTATCCTTGACTCTGATATTTTCGGTATATTGCGGATACAGCTTTACGGGCTCTGCAAGTTCTGCCAGAGACATTTTGCTGTCACATATTTCTTCAGTAATCATAATTGCAGTAAGTAACCCGTCTCCTGTTGTAGCATATTTTTTAAGAATAATATGTCCCGACTGCTCCCCTCCCAGACTGTAGTCATTTTCCTGCATACACTCATACACGAATCTGTCTCCAACGGTGGTTTCGGCAAAATCCATTCCAGCTTCTTTAAGACTTTTCACAAAACCGCTGTTGGACATAACAGTTGCGACAATGGTATTTTTATTAAGCATCCCACGGCCCATCAGACGCTTTCCCAGGATATAAAGCATTTTATCTCCATCCACCACATTTCCGTTTCCGTCAACAGCAATGCACCTGTCGCAATCTCCGTCAAAAGCAAATCCCAGATCAAGATGTTCCTCCTTCACAAGTGCAGAAAGCTTATTTATATGGGTTGAACCGCAATCGGAATTGATATTAACTCCGTCAGGCTCTGCTCCTATAACCACGGTCTGTGCTCCGAGTGCTCCGAATACCGCTTTCGCAATCATCCAGGAGGCTCCGTTGGCACAGTCCAGACCAATCCTTAAATTTTTATAAGAATTCGATGCAACCGAAATAAGATAGCCCACATAGCGATTTCTTCCCGATACATAGTCAACTATGCAGCCGATATGCTCTCGCTTCGCAAGGGGTAAATCAGCCTGATTTATTCCGAGCGCACTCATATTTCCGTCAATATAAGCTTCTATCAATGCCGTTGTTTTATCGTCAAGCTTTTCGCCATAGCGGTTTATAACCTTTATGCCGTTATCAAAGTACGGATTATGACTTGCGGTTATCATAATTCCGCAGTCAAATTCATCCTGTCTTGTCACATAAGATACACTGGGCGTAGTTGTAACATGAAGCATATATACATCTGCTCCGGAAGCCGTAATTCCCGCCACAATAGAATATTCAAGCATATAACTGGAACGTCTTGTATCTTTTCCGATAACTATGCGGGGTTTATATCCTGCCTTTTCACAGCCCGAAAGCTTTGAAGAAAAATACCACCCCAAAAAACGTCCTACTTTATACGCCTGAATAGATGTAAGGCTGAGATTTGCTTCACCTCTGAAGCCATCTGTACCGAAGTATTTATTTTTTCCGGGTTTCTCCTGTTTCAAATCCACTGTATCTCTTAAAAGTTCATCAGCCGAAACATCGAAGAGCTCGCAAAGCAACAAAACCTTATCAATCTGAGGTAACGCCTGATTCATTTCCCACTTAGAAATTGACTGGCGGGAAACATCCATTTTTTCTGCCAGAAGCTCCTGAGAATATCCCGCCTTTTGTCTGAGGCTTGCTATTTTTTCACCTATTGTCAACATTATCATCCCTTTTTAATTTATTCTACTCAAATTTTACCAGATATATTCTTAAATAACAAGCAACTTGGCATTGAAGTTTTCGCAACCTTAAGTTGCCTTAGACACTGCATATCTGTATTTTATCATCACTTTTCGGCTCTTTCAACCATTTTTTCGGAAATCAGAATTTACATTTAAGCAAAAAAGTATGTCCCGGCTATTCCGGAACATACTTTTTTATACACTTCTGAATCCCCGCCCTATTATTTCGCTGCTTGTTGTTATGATAATAAAGGCGTGGGGATCGGCCTCCCTTATTTTATTTCTGAGTTTAATTGCCTCACTTCGTTTGCACACGGTGTGAATCATTGTTTTATTATCACCCGTGAACTCACCCGTTGCAGCATTAACCGTAACCCCATGGTGAAGGGTTTTGATTATATACTCAGAAATTTCTTCGCGCTTATCTGTTATTACAACAAAATATTTACAGGTATTAAGGTTTTCTATAACCGCATCCACGATAAACGCCTTGGAAAAAAGTCCAAGCAGTGAATAGAGACCGGTTTTTATACCAAAGACCGCAAATGAGCTGGCTGCAACGAAAAAGTCCACTATAAGCAAAGCCTTTCCGACATCAATTGCCGTATACTTTTTAA
This sequence comes from Clostridia bacterium, assembly GCA_017411325.1. Classification (GTDB taxonomy): domain Bacteria; phylum Bacillota; class Clostridia; order CAKSNL01; family HGM11501; genus HGM11501. Next base: position 153,047 of record JAFQQJ010000039.1, on the reverse strand, counting down.
GAATCAGTGCAACTATATCTGTACCTCCGCTTGAAGCATCAGCATTAAATATCATAGCAGAACCGACGGAGGTAAGCAGCATTGCATACACAAGCTCAAGAAACGGCTGATCGGTAAGTGCTGAAGATAAAGGAAGAAAAAGCTCAAGTATATATGTTATTGCCGAGTAAAACATAGAGCAATAAACAGTTTTTATGCCGTTGCCTTTACCGAGAAAGAGAAAGCCTATAATCATCAATATTATATTGAAGCTCCATATAAGAACAGCCGGACTTACCGGAATGATTTTCGCTAAAACCGTCGCTATACCTGTCACTCCGCCTGTTGCAAAGCCGTTGGGTATCTTAAAGAAATATACTCCCAGTGCAAGCAAAACACACCCTGATGTCATGAGCAAAAAATTTTTAATTTTTTTCATTTATGTCTCCTTTTTCAATCATCAACAACGAGCAATACGGCTTCCTCGTCAGCCACAACATCGGCAAGATAAGGATATTTAAGATTCAGCATCTTATGTACATAATTCCTGAAAAGATTATCCGCCCGTGATATTTTTCTGACCTTGCAAAAACAGTATATATAGAGAAAGATAACCATTGCGTAAAACCCTGATACAGTAAAGACATTATTGACCGAACAGCAGAAGTCATAAGCTCCGTGGTAAAATACCGGAACCAGAATACATAACCACATATATTTATTATAGCGGTATTTTTTAACATCTGCCGGAATAACTCCGTTTTTCTGAAGGAGTATTTCTGCTTCATTAGCTTTTTTATGTATATACCACATACTGTAATAGTAGCCCATTATTATTCCGAAAAAGGCGTGAGCGGGAACCGACAGAAAGGCACGACCTAATGCAGTTATCCATCCGTATTTCAATGCATACAGTATATTTTCATGTATGGCAAATCCTAAAGATGCAAAGGAAGCATAAACAATCCCGTCAAAAAGCGAATCAAATTCGCAGTTTTTATAAGAGCCGTATTTAAGCACCAGCCACTTTGCTCCCTCTTCAATCAGAGCAACACCTATGAAATATTTAAGAAAATTGTAAAGGTAGTATCCGTCTATCATCGTCCCGACGCTGCCTTCATATGCAATAACGTTATGTCCAAATAAATTGTCAATAGCCCCGATAACAATTCCTTCCGCAAATCCGGCAGGGAAACATGAAAGTGCTCCTATAATAAGAAGCGGAACAAGGACGCTGAGCGGCTCTTTTTCCACTCTGTCTTTTTTATCAATATATATGCAAAGCAAAATTCCGGGCAAAATTGCCGCAATGGTCAATAAAAATTTTTCAAATTCCATTTTTTCTTCTCCTAACGGAAATTACTCCACCTGTATCAGCTTGCAGAGCGTTTCTCCATCTGATATATATACATCCGAAATTACCTTTATCTCTTCCTGACCATAATTGTATTTATCGTAAATACCCACCGTCTTAAACCCTGCCTTATGTGCAGTATCAATGGCAACAAGCGAATCTTCAAACACGCAGGATTCTTCAAGGGTTGTTCCCAGATATTCCATTGCTTTTAAGAAAATATCAGGCTTATCCTTTCCTTTTCCGATATCGGCACATGAAAAAACTTTATCAAAATACTTTAATATACCGCAATGCTCCGCCGCCACTTTAACCAGCCTTTTATCTGTAGCCGATGCAATGCACATCTTTATACCGCTTTTTTTGCAATGTTCAAGAAACTCAATGACTCCATCTTTGACTTCTACAGTCTCCGTATAAAACTTTTCTATCATTTCAAAAGTAATATCCAAAAGCTCATCTCCGCCGCTTCCGAAGCCATATATGGAATATACATAATCCATCGCCTCCTTAAGAGTCATGGTTCTTACATTCTTATCTTCCTCTTTTGTCGGTCTGAAGCCTTTACGGTTTAAAAACCTTTCTCCGAAATGCTCCCATAAAATATCCCAGAATATCAGAGAATTTACAAGCGTTCCGTCAAGATCGAAAATAGCCCCTTTAATATTTTTAAGCATAAAATCACCTCATTTTTTTCATAGTTTCATTATAGCACAAAATAAAAAAATGACAATCCTCTTTTTTCGAAAATTGTCATTTTAAATTTTACGGACGAAGTCCCATTCCGCCCTCCAAAGTTAATGTTTCGCCGTTCATATACTTAAAATCGGGGGAAGCAAGATGTACACATACCCTGCCTATTTCAAGTTCGGAATCACCGAAATGTCCTGCAGGAGGCATTTTTACATTTGCCTTGAAGGCTTCGGGATATGCCTTTTCAAAATTTTCAAGCTGACTTGTCCATGCAAGAGGGCAAATTACATTTGTATTTATTCCATCCTTTGCCCATTCTGTTGCCGCAACTCTCGAAAGTCCTCTTATAGCTTCCTTTGCCGCAGCATAAGAGCACTGACCATAGTTTCCGAATAAGCCGGCGCCGGATGCAAAGTTTATTATCGCACCCTTGGTTTCCTTAAGATAAGGATAGCACGCCTTCATATAATAGAAAGTCGCGTAAAATCCGGAATACATAGCAAGATTAAGCTGCTCCGTTGTGTGATCCTGAATTGCAACTCCGGATGCCGATGCCTGCGCATTATTTATAAGCACATCAATTCTTCCGAAAGTATCGATGGCCGCCTCTGCCACGCTCTTTGCAATAGCTTCATTATCGCTTCCTTCCGCAATGTCTGCCTGCAAAACGAGAACCTTTATTCCGTAAAGCTTTTCAAGTTCTTCTTTGGCCTTTTCAAGCTTTTCTGTATTTCTTCCCGTAATGACGAGGTTTGCCCCTTCCTTCGCATATGCGGTTGCAATTCCGTAACCTATGGCACCGCATCTGCCATCAGATAACACCGCAAATCCACCGCCTGTTATTATAGCTGTTTTTCCTTTTAAGAAGCCCATTACTATTCTCCTTTGTAATACGATTTTGTTTCTTACCCCATTATTATATCACGCCGAAATAAAATTATCAAGTATTTTTGGAAAAATCAGCAAAACACATAAAAAAAATAAGCTCATCTGTTATCAAATGAGCTTATTTTACATATTATTCACCTTTCTGCATTTCAGAAACGGATTCCAAAACTGCATCTGCCATATACTTAAGCTGTTCTTCCGAAAGCCCGTAAAGCGGAAGATGAGTAAACCTTTTATAAAATACCTCTTCGCAAACGGGACAGGTTTTTGCGATTTCTTCAGCGTTATACCCCATATACTCAACAATCTTAAAACGATATAAGGGCCCGAAGTGCGCTATTTGTGTAACGCCTTTTTCCTCAAGCTTTTTCTTAAGTATCTGAATATCTCCTCCCGCCTTCTCGGGGACAATCTGCAAAAGATATAAATGGAAGGTGGGCTTTATTTCATCGCTTCCCAAATTCTGAGGAATAATCGCGTCGTTTTCCGAAAAGCGCTTATTTAAATACTCTGCCGCCGCTCTTCTTTCCGCAATTATCGCTTCGTTTCGCTCCACCTGAAGACTTAAGCCAAGAGCCTGAATTTCCGTTGTGGATGCATTGCCCGGAACAAAGGGATGCTCCTTTCCATTAATGGGAGTAATATTATAAAGCCAGTCCTTTATGGGACAGGTAAAATCAAGTCCCAAAAATCTTGCGCGCTTCATTTCGCTTTCAAAGCCGGGAACGGTTGTGGTTAAAATACCGCCTTCGCCAAAGGATGTGATGTTTTTGACCTCGTGCATTGAAAACGCCGCAAAGTCGCCGATTGTGCCCACCTTTTTGCCCTTATACATTGCACCGAAAGCATGAGCCGCATCCTCAAGCACTAAAATATCGTGTTCCTTTGCAAGTTTCATTATAGGCTCCATATCAACCGGATAGCCGCCGATATGAACAGGAACAATCATCTTCGTTTTGTCTGTAATCTTTTTTGCCACATCTAAAGGATCCATATTTATTGTAACAGGATCAACATCTGCAAAGACCAGCTTTGCACCCACAGCAAGAGGATATGCCATTGTGGCAACAAAGGTTATCGCAGGAACAATAACCTCGTCCCCTGCCTTAATGTTTGCATATTTATATGCAATTTCGAATCCTGCCGTCGCATTGGTGACGAAGGTCGAAGAATTTGTTCCGAGGTACTTATTACATTTTGCTTCCGCCTCTTCAACCCTGCTTCCGAGAGATAGCTTTCCGGGAGGCGAGGAAATTTTGTCAAGCTTTTCAACCTGTACCCTTACAGCCTCAATTGCCTCCTCATATTCCTTTCCTTCGCCCTGCATAAGAAACTTTATTATTTCCATCAAGTCCTTTGCATTATAGTTTTCGCCAACCGCCGCCCAGGGCACATTTGTATTCCCTGTATTATAGCGAAAATCTGTTGCTTTACCCATATTTATTCCTCCTTTTTCCTGTAAGTATCTTATCATACGGAAAGCTCCGATAAAAGACGGATATTTCCCTGAATTTATAACTAATTTCCAAAACCAAACAATTTATTGACAAAAATCGCCTCCTGTGGTATAACGGAATCGGTGATAAATATGATAATCAGCTATGACTATGGAAAGGCGAATAAAATATTAAACGATTTTTACAATGCTACAGGCATAAATATGGTACTCTTAAAATCTGACTTCACTCCTCTTACAGACCGCTTCCACTGGGATAAAAACGCCTATTGCAAGTCCATTCAGGCAACCTGTGACGGCAAAAAGATGTGTCTTATGTCGGATAGCTACATTCTTAAGGAATGTCTCGAAAAAAAGACCTCAGTTTCCCATATGTGCCACGCAGGGCTGATTGACGTTGCCGTACCTATTATTTTTGAGGATACGGTGATAGGCTACATAATGTTCGGACAAATCCGTTCGGATGTATCTTTCAAAAGTGTAAGAAAACATATCATAAAGCTTGGCGCAGATCCGGACATTGCCGAAAAGCTTTATTCAGAAATCCCTCCCTCTGACACAGAAAAAATAGAAAGCATATCCCATATTGCAGAAATCATCGCCAAACATATCCTGCTTGAAAAAACTCTCACTTTAAGGCAAGATCAAAGACTTACGGAAATCAATGCTTACATTGAAGAAAATCTTGGCACGAACATAACCGTACAGTCAATATCCGCTTATACCAACATCTCAAAAAGTGCGCTGTATAACCTTTTTCACGAAAACTATAAAACCACTCTAAAGGACTATATAAATGACAAACGGGTTAAAAAGGCTGAGCATCTGCTTTTATCCACCGACCTTTCCGTTGAGAACATATCGCAGATTACAGGTTTTTCAGGCGTTTCCTATTTCGGAAAAATTTTCAAACAAAAAACAGGAAAATCTCCCCTTAAATACAGAAAAGAAACAAAAAAATAAGCATCCGACGGATGCTTATTTTTTTGTTATATTTCGGGTGTAGTAATTGTTACAGTTCTTGTTTCGCCGTCCCAGGCTACGTTATAGCCAAGCTGTTCCGATATAAAACGGATAGGTATAAAGGTTCTTGAATCCTTTATTACGGGGAAATTAAGCATTGTGTGGCGCACTCTTCCGTATGCGGCAGTTTCGGCATAAACCATCTTGCTCCATATCTGAAGCTCCAACTTCAGCACCCCTTTTTCAACGGTTACCGTCTGGGTTTCACCATCCCAGGATACGGTTGCTCCCATTTCCTCAAGTAGTCCTCTTAAAGGAATCAATGTGGAGCCGTTTACAATATATGGCGCAACATCAATCTGCTTTTCATAAGCATTTTTTCCTTTTTCTACACCTATTATATTGGAATCAATTTTAAGGGTATATTTTTCTCCCTGAGTGCCGTATTCAAGATAGGTTTCATAATCCTGCCAGAAATTAATTTCGGCGCAGGATGCGCGGGAAGCCTCGAAATCAGTTATTTCAAAGTCAACATATCTTGCACTTACATTTCCTCCAAGGTCGAAAACGTGTTCACCTAAAGTCTGCTCTACAGAAATATTTTCCTTTGCCGCCGTCCAGTCTTCGCCGTCCTCACTAACCCAGATTGTAACATTTTTCCAAAGACCGTGGTGGTCCTCAGTCTGTCTCGGAAGATAGCTTATTTTTGAAAACTTTGTGACAGTTCCAAAATCAATATTAAGGTTTATTGTTGTACCATCGGTAACACCTTCGGTCTGCCAGAAGTTTTCGGTTGTTCCGTCAAGCACCTGTCCCGGAATATGGTCTCCCCAGGAAGGTGTTTCCGAAGAAGCCGTCATATTTGCCTTGTTCATAGGATACATCTTATGCTTCTTCTCGTTTTCCGCAAACTCTTCATAGCTTACATTGTCTGCATCCTTATTTTCGCCAAGTATATAAAGCTCTGCCAGTGTGCCGTAGGTTCCGTAGGCAGCCATAACTTCGATTTTTACTTTCTTCGCCTTTACATTTGAGTTATATAAAAGTTCTTTTGTGTCGGGGTTTGTTTCTGTGGCAAAGCCTTCCGTAAGAAGGAAGTACTCCCCTTCATCACTTTCCGAAGCATAAACGTTGGTTAATATAAAGCGACCGCTCAGATTGTCCTGCCTCGGAATGAATACAATGCCTGAGATTGTTTCAACTTTCGGAAGCACAACTTCAATTTCGTAAGGTAAGCCATCTTTTTTTGTTACGGTTGTTCCGGAGGCCTTATACCATGAGTGCCAATAGCTCTTTGTGTCTCCGTCAATGATATTTGCAATACCATTATTAAGGTCGGAATTAACGGAAACTTTCCAGCCCTTTCTTGAAATGGATTTCACTCCGTTTTCCGCAGTATAAAGTTCCTCTGATTTCTGATTTTCTTCTGTCGTCTCTTCTACTCTCTTGCTTCCGGTGAGGAATGAAATTTCCACAGCGGTGGCGTGACCTGCATAGCCCTCGGTTGAAACGATTTTTATATAGCGTGTTTCAGTATCTCCCCAGGAGCCGATTTTTGCCGTAAGGTCGGAATAGTCCGTGCCGTAGTTAAAGGCTCCTGTGTAAATTTTAGTAAAGTCCGTGCCGTTTTCCGAGGTGTAAATTTCATACCCCGTTATTGTACCGGACTTGTCATCTGTTCTCCTTTGGTATATCCAGCCGGATACCTTGATTTTCTTTCCGAAGTCAACTGTTATGGCGTGGCCGTTTCTCTGCCAGTTCATTCCGCTTTCCGTAACCTCGTAGAAGGAGTGATAGTAAGTTTTATCATTTCCGTCAAAGGCACGCTCCGGACCCATACTGCCAAAGTTGTCGGTTGCCGAAAATTTCCATGTTGCATCCTTTTCTATTATGCTTCCCCCGACTTCATCCAGAGAAACGTTGCTTTTATCCGCTTTCTTTGCTTCTTCTGCATCTGCTCCGGTGGGAACATAAGCTGCCCCGCTTCCGTTTTTACTTCCGCTTGTTCCCTCCAAAAATGTGATTTCGGGTGCTGTAAAGTGACCTGCATAAGCCTCTACTGAAACAATTTTAATTGCTTTCATTTCCGTATTGCCCCAGGATGCGGTTTTTAACGATGTATCGGAATAGTCTTCGCCGTAATTAAAATTGCCCTTATAAATTTCCTTGAAATTAACGCCGTCGGTGGATGCATAAATTGCATAGCCCGTCATTACGCCTGATTTATTATCGCTTCTTGCCTGATAGGTAAAGCCCGATACATTTATTATCTTTCCGAAATCAACGGTTATGGCGTGGTTGTTTCTTTCGTAGTTCATGGTGCCGTCGGGATTTACCTCGTAATAGGAATGGTACATAGTTTCTGCATTTCCGTCAAATGCGAGCTTTGGTACAGCACCTCCATAGTTATCCGTTGCGGTAATTTTCCAGGAAGAATCCCTCTCTATGGTATTTCCATCGGCATTTGATGCTATTGTAAGAGACAAAAGCATCAGAATCGTAAGTGTTAAAGATATTAATTTTTTCATTGCTATTGCCCCCTTTAATTAAGATAAGCCGCCGCGGCTTTTACTCCCGATGAGCTTACAGCATCATAGCCTATTGCATAAACTCCGTTACCCTCGATATAAAGATTCCAGCCGTAGCAATCGGTTATTAACGAAAGCGGAATGTAAACCTGACCGTTTTCTGCAATTACAGGATGCGAAAGAGTGCCTGCTCTTCCGTTTATCCTGGTTTCGCTGCTTCCTACTTTTGTTGCTGTCCAGATGTAGTTATCTACTTCTTTTTCATCCTGCGATAATTCGTAGTTATGGGTAAAGAGCATATCATAGTTAGCATCATATTCCGTTCTTGCACGCCCAAAGCCCATTACCTTGTCAAAGGTATCTGCCGGAATGTAGAGTGTGCCATCCTTTTCAAATGCTGCTACACCGGGATTTTTCGGTGAAAGGTCGCACATTCCGCCGTTTACAAACATCTTTGCGCTGCCTGCCTTGAATACGCCTGTATTTTTAAGAGAAGCTCTTTCTGCATCGCTTAAGGAAACGGATTTTGTCTCTTTATAGCGATAGTTAAAGCGGCCCATAGGTGCAACGCATCCGTAGCTGTAAAAATCAAGAATGTCTTTTGTTACCACGTTATCTGTCCACTTAAATTCAAAATCGAGTGTGCCGGAAAGATTTATAAGAGCACGATTTACCTTTACTGCGATGGTGCTTCCTGTAATCTTATATTCAGCATTTCCTGCTTCGTTTCTTGTACCGTCAGATGAAAGTGCATAAACCTTTGTGCCCGCTATTACATAGTCATAGCCTTCCCAGCCTGTTTTGTGAAGTCTGTCAGAGTCGATATAAAGATTCATAAAGGAGGAATCTCCTTCACCCTTTAATGTTTCTTCGCACTCTGCCATAAAATAAATATTCTCTTTATCTCTTGCCACCTTCGCTTTTATGGGGTTGTTTCTCATAGTATCATTGGTGTAACGAATGTTACTAAAGCCCTGATTATCACGGGTATATGTTCCCTTATCATTGTAATACTCGGGTGTGACTGCATCCCAGGCAGAAAGATCTGTTAAGTCAATGGTAATTTCAGCCGATGCTTCGGGAAGCATTTCTGCACCCTTAAATCTTCTTACGGCATCTACAAGATAACAGTAGTAAAGGTCTTTAAGTTCTCCTTTCGAAGGTTCCATATCACGGCTTCCGTTATCGTCAAACTGGTCAGGAAAAGCATTGGGTGTTCCGCCCCAGGACTGGTATCTTCCCGCTCTCCATTCGTTCCATCCGGTAATGAACATAAATTCAGGATCAACCTCAAGAGCGCGTGACAACTGTTCACGGAAGAAGTAGCCTTTCTTCTTTCCTTCCGGACTCTTATCGTCGCCAAGACCTGTAGTATAACCTCTGCCCGTTACATATTGGTCATTCATCGCAACCTTGGATTTTGAAATATAGGAAAAGTTTGCGCTGACACCGACCGTTACCTGCTCATAGGTACCGTCTCCGTTATCTCCGAACTTGTTCTGAGGATACATTTCAAGCCAGCCCCAGTGGTCTTCTCTTGTTGAGCCTGTGTCATAGGAAGGCTGTCCCGGTCTGAAGGTGAAGAAATCAAGCATTTCTTCCATGAGTTCTGCATCAAGCTCGTCGCCTTCTACGGGCTTTAAATGTTCGGGATATGCCATTACAACAGGTTTTCCTTCCCACATAAACCAAAGGTCAGAATATTTGCCGTCTTTATATGCGCCTGAATAAAGTCGCTTCAAATTGCTCTTTCCTTCTGCTACGGTGCTGCTGAAATTACACATAAATGCAACCTTGGGCACATCGTTTCCTGCCTCCAAGGAATCGTAAAGTGCGGAAAAGAGCACTTCATACTGGCTTCTCCAGGTTTTGTTTCCGTTTGTGGCATCAAAGAAAAGGGCGTCAACACCTGCATTTTTAAGCATTGTTGCATGTTTTCTCATTACCCAGTAATCTGTTCCCGAATAATAGCCGAAAAGCGGCTCATTCCAGTAAAACTCCACGCTGTTTGTAGGCCACAGTCTGTGGTCATAATCATACTTTGCTTCGGGATGTATTTTAATAAATTCCGTGTTGTTAAAGGCTTTTTTATGCTCTGACGGCCTTCTCTCATGCCAGGTCCAGTAAAAAATACCAACCTTTTTACTTTCATCAAGAGGGCCAACCTCTTCAAAATCCGCTGCTCTCACACCGTAATCGTCGGTAAGTGCCCAGGTGGAAGAATGTGTGTCCTGATATTTGCTTCTGTCAGCAGGAACATATGCTCCGTTATATACATCGCTTGAAAAGGTTACATCCTTTATAAACGTTCCGTTGGCGCTTAAAAAGCTCATTATGTATACATTGTGCACACCGTCGGTTTTTTCGATGCTGCCCTTAAATACCTTATCAACGCCCGATGCGCTTGTATCAATGTTTATCGTTCCGATTGCTTTTCCCTTTGGCGAATCAAGTCTTATAAAAAGATAGTCTCCGTCATAGCTGGAATCCGAATCGGCGTGATGGCTTGTAACAGAGACAGAATTTATCCCCGTAAGGTCAACATCCTTTATCTCAAAATAGCCGTACTCCTTGGTGAATTTAACGTAATTTTCAACCATTGGAGCATCTTCTCTTACAGCAGAATCCGTCGCTTTGTAGCTTACTTCTTTTGCCAATGCCGTAAACGGAAGAAGCGACAAAATCATAAGAGAAATAAGTGCAAGTTTCAATACTTTTTTCATTGTTTTTCCGTCCTTTCTTTTTAATAATTCTATTTTAACTGGGAATAAATTATAATGCAATACGTTTTTGTATCAAATTTATAATGCATTTGTAAACTTTTATGTTGACTTTTTAATAATTCCCAAATATAATAACTCAAGGAGGCGATTTTATGAGGCAGAAAAACTTAAGATTATCCTGGGAAAGAAACTATTTCACCAATGAGCCCAGCTATCATATTCAGAGGCAGAATTATATTTCAAGGGACAACAAGGTTAAAAATATCTGCGTTTTCCACTGGCTTCAGTATGACTCTGCCAAGCACAACCACGACTATATCGAGCTTGCCTATGTAATAAGCGGAAAGATGGTTCATTATATCGGTGACGAACGTGTTATTTTAGGTAAAGGAGATTTTATATTTGTAAACTATGACGATGTTCATCAGTACAAGCTGCATTCGGGAAAAACCGCCTACATAATAAACTGCGCCTTTCTCCCCCGTTTCTTAAATCCTATGCTTGATTCCTGCCGTGATTTAGGCGAATGCTTAGCCTCTCACCCCTTTTATTTTCTGAAAGGTATGCTTAATGCAGACCCGGGGCGCTTTGTTTTTAAGGACGACAAGCAGAAAAGGATAAGAAACCTGCTTGAAGATATGATCAAGGAATATGATACTTCAGACATCGGAAGCGAGGAAATTTTAAGAAGCCACTTAAATGAAATAATAATCCATGCTATGCGACAGATCACAGACAGGGATGTAAAATCCCGTGACGATTTGATACTGAGAGTTTTGCAGTACGGAAAGGAAAACATAAAGGTGCCGGACCTTTCCATAAACAAGTTTGCAGAAAAGGAAGGCATGAGCCGTCAGTATCTTTCCAGGCGATTCAAGCTTGTAACCGGCAAGACCTTTACTGACTATTTAAGAGGCCTCAGAATTAACCTTTGCTGCGGAGTGCTATCTGCCACAGACCGTCCCATTACGGAAATTGCCGAAGAGGCGGGATATCGTGATATGAACACATTTTACAAGCACTTTAAGATAGAGACGGGAATGTCCCCAAGTGAATATAAAAAATCCCTGAACCAATAGCTTCAGGGATTTTCATTTTATCTTTCAAGGCCGCAGGGCATAGTTACAAAATCGTCGCTCCACGCATTATTATAGGTTACAAATCCGTCAGGACCGCCGCCTTTTCTGAAGGGTGTTCTGTGTAAGGGGCCAAAGGTGTTTCTTCTTGTCAAGGCAAGCTCGATTTCTATCTTTTCGCAGGGCTCAACCGTTACCTTGTAGGGCTTCCAGGCAAGGACCTTTCCGTTTACGCGGATTGCCGCGGCATTTCCCATAGAGCTTAAGGTAAGGCTTGATTTCTCTTCTACCTTCTGATCGAAGATATAGGTGATTTTTCCGCCGTAGAGCATAAAGCCCTGAGTTGTTATATCGCCATAGGTGATTTTTTCAGGGGCTTCTTTTATAATTCCGTCATAAACGCCGAAGTCTCCCAAGATATATATAGCTTCAAGGTTTACCTTTTCTGTATAAATTCCCTTAACAGTAACGGTGTTTATTCCCTTTTCAATTTTGATTTTTGCCTTTCTGAAACAGGGATCAACCCACCAGTCATCCGTAAATGTAACATCCTTTCCGTTTACAGTTGCCCCATCCCATTCCGAGGCAAGGTATCCTTCCGTTTCAATCTCGGAAACAAATGAATATGTAAGCTCAAAGGGAAAATATTCCACTGTGGGATTTTTAGCTGTGTACCAGGGCTGATACATCGCACCGCCACGGTACGGAATGCCCGCCTTAGTGCGGAGATGTCTGTCAATTTTCAGTATATCATCCTCAAATTCTTCACCTTCCGCAAGGCATTTTGCCTTTTCCACCACAAGTACATTAGGCTCATCAAGCCTATATGTAAACTCATCGGAAAGTGTGATTTCAGGAAGGCTTTCCTCTTTTGTTGCTTCCGCACCGAATGCTTTACCTGCGGTGAAAAGCCTCATCTCTCCCGCTTCAAGAGTGATTTCACCCTCAAAGTTTACATTTTTTACCTCTCCGCTTTCAGGACACCACTCGGTGAGTGTTCCCTCAGGGAAACTGCATTTAAAGGTTTTTCCGGAATTTGTATCCATATTAAGAAGTGCAACAAGATATGTTCCGTCATCACACTTCTTTACTGCAGAAAATACGGAAGGCTCTTCAGCTATTAACTTGCGGCCTTCAAGTATATCTTCCATCGTAGCGTTTCCAAGGGTAACCTCTGTCTTTTCGGCGTCAATATATGAAGGAAGCTCCTCAGCAAAAACCTTTCCTCCCGCCTTCTCAAATTCCCTGAGAAGCGAAAGTGTTGTGCTTCTCATTGTAAGCATACCCGAAACTATTACCTTTTTATATTCCGCATTACCAAACTTTATTACGCCGTTTTCAACTCTTGCCATTCTTGCAAGCATTTCCTCGTCGCCGTAGTCAAATTCCACATTGTTTGAAAGAAGGAATCGGTACATATCCGCATACTTTCTTTCAAGCTCAAGACAGGCAGAATCCGTTGCTTCAAGCCATCTGCCCCATCCTGCATAAATCTGACACCACATACTTTCAAGAGGGCTTATAACAAGCACATCCGCTGTGGATTCTCCCTCTCCTAAAAAGGATGCTATTCTTGCAAAATAGTCTTCTAAATGCTTATACTCCTTATACCAGGAGGACTGATAGAAAATACTTGCGGGATAGTCTCTCTTGCACTCACCCATCATTGTGTACCAGGAAAGATGCGGGCATCTTAAGTTGATTCCCATAAGTGCCTGCCAGTCTCCCATATTCTTATAGTCTTCAATCCGCATTTCCCAGCCTGTTGCACCGTAAAGCTCGGACAAAAGATGATTTTTTCCGCACTGATGTGCAACGGAGGAAAGCTGTTTTACAATGTTATAGTGGCTGTTCTGCCCCAAAATATCAACACCGGGGTACTGCATATGCTCATAGCAGCGCATAAGCGAGCCCGCCATAATTGCACCTGCTGCCAGGGTATCCTCGTGAAGAAGGTGACCCGTCAGTATCAGGTTATTATCAAGACACCATTCGCCTATTGGCTTTACAAAGTTTTCAATAAAGAGCGATGCCGCTGTTTCAGAATAATGCCACTTAACCTTTGATACATCCGCACCTTCCTTTTTAAGGAAAAGTTCAGGAAGATGCTCCTTTAAGTCATAGCCCCATTTTTCTTCGAATATTTCAAAGAAATTATCTGTATAAGGAGCGCAGAATGTATAATCCATACCGTCCCTTACCACAGAAATCATAAGCTCGCCTCTGTGAGGCTCGTCCGTAAATATGCCCTTTATACTGCTTCCGATTTTTTCACCGCAGTATTTTTTATACTTTTCGTGAGTGGAATTTATATACGCCTCGGTAGCTTCCTTTTTCATTGTGTCAAGGTATGTATTTCCGTTGTATTCGGGGCTAGTCGGTCTTTCAATAATTTCAAAGGAAATTATGTCTTTTCCGTTGGCCTTTTCCTTGTCATAAGGCTCAACATCATATACATTTATACCGTCAAGACGGCATAAAAAAGCGATAAAGGCATTATCCGTAAGCCCTTTATTCATTCTTATAAATTTCTGGCGGTATTCTTTTTTTCCGGTAACAATTCCGCCTGCACTGCCGGAAGGCCAGCGGTCTTCATCATAAAGCCAGTTTTCCATGCCGACTTTATCACCGTATTCTGAGCAGGCGTTTATTATGTCAAACCACTCATCGCCGAGATACTCTGTTATAAGACCGACTCTGGAATGCATAAAATAGCCGCCAAAGCCCATTTCACGAAGGATATCCACCTGTCTTATAATCTCTTCCTTTGAAAGTTTTCCGTTCCAGGACCAGAAGGGTTTTGCGCGGTATTCACTGCCGGGGTTTTCAAAGCGTTTCTTATCCATACTGATGCCTCCTTAAAAATAAAGGTATACTGCTTTAATTATACAGCAGTATACCTTTTTTGTAAAGTTATTTATTCAATATGTGCTTTATATCTTGTAACATCTGTTCCATTGTGGTTTGTAAGGAAGGAAACTCTGTCGCCCTTTGCATAGCTTGGCTGTGTATCCGTATCATCCGACACCAATGCCACATAGTGGTTTCCGAAGGGCTTTCCATCATATTCCTGAACGTAAACCTCTCCCCAGTTAACCAGATCATTGCTTATACGCATCTGTGTTTCATGCTTTATCATTTTTTCTGTTACAGTGGGATCGGCATAGGATGCGGTCATCAGATAAACCCCATATTTTTCAAGGTAAATTACCCTGGGATGCCATGAGTTATATGCAATGGGAGTTTCTTTACCGAAATTACCGGGCTCTGTAAATGCACCGTTATAATATTTCACAAAGTCACCCATTATACCGTCCTCACGGCGTCTTGTTCTTGCAACATAAACATCCACGTTTTTAAGACTCACGATTGCTCTGTTGGCACGGATGATGTTATAGAATATGTAGATATATTCATCGTCAATATAGGTTGAAAAGTCACCGCTTCCGCAGGAGAAAACATCCCCCGTCTGACCAAGTACGTTTCCTGCACCGGGATTAAAGGTATCTGTAAAGCAAACCTCTTCTGAGGTCAATACCCAACGGTCAAAGGTCCAGTTTTTACCCTCGTCGTCGGAGTGCATAAGACCGATATGACGAAAATCCCAGTCGCACTTGGGGGTATCGCAATATCCTTCCGCATCATAGCCCGTGCCTTTGCCGTTCCAGCCTGTTTCATTATGGAAAAAACAGAAAAAGCGGTGTGTTACAGGGCAGATATAAAGACCGAAGGGCCACATACTTCCTCTTGCCTTTACACCTTCGGGATAACACACTCCGTCAAAGGCAAAATCCGCGTGTCCTACGCAGAAGTTGAGATTTATGGGGTACACCTTTTTGATATCGTCAAGACTAGTTCCCTTAAACATTGCAATTTCACCCATATGGGAGTGACCGCTCATTGCCCAGAGGCTGCCGTCCTTATCACGGTACATAGGCGTTGTTCCATCCTGATAAATTCTGTCACTGTTCAAAAAGGCAGTGGGCATAGATTCTTCAATTACTATGTTTATTTTCTTTTCCATATCCTTACTCCTCATATAAATCATATTTTTCAAGAATGTATTTACCTGTATCAAACATCAGCTTTTCAAGCTGCTTTTGCATAAAGAGCTGAGGCTCTGAAAGCCTTGTATCTTTTTCAAAGACGCGTCTGTTTCCGAGCCAGTATCTGCTGTGACGAAGACAGCTGGATGCTTCAAACGTAAAATATCCGCTATAACCCGAATCAATAAGGGCGTGCATAACGTCATCCATATTAATTGTTCCGCAATACGGAATCAGATGCTCATCTCTATGTCCGCCGTTATCGTGTACATGAAGGGCATAAAGCTCTTCTCCCAACGTCATAATCTCGTCATACTGATTGCCTTCGCAGTTGGCGTGGCCTGTGTCCCAGCAGGCATGAAAAAGCGGATGATCAACGTATTTCACAAATTCAAGCATATCGCTTCCGCTGTTTGTGAAATACATCCCGCCCATATTTGCCTTTGTACTGTTTTCACAAAGCACGTTTACGCCGCATTTTTCCATTGTCGGAATAAGCTTTCTGAAAAATTCTCTGTTCCTTTCAAAATACTCTTCCTTGGAAATTTCCTTAAGCATCCCTGCGTGAACAACCGTATTCTTTATCCCAATTTCACCGCAGACTTCAATGGAGCGGATTGTAGTTTTAAGCAGATAATCAAACTTTTCTCCTTTCTCAAGCGGGTTTCCTCCCGGAGAATGTGCCTGAATAAAGGTGGCCCCAAGGCTTTCTGCATAGGATTTTAAGCTTTTTGCATTTTCCTTCCAGTTGTCGCTGACTAAAAGTGCATCATTTTTTTCTGCCGTATACAAGTCAAGGTCAAGATAGCGAAAGCCCGCCTCGCATACATGCCCTACTCTATCTTCATAAGTATCGCAGTATCCTCTGAAATCGCCAAGTGTTGTTGCAAGTTTCATAAAGAATCCCTCCTTAAGTTTCATTTTATCACTATACAAATTCTAAGTCAACGCCTTATATTACATAATTTGGTAATATAGTTCACTTTATCAAAAGAAGCTTGTAGTAAGGCGTTAAAAGATAGCAAAGGGCGTCGGAAGTATATTTTTCCGTATCCACATATTCAATCGTACTTAAAATAGCATTAAGCAGCTCCTCTTTATACTCTGCTCCCGGAAGATTCATATAAATTGATGCGGCATCTCCGATATCCCTGATATGCCACGCGCCCTTTAAGCCCATAGCAAAAAGTGACTTAAAGTGCATCGGCACATAGTAGGCATAGTCTGACAAATAGCCGTTGAACCAGGCGGGCGTTTCATTCCACGCCGTTGCCTTTGTATGTATCGTCTCTCTGTTTTCTTCCGTAAGATTTGTCTTTGCGCAATCCAATACTTTATTAAGTCCGTAATCGGCGTTTTGCTTCATTAGCTTATAGCATCTTTCACGAAAAGCCGAATCCTCATCATAATCATAGCAGAATCTTAATGAAAGCTGCATCTGACCAAAGGCAAAGGGACGCATATTATCCCGGTATACAATCTTTTCCGATTCATCCATTCCCAAATCTCTGTATTTTAAGTAGTCTTCCTTGAAGCTTTCGTCACCCGAAATTTTCCACGCCGCCAGATAAATCATGGGAAGGCGCATCATTTCGTGGGGTGCGGCATTCCAGAGCGCTGTTACAAAGCCCTGTCCCCCGTCTTCACGAAGCATATTCCATTTATTTTCTGCATTCACATTGGCTCTTGCGCGGATGGCGAATGAAAGAAGGATATCTTCTATAGCCTTTTTCTCTTCGGAATCGACTATATCGCTGTCGTGATATCTTGCACAGGCGCAAACCCAATGGGTATACTGGTCACGGGATGAGTCTATATAATGGCTTATTCCGTCAACGGGAGAAACGCTTCTTGCAAGAAAGCCCTCACTTTCAGATACCGTTGCACAAAGCTTAAGCCCCTTAAAAAAGTCCCTCGCTTTTTTAAGGTATTCTTCCTCTTTTGTCACCTCATATGCCAGAAGTGCCGATTCAAGCATAACGCTTCCGTTAATTACAGAGTCCTCCATACCCGTTCCCCAGCCGGTAGGGCTTGGAATACACTTTTTTATAAGTTCAGGCGAAGGAAGATAGCTTTCAAACTCTCCCCGCTTTTCAGGCACGATATAATCGTAAAAAAGATTGGTTTTATCAGAAAACAGATTATCAAGCATATATTTCCATATTTTTTTATCCATATATTTTCCTCTCCTTTAATTATAATTATCAATACAGCCTGAGGGATTAATTCCGAAATAGGACTTGAATGCTTTAGAAAATACCGATGGCTCATACCCAACGGAATATGCCACATTCGTAACCGTCGCTCCCGGTATCTTTAATAGCTCAGCTGCTTTTTTCATTCTTAAATCCGTAAGGTATTCCTTTGGCGAAAGCCCGGTTATTTCCTTAAATATCCCGTAAAAATAACTTCTGTCAATTCCTATACTTTCCGCAAGCTTTTCCACCCTGATATCCTGTTCCGTAAAATGAAGTTCAAGATAATTAACTGCATGGGAGACATAGACATCCTTCACCTTAAGGCCGGATGTTTTGTCTTTTTTCGCTTTAAGACATTCGTCAAAAAACTCATAGAGCTTTGATGCCAGAATAAATTCTCCTCCGGGCTCTGTCTTTTCGGAAAGCTCAATTATTTTTTCCATAAGATAAGGAATTTTTGACTGTCCGAAAAAGGAAATTACAGGACTGCCTTTTTTTGCCCCAAGCATAGAAAAAAAGTGCTTTGCACTTGCTCCCTCAAAGCTTAACCATATATGACGCCAGGGAGTAAGCCCATCTGCCGTTTCAATTCTCTGCTGTCCGGGAAAGGTTATCATACATTCACCCTTCTTCACAGGATATGTGACTCCTTCAACCGAGAAAACTCCGCATCCTGCATAGCAGTATTGCATTATATAATCTCCGCTGATTGTAGGGCCGAAGATATGACCTTTTGGTATATATCTGTCTTTTCCGCAGTTTCTTAAAGACAGACTAAAGTCCTTTACGGCTTTCAACCTGTGCATCCGTTCACGCTCCTTAACTCAACATTTTACATGTGAAGTCTAACATAAATCCATTAACAAGTCAACAAAAAAATGGTATTATACAAGAAAGGAGATGATTTTATGAAAAAGCATAAGGTTGCAATGGTCGGCGTCGGAAGAGGAACCGCCTACGGCCACATTTTTTCAAACCACCCGGATACCGAGGTTATCGCTCTCTGCGATATGGATGAGAAATCCCTTGAACAAAACGGCAAGGAATTTTCCTTGCCCGACAGCGCACTTTTCACAGAGTATGACGGCATACTTCAGACCGATGCCGACATTGTTGTGATAGGTACGCCCATTCCCTTCCACTCAGAGCAGTCCATAAAGGCACTGGAGGCAGGAAAGCACGTGCTTTGCGAGGTTACCGCATCGGATTCAGTTGAAAGCTGTATTAAAATGGTTGATGCGGTAAGAAAGGCAAAAACCAAATTTATGCTGGCAGAAAACTGCTGCTATATGCAGTTTGCCCTGGAATGGGATAAGAATATAAAGGCAGGCAAAATCGGAACTCCCTTTTATGCAGAGGCAGACTATGTCCACGAAATCCGAAGCCTTGTTGACGGTAAATGGCGTTCAAACCGTGCACCTCTTCACTATTGCTCCCACAGCTTAGGTCCCATTCTTATGTGGATGGACGACCATATAGTAAGATGTACGGCATCAGGCACAGAATCACGAAGCTTTCCTGTAGCAACCGACGGAAATATTGACATACAGGTGGCACTTTTTGAAACCGCAAAAGGGGCAACAATTAAAATGGCAAGAAGCTCCGTCGCCCTTCGCCATCCCGCCCTTTGTACCTATAATATAATAGGAACCGAAGGCTTTATGGAAAGCAGCAGAATGGGCTACAAAGGTAAAGGAAGGCGCTATTTTGCAGGCGAAGATCCTGAAGAAGGCATCGAAATCGACATAGACACTTCCGCCCCCGGTATCACAGATATTCCCCTCGGCTCCCACGGCACAAGCGAATATTTCCTGGTAAGAGATTTTCTTAAAGCAATTGAAGAGGACAAGACTCCTCCAATAGACATTGTAAAAGGAATGGATATGACTATTCCCGGTTTAATTGCCCACGAAGCCGCAAAAAAAGGCGGAGTATGGTTAGACGTTCCCAGAATCACAGATTAAAAAAAATCTCAGACATTAATTTAATGTCTGAGATTTTTTCTTATTTTACAATATAGCCGAGCTCTATCATTCTCTCGTAGATTTTTGTGCCTAAGATTGTATAGCCCTTGTCGTTAAGGTGTGTACCGTCGGATGCGCTCTTTCTGAAGGATTCGGGAACTCTGCCAAGCTTGATGTCGGCAAGGTCAGCTTCAGTGGGAGTAACGCCCATATCCTTAAGAGCCTGTTCACTTGACATATAGCTCTTTGTGGATACGAACTTTCTTCCGAATGCCTTTTCCATTTCGGCATCAACCACACTCCAGGAATCCTTACCGCTCCAGGTAAAGCCAACAACGATAAATTTTTCGGGATCGGGAGTATTCTCAATCATTTTATTTATCATGGCGATGAGCTTATCTGCCTGTTCCTTGGTGTTTTTGCCGTTTGTGTTATCCTCGTCCCAGATGCCGTTTGCACCGATGTAGATAACATTGATATCAGCCTTTACATAGCTTGCAGAGGGAATCAAAAGGTCGCCCTTTTTAACCTCTACCGCTTCGCCGGATACTTTTCTTGTAAAGGTTGCTTTCTTTAATACTCTCGGAACAACAGTTGTATCAACCTGAATAGAGAGTGTTCCCTCAACACCGTTGATGTAGCAGGGGTTCCACTTTGCGCTTGTTGCTCTGGGGCAAACCTGACCGCCGTCGGGAGTTGTAAGATATGTGCCTTCCTTGAAGGTTACAAGGGGAAGGTCAACACTTCCGGATTCGGGAATTATGAAATCCTCGCTCATAGCAATATCGTATGCACCCTGTCGAGCCGCAATTGTAAGTGCGCTTTCACCGCCGATACCGAGGTTATAGGTCTTAAGGCCCGAAAGCTTTGCCAAAACTGTGGGATAAGGAGAAGACGTTGCTCCGTCTCCGTAGGTTAAGCTGTCGCCCCAGCAGGCGATTGTCTTGGGTTTATCAATGGTAACGGTTCTTGTTTCGCCGTCCCACTCTACATTGGCACCGATAGTTTCCGATACGAAACGGATGGGAACCATTGTGGAGTTATCAATAATCATTGCAGGAACGTCAAGTGTTTCAACCTTACCGTTTACCATTACATAAGGAGAATCTATCTCAAGAACGATATTGTTTGTGCCGTCCATTATGGAAACTTCTCTTGTTTCGCCGTTCCAGCCAACAACTGCGCCAAGGGATTCGGATACGAATCTTACGGGAACCAAGGTTCTTCCGTCAACAATCTGGGGAGCTTTAACTAATTTTACAGCTTTATCACCGATTTTTGCATCAAGAGAGTCAATCTGCATGGTGATGAACTTATTGTTCTTCTTTGCTTCCTTTGTAAGCTCTTCAATATCAGCCTCTGCACCTTCGCCCTTTAATATTTCAAGCTCAGCGCAGGTTCCGTAACCGGACACAGACTGTGTGATAATAAACTTAATACCCTTAACCTTTACGGTATCAAACTTGATTTCCTGAGTTTCTCTTTCTGCATAGCCTGATGCATAAGTAAAGTTCCCCTGAGCGATTTTGGTAAACTTTTCACCGTCGGTGGTAACGTGCACTTCGGCAAGAATTGCAATACCGGAGGTTGACTTATCGTTTC
The DNA here is from genome assembly GCA_017411325.1 of Clostridia bacterium. GTDB lineage: Bacteria > Bacillota > Clostridia > CAKSNL01 > HGM11501 > HGM11501. The sequence goes on along the minus strand of JAFQQJ010000039.1, from coordinate 131,577 downwards.
CGTTTAATTGTCTGGGGGTGTATCTTATACCGGAAACTGCCTTATCCTCAGGAAAAACTATAGTTACTTCGTGGGGTGCTTCCGCCTTTAATGTAGTACCGTCCTTGGATGTAAACCAGGAATGCCAGTAGGAAAGCTTTTCTCCGTCAAACATTCTCTCAGCAGAGCCCTTAGTTGAAGAAGAAACTGTAATATCCCAGGAAGGATTATATTCATAAGCATCCTTTGAAACAGCGCCTGTTACGTTAACGTGTGTAACCTTTACAGGCTCGTATAAAGGAGCATCGGTCTTCACCTCTTCCTTTGTTTCTGTCTTAGTTTCTTCTTTCTTTTCTTCGGTAGCACCTGTAAATGCACCTAAGAATCCGATTTCAGCCGCTGTTCCGTAACCGCTCTGCGCTTCGGTTACAACGATTCTTATGGCCTTATAGGTATCTTTCTTTATTTCTGTTGTTGTAAGTGCTCTTGTTGCAACAACATCATAGGTAACGTCACAAAGCTTTGTGAATTTGGAGCCGTCTTTTGATCCGTAAATCTCCGCTCTCTTCCAGATACCGGAGCCTGACTTATCGGTTTCTGTAAGCTGTCTCGGAAGATATGTAACCGCAGCAACTTCAGTTGCCTTATCAAAGGTTACTGTGATTGTGTGAGGGCACTCTTCCTTTGCCACAATTTTTCCGTCCTCAACGGTATACTTTGAATGCCAGTAGGTCTTTTCGTTTCCGTCAAAAGCCTTTTCAACAGCATTTCCCGTTCCCATTGCGCTGGATGCTTCAATCTTCCATCCGTTATTTGTGATGGCAGAAGCAGTGCCTGTTGCAGGTGTTGTAGTAGTAGTTGTTGTGGTTGCAGGAGTAGTAGTTGTTGTATTTGTCGCTCCTGCTCCTCCGCCGAAAAATTCAATTTCGGCAATAGTACAATAGCCGTTAACACTTTCTGTTACAACAAAGCGGATTGCCTTATAGTTGTTTTTCGTGATATTGGTCGTTATAAGATCTCTTGTCTTTGCAACATCATAGGTTACATCAGCGAGCTTTTTGAATGTATTGCCGTCGGTTGAACCGTATACCTCAGCTTTTTTCCAGATACCGGATTCGGACTTGTCATTTCCGTTTATCTGCCTCGGAAGATAAGAAAACGAAGAAATTTCAAGTGCCTTATCAAAGGTTACCGTGATTGTGTGAGGACAATCATCCTTTAAGGTTTCACCGTCTTTTTTGGTGAACCATGAGTGATAGTAGGTTTCGCTCTTTCCGTCAAAGGCCCTCGATAAAGTTGAGCCTGAGTCGTTTGTGCTTTCCACTTCAAGCTTCCATGCGCTTGAGTAAGTGTAAGCACCGTCTGCTGCTTCGGCAACGATAAAAAGTGCAAAAACCATTATCATAGCCATAGCAAGTGCCAGTAATTTTTTCATATTTTTCCATCCTTTCTTTTCGCAGTTTTACTGCTTATTTTTATTATACCACACAAAAATATATATTTCCTTAACTATTTTGCCCTGTTTTTTACTTTTTCTTTAATTTTTTGTCATTTTTCACATTCTAAAATAAAACCGGAACCCGCTTTTATTTTAACAGTAACCGCATTTTTCTCTGTTTTTATGATTTCCCCTATTCCGAATGGAATTTTCACCTCTTTTATATCCGAAAGCGGCAAAATAACTTCTTCGTCCTTATCCGAAATATTTACAAGAGTTATATACATCTTTTCCTTTCCCTTGTATCCTGCACAAAGGATATTTTTGTCATAGCCCGGCACGCCATCAGGGAAAAACGGCAAAAGATCCGGAATCTCGTTTCGTATTGACTTATAATAGTCTATGGCATCCGTAACAAGCTTTGTTTCTTCCTCATCAAATAAATAGGTTTCTCCGCTTAAATGAACACGCTTGAACATTGCATTTACCAGGGATGCTTCAATTTCGTTTTTCGTATAGCTCTTTTTCGGCGCTACCCACACCGCCGCCTGTTCGGGGATTACGCCGAGAGCGCTGTTTGCCGCAATTATGCCGATTCTTTTATAATCATCAGCATCTGTAAGGGACTGAAGTGCCGTATGGGAAAGGGATTCATACTCCATTCTCATTCCGCCGGACGCGCAGTTTTCAATTATAAGATGGGGATATTTTTCCCTCAGGGAATCAACCCAGGAAAGATACGCCTTTCCGTGCGCCATAAGCCCGTCACCAAAGCTTGATGCATCGTTTTCCGTACCGATGCCTGCATCAATGTTATAGTCAAACTTGAAATAGCCTATTCCAAGCTCACTAACCAGCCAGTCAACACGCTCGGTAAGATGAGCGCGCACCCTCTCGCTTCTGAAATCAAGCTGATGCCGTCCGTGTTCCACAATTCTTTTTCCGTGACGCATAAAGAAATCCTCATCGGTAAAGCGTGAAAGTGCCGGGCTTTTTATACCGATGGTCTCAGGCTCAAGCCAGATGCCGGGAATCATACCTTTTTCCCTTATATAGGAGAAAAGCTTTTTTATTCCGCCGGGGAATCTTCTTTCAACAACCTGCCACTCACCTACCGTATCCCACCATACGCCGTCGGCATACCAGCCTGCATCCATACAGTAAATTTCTGCGCCAAGCTTTGCTGCCGCATCAATTACAGGCATTTCTCTTTCTGTTGTGGGATTTGCCCAGAGGCAGTTTAAGTAGTCATTGAAAATTACGGGCTGATATAAATCGCTTTCGGGGCGGTTTATTATTTTTCTTCTGTATTTTGTCATTTCGGAAAGTGTTTCATCAAAGTTTTTGCCAAAGGCAACTGCCGCCTTAACCGTGGTAAAGCTTTCGCCCTTCTTAAGTTCCTTCCACCAGCCGTTGTCGTGCTCCGAAGGACCCGATGCCCTTAAATAGTAATATCCCTGATGCTCGCTTACTTCGTGATGCCAGGAAGTGTTAGATTCTATCTGCCATAAGAAAGCACGATTTTTTTCGGTATTGGCTAAAAATCCCTGAGGAAGATATTCCTTTGTCGCCCAGGAACCGGTTCCTGCATAAGAAAGTCTGTTAACGCCGCCCTTTATGAATCCCAAGTCTCTTAAGGAATACTCTTTATAATCCATTTCACAGCACCAGCTGTTATTGAATACGCCGATTTTTATTTTCTCGCAGGCATCTTTTTCGCCGCCCAGATCAAGTCCCGTAAGGGCAAAGCTTGATGCGTATTCAAGACCTATTGCATCATCCGAAATATTTTTAATTTCGCTGTATGCCCTTAAAACATTAATTCCGTCAAAAATTACATAGTGAAGCTTTACTTCTATCTTTTCGTTTTCGAGAGTGAAAATATATTCTGTTTTGTCCTCTTCTTTTTCCTCTTTTAAATCTTTATATTTAAGAATCTCTCCGCATCCCATAAGAAAGCACTTTGCGCCTCTGTGGTTATCGGGATTATCCCCCGTAATCTGAATTTCCGTTGTGCGGAAATAGTGTTTTTTTTCATCGGGAATACTGCATCCTTCAAAAACGGGTAATACAACCAGCTGTCCGTTATCCAAGGTTTCAAAGCTTAAAGCTTCGCTTCCCATATTAATTTTAAGTATTTCCATAATTGCCTCCCATTTTAATAAAACCCACATAGCAAAAGTTATGTGGGTTTCATAATCAGAAATTATTTAAAAAATCGTCTCTTTCATTAAAGAACTTAAATTTGAGAAGTGTTTTATAGCTTTCGCCCGGCGCTAAAAATTTAAGCTCGCCTCTTTCTCTTAAAACACTTCTTCCGTCAGGTGTGCAGTTTCCGGGTTCAAGTCCCAGTACGTACTCGGTTTCACCCATCATCTTCCATTCTGTAAAATAATCAAGACCTTTTTTGTCAAAGGAAAGTACAACGCCTACATTTTCATCAGGCGAATAAATTCCCGCATTTGCAAAGCCGTCCTTTTCATTTACATCATAGTAGAAGCACTGCTCAACATAACCCTTCTGAGGCTTTTCCATTTTAAGCGAATCGGAAATTCCCTTTGCCGCATCTTCGTTTCTCGGAAGAATTTTGCTGTTTGGAATTACAACCTCGGAATTTTCGGAAAGCAAGGGATAACCCATATTGCAATGGTATAAAACCATTACGGGTTCTTCTGCTCCCCCGTCGTTTACGATTTCATCGGATAATGTAATTTCGTTTTTCTCATAGGAAATAAAATATGTACGCTTTAAGGTCATCTTTCTGCCGAAAAGGGATGCCTCTGCTATTTCGGCGTATATTTCAAGTCCGTCATCAGTTTCCTTACAGTTTACCTTTTCTGCGGGAATGTTCGAAATTGTTCCGTGAAGGGGCAAATCCTCACCGTTATCGTGCGTAGGCGTGCCGACGGTTGTAAGACCGCAGGTGGTGAAAAAGCCCGCCGTAAATGACTTTAAGAAATCCCCGTTATAGTAGGAAGGCGCCACATATCCGCAGGGTGCAAAATACCCCATATTGATGCCCTTATATGACAGGCGTGAAATATCTGCCGCACGGTCAAGCGAAACCGTTATATCAAGACCTTTTCCGTTTCTTACATTAAGGAGGCGCATTCCGTCCCCTTTACCGCCTTTTAATATATGTTCTTCCGCGCCCCTTATCTGAGACGCGTGTCCTAAATACTTGTTCATATTATTCTCCCAGCCCTTTTACAGCCTTATATAAGTTTTTGTATTTGCTGAAGCACTTTTCGTATGTAGATTTAAATTTGCTTCCGGGTGTAAAGCTCTTTCTTTCGGGAACCATTATACTTACCGCTTCTTTAAGGTCTGAAAATACTCCGGTTGCGAATCCTGAAAGTGCCGCACTTCCCGCACCTCCGACCTCAGATGCCGAAAGAGCCGTTATGTCCACACCCAGAATATCGGATTTAATCTGAAGCCAGGGATCTGACGCGCCGCCACCGCCTGTTGCACGAAGGTGCTTAGGCGTTATTAAAAACTTTCCTATAACCTCCATATTAAGGGCAATTTCGTAAGATGTTCCTTCCATTAAAGCCCTGTAAATATCAAGCTTTGTATGCTCAAAGGTAAGACCGATGAAAGATGCCTTTGCCTCCGTATCCATATAAGGCGTTGCCGCACCTGCAAAATAAGGCATAACGAGAATTTCCGTAGGCTCAGCAGGCATTGTATCGTCAAGGTTCTTATATACGTTTTCTCCCGCCTTTTCCGCTTCTTCCTTTTCCTTTTCCGCAAAGGTGTCACGGAACCATTTTAAGGTCGCACCGCCTGCATAGGATAACACATAGCAGGCATATTTATCGCCGATATGAGGAACTACAGAGTAGCCCGCTGCGTAAAATTCAGCATCAGTGGGTGCTTCATCCATAATGATGGTGACACATTCAACCGTTCCTATTCCGTCAACCGCCACATCGGATGTAAAAGCCCCTGCGCCGATTGCCGATGCAATCTGGTCCTGACAGCAGCTTACTACCTTCGTTTCCTCAGAAAGGCCTGTTAAAAGAGCAACATCCTTCTTTATTCCGCCTGCAACAGTTCCCGAAGGAACAGGCTTTGAAAGAAGGGACGAATCCACTCCCGCCGCCTCAAATATCTCGTTCCACCAGCATTTTTCTCTTATGTCAAGAGCCATTGTTCTTGCCGCAAGAGAATAGTCAATCTGCGCAACACCGGTAAGCTTATAAACGATGAAATCTTCCGCAAGAAGAACCCTCTTTGCCTTTTTATATACATCGCCCATATGCTTTTTAAGCCACATAAGCTTTGGAAGCGAATACATAGGATGAGGCATACAGCCAACCTTAACGGAAATTTTATCCTTGCCGAGCGCCTTTATAAGTTCCTCACACTCTTCGCTTCCTCTGGGATCTGTGTAAAGCATGGAGGGCGCTATAATTTCATCATTTTCGTCAAGCACGGCAAAGGTTTCGCCGAAGCTTGTGACACCGATGGATGCAATAGGCGCATACTTCGATGCCTCTTTTAATATTTCAACCACGGATTCCCATATATTTCCCATATCAAGCTCGTGCATTCCGCCGTGTCTCGATACGTTATATTCTCTGTAAAACTTATCTATGTAATTCCCTTTATCATCGTAAATTACAATTTTACAGCCCGTTGTTCCCAAATCAAGTCCGCCAACGTACAACTTTGCCACCTCCGTGATTAAAGCTCAATTACATCGTAGCCTAAATATGTTGTAAAGGCTTCTTTAAGTACGGACGCCATCCTGCCCTTACCTACTGCCGTATGATGACGGTAGCCTTCCTTTGCAAGCTTTATAAGCTTTCTCTGAAGGTCGCGGATTTCTGCTACGCCGCCACAGCCGAAAAATTCTGCTTCAATGGGTTCGCCTGTAAATCTTCCTTCATCGGCATAGAAGGTAAGCTTTCCGTCTTCTGTCTTACAGTTGGAGTAGGTCATTTCGAATGCCGCAATTCTGCCTTCGTTGCTTCCCCAACCGCAACCGGGATTGGTTTTAGCAAACATCTTGTGGTCTGTTACTACGCCCTTACCTTCCATAAGACTCTGAGCGATGGGACCGCAATGGAATAAAATAACCTTGTTCTTATCGTCGCCATAGTTGTTGTTCCAGTCAACGCAGGCTGTGCTTTCCTCAGATGCAAGCTGCATTGAATACATATTGATTGCAGAGCAAAGGTCAATTTCGCAGGATGCAACAATTCCTCTGTCGTTAAGCTCGCTTAAGAGTACGCAGGGAGCAACGCCAAGCACTGTCTGCATTTCTTCCCAGCAGCGGAGTGTGATTGCATCCAAATGATAGTCTGCCATCATATCGTCAATTGCAAGGGAAACCTTCGCAAGGGTTGTAAGCTTGTCGGCAGGTACACGTGAAAAATCGGTATAGTCGCAAAGCACCTTTTCCTTTGCGATAACTCTTTCGTCTCTTTCCATCTTTTCAACTCTGTAGAAAAGCTCGGAAAGGTCATATGTATCGCAGGTTATGCCATATTTCTGAAGTGTGATTTCATCGTATCTTACGGTTTTGAACTTGGTGGTTCTTGCACCGATGATACCGATTGTAAATTCCTTCATTCCGTTAGCTACACGGCAGATTGCCGCAAAGTCATAAAGGTTCTTTGCAAAGTCCTCTGACAGGGGGTGAACAACGTGAGGCTCAAGCACCGTGAAGGGCACTCTGTACTGATGGAATACATCGCAGATGGAGAACTTTCCGCAGTAGGAGTCTCTTCTGTGTTCAAAGTCCATCTTTCCTATTTCATCGGGATATGCCTGAATAAGAATAGGCTTTCCCGCATCCTTTAACGCCGCAATTGCACCGTTTTCATCACTGAAGTTGGGAAGCGACATAATAACGCCGTCATATTCCCCTTCGTGGCTCTTAAGCCAGGCAGCATACTTTATACCTTCATCCTTTGTTTCAACTGCTCCGTAGCGTGTCATATCTTCGGGAGCGATTATATACTTATAGCCTGCCTTTGTAACAGCCTCAATCATTTCGCTTCTTGCAGATGCAATGAGTGTTTCGGGGAAAAATCCTCTGTTACCGAAATAAAGGGCAAAACACATTTCTTTCTTTTTCATAAAAAATCATCCTTTCAATTATTTATATCTTGATTTTATCACCGATTGTGTTATAATGATAGTAAAATATGTCCGAATATAAGTAAATTTGTCCGAGGTGTCATATGGCTTTCAATTACGATTTAAACCGTCTTAAGGAAATAATGCAATCCTTCTATTCCCTTACCGGATTAAGGCTTAATATATTTGATTCCGACTGTAACCGTCTTTATGCCTATCCCAATGTTTACTGCAAATTCTGCGAGTATGTAAGAAGCTTTCCGAAAGCCAACGAAAAGTGCGATGAAAGCGACAGATGTTCCTTTACAGAATGTCGTAAAAAAGACGGGCTTATCATTTATAAATGCCACGCAGGGCTTACAGAAGCGGTTGCCCCCATAAAGGAAAGCGGAATTATCATAGGCTATATGATGTTCGGACAGATTACAGATTCTGCCGATAAAACAGACCTTATAAAAACAGTCAGCAAACTTTGCAATGAATATGATATGGACGAAGACAAGATCAAAAAATATATAAAATCAGTCCGTTACAAAGAAAGTGACACAATAGTTGCCGCCGCGAAGATTATGGAAAGCTGTATAAGCTATATAATTCTTAAAGAAATGATAAGCCCCAAGGGCGAAATGCTGACAGAAAAAATCAACAAATTCATTGATGAAAATCTTTGTGAAGCAACCCCTGAAGCGCTTTGCCGCCATCTTAATATGAGCAGAACCACCCTTTATCAGAAGTTTTCCGAAGAGACTAAAAAAGGGCTTTCTTCATACATTACGGAGCGAAGACTTTCTGCCGCAAAGAGACTTTTGCGCTCGACAGATTTCTCAGTAAGCGAAATCGCTCGGCTTGTGGGATATAACGACTATAACTACTTTTCAAAGGTATTTAAGAAGCACTTCGGAAAAACCCCGAATATGTACAGAAAAGCGAAATAAAAAGGAGCCGACGGCTCCTTTTTATTATATAAATTCACCGTTCATACGGCGTATTGCTCTCGGTTTTATAATCATAAGTGTGATCAAATGCATAATGCTTACCAAAAGCCAGGATATAGGCCAGCAAAGGTAGAGTATATCAATAGAGCTGTCTATAAAATGCACCCTTGCAGCTATATATTCAACCGCAAATTTCGCCCAGAATATACGGAATCCGCAGGTTCCGATAAAGGAAGTAACAGCAGTTGTCGTTGAGCATCCGAGACCTCTTAAGGCACCTGTCAGAACCTCCATAATACCGCAAAGGAAATAAGGCAGACAGGTTAAATACATTCGCTTTACACCGAAGTTTAAGGCCAAAGCTGAGTCTGTTATGTAAATGCCTAAAAGCTGCTTTGAAAATACCACCGAAAGTGCTCCAAGTGTAGCGCCTACCACGACAACACATAAAAGCGCAACCCATATAGTTTTATTGATACGTTTTTCTTCCTGGGCTCCGTAGTTCTGGCTTACGCCTGTAAGTGTAGCCTGATAAAAGGCGTTCATAGCCACATACACAAAGCCTTCGATATTTCCGCCTGCGGCATTTCCCGCAATAGCCGCTTCGCCGAAAGCATTTACAGAGGACTGTATAACAGTATTTGACAAACTGAAAAAGGATGACTGAATTCCTGCGGGCAGACCTATACGAAGGATTTCCTTAAGCTCATGCTTATGGAATTTAAGCTTTCTTAATTCAATTTTTATATCGTCTTTGGAATGGGTTAAAATCCAGAATACCGCAACAACGGAAACGTAGTTTGAAACCGCAGTCGCAATCGCAACACCCGCAACATCAAGATGGAAGCATATTACCAGTATCAGGTTTAACATTACATTGATAATTCCGGCACTTGCCAGTATGTATAAGGGGCGGCGTGTATCTCCCACCGCTCTTAAAATCGACGCTCCGAAGTTGTAGCAAAGGGATGCGGGAACACCGATAAAGAGAATTTTCATATACAATACAGCGCCGTCCAAAACTTCACCTTCGGGAGTTCCCATAAGTCTTAACACAGGCTCGGAAATAAAAATACCGATTATTCCCGCAATAATTCCGACGGTTATACCTAAAAGCATAGCGGTGTGAACGGATTTTTTAATTCCTTCTTTGTCCTGTGCTCCAAACTTTCTTGATACAATTACACCTGCACCGATTGACAAACCGATAAAAAGGTTAATCAAAAGATTGGTAACAGATGCCGTTGCTCCAACGGAAGCCATTGCGTTTGAGCCTGCGTATCGGCTTACAATTACAAGGTCTGCCGCATTGTAGAAAAGCTGAAGAAGGCTTGTCAGCATCAGCGGAATTGCAAAAAAGACTATGTTTTTGAATATCGAGCCCTTGCTCATATCAATCTGGAATTTTCCCTTTGGCAAATTAAGTCACTTCCTGTAATTTTTTGTCAACATTTTTTATCTTAGCACAAAAGCACTTCTTTTTCAATAGCAATATGGAAAAAATGAAACTCTTTTTTACTTCACCGTATTTTCGTTAAAATCGTAAATGATTTTCTCTCCTTCAAAGCTCACTTCAAAAATCCTGCTGTTTTTAACCGAGTTTAAAAACGGGCTCTCCATTATATTTTCAGCCTTATAAGGTAAAGCCTTTCCGTTAAGACGCCTTTCGGCTGTTTTTATATTGAATTCAAACCTTCCCCATCTTTTATCATTATAGCAAACGGAGTTTCCGTCAAAGGTCAGGGGATTGCTCTTTATATTTTTCTTAAAGTCTTCAAAGCTTCCGTCATCAAATTTGTTTCCCAGATGTATTACAAAGGGACTTTCGCTGTCGGATAAAAGAATTTTTCCTTCTTTTTGCAAAAGCTTTCCGGATGCCGCTCTCACGGCATAATAAGAATCGTAAATTTCACCGAAAAGCCAACCGCCCTCGGTTTTGATTTCACCGTCGGCTTCCGCAAAGCTGTAGGGATATATGTATATTCCCGTATCGAAAGCTCCGGAAGTATTTTTCTTAAATATCATAACAGGCCCCTTCTGCATACTTAAAAAATGCGTGTGAAGCGATTTATCAGTATCGAGATATCTGTAAATCCTTGCATTTTTATCGCCCCTGAATACAGCTCCCTCCCACCTGTTCTGGGAGCTTATAAGGGTTACAGGCGTGCTTTCATCATGGCACATTGTGCCTGCAGCATAGGTTGGAGTTACATATTCATAGGTTATAACATCGCCCGCAGGATTAAGGGTATAAACGGGCATATCAATGTTTGCAAGCTTAATTACCTCGGTTGTGCCTTTTCCGGGAATTGATTTAACAACTTCGTAGTTTCCCTTATTTTCTGCTTTTGCGATTTTTCCCGCAATCTCCGGAGGTCTGTAGGATGATGCAATTAATGTAATTAAGGTTTCGCGTTTTTCATTCTCTTTAAGATTGAAATATAGGCTGCCGAGGGAGGCTGTCCATAAAAGACCGCTTGCTGCATCGGTCGCTCTGTTATAAACTCTTGTCTTTGCACCGCCTCTTATTCCATCTACACTCTCTATGGCATATTCAATCCATACTATATCAAGAAACATTTCAACCTTTTTCTTAAGTGCGACATTTTCCGTGAAATCGTAAATGTTATATAGCGATTCAAGGGTTACGGCTCTGTAGTTTTCCGCACCTTCAACAAAAAGCCCTGTTTTCGCCCTTTCATCAATGTACTTTATAAAAAACTCCTCTGAGTGGGATACAAATTCCGGCAGAGTCTTTCCGTCAGGCAGTTTTTTTCCTTTATAGTCATCGGTTTTACTTAAGGCAAATGCCGATAAATAAAGTGAAGCTCTTTGGAGTGCATCGTGATTTTCGCTGTTTACAATTCTTAACGGGTTATTATCATCCGTGAATACGTTTTCATAATAGCTTTCCAAAAACGCCCACATAATTCTTTTCATATTTGCTTCGGTTTCCGGCTTTAAGGCGTCTCGCCTGTTTATACCGTTTTCCGAATTGTACAGCATATAAATCCTTATATATGCAGGCATACACCAGTACATGGAAAAGGGAGCTTTTTCAAAGTCCATATACTCCTTTATGCTTGTTATCTTTTCGTCATTCAGTAAATTGTTTGCTTTTTCATCATCAAGACCTGTAAGAAGCAGAGTAAGTGCTGTATAAACATAGCTTCTTCCGCCTGTTCCCTGCTTTGTTTTTGCATTTTTAATTAATTCAGCAAGGCGTGTAAGTTCAAAGCTGTATAGATCTATGCAAGATGTCCCGCCATCATAAAACACAGCCTTGTTTTCACCTTTTGCAAATGATGTAGCGGACAAAATCAAGGCTGCAATTAATATAAGACTTATAATTTTTTTCATTTATACCCCTCCGAAACGAATTCCAGATATTTCTCCGCTTCTTCTCTCGTTTTCAATATGATGATATTTTTAGTAGAATACTTAGAGAGCAATTCCATAACTTTTGGCTTGCTCTCTTTATTATAATTTTTAACAAAGCTTATAAATTCTTCATCTGTTCCCTCTTCAACCCAAGGCATATCGCTTCGTGCCTTGCCCTTTCTTTCTTCAATACCCGAAAGGCAAATCTCCGCTTCGTAGTCAAGAAAAAACACCGTATCGCATTCCCTGATTCGCATTTCCATAGTGGCACCGTAATTTCCGTCTATTATCCACGAAGGTGTTGCCATAACGGTTTTGAGTCTTTCAACGAAAACATCTTTTCCAACGGTGGTTTTATCTTCATTCCAGTACATCATATCAAGGTGGTGCAAAGGAATATTTGTTATTTTATTAAGAAGACGTCCGAAGGTGCTTTTTCCGCTTCCGGGGCATCCTATTATAATCACTTTTTTCATTGTGCCATCCGCACATAAAGCTTTATGATTATGGCTTTTTTTGCTTCTTATATTTACCAGCCAAACCACCTGCAGGATAAGTGATATTATGTGAACTATCCCGATTATTATCGCTGAAGTTAAAGCCGCAGCCACCACCCCTTCGTCTTTCACCTGGTAAAAGAAACAATAGGAAGGACCCATATCAGCAAAATCAGGCAAGCAAAGCCAGAAAAGCGGATATGTAACGATGAATATCCAATTAATCATTTTAAGCACGGGAGCTTTTTTGCTGTATCGCTCTGCATATAGATTAATCATAAAAAATATTATCGGCTGTATTACAGGAATCAGTGTGCACGCCATAATAACCCGTAACCATCCCATATTAAATATAAAGGACAGTATGGAAATCGCAATGCAGATAAAAGATATAACGGAACTTTTTTTAATTTGCAGCTCCTTGTTTTTAAGTGCTTTTATTAATTTAATTATACCGAAAACTATAACTCCGGCTGTTGCAACTATCTGCACCAATCCGAAAAGCATAGAAATCATCATATATCCTGCCGTTAATACGGTTCTCATAAAATCCTCCCAAGATTATATTGACCGACTTTGACATCAGTCAAAGCTTCTTATCCATATAAATGCCTCTTCAACCGCCGGTCTCACTTCTATTGTGTGTCCGTTAAAAATATTGTTTCCTGCGGTTTCGGAAATAATGTCCCCCACCAGCTGAGGCTCGTGACCGCCTTGCTCAAAGGCTCTTAAAACGGCATATCCTCCGTTTTCCTTTATGCGGTCAACAAAGGCTCTGGTAACTTCAAAGCTTACCGTTCCGTCGTTTTTACACTGCCAGAATTTAACCGGCACGGGATAGCATTCTGCTTTTTTGTTCTTTACCGGGTTAAAGCCCTTAACCTTTTCCTCATCGTAAATATACTCGTCATTTTCGTCCTTATCAAGTCCGTAAATTATGCCGAGGGCAAATTTCGGAAGCCCCGAACACCAGGGATGAAGGAAAATTTCATTGTATGTATCAAGCACAGGGCAAAAGCCTGTCTGCGCGATAACGGGAATCTGCCCTGAAAGCACAAGATTTGTGCTTGATATACCACCCATTGAGCCACCGTGAACAAACACGCGGGCACGCAGGTTGTAATGCTCCATAACGTAGTTGTAGGCTTTCACATAACACCTTATAGCAATAGGGCTTCCTATGTTGTTTCTTAAATCAATGCCTTTTTCTTCGGCATATTTATGAGGAAGTCCGTTTACGTCCATAACAGCATAGCCGTTTGCAACCAGATAATGGGTAAGCGCCTGATGCTCTCCCTGGGCGTCGTCGGTGGTTACCGTTCCTCCTGCTCCGTGACAGTTTATTACAAGGCGCGTGGGCGTTCCGTCATCGGTGTAGCTGTCAGGAAGCATAAGAAAGCCTCTGTCCTCGTAAAGCAGTTCTTTATCCTGCACCATATCTGTAGTTTTACTTTCATCGGGCAAAAAGCAGTTTACCCACACGGAAAATCTTTCAGTACGCATAATTATCGCTTCCTTTTGTTATTTATTTTCCAGACAGGAGTAACCCCCTACCCTGCAACAATATTTATTTTAACACAACATACAAAAAAACACAACATTAAATACAAAAAAACAGAAGGCGTCAGCCTTCTGTTCCCGTACTTTTTATATCGTTTGCGTCTTCTCTTTCAACCAACACGCATTTGCTGTCTTCAACCGCCTCTTTTGTGACGATTATTCTCGTTATTGAAGGTTCTGACGGAATTTCGTACATTACATCTCCCATAATTCCTTCAATAATCGCACGAAGACCTCTTGCACCGGTTCCCCGCTTGATTGCCTTTTCAGCTATTGCATAAAGAGCATCATCTTCAAATTCAAGCTTAACGCCGTCATAATCGCAAAGGTGTGCATACTGCTTGACGATGGCATTTTTAGGCTTTGTAAGGATATTAACCAAAGCCTCCTTATCAAGATTTTCAAGAGCAACCACAATAGGAAGTCTTCCTATAAATTCAGGTATAAGACCAAACTTAAGTAAATCCTGAGGCTCAACCTTGGCGAAATACTCACCTGTATCCATATCCTTTTTGCTTGCCACATCACTTCCGAAGCCAACAACATTGCTACCCAGTCTCTTCTTTATTATCTTTTCAAGTCCGTCAAAGGCACCTGAGCAGATAAAGAGCACGTTTTTGGTATCAAACTGTATAAATTCCTGATGGGGATGCTTTCTTCCGCCCTGAGGAGGTACGTTTGCAACCGTTCCTTCCAGAATTTTAAGAAGAGCCTGCTGAACACCTTCACCACTTACATCACGGGTAATTGAAGGATTTTCGCTTCTTCTTGAAATTTTGTCAATTTCGTCAATATAAATAATACCTCTCTGCGCCCTCTCAACGTCATAATCTGCCGCCTGAAGAAGCTTTAAGAGAATATTTTCAACATCCTCACCAACATAGCCCGCCTCTGTCAGCGCCGTTGCATCGGCAATGGCAAAGGGCACATCAAGAATCTTTGCTAAAGTCTGTGCCATATAGGTTTTACCTACACCCGTGGGCCCTAAAAAGAGAATGTTACTCTTCTGAAGTTCAACCGCATCCTCGTCTTTTTCATTAATTCTCTTATAGTGATTGTATACGGCAACGGCAAGGCTCTTTTTAGCCCTGTCCTGACCTATTACATATTCGTCAAGCCTCTCTTTGATTTCCCTGGGCTTAAGAAGACTGAATTCCCCGGACCAACCCGCCTTTTCAAGAGCCTCGGCAATTTCACTTTCAGGCAAAATCAAATCATAGCAAACTTCTATACATTCATCGCAGATGTAAACACCGGGGCCTGCAATAAGTCTCTTTACCTCACCCTGAAGCTTTCCGCAAAATGAACAACATATTTTCTTTTCAGAATCTTTCATTCCAAAAACCTCCAAAAGGACTTTTATCTCTCGGATATGATTTTATCTATAATTCCGTAATCTTTTGCCTCTTCTGCTGTAAGATAATAATCACGTTCAGTATCTTCCACTACCTTGGAAAGTTCCTTTCCCGTGTTTTCCGAAAGTATTTTATTAAGCTTATCCTTAATCCGCATCATCTGGTTTGTCATAATTTCAACATCTGTTGCCTGTCCCTGATATACACTGCTGAGTGATGGCTGATGTATCATTATTTCACTGTTGGGAAGAGCAATTCTCTTTCCCTTAGTTCCGCTTGAAAGCAGGAACGCACCCATTGATGCCGCCATACCGATGCAGATCGTGGATACATCGCACTTTATATATTTCATGGTATCGTAAATTGCAAGGCCGTCTGAAACAGAGCCCCCTGGGCAATTTATATAAAGGCAGATATCCTTATCCGGATCTTCGCTTTCAAGATATAAAAGCTGTGCAATAATACTGCACGCTGTCGCATTGTCAAGAACCCCGTTTAAGAAAATGATTCTGTCCTTAAGAAGTCTTGAATAAATGCTCTCCCCACCGGAATATTCCTCTCTCGCACTCATAGCTGTAACCATGAAAAATCCTCCTTTTTTTAGTATATATAAGGCGGTCAGATGACCGCCTTTATACTTAATTATTCAGCATCTTCTGCTTTCTTTGTTGTCTTTTTTGCAGCAGGCTTCTTTTCGCCTTCAGCTTCTGCCTTCTTTGTTGTTGTCTTCTTTGCTGCGGGCTTCTTTTCGCCTTCAGCTTCCGCCTTCTTTGTTGTTGTCTTCTTTGCTGCGGGCTTCTTTTCGCCTTCAGTTTCTGCCTTCTTTGTTGTTGTCTTCTTTGCTGCGGGCTTCTTTTCACCTTCAGCTTCTGCTGCTTTCTTTGCAGCCTTCTTTGCTACCTGTTTTGCATTTGCTGCAAGAATATCAAGAGCCTTGTTTCTTACAATGTCTTCCTTCATAGTTTCGATATTGGCATTCATAAGCTCACGGATTTTATCCTTTTCCATCTTGTAAACTTCAGCAATCTTGTTAAATTCAGCTTCAACATCTTCGTCTGTAGCCTCTAAGCCTTCAACCTCGGCAATCTTTTCAAGAACAAGGCTTCCGAGCACCTGAGCCTTAGCGGAGGGCTTCATCTGCTCTTTCATCTGTTCTTCAGTCATACCTGTGTACTGAAGATAAAGCTTCATATCAATGCCCTGACTCTTAAGTCTGTATGCATAATCCTCAACCATTCTTTCAGCCTGAGAATCAACCATACATTCAGGAAGATCAATTTCAGCCTCTGTAACTGCAGCTTCAAGTGCTGCATTTTCGATTTCGCGCTTTTCGTTCTCAGCTGCATTCTTTTCAAGCTTTGCACGAACGTCTGCCTTAAGGTCAGCAAGAGTGTCAAAGCCGTTGTCCTTTGCAAACTCATCATCAAGCTCGGGAAGCTCTTTAACCTTCAATGCCTTTAATGCCACCTTGAATGTAGCATCCTTGCCCTTTAACTCTTCAGCGTGGTACTCTTCGGGGAACTTAACGTTAACGTCAAATTCTTCACCGATGGACTTACCAACGATCTGATCTTCAAAACCGGGAATAAAGGAACCGCTTCCTAAAACAAGCTCGTAATCTGTTCCCTTTCCGCCTTCAAATGCAACGCCGTCAACAAAGCCTTCAAAGTCGATGGTTGTGGTATCACCCATAGCTGCCGCTCTGTCTTCGATTGTTACCATTCTGGAGTTCTTTTCACGCATATTGCCGATTTCAGCATCAACGTCTTCATCGGTAATCTTGAACTCAACCTTTGCAATTTCCACACCCTTATATGTACCAAGCTTAACTTCGGGCTTTGTGTACACTTCTGCTGTGAATACAAAAGGCTTATCTTCTTCACCGATTGTTACTATATCGATTTCGGGCTGGGATACGGGAGAGATTTTTGCTTCTTCCACTGCATTATCATATGCATCGGGAATAACAAAATTTACTGCATCCTCATAAAATACTCCTGCACCGTACATTTTCTCAATCATTTTTCTGGGAGCTTTTCCCTTGCGGAAGCCGGGAACGTTAATGTACTTAACGTTTTTCTGGTATGACTTCTTCATACCTTCCTCGAACACGTCAGCAGCTACTTCAATTGTAAGCTTAACTTTGTTCTTTTCCACATTCTCAAGTGTATAACTCATTTCTTTCATCCTTTCTCAAAGCCAAACCCACTAACTGCAGTTTAGCCTTTCTAAAGCTATATTATACCATATAATAAAAATTTTTCAAGTACTTTTTACAATATAATTTTTTTTGGCAAAAACGATAAATAGTCGCACGAAACTAAGGCTGTGAATGGTGATATTTCATTATAACTATTCATATTTTCGCTGTGCAGGTGTCCGTAGAGGACACGCTTTACCGAATACCGCTCCGCAATCTCCAAAAATCCCTCATATGGCGGATAGTGAATTGCCGCTATTAATTCCGTCGCCCCCCTCTTTTTTGCATCCTCCAAGGAAAGCTCCATCCTTATAAGCTCGCGCTTATAAATCTTGTCATCTTCCCCTTTAAAATCCTTGTCCATCGGGGTTATCCATCCGCGGGAGGCACATATTCCTATATCTCCTATAATAAAAGAATTGTTATGGATAAAGTGAATCGTGTCATATCCGTTTTCTTCCTTGAATTTATTGAGCTTTGACATTGTAGTCCACCAGTAATCATGGTTTCCCTTTGAGATAATTTTCGTTCCGGGAAGCTTATTTATGAAATCAAAATCCGCTTTGGCTTCTTCAAGATAGGTTGCCCAGGAAATGTCTCCGGGAATAATCACATAATCCTCATCTGTAATTTCCCGTTCCCAGTTTTCCTTTATTCTGTAAACATAGTTTTCCCAACGCTTACCGAATATGTCCATCGGCTTTTTAACGCCAATTGGCAAATGCAGGTCTGAAATTGCAAAAATCGCCATAATAAGCCTCCTTTCTTGAGTCTTAAAATTTCAACAAAGAAATTTTAAGACGGATATTTCGAAAAAGCGTTCAAGCTTTTTTGAAATGATTATGAAAAATCCGAACAGGATTTTTTCGTCATACTTATTCTACCAAATTATCAGCTCTCTGACTGAAATTTCAACAAAGAAATTTTAAGACGGATATTTCGAAAAAGCGTTTTTCCGTGAATAAAAACTCAAATTCAGTTCAAACTAACAGTGTACTTCTTGTACAAAATTTTTTACGGTATATCACTTTTATTTATTGCGCATAGAAATGATATACTGATTTTGAAAGGATTTGTTTTCATGAATAAGAACACCCATCGCCTTGACGGAATCATTTGTGACGCCGAAAAATGCGCCTACAATGAAAATCACGAATGCCACGCAACCTCTATCAAGGTTGAATCAGGCAGTGCAACAAAGGCAAACCAGACAGAGTGCAGCACATTTAAGAACAAGTGCGAATCTTGTTAAAATCCTCTCTTTGAAAACAGCGTGCAGGAATCTGCACGCTGCTTTTTCATTTATAATATTAAAAGCGTAAAAGCAACTTTCCCGGTAAACAGAGAAATTTTATGCTAAAAATTCACTTACCCTTAAAATCATTTCTTCTTTTTTGGTAACACCGGGGAATCTTATTTCCTTGCCTTTAAGTTCGGAAAGAGACTTCGGCGGTGTCATTTTTCCTATTTCGGAAAGTTTTTCAATAAGAAGGAACTCATCGTCCGCAGAAGGTGCATCATCTTCACCCATAATTGCATTAACAACACTTCCGCTGAACTTAAAGGGGCTTGCAGTAGATGCAATTACAGTCTTTGTCGCATCGTGAGTCTGAGCAACATACTGCTCGTAAACATTCTGGGCAACCGCCGTATGAGTGTCCATTACATAAGAGTAGTTTCTCTCAATGTCGCTTATCGTTCGCATAGTAAATTTATCATCACAGTAAGCCGCATAGAAGCTTTCGGAAAGCTTTTCCTTTATTGCATCGGGAACTTCATAGCTTCCCTCTTCGGAAAGCTTTGTCATAAGCTCCTTGACAAGCTCCGAATTTTCATCTGACATATGATACAAAAGTCTTTCAAGATTGCTTGAAATAAGTATATCCATCGAAGGAGAAATAGTCTGTACAAAGGCGCGGTTCTTATTATATACACCTGTTCTTATAAACTCGGTTAAAACGTTATTGCTGTTTGATGCACAGATAAGAGTCTTAATCGGAACACCCATTTCCTTTGCATAATATGCCGCAAGAATGTTTCCGAAGTTACCTGTGGGAACACATACATTTATTTCTTCTCCGCATGCTATTTCCTTGTTTTTCACAAGCTCTGCATAAGAGGATACATAGTATACTATCTGCGGAAGAAGTCTTCCCCAGTTGATGGAGTTGGCGCTGGATAATTCATAACCGCGCTTTCTCAGCTCAGCCTTGAATTCATTATCGGAGAAAATTTTCTTAACACCGCTCTGCGCATCGTCAAAGTTTCCTTCGATGGCGTAAACTCCGACATTTGCCCCCTCCTGCGTCTGCATCTGAAGCTTCTGAATTTCAGATACGCCACCGGTGGGATAGAATACAAATATTTTTGTTCCTTCTACATCACGGAAGCCCTCAAGCGCCGCCTTACCGGTATCACCGCTTGTAGCAACTAAAATTGCAACCTTTTTATCAGTTCCGGTCTTCTCCATTGATGTTGTAAGAAGATAAGGCAGAATCTGAAGTGCCATATCCTTGAATGCACAGGTAGGCCCGTGCCAGAGTTCCAGTATATAAGTATGTTCGTTAAGCTTATATATGGGAGCAATCGTATCTGTTTCAAATTTTTCTTTAGTGTATGCTTTTCCCGTACAATCCTTTATCTCGTTTTTTCTGAAATCGGTTAAGAAAAGGCTGAAAATTTCCGTTGCCCTTTCGCTGTAGGACATATTGCCAAGTGCAACAATTTCATCAAGCGAAAGATACGGTATTTCTTCGGGAACAAAAAGTCCTCCGTCACTGCAAAGGCCCTTGACAATTGCCTCTGACGCAGTAACTTCTACACTTTTATCTCTGCTGCTGTGATATAACATAAATAAACCTCCGGGTAATGCATATCTCCCTTTCAGATATGCTTATTTGACATATAAAAAGCGGCAATGCCGCTTTTTATAACTTTTGATTAAAGATATTTTTTAAGTCCTTCGCTAAGCTCTTCTTCCTTGATGCTGATTGTGATTGTAAGGTTAGCTTTAGCCTTTTCGCAAACTGCAGCCGCCTTGTCAAGCATAGCTTCAAGAGCGGGCACATCGTTGCATCCTACGATTTTTGTAATACTGTCAACAAAAATATCACATATATCAAAATCCTGAGAAAGAACGCCGCAGATTACGCCGTAAAATGCATCATAATTTTCAACTGCATATTCCTCTGTATTTATTAAACGGATCTTAGAACTTAAGTCATAGGTGTGTCTTGTTCCCTTGTTGATAAATACGATACTGCCCTTCTGGGAATCTAATGCTGCGTGAACCGCATCAATGAGAGTTTTGGTTTTTCCTGTTCCTTTTTCACCTACAATAA
Source organism: Clostridia bacterium (assembly GCA_017411325.1). Lineage (GTDB taxonomy): Bacteria > Bacillota > Clostridia > CAKSNL01 > HGM11501 > HGM11501. The sequence goes on along the minus strand of JAFQQJ010000039.1, from coordinate 110,798 downwards.
TTTTTAACATAGCCGTTACCTCCTGTGTTTTTTATAGGAATTATCTTCCTTAACTATATTGTACTATATAATGCACAATTTTTCAAGTTATTTTTTTAATTTTTCATAAAGTTCTTCAGCCTGTGCCTCATAACCGGGTTTTCCGAGGAGCGCAAACATATTTTTCTTATATGCTTCAACGCCGGGCTGATTGAAAGGATTAACCCCTAAAGTATAGCCGGAGATGCCGCAGGCTTTTTCAAAGAAGTAAACAAGAGCACCGAAATTGTATGCGTCAAGTGTTTCAATTTCAAGCACGATATTTGGAACATTTCCGTCAGTATGTGCAAGCAATGTTCCGAGGAACGCCTTGTTATTTACAAAGTCCATAGTTTTTCCAGTAAGGAAGTTAAGTCCGTCAACATTTTTCTCGTCGTTTATTACAGTTACATCATTTTGAGGTGTCTTAACGGTAAGCACCGTTTCAAACATATTCCTTCTTCCCTCCTGGATGTACTGACCGAGAGAGTGAAGGTCGGTTGAGAAGTCAACAGCTGCAGGGAAAATACCTTCGTTGTCCTTGCCTTCAGATTCACCGAAGAGCTGCTTCCACCATTCGCCGATATAGTGGAGTCTGGGCTCATAATTTGCAAGGATTTCAACTGTTTTACCCTGACGGTAGAGTATATTTCTTACCGCTGCATATTCTGTGCAGGCATTTTCCTCGGACTCATACTCTTTCATAGCATCATATGCGCCCTTCATCATGGCATCAATATCAATTCCTGCTGCTGCAATGGGAAGAAGTCCAACTGCTGTCAAAACAGAGAATCTTCCGCCTACATCATCGGGCACAACGAAAGTGGGATAGCCCATTTCATCGGCAAGATTTTTAAGGGCACCCTTCTTGGCATCGGTTGTAACATAAACTCTGCCCTTTGCTGTTCCGTACTTTTTATTGAGAGCATCCGTCAAAAGTCTGAAAGCAATTGCAGGCTCTGTCGTTGTTCCTGACTTGGATATTACGTTTACGGAAAAGTCTTTATCAGCCAAAAATTCCATAAGCTCGTGCATATAGTTTCCGCTTATGTTGTTACCTGCATATACAATGATGGGTGCATTTCTCTTTTCCTTGGGAAGAAGGTTAGAGAAAGAAGAATTAAGCATTTCAATTGCTGCTCTTGCACCAAGGTAAGAGCCGCCGATGCCTACAACCACAAGTACATCGGAATTTTTCTTTATTTCCTCTGCTGCCACCTTAATTCTTGCAAACTCTTCTTTATCATAGTTTTCGGGAAGGCGTACCCAGCCTAAAAAATCGTCGCCTGCGCCTCCGCCCTGCTCAACCAATTTCTTTGCTTCTGCAATCTGTCCTTTAATTGCATCAAGCTGTCTTTTTTCAATACCTGTTTTGGAATAATCTATTCTTACCATGTCAAATGTCCTTTCTTACTCTGAGTGGTATATTATATTCTGTTGAATATAGCATAAATACCTCTTTTTGTCAATATTTCCCGATAAATACATCACTTAAATGTGATATATTTCCCATATGCATATCCGCTTATTCCGTTATATGTCACATAATACCAGTTTCCTACTGCCTTATCCGGATATACGGTCATTTGCGCTCCCGGAGGAATAACACCGATTTCGTTGGAATATTTCGGAGATGCCGCAGCCTTGTCATTTATGGCAAGATTGTCTCCGTTAGTTCCCGTAACTATGCCTATACGCGTATTTGCCGCAGGCAATGCTGCAATTGCCTGGGAGGTTGTTCCCTTTGCAGTTGTAAAGGATTTCTGTGTGCTCCATACTGTATTTCCGCCTACAATCGCATATATTTTGTAATAATATGTCGTTCCCGCTTTAAGACCGGTCAGCTCATACCATATATCAAAGGGATTTTTACTGAAATTTATAACATCGGAGCTATGCTTTTTAAGATTTCCCGAATCTGTTCCTATATAAAGTCCCACTTCCGTAGGTCTTGTACCGGTATACGAGCAGCTTGCATTTACCTTTGCGGTTGTTGCAGTAAGATTAGTTACCGCGTTCACCGTAAGATTTAAGTTGGCTTGATGCAATGCTGCAACTGCCTGAGAGGTTGTTCCCTTTGCAGTTGTAAAGGCTCCTGTGTCAGATACCACTTCTGCCCCGTTTACTATGGCATATAAAACATAATAGTATTTCGTGTTTGCCTTAAGGTCAGTAAGGTCGTACCATATATCAAAAGGATTTTTAGAGAAGTTTATTTTGTCAGAAGCCACCTTTACCAAAGCATTTTGTGCATAGCCTATCTTAAGTCCAACCTCTGTAGGTCTTGCTCCTGTATATGAGCATCCGCCGTTTACTCTTGCTGTTGTAGTTGTTATTTTTGATGCAGGAGAAAGTGTAACTGTTACACCGAGCTCGGAAAGGGGATCTGATATTCCGTTTGTAGCTTTGCCTCCGCCGGTAACAAAGAGCTTTTTATCGCCTGCTATTTCTTTTCCGTTAACAATAGCATAAAATCTGTAATAGTAAGTTGCTCCAGCATTCAAACCGGATATATCATACCAAATATTGAAAGGATTTCTTGAAAAATTAATTGTATCCCTGCTGTATACAGACATGTTTGACGGAGTTGTTCCGAGATATACTCCGACCTCAGTAGGACGGGTGCCGATGTAGGAACATTCGGCATTCAACCTTACTGAGTTGTTGGTCAATCCTGTATGACTTAAAGTATTTATTTTAAGATTATTTCCAGAATTGACTTCAATCACATTTTCAGAGTAAATCCAACTGCCGTCATTTGTTTTATACCAAAAATTACCGTAACTATTGTAGCCATATGCCACAACTGTTACCTTTTGTCCTTTTGACAAGTACTTTGTAATTTTATTTGCTGCATACGGTCTGTTTCTCACCGGTGTTTTATCTTTTACAGCACTATAGCTTGTAGGAGCCATAGACTTCAGATTAATACGATATTCTTTTCCGCACTTTTTACAATATCCCTTGTCATTATAAGCAATATGCTTACATCCGTTGTCAGTTTGTGCCGAAGCATTCAAATCGTTTACATTTGTATTAGTGTGATAAAGCCATATCGAAGATTGCTCATATGAACTCACACTATTATAATATCTGGCAAATTCTTCGTATGTCACATAGCAAAGCTCAACTGTCTTTTTTCCGTCATTTGTATAGTTGGTGTAATAAAATCCTGTATCATCACCCGAAATATAAGTCATAGAATGTGTGTTGTCTATTCTTATATGTTCACCCGCCTGTGCTTCTTTCAGGAAAAAACTTCTGATTCCTCCTTCAGTAAGCTTTCCGGCAGATTCGGTATGATATTTTCTTCCGCCGTGCTTACCGTAAACCAACGCTTCCACGTAATTAGAATATGCCATACATCCCTTTGACCCGTTTATGCTAACGTTATAAACTCCGTCATTTATGGAATAAACATAATTGCCACTGTTTGGATAATTAAATTTCTTCTGCTCAAACGCGGCATATTTTGAATTGTATACAATGTGATTTATATCGTTAATTACTTTAGATTCAGATACAATTCCCGTAAAATTCTGCTTCTTGATAAGCTCAGCCATTTTTTTCACAGTTGCTTTATCTGTCACATAGCTTATCGCCATATTATCAGCAAAAACATTCAAGGTAGGCATAGCAAGTGTGATAATTGTTATTAATGCAATAATTAAACATAAAATCTTTTTCATAGCTTCCACCTTTTAATCCTGTCCTACATCCATATTATTATCATATTCAACAAAGCCCGTCCTTATGTACACGCATCTTTCTTCTCCTGCCCACGCAACATCGCATCCGAATGCTTCAGATATAAATCTTGCCGGAACTAAAGTTCTGCCTTCAATTATTAAAGGTGCTACATCCATTTTCACAGTATCTTCGTTAATATGCAGTGTTTTTTCACCTATTTTTGCAATGACGATTGTTTCTTCTCTTATCGCTGTAACGCTTTTTGTTTCCTCGTCCCAGTAAATTTCTGCGCCCATCGCTTCAAAAATAGCACGAAGCGGAACCATTGTTCTTCCGTCTACAATCTGAGGCTCTACATCGAATTTTATATATTCGTCATCAAGCATTACTTTAATATTATCTGCAGCAAATGATACTGAAGAAATAAGTAATATCATAGTCAAAATAAGGCTTGTCATTTTAAGCAATTTCATTTCAATTCTCCTCATCAGCTTAAGGAGTGTGCTTTCGCACACTCCTCTTTATTAGAACAGTCCTGTTATTTTACCCGATTCGTCCACGTCGATTTTTTCAGCGGCGGGAACCTTGGGAAGACCGGGCATAGTTAATATATCGCCTGTCAATACAACGATAAAGCCTGCACCTGCGGATACCTTTACGTTTTTAACGGTAACTGTAAAGTTTTCGGGAGCGCCGAGCTTTGTGGGATCATCGGAGAAGCTGTACTGCGTCTTTGCAATACAAACGGGAAGGTTTGCAAAACCAAGCTCAGTAAGCTCTGCAATCTGCTTTTTAGCGGCGGGAAGCACGCTGATACCGTCGCCTCCGTATACCTTTTTAACGATTGCTTCGATTTTGTCTTCGATGGAGCCGGAAAGCTCATAGGAGAATGTGAAGTCGCCCTTTTCTTCTTCGCAGAGACGAACAACTTCTTTTGCCAGCTCTTCTCCGCCCTTTCCGCCTTCTGCCCATACTGTCGAAAGTACGGTATTAACGGAAAGCTCGCGGCACTTCTTAATTACGAAATCAATTTCCGCATCTGTATCTGTGGGGAAACGGTTAACAGCAACCACACAGGGAAGCTTGTATACGTTTTTGATGTTGGATACATGTCGGAGAAGATTTGGAATACCCTTTTCAAGTGCTTCGATGTTTTCTGTTGCAAGTTCTGTCTTTAAAAGACCGCCGTGCATCTTAAGCGCACGTACTGTTGCAACGATAACAACCGCATCGGGCGTCAAGCCTGCCATACGGCACTTTATATCAAGGAACTTTTCTGCACCGAGGTCAGCACCAAAACCTGCTTCTGTTACTGTGTAGTCACCCATCTTAAGCGCAAGCTTTGTAGCCATTACGCTGTTACAGCCGTGAGCGATGTTCGCAAAGGGCCCGCCGTGTACAAATGCGGGAGTTCCCTCAAGCGTCTGAACAAGGTTGGGCTTTATGGCATCCTTTAAAAGTGCTGTCATAGCACCTGCTGCCTTAAGGTCTCCTGCCGTTACGGGCTTATTGTCATAGGTATATCCTACGATAATTCTCGAAAGTCTTTCCTTAAGGTCTGTGATAGAGGAAGACAGGCAAAGCACAGCCATAATTTCGCTGGCAACGGTGATGTCAAAGCCGTCCTCTCTGGGTGTTCCGTTTGCCTTACCGCCCATACCGTCAACGATGAAACGAAGCTGACGGTCGTTCATATCAACGCAGCGCTTCCAGGTGATCCTTCTGGGGTCGATTCCGAGAACGTTGCCCTGCTGAATGTGGTTATCGAGCATTGCGGCAAGAAGATTGTTTGCCGCACCGATTGCGTGGAAGTCACCCGTAAAGTGAAGATTTATATCCTCCATAGGTACAACCTGGGCATAGCCGCCGCCTGCCGCACCGCCCTTAACGCCGAATACGGGACCCAAGGAGGGTTCACGAAGAGCAACTGTTACGTCCTTTCCTATTCTTGAAAGTCCGTCAGCAAGGCCGATGGTTGTGGTGGTTTTACCCTCGCCCGCAGGTGTGGGTGTAATTGCGGTAACCAAAATAAGCTTACCGTCTTTCTTATCCGTCTCGCTTATTAAAGCGGGATCGATTTTTGCCTTATAACGACCGTAGGTTTCAAGATATTTCTCATCAACGTGAGCTCTTTCTGCAATTTTTGTAATATGCTGCATCACGCAGCTCTGAGCTATTTCTATATCGGATTTATATTCCACGAAAATACCTCCTTACTTGAAGTAGCGTACAGCCGCTTCAAACATCTTAATATCATAATTACCGGGAACGTTTTTATAAAGACCGTTTCCGATTCTTTCGCTGTGTCCCATTTTACCGATTACTCTTCCGTCGGGAGATGTGATACCCTCGATAGCGCATACTGAGTTATTGGGATTGAAGTGGATATCATCTGTTGCATTGCCCGAAAGGTCAACATACTGTGTTGCAATCTGTCCGTTTTTCGCAAGCTCGGAAACAAGTTCTTCACTTGCAAGGAATCTTCCTTCACCATGGGAAATCGGAACATTGTATACCTCACCCACATTTGTGAATGAAAGCCAGGGTGATTTGTTGGATGCAATCCTTGTTCTTACAATTCTTGACTGGTGGCGTGCGATTGTGTTGAATGTAAGTGTGGGGCAGTTTTCATCGGTATCAATAATCTTACCGTAGGGCACCAAGCCAAGCTTTATAAGTGCCTGGAATCCGTTACAGATACCTGCCATAAGACCGTCGCGTTTTTCAAGAAGGTTTGTAACCTCTTCCTTTACAATTGCATTTCTGAAGAATGCAGTAATGAACTTACCGCTTCCGTCAGGCTCGTCACCGCCGGAGAAGCCGCCGGGAACGAAGATAATCTGCGCTTCCTTTGTCTTTTCGGCAAAGTATTCCGTGCTTCTCTTGATTCCGTCTGCCGTAAGGTTGTTGATTACGATAATTTCAGGCTCTGCCCCTGCATCGCGGAGTGCCTTTGCGGTATCAAATTCGCAGTTTGTTCCGGGGAACGCGGGAATTAATGCCTTGGGCTTTGCACACTTAAATGCAGTAGTGTATCTCTCGGTTGCGGAAAATTCGTAATTTTCGTATTTTTTACCTTCTGTGGGAATGTTGCAGCTGAATACCGGCTCTAATTTGTCTTCGTAAAGCTTTAAGATTTCACTTGTCTTAACAGCTTCGTTACCCAATGTAATTGCACCGTCACAGGTTACGAAACCAATGGTGTTATCCATATAAGAATCGTCATTAACTTCAACAACGAAGGAACCGTAGGAGTATCCGAAAATATCGGAAAGAGAAATTCCGTCTGCAAACTTAAAGCCAAAGCCGTTACCGAAGCCCATTTTCATTACGGCTTCTGCAACACCGCCGAAGCAGGGTGTATAAACCGCAACGGCCTTGCCTGCTCTTACAAGCTCTGTAACCTTATCGAATACGGAAAGAAGAGAATCGGTCTTAGGAAGATTGTTCTCGTCAAGCTCTGCCTTTAAGTGAATAACTCTGTTACCCGATGCCTTGAATTCGGGAGAAACTATGTCCCCTACCTTTGCGGTTGTAACTGCAAAGGAAACAAGTGTGGGAGGAACATCTAAGTTTTCAAAGCTTCCGCTCATAGAATCCTTACCGCCGATTGCACCGATCTTTAATTCCTTCTGCGCCTTAAATGCACCAAGAAGTGCGGATAAGGGCTGACCCCAGCGCTTAGCGTCCTTACCAAGTCTCGGGAAGTATTCCTGGAATGTAAGATATACATCATTGAAGGAAGCACCCGATGCGATTAACTTACATACAGATTCGATAACCGCAAGATAAGCACCGTGATAGGGGCTCTTTTCGGTTATGAAGGGATTATAGCCCCACGCCATAAGTGAACAGTCGTCTGTATGCTTTTTCTCAACGGAAATCTTCTGTACCATAGCCTGAGCGGGTGTAAGCTGATTTTTGCCGCCGAAGGGCATAAGAACAGTTCCTGCACCGATTGTTGAGTCAAAGCGCTCAGAAAGACCACGCTTTGAGCATACGTTAAGGTCGGATGCAAGGGCTTTCATATTTTCGGTAAAATTGCCATTAACTTTTTTATCCTCGTAAACTCCCTTTACGCAAAGTGCATCAATGTGCTTTTCAGCACCGTTGGAGTTTAAGAACTCTCTCTTGATATCGCATATCTTCTTGCCGTTCCATACCATTGTAAGACGCATATCGTCTGTTACGGTTGCAACGGGACAAGCCTGAAGATTTTCCTTTTCGGCAAGCGCAAGGAATGCATCAACATTTTCCTTTTCGACAACAACAGCCATTCTCTCCTGAGATTCGCTTATTGCAAGCTCTGTTCCATCTAAACCTTCGTACTTTTTCGGAACCTTGTTAAGGTCGATATAAAGACCGTCTGCAAGCTCACCGATAGCAACGGAAACACCGCCTGCACCAAAGTCGTTGCAGCGCTTAATCATTCTGCTTGCTTCCTTGTTTCTGAAAAGTCTCTGAAGCTTTCTCTCTTCGGGAGCATTACCCTTCTGAACCTCTGCACCGCAGGATTCAAGTGATTCAACAGTATGAGACTTGGATGAGCCTGTTGCACCGCCGCATCCGTCACGGCCGGTGGAGCCGCCAAGCAGGATTACAACATCCCCTGCATCCGGTCTTTCACGGCGGACATTTTCTTCGGGAGCAGCTGCGATAACCGCACCGATTTCCATTCTCTTTGCCGCATAACCGTCGTGATAAAGCTCGTCAACAATACCTGTTGCAAGACCAATCTGGTTACCGTAGGAAGAATATCCTGCTGCCGCAGTTGTAACAATCTTTCTCTGGGGAAGCTTACCCTTAAGAGTCTCTGACAAGGGCTTCAAGGGGTCTGCCGCACCTGTTACACGCATAGCTCCGTAAACATAGCTTCTGCCTGATAACGGATCTCTTATAGCACCGCCTATGCAGGTTGCCGCACCGCCGAAGGGCTCAATTTCCGTAGGATGATTGTGCGTTTCGTTTTTAAAGAGCAATAACCAGGGCTCTTTTTCGCCGTCAACAGTAACGTCAATTTTTACTGTGCAGGCATTGATTTCTTCTGATTCGTCCAGTTTTTCAAGCATTCCGTTTTTACGGAGATATTTAACCGCAAGTGTTGCAATATCCATAAGGCAAACGGGCTTTGTTCTGCCAAGCGCTTCCCTGGTTGCAATATATTCGTCGTATGCTTTCTTCAGAAGCTCATCTTCAAACTCGACCTTATCGATGATTGTACCGAAGGTAGTGTGACGGCAATGGTCAGACCAGTAGGTATCAATCATTCTGATTTCTGTGATGGTGGGATTTCTCTTTTCGGAAACGAAATAATCACGGCAGAATCTGATATCGTCAATGTCCATGGCAAGCCCGTATTCAGCGATAAATGCCTTTAAACCTTCCTCGTCAAGGTCTATAAAACCGTCAAGTGTCTTAACCTCTGTGGGAATTTCAAATTCTGTCTTTAAGGTTTCTGCCTTTTCCAAAGATGCTTCCCTTGACTCAACGGGATTTATAACATACTTTTTGATTTCCGCAACTTCGTCCTCTGTAAGATTTCCCGAAAGGGCGTAAACCTTTGCTGTTTTTACAACCGGTCTTTCACCGCAGGAAATAATCTGAATACACTGGGATGCAGAGTCTGCTCTCTGGTCAAACTGACCGGGAAGCGGCTCAACGGCAAAAACCGTATAGCCCGTAAAATCCATTTCATCAAATGCATCGTCAAGCTGAGGTTCGGAAAATACGGTTTTCTTTGCGTATTCAAAAAGCTCCTTATCTATATTTTCCGCATCATAACGGTTTATAATGCGGACATCGGTAAGATTTTTTATTCCGAGAAAAGTTACAACATCGGAAAGAAGGGCTTTAGCTTCATTCGCAAGATGCTTTTTCTTTTCAACATATACTCTGTATACCATTTTCTTCCTCCGTTTATTTTATTGCTTTAAGCGCTCTCTGTCCTATATCATTTCTGTAATAAGCGTTGTCGAAGCTGATTTTCTTAACAATGCCGTAGGCCTTTTCGATTGCGCCTGCCAGGCTTTCATCGGTTGCGGTTGCACCAAGCACTCTGCCCCCGTTTGTTAAAAGCTTGCCGTCCTCCAATTTTGCTCCCGCAACGTATACGTTGTCTGAAATTTCGGAAGGAATTGTCATAGCAAATCCCTTTTCGTAGCTTTCGGGATAGCCCTTTGACGCCATAATTACACAGCAGGCACTGCCAGACCCAAACTTCACTTCGGTTTCGGAAAGCTTTTCTTCCGTTACCGCCTTCATTACGGTGAGAAGGTCTGACTCCATCAGAGGAAGCACAACCTGGGTTTCGGGATCGCCGAAACGGCAGTTATACTCGATAACCTTGGGGCCCTTTTCCGTGAGCATAAGTCCGAAATAGAGACAGCCCTTAAAGGTTCTTCCTTCGCTTTTCATTGCCTCAATTGTGGGAAGGAAAATCTTATCCATACACTCATCGGCAATATCCTTTGTATAGTAGGGATTGGGCGCAACCGTGCCCATACCTCCGGTATTAAGACCGGTGTCGTTATCCCCTGCTCTCTTATGATCCATAGAGGATACCATGGGCTTTACAACGTGTCCGTCTGTAAATGCTAAAACGGAAACCTCGGGACCGGTCAAAAATTCTTCGATAACGATGTTATCTCCGCTCTTTCCGAAAACCTTATCCTCCATCATGGACTTAACGGCAGCTTTTGCCTCCTCGCGCGTCATAGCGATAATAACGCCTTTACCGAGGGCAAGCCCGTCAGCCTTTATAACTGTGGGGATGGGCGCTGTATCAAGGTATGTAAGTGCCGCATCCATATCGGAAAATACCTCATATTCCGCTGTGGGAATGTGATATTTTTTCATTAAATTCTTTGAAAAAACCTTGCTTCCTTCAATTATTGCCGCCTTTTTATCGGGACCGAAGCAGGGAATTCCCGCTTCAGTAAGGGCGTCAACCGCACCTAATACCAAAGGATCATCGGGAGCAACAACCGCATAGTCGATTTTCTCGGAAACTGCAAATTCAACAATTTTTTCTATTTCCTTTGCACCGATATCAACGCAGGTTGCATCCATTGCAATTCCGCCGTTTCCGGGAAGTGCATAGATCTTTTCAACATCTTTGTTTTCTTTTAACTTTTTAATTATGGCGTGTTCTCTTCCGCCACCGCCAACAACCATTAATTTCATTTAAGAATCCTCCCTTATCAGTGGTGGAAAAGTCTCATTCCGGTAAATGCCATAACCATATTGTACTTATCGCAGGTGGAAATTACAACATCGTCACGGATGGAGCCGCCGGGCTCTGCAATGTAGGAAACGCCGCTTCTCTTCGCTCTTTCAATGTTATCATCAAAGGGGAAGAATGCATCTGAGCCAAGTGCAACGCCTGTAATTGTGTCAAGATATGCTCTGATTTCGGCATCTGTCAAGGGCTCGGGACGAGAAGTAAAATACTTCTGCCAGTTACCTTCAGCACAAACATCCTCTTCGTTTCTGTTTATATATCCGTCAATTACGTTATCTCTGTCTGCTCTTCCGAGGTCGTCTCTGAAGGGAAGATTCAATACCTTGTCATACTGACGCATATGCCAGGTGTCTGCCTTTGTGCCGGCAAGGCGTGTGCAGTGAATTCTTGACTGCTGACCTGCGCCAACGCCGATTGCCTGTCCCTGATATGCATAGCATACGGAGTTTGACTGAGTGTATTTCAATGTGATTAATGCAATTATAAGGTCGCGCTTTGCACCGTCGGGCATTTCTTTATTTGCTGTTACTATATTGGAAAGAAGCTCTTCGTCAATTTTGAAGTTGTTTCTTCCCTGCTGGAAGGTGATACCGTAAACTTCCTTTGTTTCAACTTCGGCGGGTACATACGAAGGATCAATCTTTACGATGTTGTAGCCGCCCTTTCTCTTGGTCTTTAAGATTTCGAGAGCTTCATCGGTGTAGCCGGGAGCGATAACACCGTCGGAAATTTCTCTCTGGATAAGCTTTGCCGTTGTAACGTCGCAAACATCGGAAAGTGCAACCCAGTCACCGAAGGAGCACATTCTGTCGGTTCCTCTTGCTCTTGCATATGCACATGCAAGGGGGGATTCGTCAAGACCTTCGATATCGTCAACGAAGCAGGCTTTCTTAAGCTTATCGGATAAAACCTCTCCTACTGCCGCACTTGTGGGGCTTACGTGCTTGAAGCTTGTAGCCGCGGGAAGGCCAAGTGCTTCCTTTAATTCCTTAACAAGCTGATAGCTGTTAAAAGCATCAAGGAAGTTAATATAGCCGGGCTTGCCGTTTAATATTTCAATGGGAAGCTCGCTTCCGTCTTTCATATATATTTTAGAAGGCTTCTGATTTGGATTACAACCGTATTTAAGTTCAAATTCTTTCATTTTTATACCCTCACTTATTCTTATTTATTATAATATCTTCTGATTTTCCGCATTCCAAGCAAACTGTTCTTACGAAAAGAGAAACCTTGTTATCTTCATTTAAGTTTTTCCATACAAGGTCGGCAAGCTCCTCTGCGGTATTGGGAAGCTCAACTTCCTCAGGCTCGCCGTAGAAGGAAGGAATGGGATTTCCGTCGCACTTATAGGTGTGAATGAAATGACCTATTCCCCTGCGCATTTCATAGTTATAGAAAAATCTGTTGCAAACCTCGCTATTTCCGTTGGCACTCTTAAGAATTGACATCTTATAAGTGAACGCCTTATCGTTATAGTAAAGTGCGCCTGAAATACGGGGTGTGAAGTTTGGTGCATCAGGCTCAAACTCTCTTGTCATTAAAGCTTCCTCAAAGGTTTTTCCGTCCTTCATAAAGTCATAGATTGTGTTTGTCTGATCGCCGTTTGTTATGATGTCGCAACCGGGAAGTGCAAGATAAGGATTGTAGATAATGAGGCTGGGATCTTGTAGCTTTGATTCATCAAAAGCCTTTGTTCTCATTCCGCCTTCAAAGCTTTCAAAAACTCTGTTTCGGGAGTTTTCGCTTCGTCCCATTATAAAATATGCAATCATCGCATTTTTTCCGTCAGCGGATGTACCGATTACGATACCGCGTCCGGGATATGTATTTTCAGATAAAAGTTTTGATAAATCAAATAAAGCCATTTTAATACCTCCGATTCTTATAATTCGCTTGCCACTTTTTCAACTGCCATGGGAAGGATTTTCCACTCAGCTTCTTCCATAACTCTCTTCTGGAGAATTTCGGGCGTGTCCCCTTCCTTTATTTCAACAGCCTTCTGCATAATAATTTTCCCGCCGTCGGGAATTTCGTTTACAAAATGAACTGTCGCCCCTGTCACCTTTACGCCGTAGGAAAGCGCCGCTTCGTGCACGTGAAGTCCGTAAAAGCCTTCGCCGCAGAAGGAAGGAATGAGTGACGGGTGAACGTTTATGATACGCTCGGGATACTTTTTGGTGAAGTTTTCGCTTAATATCACCATAAAGCCCGCAAGAACGATTATATCAATCTTCTTTTTGGTTAAAAGGTCAATAATCGCCCCTTCAAAACCCTCGCGGGACTCATAATTCTTTTTAAGCACCACGGCTGTTTCAACCCCCGCATTTTTCGCACGCTCCAACGCATAAGCATCGGCCTTGTTTGAAATCACAAGGGAAATTTTGCCGCTTTTTATAATGCCGGATTTTTCCGCATCAAGCAACGCCTGAAGATTTGTGCCGCCGCCCGATACCAAAACTGCAATATTTTTCATAATTTGCACCTTACATTATTATTTTTTCTTCGGATTTTACGATTTCGCCGATTATGTAAGCATCCTCTCCGTTTGCCTTAAGGGTTTCGATGGCAACATCAGCATCTTCTTTTGCAACAACGATGCTCATACCCACACCCATATTAAAGGTGTTAAACATATCGTGCTCGGAAATACCGCCCTTTTCCTGTAAAAGCTTAAAGATGGGAAGAACCTTTACGGCATTCTTATCTATCTTTGCACCGAAGCCATCGGGAATGCTTCTCGGAATGTTTTCATAGAAGCCGCCTCCGGTAATGTGGGAAATCGCTCTTACCTTTGCCTTTTCAAGAAGGGCAAGAACGGGCTTAACATAAATTTTTGTAGGTGTCAAAAGGGTTTCGCCAAGGCTCTTTCCGCCGAGAGCTTCGATGGGAGTCTTAAGGTCAGCGTTTTCAACGTCAAATACCTTTCTCACCAGGGAAAAGCCGTTTGAGTGAACACCGCTTGAAGGAAGGGCGATTACAACGTCTCCTTCTTCCATTTTCTTATTGTCTATAATCTTTGTCTTGTCAACAACGCCTGTTGAGTAACCTGCAAGGTCGTATTCGTCAACGGGATAGAAACCGGGCATTTCCGCTGTTTCACCGCCGATTAATGCCGCGCCTGCCTGAACGCATCCCTCTGCAACACCCTTAACGATGTCTGCTATTCTTTCGGGGATATTCTTGCCGCAGGCAATATAGTCAAGGAAGAATAAGGGCTTTGCTCCGCAGCAGATAATGTCGTTTACACACATTGCAACGCAGTCGATACCAACTGTGTCGTGCTTGTCCATAAGGAAAGCAATTTTTAATTTTGTTCCGACACCGTCTGTTCCGCTTACCAAAACGGGCTTAGTTATGCCCTCAAGATCAAGCTCGAAAAGACCGCCGAAGCCGCCTACGTCGGAGCATACACCCTTTGTCATTGTTTTTGCGATGTGGCTTTTCATAAGCTCAACTGCTTTGTAACCTGCCGTAATATCAACACCTGCTGCTGCATAGCTGTCAGATTTAGATTTCATATTCATATTAATTACTCCTTTCCGTTCCAACAATAAGTACATAATTTACAAGGCTCAAGGCCTATTGCTTTTATAAGTCCTTCCAGGGACTGGAATTCAAGGGATGCAAAGTTGAACTTTTCGCATATTTTCTTTCTTAATGCCTTTCCTCTTTCTGTAGAAAAGTCGCTGTATTCCTCAATATACTTTTCTCCCTCTTCTCCCTCAAGCTCTAAAATAATATTTCGTGCAATCAGGTCATAATCTCCCGTACCTCTTGAGAAATTCAGGAATTTGCATCCGTACATAATGGGAGGACAGGCAGAGCGCATATGAACTGCCTTTGCACCGTTTTCATAGAGAAATTCAACGGTTTCACGAAGCTGTGTGCCTCTTACAATTGAGTCATCCACAAACATAAGGCTCTTATCCTTTATAAGTTCGTGCACAGGAATCTGCTTCATTTTCGCAATCCTGTCTCTCTCCTTCTGTTTTGCAGGAGTAAAGCTTCTCGCCCAGGTGGGTGTATATTTTATAAAAGGTCTTGCGAAGGGGATTCCGCTTTTATTGGCATAGCCTATGGCATGGGGTGTTCCCGAATCGGGAATTCCGCAGACAGAATCTATTCCTTCTGCATTACCCAGCATTTTATCGTTTTCAGCCATTATTTCGCCGTTTTTATAACGCATTGCTTCAACGTTTATTCCTTCATAACTTGTGGCGGGATATCCGTAATAGCTCCAGAGGAAGGTACAGATTTTCATTTTCTCCCTTGCAGGAGACAATACCTTTATGCCGTCTGGAGAAAGCTCCACAATCTCTCCGGGGCCAAGCTCTCTTTCGTCAACGTAGCCCAGCTTTTTATAGGCGAATGACTCAAAGGATACACAGTATCCGTCATCACATTTACCTATCTGCACCGGAAGCCTTCCGACTTTGTCACGGGCGGCAATAATATGTCCGTCATTTTTAAGTAAAAGAAGCGATGCCGTTCCGTCGATAACTTCCTGTGCATGCAGTATTCCCTCAACAAGGCTGTCTTTTTGTCCTATCAGGGATGCCACTATTTCAATGGAATTTACATTTCCGTTTGTCATTATGGCAAAATGGCCGCCCCGCTCATTTAAATACTTCTCGATAATTTCCTCGGCATTGTTTATCCTTCCTATCATGGAAAGGGCGTAAACGCCTGCCTCGGAACGAATTAAAAGAGGCTGGGGATCGGTATCGCTTATGCATCCGATTGCCGCATTTCCCTCCATCTCATCGAATATATCTTCAAACTTTGTTCTGAAAGGTGAATTTTCTATATTGTGTATGTCTCTCTGAAGACCTTTCACGGCATCATATGCCGCCATACCGCCGCGCTTTACGCCAAGATGCGAATGGTAGTCTGTCCCGAAAAAGACATCGCTTATAGCATCACTCTTTTTGGTGGCTCCGAAAAATCCGCCCATAATTTTCCTCCTTGCTGTAATTATGAATTTATGAGTTTTACTTGTTCATTTCCTCAGAAAGTGCCTTGTCTTTTTCCAAAACCTTTTTAGCATCTTCAATTCTCTTAGCATCAAGCTTTGCTGCAAGGTCTTTATCCTCTACCGCAATAATCTGTGCAGCTAAGAGTGCCGCATTTCCCGCACCGTTTATCGCAACAGTTGCAACAGGGATACCCGTGGGCATTTGAACGGTGGATAAAAGTGCATCCATTCCGTCAAGATTCGAGCTTTTGCAGGGAATTCCGATTACGGGAAGGGTTGTGTTTGCTGCAATGGCACCTGCCAGATGCGCCGCCATACCTGCCGCTGCAATAATTGCACCAAAACCGTTAGCTCTTGCATTTACCGCAAAATCTCTTGCCTCTACAGGCGTTCTGTGAGCAGAATATATGTGTATTTCAAAGGGGATTCCAAGGCTGTCCAGCATATCAGTTGCTTTTTTCACGATAGGAAGGTCTGAATCGCTTCCCATTATAATTCCAACTTTTTTCATTTTTTCTACCTCATTTCCTGTGTTTTTTCTTAAAAAAACGCAAACTGAGCACACCTTCCCCAAAGGGAGAGTGTGCCCAGACGGTCGGCTCTTAGGTAATTTCTGCTCCCCGGTGGTAACCCACCAAATCCGTCAGTCGCAGAAACCTTTTTATACATAACATTTTAGCATAAAAAGCCATTTATGTCAAGACACACGTATTTTTATTTGCCTTATTTTACAGGCTGACTTGCTTCCTTCTGAATAACGTCGTGTGCTCCGCCTTCAATAATACTTGTGGAGCTTACAAGTGTAAGCTTAGCCTTCTGCTGAAGTTCGGGAATTGTAAGCGCTCCGCAGTTGCACATTGTGGACTTAACCTTGCTTAAGGAAAGTGCCACATTGTCCTTTAAGCTTCCTGCATAAGGAACGTAGGAATCAACGCCCTCCTCAAACGAAAGCTTCTTATCTCCGCCGAGATCATATCTCTGCCAGTTTCTTGCACGGGCAGATCCTTCACCCCAGTATTCCTTATAATATGTTCCGCCGATGCTTACTCTGTTGGAGGGGCTTTCGTCAAAACGTGCAAAATATCTTCCAAGCATTACGAAATCCGCACCCATTGCAAGAGCAAGTGTGATGTGGTGGTCATATACGATACCGCCGTCGGAGCATACGGGAATATATACGCCCTTTTCTTTGAAATATTCGTCTCTCGCCTTGCAAACCTCGATTAATGCTGTTGCCTGGCCGCGGCCGATACCCTTTGTTTCTCTTGTTATACAGATTGAACCGCCGCCGATACCAACCTTGATAAAGTCGGCACCGCAGTCAGCCAAAAATCTGAAGCCGTCTGCATCAACTACGTTACCTGCACCAACTTTTACGCTGTCGCCGTATTTTGCTCTTATCCATTCGATTGTAAGCTTCTGCCATTCGGAAAAGCCCTCGGAGGAGTCGATACATAAAACGTCAGCACCTGCTTCAACCAACGCGGGAACTCTTTCGGCATAGTCTCTTGTGTTGATACCTGCACCAACCACATAACGCTTTGATGCGTCAAGAAGCTCGTTGGGGTTCTGCTTATGTGTATCATAGTCCTTACGGAATACGAAATAGCAAAGTCTGCCTTCATCATCAATTATGGGAAGGGAATTAAGCTTGTTGTCCCATATAATGTCGTTTGCCACCTTTAAGGTTGTGCCTTCCTTTGCAACGATAAGCTTATCAAAGGGAGTCATAAACTCCTTAACCTTTGTGGCAGGATCCATACGGCTTACGCGGTAGTCTCTTCCGGTAACGATACCCACAAGCTTACCCTCGGGAGTTCCGTCCTCTGTAACGGCAACAGTGGAGTGGCCCGTCTTTTCCTTTAATGCCACAACCTCTGCAAGTGTGCCTTCGGGAGAAATGTTGGAATCGCTCTTTACAAAACCCGCCTTATGGTTTTTAGCGCGCTTTACCATTGCAGCCTCGTCCTCAATTGTCTGTGATCCGTAAATAAAGGATACGCCGCCTTCTGTTGCAAGTGCAACAGCAAGTCTGTCACCTGATACAGACTGCATAATTGCAGAAACCATAGGGATATTCATGGTAATTGCCGGCTCTTCCCCCTTCTTATATTTTACAAGGGGTGTTTTAAGGCTTACATTGGCGGGAATGCAGTCGCTTCCCGAATAGCCGGGGATTAAAAGATATTCGTTAAATGTATGTGAGGGTTCGTTTATAAAAGTAGCCATTTTTTATTCTCCTTTACTGTGCTTTAGTTTCGCAGTAGATACAGCGATATACGTTTTCTTCTTTGTCTGTAAGTTTGAATATGTGGTCAAGCTCCTGCTCAACGCTTGTTATGCATCTTGGGTTTTTGCATTTAATTACATTTTTGAGGGTTTCGGGAGTAGCAATGGTTTTCTTTTCAACCAAAACGCCGCCCTTTATTATGTTAACCGTTACGCCCGGATCAACATAGCCTATAACATCAAGATTAACATCGATATCGGCATCAATCTTTATAATGTCCTTTTTACCGAGCTTTTTACTTGCCACATTTTTTATAATTGCAACGGAGCAGTCAAGGTTATCAAGCTTCAGAAGCTCGAAAAGCCTCATTCCCCTGCCCGAAGTAATATGGTCAATTACAAGACCGTTATTAATTGAATCTATATTCATTTTTCCGCCTCCTCAAGAAGCATTAAGATAAGTGCCATTCTTATATACTTTGCATAAAGCACCTGCTTGAAATAGCACGCTCTCGGATCGTTATCAATCGCAACCGCAATTTCGTTTACTCTCGGAAGAGGATGAAGTATGCATAAATCCTTCTTTGCATTTTTAAGCTTTTCGGGCACTAAAATATAGCTGTCCTTAAGTCTCAAATAGTCCTCCTCGTTGAAGAATCTTTCCTTCTGTACTCTTGTCATATAGAGTATGTCAAGCTCGGGCATTACCTCTTCAAGATTTGTTGTCTGAACATATTCTATGCCCTTTTTCTGGAGCACATCCTTTTTAACATAGCTCGGAAGCTTAAGCTCCTCGGGTGATATAAGGACAATTTTTATTCCCTCGTATCTTGAAAGCGCATTAATTAAAGAATGCACCGTTCTTCCGAATTTAAGGTCTCCGCAGAAGCCAACTGTAAGATTATTGAGTCTTCCTTTTTCCTTGCTTATTGTAAGAAGGTCAGCCAAAGTCTGCGTCGGATGGTTGTGACCGCCGTCTCCCGCATTTATGACGGGAATCGAAGCATTGTTTGCCGCAACAAGCGGTGCACCCTCTTTAGGATGGCGCATTGCAATAATGTCCGCATAACAGCTTATAACCTTTGCCGTATCGGCAACACTTTCACCCTTTGATGCCGATGAGCTCTGTGCCTCGGAAAAGCCGAGTACATTTCCGCCAAGCTCCATCATTGCCGCTTCAAAGCTTAATCTCGTTCTTGTAGAGGGCTCAAAAAACAGCGTGGCAAGCTTTTTGCCCTTGCACTTTTCGGAATATTTTGAAGGATTTTCTATAATGTCTTCTGCCGTAGCAATAAGTGAATCAATTTCTTCTGTCGTCAAATCCAGTATGTCGATAAGACTTCTCAATTAAGTGCGCCTCCTTTTTATTTTATATCGCTTTAATTATTTCTTTTCAATCCAGCTTTCGTCAGAGGGATTGTCTCTGAATGCGATAAGCTTCTTGATATCTTCTTCCCTGATATAGTTTTCTTCTGCCGCAACGTGTGCGATAACGTCAAAGTTTGTCAGGCTTACGTTCTTGACATTTGCTTCTTCAAGGCGAGCCAGGCCCTTTTTCATACCGTATGTGAAGATGCTTACGATACCAAGTACTTCTGCGCCTGCTTCACGAAGCACGTTTACAACTTCGATAACGCTTCCGCCTGTTGAAATAAGGTCTTCAACAACTACAACCTTCTGTCCGGCCTCAAGCTTACCTTCTATCTGGTTCTGTCTTCCGTGGTCCTTTGCACCGGAACGTACATAGCCCATAGGAAGATCCATAAGGTGTGCGGTGATTGCCGCGTGAGCAATACCTGCTGTGGATGTACCCATTAAAACCTCAACGTCGGGATAGTTTTCCTTTATAAGCTTCGCAAGGCCTTCTTCAACATCGCATCTTACCTTGGGAGCTGTAAGAGTTAAACGGTTGTCACAGTATACGGGGCTCTTAATTCCGCTCGCCCATGTAAAGGGCTCTTCGGGGCGGAAGAAAACCGCCTTTATTGAAAGCAAATCTTTTGCAATTAATTTTTCCATTATTTATACTTCCTTTCTCAATCTACAAATTCAGCAATACATCTTTCGTATGCCGCAACGGGATCTTCTGCCGCTGTTATGGGGCGGCCTACAACGATGTAGTCGCTTCCGATTTTCTTTGCCTCGGCGGGTGTCATAACCCTCTTCTGATCGCCCACATCACCGTCAGCAAAGCGGACACCGGGAGTTACTGTTAAAAATTCCTTACCGCATATGCTGTGAACCTTTTCTGCCTCTAAGGGTGAGCATACAACACCGTCAAGTCCTGCCTTTTTGGCATTGCCTGCATAGTGCATTACAACCTTGTCGATGGGTTCCTTTATAAGAAGGTCATTTTCCATTCTTTCCTGGTCGGTTGATGTAAGCTGAGTTACTGCGATAAGCAAAGGTCTTGTTCCGTCGGGACGGGTAAGTCCTTCTATTGCCGCTTCCATCATGGAAATTGTTCCTGCCGCATGAAGGTTTGTCATATCAACGTCAAGACGGGACAAAACGTTCATAGACTTTTTAACGGTGTTGGGAATATCGTGAAGCTTAAGGTCCAGGAAAATCTTATGACCTCTCTTCTTTATTTCCTTTACTATTTCGGGGCCTTCCGCATAGAAAAGCTCCATTCCTATTTTAACAAAGGGCTTTCTGCCGCTGAACTTATCAAGAAACTCAAATGTCTGCTCCTTGCTTGAAAAATCGCAAGCAATAATTACATCCTTACCCATTTTACTCCGCCTTTCCTATTATTTCACTTAAAGAATTTATATTGTACTTATCCATAACACGGGGCAAATCCTCAATTATGTCACGGCAGGCATAGGGATTTACAAGGTTTTCCGCACCTACCTCAACAGCCGTTGCACCCGCCAGCATCATTTCGATTACATCTTCTGCGCATCGAACGCCGCCCATTCCGATAACGGGAATTTTCACATTCTGTGACACCTGATATACCATTCTTACTGCCACGGGGAAAATTGCAGGGCCTGAAAAACCGCCCATTTTATTGGCGATAACAAACTTCTTTGTCTTAAGATCAATTCTTGAACCAAGAAGTGTGTTAATTAAGCTTATTCCGTCAGCCCCCGCCTCTTCGCAGGCCTTTGCAATGGATACTATATCCGTTACGTTGGGAGAAAGCTTTATTATAACGGGCTTGGTTGTAACCTTTTTAACAGCCTTTACAACCTCTGCCGCGCTTTCGGGGTTTGTTCCGAAGCTCATTCCGCCGCCGTGTACGTTGGGGCAGCTTATATTTACTTCAAGCCATCCGACCTGTTCGCACTTGTCTATTTTTTCGCAGGTGTAAGCATATTCTTCTAAAGAAAATCCGCTTACGTTTGCCATTACCTTTTTATTAAAGCATTTTGAAAGCTTGGGAAGCTCTTCATTTATTACCTTTTCAACACCGGGGTTCTGAAGGCCAACGGCGTTTATCATACCCTCGCTGCATTCCGCAATTCGGGGTGTGGGATTTCCGAATCTCGCTTCCTTTGTTGTTCCCTTAAAGGAAAATGTTCCGAGGATATTGATATCGTAAAGCTCTGCAAATTCATAACCGTAGCCAAAGGTTCCGCTGGCGGGAATTACGGGATTGTCAAGTGTAATTCCCAGAAGGTCTACGCTCATTTTTCCCATAATATTTCCTCCTTCTTAAGGACGGGGCCGTCCTTGCAGATTCTTTTATAGCCCGTTACTGTTTTGCAGGAGCAACCCATACAGGCACCGAAGCCGCAGCCCATTCTCTCTTCAAAGGAGAACTGGCCGCTTACATCAGTTGCCTTGTAAATTGCCTTAAGCATAGGCTCGGGGCCGCAGGTGTAAAAATAGGAATAGTCAATTCCCGCTATAGCATCCGTTACAAAGCCCTTGATTCCGTAAGAACCGTCAACCGTTGTAACGAAAACCTCTGCGCCGAGCTCCTTAAATTCATTTTCATAGAAAACCTCGCTCCTGTTATTAAAACCAAGAACAACGCTTACTTTTTTACCTTCCCCGATAAGCTTTTTACAAAGCATATATAAAGGGGGAACTCCCACGCCGCCTCCAAGGAGAAGAACTTTTTCTCCCGAAGATGCTGTGTCGTATCCATTGCCGAGCCCCGTCAGGACGTCAAGCTTTCCTTCTTTCATTTTTGCCATTTCCTCGGTGCCCTTGCCTACCACCTTATAGATAATGGTAAGGTCATCCCCTACCGCATCGCATACGGAGATGGGACGGCGGAGGAAAAGACCGTCAAGCTTGATGTTTACAAACTGACCGGGCGCTGTAATATCAGAAATATCTCCAGAAAGAGTCATCTTCATTACGTTATCGGTAAGATTAATATTTTCTTTTATATCAAGTAAAACCTGTTTCATTTTCTACCTCTTATGCATCAATTGTGGAGATTGTAAGTGTAATTTCCTCAAGTACATCAAGCAGTACTCTTACAGTATCAAGAGATGTAAAGAGCGTTACATTATTTTCGTTCGAAGTTGTTCTTATTTCAATACCATCCTCATAATGAACACCGGAAAGAACCGCACGTGTATTGATAACATAGCTTACATATCCTGCACGGATTGCATCTAAAATTTCTGTGCTTCCTTCGGAAAGCTTTCTCAAAACCTTTGTTCTTATACCGTTAGCTTTAAGATACTCTGCAGTTCCTACTGTTGCAACTATATTAAAGCCCATATCGTAGAAGCGCTTAACCAGAGGAAGTGCTTCTGCCTTGTCTTCGTCTGCAAGAGTTACAAGAACGGTACCGTAGTTCTGAAGCTTCATTCCCGATGCCTGAAGTGCCTTATAAAGAGCGCGGTTTAACTTATCGTCATAACCGATTGCTTCACCGGTTGACTTCATTTCGGGAGAAAGATATGCATCAAGTCCTCTTATCTTATTGAATGAGAACACGGGAACCTTTACATACCAGCGCTTTTTCTCCTTGGGATAAATATCGAATATTCCCTGCTCTTTAAGGCTCTTACCCAAAATAACCTCTGTTGCAATGTCAGCCAGGCTGTAGCCGGTTGCTTTTGATAAGAAGGGAACTGTTCTTGATGAACGAGGGTTAACCTCGATGATAAATACATTATCTTCTTTGTCAACAATGAACTGAATGTTGTAAAGACCTACAATGCCTATTCCGAGACCAAGCTTTTTCGCATAAGTAAGGATTGTGCCCTTTACCTTATCGGAAACGCTGAATGTGGGATATACGCTGATGGAGTCACCGGAGTGAACACCGGTTCTTTCAACAAGTTCCATAATACCGGGAACAAATACATCTCTGCCGTCACAGATAGCGTCAACCTCAACTTCTCTTCCCTGGATGTACTTATCAACAAGTACAGGCTTGTCCTCGTCAATTTCAACCGCTGATTTAAGATACTGTCTTAACTGCTCTTCCTTGGCAACAATCTGCATTGCACGACCACCGAGAACGAAGCTGGGACGTACCAATACCGGATAGCCGATTTCCTCCGCCGCCTTAACACCGTCTTCAATGTTTGTAACAGCTCTTCCCTTAGGCTGAGGAATATTGAGTTCTTCAAGAACCTTTTCAAAGCTGTCACGGTTTTCTGCGCGTTCAATAGCTTCGCAGTCAGTACCGATAATCTTTACGCCGTGCTTCATTAAAGGCTCAGCAAGGTTAATTGCCGTCTGACCTCCCAATGATGCAATTACGCCTTCAGGCTTCTCAAACTCGATGATATTCATAACATCCTCTGTTGTGAGAGGCTCAAAATAAAGCTTGTCCGCAGTTGTATAGTCGGTAGATACTGTTTCGGGGTTGTTATTTATGATAATTGCCTCGTAACCGGACTTTTTAATTGTCATTACCGCATGAACTGTAGAATAGTCAAATTCTACACCCTGACCGATACGGATGGGGCCTGCACCAAGCACGATAATCTTTTTCTTATCTGTAAGGCGGGATGCATTTTCTCCCTCGTAGGAAGAATAGAAATAAGGAATATATGCTCCGGTATGGCAGGTATCAACCATTTTGTATACGGGGAAAATATTTCCTTTCTTTCTCATTGCGAAAACATCCATTTCCGCAATATCCCATGCCTTTGCGATAAACTTATCGCTGAAGCCAATTTTCTTAGCTTCTTTAAGAATTTCAGCATTACCCTTGTTAGCCTTGATTACTTCTTCATAGTCAACGATTTCCTTTACGGCTTCAAGGAAGTATGCTGTAATTTCAGTAATCTTATGGATAGCATCTACGCTCTCTCCTCTTCTGAAAAGCTCGGCTACGGCAAAGATGTTATCGTCCTTGAATGTCTTTATATATTCTGTAAGTTCTTCCTTTGTCATTCCGTCAAACTTGGGAAGGTGGAAGTGATATGCGCCTATTTCAAGAGAACGAACAGACTTCAAGAGACATTCTTTAAGGTTCGAACCGATACCCATGATTTCACCGGTAGCTTTCATCTGTGTACCAAGTGTATTGGGAGCAGATGAAAACTTATCAAAGGGGAATCTGGGGAACTTTGCAATTACATAATCAAGGCTGGGGTTGAATGCCGCATTTGTGTTTGCAATTGCAATTTCCGTAAGTTCCATACCAACAGCAATTTTAGCGGTAACTCTCGCAATGGGATATCCGCTTGCTTTTGATGCAAGTGCCGATGAACGGGAAACTCTGGGGTTAACTTCGATTAAGTAATATTCGCTTGTTTCGGGATTAAGCGCAAACTGAACGTTGCATCCGCCTTCAATTTTAAGCTCTCTGATAAGCTTTATAGCGCTGTCATTAAGCATCTTTTCGTCTTCTTTGGAAAGAGTCATAATGGGAGCAACAACCAAAGAGTCACCGGTGTGTACACCAACGGGGTCGATATTTTCCATACCGCAGATGGTAATCGCTCTGTCTGATGAGTCTCTCATAACTTCGAACTCAATTTCCTTATAACCCTTTACGCTCTTTTCAATCAAAACCTGATGAACGGGAGATAACTTAAATGCATTAAGACCGATGTCAATGAGCTCTTCTTCGTTATATGCAAAGCCGCCGCCTGTTCCGCCAAGGGTAAATGCAGGACGGAGAACAACGGGATAGCCGATTTTCTTTGCCGCTTCCTTCGCCTCTTCAAGGGAATATGTTATTTCAGAAGGAATTGTAGGCTCGCCAATGGACTGGCAAAGCTCCTTGAAAAGCTCTCTGTCCTCGGCTCTTTCAATACTCTCGCTGCTGGTACCGAGAAGCTCAACACCGCACTCCTTTAAGATTCCCTTCTTTTCAAGCTGCATGGCAAGGTTCAAGCCTGTCTGACCTCCGATTCCGGGAACGATGGCATCAGGTCTTTCGTATCTTAAAATTTTCGCGATATACTCAAGTGTCAAAGGCTCCATATAAACCTTGTCCGCAATTGAAGTATCCGTCATAATTGTTGCGGGATTGGAGTTACAGAGTACAACCTCGTACCCCTCTTCCTTAAGAGCCAGGCACGCCTGGGTTCCCGCATAGTCAAACTCAGCCGCCTGACCGATTACGATAGGGCCTGAGCCTATAATAAGTACCTTTTTAATATCAGTTCTCTTTGCCATAATCACGCCTCCGTTACATCATATACAATTTTTCCGTCACAAACTGTCATTATACATTTACCCGAAAGTGCCCAGCCTTCAAAGGGTGTTGCCCTTCCGAGAGATAAAAATTCATTGCTGTCCACTTTGTATTCACAATCCAAATCCCAGACCGTAAAATCATTTCCCGTATCTATACCGAAACGCTTTTTAGGATTTATCGCCATAAGCTCTATAAGCTTTTCCAAGGTTATAACACCTTTTTTAACAAGCTGAGTATAAAGAACCGAAAACGCCGTTTCAAGTCCCACTATACCAAAGGCACTTCCGGAAAGGCCTTTGCTCTTTTCTTCCGCAGAATGAGGTGCGTGGTCGGTTGCAATCATATCGATTGTGCCGTCCTTTATGCCTTCAATCAATGCAAGGCGGTCTTCCTTTCTGCGAAGGGGCGGATTCATCTTGAATCTTCCCTCTTCCTTAAGGTCGGCTTCATCCATCACAAGGTAGTGAGGGCCTGTCTCGCATGTTACGGGAAGTCCTTCCTTTTTAGCCTGCCTTATTATCTCCACACTTTCCTTTGCGGAAATGTGGCAAACGTGATAATCGCATCCTGTTTCTCTCACAAGAGCAATATCTCTTTCTATCTGCTTGTATTCGCTTTCAGAGCAGATGCCTTTATGACCGTGCGCTTTTGCATATTCTCCGTCATGGATGTATCCGCCGAAAAGTAAGTCATTTACCTCGCAATGTGCCGCAATAATTTTTCCTTCCGCCTTTGCAATCTTCATTGCTTCCCTCATCATATCGTCTGACTGCACGCCGCGACCGTCATCCGAAAAGGCGATTACGTTTTTTGCCATTCCTTTCATATCCGAAAGAGCCTCGCCTTTTTCCCCGACTGTTATCGCACCGTAGGGATATACCTTTATTTTTGCACTGTCTTTAATTATGTCCGTCTGCCTTTTAAGATTCTCCGTGCTGTCCGGTACAGGATTTAAGTTAGGCATCGTGCAGCAGGCTGTGTATCCGCCTTTTGCTGCCGCCATAGTTCCTGTCAAAACCGTTTCTTTATAAGAAAAACCCGGCTCACGAAAATGCACATGCACATCGCAAAAACCGGGAAAAACAACACACGAAGGAGAAATGTCACAAAGCGCCGCCTGGGACAAAAACTGCATAGCGACACTTTTTTCTTTTTCTGTCATACCGATAAAATCCGCCATACACTTTTTTTCCATTTAGCATCCTCCTTTCAAAATATAACAAAAAATCTCACCGGATTTCGGCAAGAACAAACATACAAAAAGGCTGATGCAGATTTTTCTGCACCTTTAAAGGTATTTTTCATCTTGCCGATATCTCTGTATCGTCTTAAAGATTAATTTGACTAATTATAACACAAAACCATTTTTTTGTCAACAAAAAACCACCATATTTTATTAATAAGATATTAATAAAAATTTTAAGTGACAAACTCATTTTTTTGTGATATAATATTATATGATATCAGAATGTAAGGAGTGTGGCTATGAAAGCAAGATTTTTATCCTGTCTTATGGCAGCAATTATGATAATATCTTTTGTTGTTCCCGTATACTCTTCGGAGCTTTATCCCGATATAATATTAAAAGGGCACACTTCTCTTTTAATTCCCGAAACGGACAAAACCGAATATCCTTTTACGATATGCTATGTATCTGCCGACGGCACACTTGTCCCCACCGAAGAACCCTCCTTGGATGTGTCCGATCTTCCCGACGGGGTAAACTTTGATGTTGGCACCGGCGTTGCAACGGTTTTTGACTATGCCGAGGAAGGCGATTCTTTCACAATTACGGTTACGCCTCCCTCCTCTCAGCCAAAGCTTCACATAAAAAAATACACCGTAACTCTCGGTTACAATCTTTTAATCAACGGAGATTTTTCATCTTTACCCGAAGGCAGCGGATGGGACAAAAGAAATTCTTCTCCTTTTACTTTGAAAAACTCCGTACTCACCTTTAACCTTAACGAGTCCGGCAGTGCAACCTATCTCCTTATGCAGGAGAATAAAATCAAGCTTGAAAAAGACAAATTATACGAATGTTCCTTTGAAATACGAACCTTTGCAGAGGACAAGCACTATGAAAAATCCGAAATACATTCAGAAGCAGTCGGCGAATCAGCCGTAGTGTATCTTTCCAATCCCGATTATCCCGAATGGACAAAACTCACAACTCCGTTAAGAGTTTCGGAAAACGGCGAGTTTATTTTCACGCTTGCAATAACCCCGGAGGGAGCTCCCGTCAACGTTTCCATCAGGGCCTTGTCTCTCAAGGAAGCGGTTTTACACCCCTCCGCCATAGAAATTCTTGTTCCTCAGTCTTTCAGTATACCCAAAACCGAATTTATAACTATGCCCCTCAATATAGCTGTTCTTGATCAGGAGGGAAACATCACAACAGCCGACATTGTGTACGAAGCCCTTACCCCCACCGGCGACATAACAGTGTCAGACGAAGTCATAACAATAAAAAATTCAGTTTTACCCGGAGAATACCGTTTCAGAGCCACATTATTACGTTATCCCGAAATCAGTGAAACATTTACACTCAGAATTACCGATTCCGGAATTGATAACGGCTCCTTTGAATCGGATCAGAGTGAAGAGTCGTGGATTGCATCGGGCGACGGTGATTATTCCATTATCAGGGATAACAGCAATTCCTATGCCGCTTTTGCACCGGGAAGCGATGTGGGCGTAATGTATAACAACGCCTATGTTTCTTTCAAAGCACAGCAAAGCTATGTGTTCAAGTCTGACTTAAGGACAAAGTTTTCCGACATAGATGTATATGTAACCTTCATAATAGAGGATAAGGATAATCCGGAAAATCTTATTCTTTGTGCATATTTTGAGCCTGATACATCATGGAATTCTTACAAAGCAGTTTTCACCCCCGAAGAGGATATAAACGGCAGATTTATAGTTGCCACCAATATCCCGGGAGGAAATATCGAGCAGATTCTGTATCTTGATGATATCGAGGTGGTTTCTGCAATAATTGCAGCGGAGCGTGTAAAAATCAAAGGCACTCCCTCACGCGGCAACACACTTACAGGTTCTTTTGATTTTATAAATAATTTTGACGGTGAAAGTGCCAGCATTACGAACTGGGCTTTGGCTCCGACTTCTGAGGGCCCTTACACAACCTTAAGTTATTCCAATATGACGGAAATTGAGGTTACCGAGGATATGGAGGGCAAATACCTTCGCTTTGAAGTTACCCCGATATCCTTAACTGCCGGAATCTTCGGAGAAACCGTTTATTCAAAGCCTCTTAAAATCAATAAGAAGCATCCTAATGTAATCTACAAAGATCCTGATAATGAAAATGATGTTATCACCGAGAAGCCCATTCTCCCCCGCAAAGATTCTCCTCAATATATCACCCCGATAAAAATTCCCGCAGAACCTATAGAAGAGCATTTCTTTACCGATATGCAGGGCCATTGGGCTGAAAACTATGCTCACATCCTTGCTTCTGCCGGAATTATAGAAGGATATTCAACCGGCTCCTTTGCTCCCGATAAGCTTGTCACCCGTGCTGAGTTCTGTGCTTTTCTTATGAGGAGCTTAGGTCTTGAGGAAGGTATTTATTCAGGTCGCTTTTCAGACGTATCCCCACAATCCTGGTACGCAGGCGTTGTTCAGACAATTTACAACTGTTCCCTTATTTCGGGAATCAGCGAAAAGGAATTTGCTCCCAACGTACCTATTACCAGAGAACAGCTTATAACCATTCTTATGAGAGCATACACCCTTATAAAAGGTGATTCCTCTGTTGTTGCAACCACACTTCCCTTTTCCGACAGCGGAAAAATTTCCCCGTATGCATTAACAAGCATAACGAAGGCATATTCACTCGGGCTTATAACAGATATAGCTTCGCCACTGCGTCCGGATGAGGCCGCCACAAGAGCAGAAACCATTGCCCTTCTCACGGAATTTTTATCACTTATTGGTACTTGACAAAAAGACTCTCCGGTGCTATAATAGCCATTGAATTAAATAAAAAGCGATGAAGGAAAGAGTAGTAAATTTAAGCCTGTTCAGAGAGAGAAACAACCAGCTGTGAGTTTCTTACAGGCACTTTTATGAAAACCGCTCCCGAGCTGCTTTGCCGAAAATAAGTAAGCATTGCCGTAGCCTTTCGTTAAAGGAAATTAAGTTAAAACCAAGGTGGAACCGTGTATTATGCACCCTTGAAATTCAAGGGTGCTTTTTATTTTGTAATTAATTGAAAGGATTGATAATATGTCAGAAGAATTAAACGTACAGGTATCGGCTGAAGAAGAGCTCAAGACACTCCGCCACTCCGCATCCCACATTATGGCGCAGGCTGTAAAGAGGCTTTTCCCCAATGTAAAGCTTGCAATTGGTCCTGCCATTGACACAGGCTTTTACTATGACTTTGATACCGAAACACCCTTCTCTCCCGAAGACCTTGAAAAGATTGAAGCGGAGATGAAGAAGATTGCAAAGGAAAACTTAAAAATCGAACGCTTTGAACTCGAAAGAGCCGAGGCGCTTGAATTAATGAAGGACGAGCCCTATAAGACAGAGCTTATCAATGAGCTTCCAGAAGGCGAAGTAATTTCCTTCTACAAGCAGGGCGAATTTACAGACCTTTGCGCAGGCCCCCATGTAAACTATACCTCCAAGGTAAAGGCGTTCAAGCTTCTCTCCGCTACCGGTGCTTACTGGAGAGGAAGCGAAAAGAACAAGATGCTTACCCGTATCTACGGTGTTGCATATAAAACAAAGGATGAGCTTGAAGCAGACCTTGCTCAGAGAGAAGAAGCTAAAAAGAGAGACCATAATAAGCTTGGCCGTGAGCTTGAATTTTTCACAACAAGCGACCTTATCGGTCAGGGCCTTCCCATCCTTCTTCCCAAGGGTGCAAGAGTAATTCAGCTCCTTCAGCGTTTCGTTGAAGATACAGAGCAGTCTAAGGGCTGGCTTCTCACTAAGACTCCCTATATGGCAAAGAGCGACCTTTATAAGGTATCAGGCCACTGGGATCACTATCTTGACGGTATGTTCGTTTTAGGCGATCCCGAAAGCGACAAGGAAGTTTTCGCACTCCGTCCCATGACTTGCCCCTTCCAGTATCAGGCATATCTTAACAGAGCACGTTCCTACCGCGACCTTCCCTTAAGATACAACGAAACCTCCACCCTCTTCAGAAACGAAGCATCCGGAGAAATGCACGGTCTTATCAGAGTTCGTCAGTTCACAATTTCCGAAGGTCACTTAATGTGTACTCCCGATCAGCTTGAAGAAGAATTCAAGAACTGCCTTGAGCTTGCAATTTATATGCTTAAGACCTTGGGACTTTATGAGGATATTTCCTACCGTTTCTCTCAGTGGGATCCCGCTGACAACGAAAAGTACATCGGCACAGCCGCTGACTGGGATGAAGCCCAGGGTATGATGAAGAGAATTTTAGACCATCTTGAAATCCCCTACAAGGTTGGCGTTGGTGAAGCTGCTTTCTACGGCCCCAAGCTTGACATTCAGATCAAGAACGTATTCGGTAAGGAAGATACACTCATCACCATCCAGATTGACCAGTTCTTAGCTTCCAAGTTCGGTATGGAATATGTTGATGCAGAAGGCAACAAGAGAAACCCCTACATCATCCACCGTACATCAATCGGCTGCTATGAAAGAACACTTGCTCTTTTAATTGAAAAGTATGCAGGTGCGTTCCCCACATGGCTTGCTCCCACACAGGTTAAGGTTATGTCCCTTTCCGAAAGACACGCTGACTATGTTTCAGATATCGCAAAGGAAATGGAAAAGGCAGGAATCCGCGTTGAGCTTGATACCAGAAACGAAAAAATCGGCTACAAAATCAGAGAAGCTCAGCTTGAAAAGGTGCCTTATATGGTTGTTTGCGGCGATAAAGACATCGAAGCAGGTACAATCTCCGTAAGAAGCCGTAAGGGTGGAGAGCAGGAATCCATGACACTCGACCAGTTTATCGCAAAGATTCAGAAGGAAGTTGCAGAAAAAACATTAAACATATAAAAAATCAAAAACGCCTTGAGCCATTGGCTCAAGGCGTTTTTTTATACCTCTTTGGTTTCAAATTTCAGTTCCTTTTCCCTGTCGTTTTCAAGGAAAAGTGCTGTAGCTTTTTTATTTGTGCAAAGTATATTTCCGAATGTAACATTTTCAATTTCGCTCTTTTTAAGGTGTGTGTGACAAAAGCCGAAGCCCACACGGCAGTCCTCTCCGCATATGATATTGTCGATAAATGAATCCTTTAAGGTCTTGCACATTGAAACCGCATAGGTTCCGTTTCCGTACACATTTTTAATACTGATGTTGTAAATTTCGCCCATCACGGAGTGGCGTGTACTTACATAAGCATCCGCCGAGTCTCCTATTCTCACATTGTACTGACTCTTATACTCTTTCCGCCTGCGCATATCCGTAACACCGTCGATATCAATATTATAAATCTTATTGCCGTTTTCGTTTAAAAGTCTTACATTTGAACAGATATAGCAATCCGTTGCCACATTTTTAATTTTAACATCGTGAATGTCCGTATCTTTTCCCGATACAAGATATCCGAGCTTTGTTTCAAAGCCTCCAAGTGCCGTTAATGCAACAGAATCATCCTCAGTAAAACCCGTGATATTTTCAATCAGTATATTATTGCAACCCACACGAAGGTCAAGTCCGTCCGCATTTTTTATGTAAGTTTCCCCGTAATTTCCCGGAAGCTCGTTTTCATAATGCACGCCGTTTTCGTCAATTCTCGAAAGGTCAGCGCAAAAATTTATATTTCTGAAAACAGAATCTCTTACACAGATGTTTGTTATTGCCCACCAGCGCTGTTTTTCGATGCGGATGTTTTCTACAGTAAGGTTTCTGACGTTAACCATTAAAATCATGGTGTTTTTCGATATGTGCGGAAGGCCGTTTTTAAGGCTTGTGGATTCGGAAAGTCCGTTATAGTTGCCTCCGGATAAACAAGCTCCTCCAATGCCTCTTATTGTTATGTTTTTCTGTTCATCGGCAAGGGTTCTTTCCCCTTCTTTCAGTAAAGCCTCGTTTGCAAACATATTGGCATATACCCCGTCAGCCAAAACCAAAAAGGCATTATCAATTATGATTTCTATATCCGAAGGAAGATAGATGGTTTCTTCTATCACCCATTTATTTTCCCCTGTTCTTTCGTTAAGCTTTGGAATTAATACGGAGTTAACCCCTTCTTCCTTTGCCTTTTTAACAGCAAGCATTATACTTTCGGAATCGCTTTTACCAATGGTTTCATTAGGTGTAATATACATAAAAGCCACATCCTTTCAAAAGCATCATACCATCATTTCGTTTTCTTGTCAACAAAAACCGAAGGTTTTCAGTAATCTACTCATAAAAAATAACGGGACGAAAATTCGTCCCGTTATTTTTTATTTCGTTATCGTAATTTCTCTCGTTTCGCCGTTCCACTCTACATTGTAGCCGAGCTGTTCAGATACGAAGCGAAGCGGAATAAAGGTTCTCGAATCCTTGATTTCAGGAGCAACCCGAAGTGTATAACGGACAGGTCCGTAAGTAGGATCATCCACATACACAAGATTGTTTCTGATCTGCATGGTTATATTCCCTGTTGCAGTTTTTATCGTTACGGTCTGATTGTAACCTTCCCACGAAATTTCCGCACCCATTTCCTCAAGGAGTCCTCTTAACGGAATAAGCGTGGAGCTTGATGCCGGATCTATGAAAGGAGCTACATCCATTACCTTTGTCGTGGTTTCCCCATTTTTTTCCACTACAATTTCGTTAGAATCTATTTTAAGTTTGTAGCTTTCCTTTTTTGCAATCAGTTCATCTTCATAATCGTCCTTCGCCTGGAAAAAGTTGATATCAGAACAAGCAGCTCTTCCCGAATAGCCCGATAATATGTAGAATCTTATATATCTTGCAGTTACCTTGTCGGTAAACCTGTACATTCTTGTTTCAAGACTGTTTTCATTGGTGTAATCGGAAAATACAAAATCCCAGTTCTTACCGTCAAGAGATGCTTCCACTTCGAAGTCGTGCCATACTCCGTGAAAATCATCGGTCTGACGCGGTGTATAGGAAAATCCCACAAGTGTGTAGGTATCATTCATATCAACTGTATATGTCCAGGGAGCTTCCACACCGGTTTCTGTCTGCCAAAAGGTTTCATTTGATTTATCCAGTGCCGCTACAGCTTTGCCACCCCAGGTATCAAAATCAGTTTCAGCAGAAAATCTCGTTTTATCAACCAGATAGAGCTTATTTTTCTCTTCCAGATTGATAAACTCATCATAACTTATCATATCGAGATTTTTATCTTCCTCCATAAAATCAAGCTCTGCAACAGTTGCAACTCCACCCCTGGAGGATGTAATATTCATTCTTACCTTTCTGACCTTTATATTGCCGTAAAACTTAATATCAGCCCTGCTTTCACTTCCCGAAAACTCCAGGTCTCTTATTTTTTTAAGCTCGCCATCCGCTGTATCAGATACCCAAAGTTCTGCTTCCGTAAATCTTCCCGATGGGCTGTCCTGACGAGGCAGATATGACAATCCCGAAATCACCACATCCTCCGGGAAGGTTATATCAAGAGTGTAAGGAGGTTCTTCCATCCATACAACAATAGCATCATTTGCGGTAAACTTAGAATGCCAGAAGGTATCTTTATTATTATCTATAGCCTGCTCCGGTCCCACAGATGATGAATTTGATTTTATTGTCCAGTTGTTTTTATCCTTTAATACAGGCTTTTTCTCTTCGGTAACCGCATTTTTGCTTCCCGGTGCAAAAACATCGATTTCTGCTGCTGTGCAAAAGTCGTCTGCGGATTCTGTTATTACTATTCTCAGCGCCTTATATGTTCCTTCTTCGAGATATGCGTCCACAGTCTCCCTTGTTACAGTAAGGTTATTAGGATATGCCTTTTCTCCTATTTTCTTGTAGTTTACGCCGTCAACGCTTCCGTAAAATTCTGCCCTTTTCCATATTCCTGCGCCGGAATTATCAATCGTAAGCTGACGCGGTACGTACCTTACTCCGCCAACATTTAAGGGTTCAGGGAACACAATATCGATTGTAAAAGGAGGCTTGTCCTGACCTGTTATTTCACCATTTTCCACAGTATAGGCAGAATGCCACAGCCACTTCATATCGTCATTAAAGGCGTTATATATACTGTCCTTTTCACTTAAGGTAGAGCTTGCAGTTACAACCCAGCCTTTGGAATCGTATATTTCACCAATATCCGATGTCACGCCTTCCGTGCTTTTAAGTACCTCGATTTCTGCCGCCGTACAAAAGTCGCTTTCGGACTGTGTTATAATTATTTTTATTGCCTTGTATGTTCCGTTTTTCACAGGGATATCTGTGATTTTTCTTGTTGTAATTATATCATTGGGCATCGCAAAGCTTCCTATTTCAAAGAAATCAATGCCGTTGGTACTGCCTTCAACCTTACCCTTTTGCCATATTCCTGCCCCGGAATTACCCTGATTTAACTGTCTTGGTGTATAGCGGATTCCGCCTACCTCAATTGCTTCGGGGAATACTATATCCACATAGAAAGGTGCCTTATCCTGACCGGTAATTTCCCCGTCTTTATCAGTATAGTCAGAATGCCAGAGGTAGTTTGCTTCTCCGTCAAAGGCATTCTTTATAGTCATGTTACTTTTTTCGCTTGATGCCTTAACAGTAAAATTTTTACTGTCGTAAACCTCGGATGCAAAAGAGGGCACTGCAAGCAAAGTAAATATAATTAAAAATGCTGTTATAAACTTTTTCATTTTGTCGCCCTCCTTATCCTAAATGATATGCTACGCTCTTTGCCGTAGCAACATCTGCTGTTTTTCCTCTTCCGAGAAGGTATAATCCGCTATCAACCGTAATAGTCCAGTCAAAGCAATCGGAAAGATATGTAACGGGAACATAAACCATTCCGCCCTCTGCAATCGCAGGTGCTGTGAGAGTTCCCTCTACTCCGTTTATTCTTACTTCATTGCTTCCAAGAGCAGTATATGTCCATCTGTAATCGGTGATTTCACGGTCAACAAGTCTGAACGCCTTCACATACAAAAGATTTCTGTATGAATCATACTCAAGCTTTGATTCGCCGTACATCATCTCGGCAATGGTGTCCATAGGAACATAAAGTGTTCCGTTTCGCTCAATGGGTGCAATTCTTATGTCAGGCTCGTAGACAAACACCTTTGCTCCGTCAACAATCATTTTAGTTTTTCCCGGAGCTAAAATTACGGTATCCGAAAGCGCCTTTCTTTCTTCCGCCGAAAGAGTTGTTTCGGGAATTTCTGTATATACATAATTAAATCTTCCCATAGGAGCGCTGCTTCCGTCTCTGTATACGTCAAGTATGTTTCCGCTTGCGATTTCTCCTGCGCCGTCAACCCACTTAAATTCCATATTAATTTTGTCTGTAAGTCCAAGGAGGCTTCTCGGGATTGCCGCCTGAAGTACATTTCCCTTTACGGTGTAGCTGATGTCAGAAACAGCAGCCCATGTGCCGTTTTCCCACTTTTCAAGTTTTTTATCTGCTCGGTTAAAAGCGAAATCATAGCCTTCCCAGCCTGTCGCTCTGTTACGGTCTGTATTTATGTAAAGGTGAATAAATTCATTTGTACCCGTCTTTATAGCTTCCTCTGTCTTTACATAGAAGTAGAGATTTTCGCTGTCACGAGATACCTTTGCACGGCTTATCGCATTGTTAAGAGTTGTTGTAATTTCTTTTCCGCCCACAAGTATTCCGTTACGTGCGCTTTGCGCCTTATCGTTTATAAATTCAGGAGTAACACTGTCCCATGCAGATACGTCACCTGTTATATCAATTGTCTTTTCGCTTCCTGCCACAGGCACCGGGCGCACACCTTTATATTTTCTTACAAAGTCAACAAGGAGGTTGTAATAGTCATCCTTAAGCGCACCGTTTGTTGGTTCCATATCACGGCTGTTTTCATCATCGAAGGTGTCAACGAAAGCATTTTCATAGTTTCCGTAAATCTTGTTACGGATTGCTGTCCATTCATTCCATCCGTCGATATAACAGAAGGCAGGATCTATATCTAAAATCTGTGCAGCCTGCTCACGCATAAAAATAGCGCTTCTTGCACTATTGGGGCTGTAATCTTCGCCGAAGGCTTCAGAATATCCCCTTCCTTTGGTATCAAAATTCGACATTATTCCGACCTCGTTATATCCGTAGATATAGGAGTGGTTGATTGCCGTACCGAGTGTCATAGACTCAACTCTTCCATCAGCTCTGTCGGTTCTTCCCCAATGGTGGAGAGGATAGTTTTCAAGCCATTGCCACTGTGGGTCCGGCACTTCATTGCTGATGCCAAATTCACGGCTTCCGTTTGTTCGTATGTTTACATTATCAAATATTTCCGTAAGCAAGGCTATAAGCTCGGGATCCTTCTCCTTTTTAGCCTCATGCATAACCGCGTCTCTTCCGGGAGAGCACACAAGCGGTTTTCCCTCCCACATAAACACAAGATCGGAATAGGATTCATTTTTAATTACATTAAAGTAAAATGCCGAAAGAGAATCAAAGGCATACCTCGCATTGAATATGTAGCAGGAAACCTTCGGAGCATCAATCCCGTCCTCTCTTGCATCGTGAAATGCCGAAAGAAGAACATTCTGAGGACCGACAAAAGTCATATCATTATTGGTGTAATCAAGAAAAATTGCATCTATTCCTGCATTGGCAAGCCACTGGGCGTGACGGCGAT
Organism: Clostridia bacterium; assembly: GCA_017411325.1. Lineage (GTDB taxonomy): Bacteria > Bacillota > Clostridia > CAKSNL01 > HGM11501 > HGM11501. The sequence goes on along the minus strand of JAFQQJ010000039.1, from coordinate 73,302 downwards.
ATACCCAGTATTCATAGGAGGAGTAATAGCCAAGAAGAGGCTCTGCCCAGTAATATACGCCATTTTTGTCCCAGGCTTCATGCTCATAATCGTCCTTTGAATCGGGATATTTCTTTATTATTTCAGCAGGAATATGGGGATTTACATCACTGCGCTCAAACCAGTTCCAGTACATTATACCCGCAACGTGTTCACCCTCTTTTACGGGACCTGCTTCTTCAAAGGAAGCAACTTTTCGTCCAAGGTCGTCGGTTGCCTCCCAGGTATCTGAATAGTTATCTATAATATTTTCATCAGGCACAGGCAGAATTTCAGGAGTATAGCTTTCCTTATTGAAGGTAATGCTCTTTATTTTAACATAATTATCGTGAGCATAGGTTGAGGTTAAATAAATATCGTGTACACCTGATATTTCCTTAATGTTGGCTGTAAACTTACTTTTTTCGGCGTGGTTAACCAAAACATATCCTAAAATTTCTCCTTCGGGATCATCCGCCTTAACCTTTACGGCATCGCCGTTGGAACCATAAGGCAACAAGCAGGACGCTTCAATTGTAACAGATTTTATCCCGGTCATATCAATGCTCTTAAAGCCTAAATATGCCTTATCTTCAATTATGGCATAGCCGTCCTGATTAAAGCGCGCTGTTCCCCTGTCTTCTGCATCCGTTACATTTTTGGTAAGTCCTTCTGCATTTATATTAAATGCAAAAAGCGATGCTGTAAGACAAAGAATTGTGAGTAATGCAAGTATTTTTTTCATCGCCATAAAACATCCTTCCCTCATAGCTGTTTTATCACATCCGTGATATTATCACGTTGTAATATTATGTTTTTTTCATTATACTATCACGAAAAAAAAAAGTCAATATCTATTTAAATTATGACACAATTTAATAAATTTCAAAATAAGTAAAACGGCAATTCTTGCACAAACTAAGCCTTAAGAATAACAAAAGAGGCTTGTCGATGAAACCACCGACAAGCCTCTTTATTACTTTGTTATTGTAATTTCCCTTGTTTCGCCGTTCCATTCCACCTTATAGCCAAGGTTTTCTGATACGAATCTTAAGGGGATAAAGGTTCTTCCGTCGTAAATTCTGGGAGGTGCAATCAAGGTATATCTCACCTTATCGTACTTTGCAGGATCACCGTCGGATACATACACACGATCATCCCATATTCTCATTGTTATGGTAATTTTACCTTTTCCGTCTTCTTTGGTTATGCCTATCTCCTGCTTTTCGCCGTCCCAGGTAATAGTTGCTCCCATTTGTTCAAGAAGAACACGAAGAGGAATAAATGTGATATCGCTCTTTATAAAGGGCGCAACATCGCTTGTTACTGTGTAAGCTTCTCCTGCCTTTTCGGCTAAAATTTCATTTTTACCGATGGTAAGAACATACTTTTCACTTTCTGACTTTATAAAGCTTTCCTGTCCTTCCTTGCTTCTGTAAACGGAAATTTCGGATGCTGATATACCGTCGCCTATTCCTGTGTAAACAGTAATTTCAACATACTTTGCCTTTGCGGGAGCAGGAAGATATATAATCTGCTCACGAAGAGCCTTTTCCATCTTTCCTCCGCTTAAGGCAAGGTCATAGTTTTCACCGTCAGTGCTTACCGCTATGTCAAAGTCCTCCCACAGACCGCTGAATGCGTAGTGTCTTAAGGGGAATACGGAAATAGCCGCAATTTCTGTTTCTGTGGGAAGTGTGATTTTTATGGTGTCGCCCTTCTTGCCTGTCCAGTTTGTTGTATAAATTCCGTCATTAAGCTTCTTTATCTGCTCGCCCGCAGCATCTTCAATAACTGCATTTTCAATTTCGTGTATTCTTATACCTTCGTATGCGGAAGCTTCCACGGTTTTAAGGTTTTCGTCGGCCGCGAAGAAATTCACTTCCGCCATCATTCCATAGCCTGCAGGAGTTTCCTTTATCACAACCTTCAAACGCTTGGTGATAACATTTGCATGGAATGCTACATACATATCTCTTTCGGTTTTATCACCTGTGTATTCGCCGATGTGATAAAATTCTCCTGTATCATCGCCGGATACATAAACATCATATAAAGTCGGTCTTCCTCCGACAGAATCCTGACGGGGAGTCATAACGAAGCCGGAAAGTGCTACGGCTTCTTTCGCCGTAAAGAGCATATCGTGGGGAGGCTCTACCTTGCTTGTTATTGTGGAGCCTTCGTTTGTGTAATCAGAATGCCAGTAGCTTTTCTTGTTTCCGTCTAAGGCTCTGTCAAGCTGCTGCCCTTCCTTTGCATTGGAGGCAACCGCTGTCCAGTTTTTCTGAGGAACTACCTTAACATTTCCGAAGTAGGTATTTTCACTGCCTGCACTAAGAGATGCCATAGCGCTGCCTTCCGGAACAACGCCGTCCTGACCTTGTCTGAAATCAACTTCACCCGCTGTCGCAAAGCCACCGTTACTACCTGTAATTTCAATTACAATTTTCTTTGCAAGGAAAGTTTTTCCAAGGTCTATAAAAGCATCGTTTTTATCCTCTGCATTTATAGTTCCGCTTTTTATCAGAACGGGAGTTTTATCATCATTTTCTGCTGCATAGATGTTATATTCTTCCCATCTTCCTGTTGCAAGGTCCTGACGGGGTGAGTATACGATGGCAGAAATTTCTCTTGTCACAGGGAAAGTAAAGGTAAGTCTGAAAGGTGCTTCATCACGGCTTACAATGGTGCTGCCTTCCGCAGTATAAGCTGAATGCCAGTAGGAATTTCTGTCTCCGTCAATAAGCTTTTTAAGAGAATCGTCTGCTCCGCTTCCCGCAATTACCCACTTTGCCTTATTTGCACCTTCGTCTGTTGCCTTTTCAGGTTCACCCAGATCAGCTGCGCCTGCATAGTTTTCGGGAGAAACTGTATCAACGCCGTCCTTCGGCTTTACAAATATCATTTCCGCGCAGGTGCCGTAGCTTGCCGAGCTTTCAACAATTTCATACTTAACTCTTTTAACTTCGATATTCTTTGAAAATTCAGCCACCTTATCTGAGGCATCGTCTGTTGCCGCACCTTTATAAATAAGCACATAGTCGGATGAGTCGCTGCTCGATGCATAGATATTATACTTTGTGGCACGTCCCACATTCATATCCTGACGGGGTACATAAACAACGCCCGATATTGCAGTGGATGCCGGGAAGGTGTATTCCATTGTGAAAGGCGGAAGTCCTATTGTATCTCCGGCCTTTCTTACATAGCTGTGCCAGTAAGTGCTCTTATCACCGTCAATGGTATTTTCAGCCTTGTAGAAATTATCCACAACAACGCTGGAAACCGAAACCTTAACACCTGCCAGATCAACACCGTCAAAATTCTTCTTAAGATCCACACCGTTAACGGTAAATTCCTTTATAGGCTCACCATCAGGCTTAACACCGTTTTTACCTTTTAAGAATCCAAGCTCTGCCGCTGTGCCGTATTTTCCTTCGCTTGCAAAAATTTCAAGAACTGCAACCTTTGCCCTGTAGGTTTTCTCAAAGTTTGCCACATATTCTGTCTTGTAGCCTATTGCAATATAGCCCGTGTGCACCGCAACGGGTGTATCTGTTTCATTTTCTGCAAGATACATTGTGTAGCCGTGGATTCTTCCAAGCTGCATATCCTGTCGGGGTGTGTAGCAAAAGCCGGATATATCACGCACATCGGGGAATTTCACGGTAATTCTGTAGGGAGCTTCGTGGCGTGCTGTAATTACGCCGTTTTCAGCCTCATAGTATGAGTGCCAGTAGGTGTTTATATCGCCGTCTATTATATTTTTCACAGAATTCTGATAGGATTCGCCGGTAACTTCCCAGGAAGCTTTATCGGTGTATTCATTATCTGCCGCAAGGGACATAAATGTTCCCGTTGCAAGGGTAATAGCAAGTAAACAAGCTAATATTTTCTTCATTTCAAGTCCCCTCCTTTAGTTTAAGTAAGTTGCCGCAGCTTCTGCAACCGCTGTATTTATATCCGCTCTTGACAAAGCAACAGCTCCGTTTGAAAGTGTTACTGTCTTAAAGCCGAAGCATTCTGTAAGTAAGCTTACGGGAATTAATATATATCCGTTATCATCAATTATTGTATTTGAAAGATTTGTATACTTTCCGTTTACGTGAGCAAAATTTTCTCCCACTCTTGCATAAACGAGCATATCGTTTACGATTGTTTCATTTTCAAGACCGTGGTTTTTAAGAAGTACCATTTTTTCTTCCGCATCCATATAAACCTTGGATACGCCGTAGCCTAAAATTTCCTCAACTGCGGTCATAGGAAGATAAATTGTGCCGTTAACATCCTTTGCGCAAATTCTTGTATCGGGCTCATAAACGTTCATTACAGCACCCGATACCGCCATTTTGGCAGAACCTGCCTTTATGACGGTTGTGCCGGAAAGTGCCGCTCTCTCTGAAGCTGTCATTGTCTTTAAGTCAAATGTTGTGTAAAGGTAGTTAAAGCGACCTGCGGGAGCAACAACGCCGTGCTCGTAAAATCTTAAGATGTCGCCGTTTTCCTCCGCTGCATCTGCCCACTTGAATTCAAACTGTGCGTAATCTCCGCCTATCAGACTCTTGGGAAGTGCAATCTGAAGGATGTTACCCTTTACTGTGTAGGTTGCCTTGCCAACTTCGTTCCAGTTGTATCCGCCTGCATTGGCTGAAACTGCTCCCATAGCATTTAAGTTAAGGGCATAGTCATATCCTTCCCAGCCTGTTGCACGGTTTCTGTCTGTATTAATATAAAGATGGAAGCTCTTGCCTTCGTTTATCTTTATATCCTCCAATGTTTCGGCATAGAAATAGTAATTAGCCGCATCGCGTGCAACCTTTGACTTTATTATGCTGTTTTCAACTGTGTTGGTATAGTCATTTCCGTGCTGATCAAGAGAATTTCTCTTATAGTCAATCTTGTCGTTTCTGTATTCGGGTGAAACAGATGCCCATGCCGATGCATCGCCGTTTATGTCGATTGTAATTTCAGCGGATGCTGTATCAACCTTTCTTACGCCCTTATACTTTCTTACAAAGTCACAAAGCAAGTTATAATAATCGTCCCGAAGCACGCCCTTTACGGGTTCAATGTCACGGCTGTTTTCAGAGTCATAAAGATCAACAAAGCCGTTTGCCCATTTGCCTTCATAGTTATTCTGACGGTTTGTCTTAAATTCGTTCCATCCGTCAATCATAATGAATGTAGGATCCATTGAAAGAGCACGGGAAATCTGCTCCTTGAAGAAATAGCCCTCATTTTTGGCGATGGGACGGTAATCTTCACCAAACCCCTCGGTGTAGCCTCTGCCCTTTGCATAAGGATCAGAGAAGCACCAGGTGCCGCTTCCGACATAGGAGTGGTTTCTCGCAATACCGGCTGTGATAAATTCCACTCTTCCGTCTCTTTCTCCTCTTGCCTTCTGGGGATAGTCCTCAAGCCATTCCCACTCGTTGGCATGGTCACGGTTAGAGAAGTGTTCCTTTACCTTAGCCATAAGATACTTATCTTCTGTTGAGCAGGTTGCAGAATCTATGGCGTTTTCTATTTCACCGAAGATTAACGGCTTTCCGTCACGATAATACCAGATGTCGGAATAGTCATCTTCAACAAAGAAGTTAAGATAATATGCCTTTGCCTGCTTTATTGCCCAATCCCAGTAGTTTGAGGTATATCCGGAAATTCTGGGAATATCAACGCCAGCTTCCTTGGCATCACGGAAAGCATCCGCCATAACCTTCGTCTGCTTTAAGAAAATATAGTCCGCATTTGACCAGTCGAAGAAGAGTGCGTCAACTCCGGCGTTTGCAAGCATTTCTGCCTGACGGCGGTATACCCAGTAATCCGCGCTTCCGTAAAAACCGAAAATCGGTTCATCCCAGTAAAGCACGCTCGCTCTGTTTCCCAGCGCCCATGCCTTATTGTAATAGTCATCCTTTGCCTCGGGATGTGCCTTTATCACATTTTCAATAATAAAGGCATCCGCTATATCATAAGCAGTATGCCATGTCCAGTAAAGCATACCGATTTCTCTTTCGCCTTCTTTAACTTCTCCCGCCTCTTCATAGCCTGCCACAGCTCTTCCGAGAGCATCTGTTGCAACCCAGGTATCGGAGAAATTGTCAACTATTTTGTCGTCGGAAACAAATCTTGTTTCCGCTCTTTTATACTCTTCCTTAGAAAGTGTAAGGCTCTTTATATAAACCTTGTAGTTTTCATATTCGTCAAGACCATAGCATGAATATATGTAAAGATCGTGAGCACCCGATATTTCCTTATCAACGGGAGCTGAGAAGGTGGTCTTTTTATCATCGCCCACTGTAATAACGCCAAGCACTTCTCCTGTTTTGGGATTGTCGGCACGAACCATAAATGCATCGCCGTTTCTGCCGCCGCCCCAGAATGCGTTCATATGAAGTGACTTAACGCCTGTCAAATCCACATTCTTAAAGCAGATGTAGCCTCCTGCTGGCATCCACGATCCGCTTCCGGAGATTACCTCCTTTTCACTCAGCTCTGCACTTATAGCCTCAACCTTAAGCACAGTCTCTCCTGCAGCCATTATTCCGACCATCTGCAAAGTCAGAATTAATGTAAGCAGGATGCAAACAAATTTTTTCATATTTTTATTCCTCCTTTTTTAATGTCTGTTATTATTTTACCACAAAAAAATGTCCTTTTCAAGGACGAAAGGACATTTTTCAGGTACTTTTAGTCACAAACATAAATTATATCCTCAATGGGATTTTCTATGCTGTCAAGACGAAGCAGTATTCCGCTTGATGCATTGATGCTGAATCCGATAGTATCTGTACCTTCGTTTATAAGATGCTGAAGGCCGTCTTTTTCTGAAACCTCGTATACCCTCATCTTCTCTTTAAGCTTTATGCAGAAGGTGTTTCCCACATTATAGTCACGGTTAAGAATGTAGATATACTTATTTCCGTAGTCATCTCTGAATGTACCCACAGAGCATCTTTTGGGAAGATGTGTCATATCAAAAATATCGGATGCTCCGATAGCCTCCCTGAAGTGTGTGTTGAAATATTCGTCTTCTTTAAGCACTTCGTCACTGTGGTATATATGCTCGCTGGTTAATGCCATAAAGGTTTTGCCGAGCTGTTCCGCTTCTCCTAAGGCCTCTTTTATTGTATCGTAGAAATATTCCTTTTCTCCCTCAAAGGAAAGCATTTTACGGGGTTCATCATATCCGTCGGGCCCGCAGCCGCAGCCCGTAGCACCGTATACCTGAAGCGCCTTTGCGCCGTACATAAGGGCATAGAAAATCTGAAGGCGAATCTGCCCCTTTTCAAGGAGCTGGGGATAGTTTTTATGCGTTCTTATTGCAGACCAGTAAAACCAGAAGGGTGTATTTCTCTTAAGTGACTCTTCCCTTGCAACGCCCAAATCCTTCCACAAAAGAGAATTGTCAAGCTGCTCCTCCGTGTTTGCGTTTACGGGCGGCGCGCCGTAGGGATAGTGGTCAAAGCATACAACGGGAGGCTTAACTTCATCAAGGAATTTTTTCACATAGTAAGGATATAAATTATTCTTCCAGTTATATTTCGGATTGTACCAGGGATTGTAAATTGCAAGATTAAGCTTTCCCGGAGCATGCTTGAAAAACCAGTCCGTCTGCTCGGCGGCCGCTGCAATATCCTCATCCTCCCAGGGCTCATCCCATATGTAATAACCCTTTACACAAGGTGAATCCCCGTAAAGCTTTATAACATTTATAACATCCTCTTCCGTGGTTTTAAGGCGGGGCTTACACTGAAAGCCTCCGAAAAGGTCTAAGTTCTGCACAATTAAGTCAAGCCCCTCTTCGTTGCAGACCTTTATTGCCTTGGGAATTGTATCAGGATGCGTCCATCCAAGCTCAATCTGATTGAGGTGTGCTTCCTTTAAGTTTTTGATTATTCGCTCTGTTGCTTCATAGCTTATATCGTCGTTGCTTTTTCCCGCAACCTTAAATGTGGAAATGATAAATTTATCCTGCCGGTAGTCTCTTAAAGGATTGCCCAAAGGTGCATAGGTAAGTTTTTTGGTCATAACAGTTCCCCCTTTTTATTTATTAAATTTATTATATAAAGACTGTATAGTCCGGATGCCGATATTTTTGATGAATTGACAACTTCGTTGTCATGAATTGGCTATGCCACAAATTTTTGAGGTAGTTCATTTTAAGATAGTATTTAAAATATATTTAGTCAAATTATCTTATCGAATTTTGGAAGAAAACGGTTATTAACACACAAGTTTGTTTTTAATACAATACGCTTAGTTATTACTCTTCCCTTAAGTTTAATAATTATCTTTTCCACATTCTCAAAATTATGTAGGTTTACATCTGTCAAGAAAAACGGAATTATTCGAATGTTGTCTTTATTAGTTTCGATAACTCTATTGGTATTCATATTATATTTTTCTTCAAAGATAAACTGGTGGTATTTAGGAGGTGCACTGGTATCACTATATCCTATATCTCCCTCATACATTGAAGCACAGATTTTCCCGCCATTTTTCATTTTTAATTTACAAGAAATCCTATATGGAAAAAAAGACTTTTGATATATGAATATATTTAATGCCAAAATAAGAACACACCCTGTCACATCAATCCGATTAATACCTTCAACAATACTGCCCGTAACATTATATACTATATGTTTGTCTAAAAACACAACATGCAACTTACAAATCAAATTTAAAAAAGCATTAAAAACAATTGGCACCAACACTACCAAAATTGCCAACACTGATAATATTTCATCCCAATGTGTTACAAGAAAACTCTTCATTTTTACACTCCTTTTTATTTCGATAATTATATAATATCTTCTTTTATATAAAGACTGTATCATCCGGATGCCATTTAACAAAGCCTCCCTTGCCATAGTCCCCTTGCCTAACGTAGCTGATTGAGGGATTGTTGTTACCTTTAATTTACAACCCCTCCGAGTTTGCTTCGCAACCCACCTTCCCCTCAAGGGGAAGGCTTTTTTATATCGCCAAAATTCGACATATCCGTATTGCGACACATAAGGTTTAGATGCAAACCTTTTGGTGTCAAGTTCATGTCATGTTATAACTAAAAATTATATGTGCCACAAACTATTATAGAAAACAAAGTTCCACATTCCTGAAACAATATGTAAAAATGCAAACCCTATATTTTTAAATACTTCTTTCTTGTCATTTCTTTGTTTGACTAGTAACACTAAACACAACAATACCCCTATTACTGCAACCGGAATTGCAAGATATATTCCATACATAACAATCGGTAAAAGAATATCCACCTCAATCTTTAATATTCTTGCAGGAATCCATACAATAGGATATAACATCACAAATGCTTGAAGTATGAAAATAATTCTTGAAAACAAACTTATTTTCTTCACTCATATCCATCCCCTTTCGACAAAGTTCGACATATCCATATTGCGAGGCATAAGGTTTAGATGCAACTTATTTTAGAGATATACTCACTCTGTTCGTGCGATATATTTTCACTCCGTTCAAATGCGATATAACTCCGCTTTGCTCCGTTGCGATATAATATAAATTCCCTTTTCTCGTCCCAAAGGGACATATCGCACCTTTAGGTATATCGCATCCGCAAGGATATATCGCAAATTCCGTCAGGAATTTATATCGCTGCGTTGCTTATGCAACGCAATTGCGAGGCATAAGGTTTGGATGCAGCCAATTTCTAAAAGAAGGTCATATCAAGTTAAGAATAAAAATCATAATGGTTTAACCATCATTTCGACATTTAAAAATTCGTCACTACTTCGCGGAATAAATCTAATACAAAATCCATTCTTAGACTTTTCATCTTCTCTTTTCTTTCCTCTTAAAACTGCACTATATTTATTGATACCCTTGTCCATATAAAATTCAGGAACGTTACAATAAAACTTATTCCCTGACTTTTCAAATGTAAGCTCTTTTGTTAATTTTTCTTTCCCAACATAATAGTTTAAACTTGGTTCTTCAAGTACAACATCAGCATTATCAAAAGATAAAGATATTTCCAAACCTCTAAATGTACCGCCATAATTTATATATTCTACAGCGTATGGCTGATCACTTTTGCATTGTGAAAAACATTCTTGAACAAATTCAGGCCTTGCATCATACACATAAATATCTTCCTCAAATGCGTTATAAGTATCGCTAAACATAAACCTATATGGTATTCCTTTGAATTGATAGTATTCTGTACAAGGCATATCAATTACTTCACTTTTGAAATTAGAACCTAATATCTCTGAAAATTCTCTTGCATCATCTGCAGAAAGAGTATCGAAATAAGGCGATAAAACTGTCATGTATTTTTCTTCAGAAATATCCACAATTACATTAAACAAGCATTTACTTTCATCTTTTACAAGATAATATCCTTTGTTTTCAAAAGACCTATGTAGGTACAACTCTGTATAATCAGTATAATAATTAAAACCTTTTCTTTTAATCAAAAACAGTTTGTTCACATTATCACCTCTCTTATTCCGACAACATTCGACACATCCATATTAAAGACTGTATAGTCCGGATGCCGATATTTTTGGAATAGCTCAATATAATGTTAAATTTTTAAAATATACTACTTACTAAAATAGTCATTCGCGTTATATTTTTTATCCCAATCGTCATCAACGACACAAGAGTGATGAACATCTCCCTCACCGCACGAATTCAGATGAAATCAACTTGTCGCTTTCATTATATGATAAAGGCTGTCAAAAAAACAAGCCCTTATTATTACTTTTTTGTTGTTTTAATCAATACCGCTTCGCCCGGATTGATATTTAAGGTAAGAGTCTTTCCCGAAGGAATAAATTCGCCATCACGGTATAAAGAAACCTCCTCTTCAGAATAGATTGTAAGGTTGTTTTCATTTTTATAATCGTAGTTTACAAGATAAATATATCCGTCTTCGAAAAAGCCTGCAACGGCAGCGTTGCCTTCTATTTTTTCAATGGAGCCAAAGGAGTTGAATTCCTCCGCTCCCTTTTCACCGGTTCCTATATGAAATACAGCCAGAGACTCCTTATCAAAAAGGATTTCTCCTATGGGCTTTATAATTTTGTTTATTACCTGCGCATCGTAATAATGCCCCATCTTATTTCCCTCAAGGTCGCAGAAGGCGTTGTCCCACCGCCAGAAATCATCATAAGGCACCAGCCAGTAGGTAAAGTAGGAAATCCTCTTCATTCCGTAGGCAAGGCTCATATTCACTTCCCATGATATTTCTTCCCTTGTCAAATCGCGGTAAGGTCCGTGACAGGTCAATAGCACTATAAGCATTGCGGGGATATTGTACTTTTTGGCTTTTTCGCGCACCATTCCGATGTTTTCAAAAAATCCGCCTCTGTCATCCTCTTTTTCTGCCGCTATGCGAATAAGTCTTTCACGCTCCGAAATGCCTGAGTCTGATTTTATCTCATCCCTTGCATCACGACCGCGGAAATGATAGTGGTCATAGCTTATGAATGGTGGCTTTACGGTTTTTATGAATTCTTCAAGATATTCTTCATAGCCCTCTGTTCCGAGCTGCTTGTTACTTGCATAGTTGGGGAAAAGATTGATAACGCATTCCCTTTCGCTGTCATAACGGCGGAAAGCATCAACCATTTTTGAAAGAATGGAAAAATTCTCTTTTCCCGGCTCATCCGTTAAATCGTAGCCTATTACAGTAGGACAGTCCTTATACTCAGAAACTATGCGCTTTACAATATCAGATACCTTGTCTTCTGCATTTTCCCAGTATGCATTTTTCAGTTCCGCATCCTCCACATATGCCCTTATCCCATATTTTTCAAGAAGCGGAATAACCTTTTTATTTACTTCGTATCCGAAATTAAGTGTTGCCAGAGTTATGCCCGCTTCTGCCATATTGCGGACACATTCTTCCTTTACAATGTTTTCTCCATCCGGACCATAGAAATATGTAATGTCAAATTTATCCATAAAACCTTCTCCTTGCAATTGAAACATTTAAGCCTGTTTATATTAAAATTATATCACCGGTAACATAAAATTGCAATATGCAATAAAAAATACGCCCAACAATGGGGCGTATTTTTTCAGTTTAACATATCCTTCATACTGTACATTCCGGCTTTTTTACCATAAAGGTATTCTGCCGCACGGAGAGCGCCTTCTGCAAACACTCTTCTGGATGCCGCGTGGTGCTTGATTTCGATAATTTCATCGGGCCCGCAGAAAAGCACTTCGTGCTCTCCGACGATTGTTCCGCCGCGGACGGAGGAAATGCCGATTTCCTTTTTATCTCTCTTTTTCCTTACCGCATGACGGTCATAGGTATATTCCATAGGTGAAGGCTCAACCTCAGAAATTCCGTCAGCTATTGCAAGCGCCGTTCCGCTGGGCGCATCAAGCTTCTGATTGTGATGCTTTTCGACAATTTCAATATCGTAGGCATCGCCTAAAATAAGCGCCGCCTTCTTTGCAAGGTCAATCAAAAGATTTATGCCGAGAGACATATTTGCAGAGAAGAACACGGGAATTTCCTTGGATGCTTCCTTCATAAGCTCCTTCTGCTCAGGTGTGTGTCCTGTCGTGGAAACTATGACTCCCTTTCCCGTCTTTTTTGCAAAGGCAAGTAAATCTTCAAGTCCGGAGGCATTGGAAAAGTCTATAATAACGTCAAACTCTTCTTTTACTTCATTAAGTGTCTTATACACAGGAAAGCTGTTTTCCTTTTCTGTGTAGGAGTCAACACCGCAGGCTATTTCATAAGCTTCCGATTCAGATGCGAGGCGGGCAATTTCCTGCCCCATTCTTCCGTTGGCACCGTTAAGTAATATCTTTATCATATGTAACAGTCCTTTTATATAAGATTGTGATGCTTTAATGCCGCCTTTAAGGTTTCAAGATTCTTTTCTTCCATTTCGCAAAGAGGAAGTCTCAAAGGACCTGCATTGTATCCCATAAGGTTCATCGCGGTCTTTACGGGGATGGGGTTAACCTCACAGAATAATGCATCAACCAAATCAAGCACGGAAAGCTGAGTTGCAAGTGCCTTTTCAGTATTTCCGTTTAAGTAATCCATAACCATATCGTGTGTAAGGCGGGGTGCTACGTTGGAAAGAACGGAGATTACACCAATACCGCCAAGGGCAAGGATGGGAATAATCTGATCGTCATTACCAGAATAAATATCAAGTCTGTCTCCGCAAAGTGATGCTATTTTTGCAACCTGGGAAATATCTCCGCTTGCTTCCTTGACAGCAACGATGTTATCGATTTTGGAAAGCTCAGCAAGAGTTTCGGGTGCAATATTTACACCTGTTCTTGACTTTACGGAATATAAAATCATAGGAAGGTCAACCTTTTTTGCTACCGCCTCATAATGAAGCTTAAGGCCCTTCTGTGTGCACTTGTTATAGTAAGGTGTTACGAGCAAAAGCGCATCAGCACCCATTTTTTCAGCCTTTTCGGAAAGCTCGATGCAGTATGCCGTATCGTTGCTTCCTGTTCCTGCAATAACCGGCACTCTCTTTTTTGTGTAATCAACGGCAAATTTCATAGCCTCGATATGTTCTTCATCGGGCATAGTGGAAGGCTCACCCGTTGTTCCGCAGACAACCAGGGCATCTGTTCCGCCGTTTATCTGATCGTCAATAATTTTACCGAACTCCTCATAGTTGATGCTTCCGTCAGCATTAAATGGAGTGATAAGTGCAACTGCCGCACCTTTAAATATTGTGTGCATCATTTTTCTGCCTCCTTAAATCAGTCAAAATAACCCTTTGCGGCAAGAAGCTCAGCAAGGAGCACACCGCCGCCTGCAGCACCTCTTAAGGTGTTATGAGAAAGGGAAACAAATTTATAATCAAAAAGTGTATCTTCTCTGAGTCTTCCCACACTTACTGCCATACCGCCCTCTAAGTCACGCTCTGACTTTGTCTGAGGTCTGTCATCCTCTGTGAAGTAGTGTAAGAACTGCTTGGGTGCGTGAGGAAGTGAAAGTGCCTGAGGCTCTCCTGAGAATTCAGCCCAATCCTTTAATATTTCTTCCCTGGTGGGCTTTTTGTCAAACTTAACAAATACTGTTGCAAGGTGTCCGTCTGTCACGGGAACTCTTATGCACTGAGCGGTGATAACGGGAGACTCTGCCATAACGATTTTACCGTCTTCGATATGTCCCCATACCTTCATAGGCTCTTTTTCGCTCTTTTCCTCTTCGCCGCCGATGTAAGGAATTACGTTATCAATCATTTCGGGCCATCTTTCAAAGGTCTTACCTGCGCCGGAAATCGCCTGATATGTGGATACTGCAACTTCCTTGATTCCGTACTTCATCAATGCGTTAAGTGCAGGCACATAGCTCTGTATGGAGCAGTTGGATTTTACTGCGATAAAGCCCTTCTTTGTGCCGAGTCTCTTTCTCTGAACATCGATTATCTCAAGGTGGTCAGCATTAATCTCGGGAATAATCATAGGAACGTCATCTGTCATTCTGTGAGCGGAGTTGTTGGAGATTACGGGAACTTCAAGCTTTGCATAATGCTCTTCAAGTGCCTTTATCTCGTCCTTTTTCATATTTACCGCGCAGAAAACAAAGTCAACCTGCTCTGCGATTTTTTTATCGTCTGCAGTTGCATCAAGTACGTTGATTTTTGCAACGCTTTCGGGCATAGGTGTTGTCATTGCCCATCTGCCTTTAACGGCTTCTTCATATGTTTTTCCTGCACTTGCACCTGATGCCGCAAGCACGGTTATCTTAAACCAGGGATGATCATGTAAAAGAGTGATAAGTCTCTGACCTACCATACCGGTTGCACCGATAATACCAACATTATAATTTTTCATGTCAAAACCTCCGAAATTTAAATTTTACCTATTATAACAATTATAGCACATAAAGAAAAAAAATCAATATTGCTTAAAGCATAAAAATACATCTTTTATGCAGTAGTTTATGTTGCAATTTTATCAAAAAATCGCCATATCGCTATTGCAATTTTCATCTCATTATATTATAATAGTATATTAGATAAATATATCAAGAGAGGGATAATTTATGAGTAAAGCTGATTTATTGTTTATTGAAAATGTCAACGATATCTTAAATAACGGTGTATGGGATACAGACCGTCCCGTGCGTCCAAAGTGGGCGGATGACTTATCCCCTGCCCACACCATCAAAAAATTCGGTATGGTAAACAGGTACAACTTAGCCGAGGAGTTTCCCATTCAGACTCTCCGCTTTATAAACTTTAAGGCGGCAGTTGACGAAATTTTATGGATATGGCAGAAAAAATCCAACCGCATCGCTGATTTGGGCTCTAAAATCTGGGATGCCTGGGCAGATGAAAACGGAACCATCGGCAAAGCCTACGGCTATCAGCTCGGTAAAAAGAGCAAGTATAAAGAGGGCGAAATGGACCAGGTTGATATGATGCTTTATGAGCTTAAGCACAACCCGGGAAGCCGCAGAATCATCGGAAATATGTTCAATCACGAGGAGCTTTCTGAAATGGCTCTCTATCCCTGTGCCTACAGCTTTACACTAAACGTTTCCGGAAATACACTTAATGCAATTTTAAATCAGCGCTCCAACGACTTTCTGGTTGCAAACAACTGGAATGTAGCACAGTATGCAATTTTACTTCATATGTTTGCACAGTCTTCAGGTCTCAAGGCGGGAGAGCTTGTTCACGTTATTGCGGATGCTCATATCTATGACAGACACGTTCCGATTGTGAAAGAGGTTATCGCACGCGAAATGCATCCCGCTCCGAAGCTTATAATCGATCCCGATGTAAAGAACTTCTATGATTTCACACCCGAAAGCTTCGTTTTGGAAAATTATGAACACAGCGGCAAGGTAGGAAAGCTTCCCGTTGCTGTATAAGAAAGGAAAATTTATATGGAATTAATTGTTGCAGTAGATAAAAACTGGGGAATCGGCAAAGGAAATGACCTTTTATGCCATCTTCCCGGTGACCTTAAGAGAGTTAAGGAAATAACCTGGGGACACGCCCTTATTATGGGAAAGAAAACTTTGGAATCATTACCCGGCGGAAATCCTCTTCCGGGAAGACCTCACATAGTTTTATGCTTCCCCGACGAAGTCATCGACAAGGATGTTACCGTTGTTCACAGCGTTGACGAGGCGGTTTCTGTTGCAAATACATACGACCGCGCCTTTGTTTTCGGCGGCGAAAGCATTTACAGGGCTCTTCTTCCCTATGTCGACAAGGCATATATAACCAAGATAGACAAGGCATTTGACGCTGACAGATTTTTCCCCAATCTTGATGAGGATTCCTCCTGGGAAATTACCGAAACCGGGGAAACGATGTATCACAACGATATCCCCTATGCATATTTAGTTTATGAAAGAAAAAAGTGAGATGATGAAATGTCTCTTAAATTAATTTACGGCAGAGCAAAAAGCAAAAAAGGCGACAGGGTATTTTCCGATGCAGTTAAAAACGGCGGAATAATAATCGTTCCGGAAGCATTTACCCTCCTTGCAGAGCAAAAGCTTGCATCCCTCACCGGGACTTTAGGGCTCGGAGGAACTGAGGTTTTATCTTTCGGCCGTCTTGCTCACGCCTTTACGGACTATGGTCCCCTTTCCCGCAATTCCCTTGACCCTGCAGGGAAATCCATCGCCATAGCTTTGATTGCGCAGAGAATAAAAAAGGACCTCACAGTATTAAAATCAAGCTCAGAGCATCCCGGTTTTCCTAAAGGGATGCTTGATTTAATATGCGAATTCAAGCGCTACGGTGTAAGTCCGGAAGCGCTCTTCAGTGCATCTAAAAAAACAGAACAGAAAATCCTTTCATCAAAGCTTAAGGATATTTCTCTGATTTACAGTAAATATAACGAATTTTTGGCATCAGGCTACACCGATAAGGACGATGATTTATCAAGGCTTTGTGTTTGTCTCAGAGAGAAGAAGCCCCTTTCGGGACGGCATGTGTATCTTGACCGTTTCACCCGCTTTACCCCGACAGAGCTTTCTTTAATAAAGGAGCTTATGCTTCAGTGCGCCTCTGTAACCGTCACTCTTCCCTGTGATGTCAAAAGCTTTGAATTTCAGTTTTTAAGTGCAATCAATACATCCGAAAAGCTTAAGGCAATTGCGGAGGAGGCGGGGATCGAAACCGATGAGGAAACTCTGCCTTCCGTTATTTATGACGCCGAGCTTTCACATCTTGAAAAAAACTATTTTTCTTTTTATCCCGAAAAGTATGAGGGCGAGCATAAGTCCCTTTCGCTTTTTTCAGCCAGGAATGTAAATTCAGAGACAGAAGAGGTGGCAAGACAAATCCGCCGCCTTGTAAAAGAGGAAAATATGCGCTATAAGGATATATCCGTAATAGTAAGGGATACATCCTTATATTCATCGGCAATCAAGAGCATCTTTTCTTCCTTCGGCATTCCCTTTACCGATACAGAATCCGTATCCTCCGGTAAGCACCCGTTAAGCGTTTATGTAACATCAATAGCCGAAGCCGTGTGCTCCGGTTTTTCGGAGGTTCCGCTTTTCCGATACTTAAAAAGCGGCTTTTCCGTATGTCCTAAGGAGGAAGCAGATAAGCTTGAAAATTATATGCTTGCAACAGGCATTCACGGCAGTGCACTCTTAAACGAAGAAAAATGGGCATACAGAAAAACCATATTTTCAGACTATGAGCTTTCATCAAAAGAAAAGGCTGAATTTGAAGAAATTGACAGAATCAGGCGAAGCGTTATCGCTCCCTTTATACCGCTTTCAGAAAAGCTTAAAGGCAAAATTTCAGCTGCGGATTTCTGCTCTGCCGTTTACGGCTTTTTGAAAGAAACGGGACTTGAAGAAAAAATAACCTCCCTTTCACAACGATATGAAAAAGAGGGGCGCACAGATGATGCCGCCAAGCTTATAAGTGTATACAATTCCATTTTGGATGCTATGGATTCATTGATTGCCTCCGCAGGAGACACTCTCCTTTCAGCAAAAAAGTTCAATGAGGTATTCACCGAGGGAATCAATGCCACCACTATGAACATAATTCCCTCCTCTGCCGATTGTGTGAACTTCATCAACGCCATCAGGGCAAAGGGTTCATCTGCACCGGTTGTATTCATAATGGGACTTAATAATAATGTATTCCCGAAAACTCCTTCAAAAGACGGAATTTTATCAGATGCTGACAGACTTTTTCTTTCCGACAACGATATCGAGCTGTCACTTGATTCGGAATTTACCAACTACGAGGAGCTTTCACTTTTATATTCGGCATTCACTGCAGCCTCTGACAGGCTGTATCTTTCGTACTCCCTTCACAATGAATCCGGCGGAAGCATCTCTCCTTCTTCTGTAATAGAAAAAATCAAGTCCGTCTTCCCCGGAATAAAAGAATCCACCGACGCTCTTTCTCCCGATGCAATGCACCTTATATCCTCCCCTTCTCCAACACTCACCCATATGCTGGATGCACTTAACAGAAAGGCTCTCGGCGAAGAAATCGACGAATCCTGGCTTAAGGTGTATGACTGGTTCCTGAAAAACCACAGAGATTCACTTCCGAAAATTCCCAATTCACTTTATGCCATGAGAAATACAGTAACCTTAAGCAAGGAAGTAACAGATGCACTCTTCAACGAAGAAACAGTTACCGGCGTTTCAAGGCTTGAGGCTTATTCAGCTTGTCCTTTCAAGTATTTTATGCAGTATATTCTGCACGCAGAAAACCGTAAAATTGCCGAATTTTCTCCTGCCGACACCGGAAGCATTCTCCACCGCTATGTAGACTCGGTAAGCCGCTATATCAAGGATAATAATTCAAGCTGGCAGGATATATCCGAAAAAGAAATCAAGGATGTGGCAAAAGGTGTAACAAATGAAATATTGGACAACAGCTCCTATTTCGTAAAAAACTCAAGCAGAGCCCTTTACCTCATAAAGAGACTTCAGAATCTTTCCGAAAAAATGCTTTTCACCGTAAAAAAGCATTTTGAATCCGGCAAATTTGAGCCTTTGGGAAGCGAACTGGTTTTCGGTAAAAACGGCGACTATCCCGAAATCATAATTCCCACAAAAAGCGGCAATGTCCGTCTTACAGGTAAAATTGACCGTGCCGATGTTCTTCACACCGTAAGAGGAGACTTTTTAAGAATAGTTGACTATAAATCCGGCTCAAAAACCTTCTCTCTTTCCGACGTGTACCACGGTCTTAACCTTCAGCTTTCCGTTTATATGCTTGCACTCAATAGCCATACCGAAAGTAACCCCGGTGCAATGCTTTATTTCAGACTTGACGATCCCATAGAAAACCTTGATTCCTCAACCAAAACAGCTCCCGTAATGAACGGTGTTCTGCTGGATGACGAGGAAGTCATTTCCGCAATGGATGCGGCAAATGATAAAAGCTCGGAATTTTTCAAGGCCCAGTATGCAACCCAGCAGAATTTTGACGATTTGTTTGCCCGCGTAAAAAATACCGTGGGTGCCTTATATTCCGAAATGAAATCGGGCAGTTTTCCGATTGAGCCAAAGGGTGTATCCTCCTCCCCTTGTGATTATTGCGACTATTCTTCCGTATGTGCCGGACGCGGCTGTTGTGCCGCCATCTCTGCGGAGGACAAAAAAATCACCTGGGAATCCTTTAATGAAAACGAAACCTCGGAGGTGAAGACAGATGCAATGGACTGAAATGCAGGAAAAGGCTGTAAATTATCCCGTAAACGATATTCTTGTAACAGCTGCGGCAGGAAGCGGTAAGACTCAGGTTTTAACCGGCAGAATACTAAACAGAATTACAAAAGAAAATGCCGACATATCCAAAATGCTGGTCATTACCTTCACCAATGCGGCAGCAGCTGAAATGCGCAGCAGAATTTCAAAAAAAATAACCGAGGCCGTTTCCGAAAATCCGAAAAGCCGTCATTTAAGACGACAGCTTGCTCTTGTGGGAAGCTCTGATATTTCCACAATTCACAGTTTTTGCCTCAATGTTTTAAAATCTTATTTTTATATTTCGGATATAGATCCCTCATTTAAAATTGCCGAAAATTATGACGTTAAAATTATGCAGGCTGAAGCTTTATCCGAGGCGATGGACTATTTTTACGATACCGGAGACGAAAGATTTCTTTCATCGGTTGACCTTCTGTGCGGCTCAAAAAACGACACTGCGGTAAGTGAAATGGCAGATAAGTTATGGAAATTTTCATCAGCTACTCCTTTCCCTGAAGAATGGCTTCTGGGTGCAAAGGCAAGCTATGAATCAATTTCAGATAATTTTGGAATTTATGCCGATATACTCCTTAATAAGGCGACATCACTCCTTAAAATTGCGGCAGATTCAATGACTTCCTGCATTGAGTATATACGGGCAGTTCCCGAATATGAATCAAAGGTCGATATCTTTATGGAGGATGAGGCATTTTTCACTTCCCTGCTTTCAGCCTCCCACGACTGGAACAGCATATACGAAGCAACCGGCTATAAGTTAAAAAGTAATATGAAACGGTTTTCAAGGGCAGAAGCCGAATGGAAGGCTCCGCTTAAAAGACTTATTGACAGGGCAAAAAATTCCTTTGATCAGATAAAAGAATATATAAACCTTCCTCTTTCCGAAGCCCTTGAGTATACCATATCAATGGTGCCTTCCGTATCTTCAATTATTGATGTCGCTCTTAAAGCGATGGAAATTTATTCAGAAAAAAAGGCAGAAAAAAATGTTCTCGACTTTAACGACCTTGAACACCTTACCATAAAAATTCTTACCGACAGAGATGAGGACGGAAACATTATTCCATCGCATGCGGCAAATGAAATCCGTGACAGATATTCTGATATTTTCGTGGACGAATATCAGGATACCAACGATGTTCAGGAAACCATTCTCAAAATGATTTCCGGAGAATCGAAAGGAAAGCCCAACCTCTTTATGGTTGGTGATATGAAGCAGAGTATATACAAATTCCGAATGACAAGCCCGAAAAAGATTTTCGGTGAAAAATCAGATTCTTTTACAGATGTCACAAAAGCCTCAGACGGCGATAAGCACATAAAAATAGCCCTTTCACAAAACTTCAGAAGCCGCAGGGAAATACTTGATGCCGTAAACTCAGTGTTTGATCTGCTTATGACAAAGGAAGCCGGAGAGGTTGAATACACGGGAACCGAGCGCCTTGACTGCGGAAGCAAATGCTATACCGAGCCGATCGAAGAACCCGCCTGCAGCTTCAACATACTGGTTGCAGAAAACGGCACATCCTCCAAAGAAGCTCATGCTCTTCAGGCAGGCTTTGTTGCAAAAAGAATCCGTGAACTTATGGAAAAAGGCACCAGAGTTTACGACAAGGATATATCCGGTTTCAGACCTTTAAGCTATAAAGATATAGCCATTCTTCTCCGTGCACCTAAAAATCAGGCTGCCGTTTTTGAAGAAGCACTAAGGTCTAACAACATCCCGGTATATACAGACCTTGATGCCGCATTTTTCGATTGCATCGAAGTGCAGCTTCTGCTCTCTCTTTTAAGAATAACAGACAACCCGCTTCAGGATATAAGTCTGGTTTGTGCGTTGCGCTCCCCCATCTTCAATTTCGACGAAAACCTTCTGGCAACCCTTGCCCTTAAAAGAAAACCTTATTTGTACGAAGCCGTAAAAGAGGCAGCTTTTGATGCGGAAAAACCAAACAAAAAATGCCTTCGTTTTGTACTTATGCTGGAAAAATGGCGCAAGGAAGCATCTTTTTCATCCGTAGGCGACTTTCTTTCCATGCTTATAGAGGAAACTCACTTTAAGTCCTATGTGAGTGCTATGCCGGACAGCGATGCCCATCTTACAAATATCGATCTTTTGCAGACAATGGCAAAAAAAAGTGACGAATCTTCATATAAGGGGCTTTTCAACTTTTTAAGGTATGTGGATAAGATGTCTTTGGGAGAAGACGGCATCACGGCAGACTCCGTTTCCTCTTCCCTTGATGCGGTAAGAATACTAAGTATTCACAAAAGTAAAGGGCTCGAATTTCCCGTTGTGTTCTTAGCCCGTGCAGACAGTGCTTTCAGCTCCAGGGATTATTCCGGCGACATCCTTCTTCACAAGGAATTCGGCATAGGAATAAGCGCCTTTACCCCCGAAAGAACAAAGTTCCGCATTCCCGTAAACACAGCAATTTCATCCATCCTCAAGGACGAATGTATTTCAGAGGAACTTCGCGTTTTATATGTTGCACTTACAAGAGCAAGAGAGCATCTTGAAATAATAACCTCGGAAGTACTCGGCAAAAACGAGGATCATTTTATAATTCCCGAAAGAGATACCGTTGTCAGCCCGGAGGATGTATTATCCTGCAACAGCTATGCAGACTGGCTTTTAATGGCATCACTTAACAACAGGCATATAAGGCTTAATATAATAAACAATCCATCATTCAGTGAAGACAGTGATGCGGAAAATGATTACGGAGGAGTATGTATGCCTGAGCCCATAGACTGTACGAAGGACATTTCTTCCGTGCTTGAGTATTCATACCCCTATGAACATCTCAAATCCGTAAAAAGCAAATATTCCGTAAGCGAATTAAAATCCGGTCTTGCCGAAGATGCTGCTTTCCCCCTTCCCGTATCAGGCACTTATGTGCCGACACTTAAAACTCCCGGGTTCTTAAATTCCGATAAAGTATTTACAAGTGCGGAAAAAGGTAGTATAATACACTATGTGCTTCAGAATATCGATTTCCGGGAAAGTGATATTTCATCGCAGCTTGACTCGATGAATCTTACGGAAAACGAACGTGATGCTGTAGATGTGGAATTTATACGAAGCTTTCTGCTTTCACCTCTGTGCGAAAGGATGAAGAAAGCTTCAGAAATTCACAGAGAAGAGCCCTTCACCTTTACCTGCACTCTCTCTGAAATAACAAAGAATCCCGATGATGATTCTCCTGTTTTAATTCAGGGAATTATCGACTGTTATTTCATCGAGAACGGAGAAATTATTCTTCTTGACTATAAAACCGACAGAAATGTTACACCCGAAATATTAAAACAGCGATACGGAATACAGCTCGATATTTATGCAGAAGCACTTAAGAAAAGGTATAATATGCCTGTCAGAGAAAAACTTATATATTCGTTTTCGTTAAATGAAGTTATACATATTCAGAAAGGAACCTTATTATGACCGATAAAAACAATGATGTAACAGAAGTTTTTGATCCCGTCAGAACTCCGCTTGCGAGAGAGCACTCCAGGAGAGTTGCAAGAAGGAGCAAAAGCAGAAAGAAAAATGTTTCAAAAGCCACACGGTATACCGTATCTGTACTTGCAGTTCTCCTTATTTTCTTTCTTGCCTTTATGATTGGCTCCTTTATTATAAAGCTTATATTCTCAGGAAACCCCACCACGGAAGAAAAACCGGAAGATTCCACTTCAATTCTTCAGATGCGTTTAGATGAGCTTACTGCAAAATGCAGTGCTCTTGAAGAGGATATAAAGGAGCTTCAGGGGCAGCTTGACAGATACAACGAGCTTTACGGCCCTCTTGACTCTCAGGGCAACACCGATCCGCAGGCTCAGTCTCCGGAAACCTCAGAAGCCTTCATTGATACTCCCGAAGATACCTATAGTGCTGTAGAAGAATTGTAAGAAAGGACATTTGATATGAGCATTTTCAACAAAGCCAACATACTTCTTCCGAAAAACGCCGATATGACAAAGTGGAGCGTTGTTGCCTGCGACCAGTATACGTCCGAAAAGGAATACTGGGACAAAGTTACGGAAAATACAAAAAATACCCCATCCACCATCAACCTGATTTTTCCTGAGGCTTATCTTTCAACCGTTGATTTTGAAGGAAAAATTTCCGAAATCAATTCCGCCATGCAGGAATATCTCGACAAAGGTGTTTTCGAAGAATACAAAGATGCTTTAATTTTTGTAAAGAGAACCTTTGAAAGCGGTAAGGTAAGATGCGGTCTTATAGGTGCGGTTGATCTTGAGGAATATGACTATTCCAAGGATTCCACATCAAATATAAGGGCAACAGAAGCAACAGTTGCAGAAAGAATCCCCGCAAGAGTTACCATAAGACGCAACGCCCCCATTGAGCTTCCCCACATTCTTTTACTTATGGATGATAAAGAAGATGCCGTTTTGGGATCATTAAAGAAAACTGTGCCCGGACGCAAGCTTTATGATTTCACTTTAATG
Organism: Clostridia bacterium; assembly: GCA_017411325.1. Taxonomy (GTDB): domain Bacteria; phylum Bacillota; class Clostridia; order CAKSNL01; family HGM11501; genus HGM11501. The sequence continues at coordinate 49,103 of JAFQQJ010000039.1, read as the reverse complement.
GAGCATGGCGGAAAAATAGAAGGCTATTTAATCGATAACGCAGATGAAGTATTAAAAACTCTTCACGGTCTTGGCACAAATCCCATAATTGCGGTGGGCGACGGAAACCATTCCCTTGCCGGGGCGAAAGCTGCCTGGGAGGAAGTCAAAGCTGCTCTCCCCGATTCCGAAAAGGAAAATCATCCTATGCGCTTCGCTCTTGCCGAGCTTGTAAACCTTTACGAAGATTCATTGGTTTTCGAGCCTATATACAGAGTATTTTTCGGTTGCGACGAAGAAAAGCTTTTAGATGCATTCTGTAAATCCGAAGGTAAATTCTCCCACACAGTTCCCTATTCATTCAAGGGAAAAAAGGGCGACATCACTTTTTCATCCGATTGCCATATTCCGTCGGGTGCCGTTACCGAAGTGCTTGAAGCATATGCAAAGGAAAACGGAGGGAAGATAGACTATATTCACGGCTATGAAACAGCCCTTACGATGGGGAATGCCGACGGAAATATAGCATTCTTTGCCCCCTGCCTTAAGAAAGAAGATTTATTTAAATCCGTAAACACCTACGGCCCCCTTCCCAAGAAAACCTTTTCAATGGGACACGCCGAAGAAAAACGCTTCTATACCGAAGCAAGGAGAATTAAAAAATGAGTGTTAAATTCTTAAAAGCCGTAAACAAGCTTTTTCCCCTTCCCGTTCATCCCTTTAACCTTCAGAACGACGGGATTACAACCTATGCAAAGTGGCAGTATGAAAAGGGCGAAAACACCATAAAGTTTTACCTTGATTCCCCTTTTGTCAAGGATGCAAAGGAAATGTTTTCCGGAAAATCCGTCCTTGATATCGGATGCGGCGCCTGTGGCAAAACTATGTTTTACGGCAAGATGGGCGCAAGCCATATCACCGGTATGGATATAGTTGAAAGCTATGAAAAAGAAGCCTGCGACTTAGCTTCCGAGCTTGGAATTTCTGACATTTTTACCTTTGTAACGGGCGATGCCGCAAAAACCGATTTTCCCGATGAAAGCTTTGATGTAATCATTATGAACGATGCTATGGAGCATGTGGCAGATCCCGTTGGTGTTCTTAATGAAGCTTACAGAATATTAAAAAAGAACGGAAGGCTTTATGTAAACTTTCCGCCCTACAATCATCCGACAGGTGCCCATTTAAGCGATGCAATCGGCATTCCCTGGGTTCATCTCTTTTTCTCTGAAAAAACGCTTATAAAGGCATATAAAGAGCTGGTTTCTCCCCTTCCCGACGGTGAAAACCGAATAAACTTCAGAATTTCAAAAAAGGAAGACGGAACAGAATATTTCTCCTATATAAACAAAATGACCTTAAAGCGTTTCAGGAAAATCAAAAAGACAGTTCCTTTCAACATTCTTTACTACAAAGAAGTTCCTTTAAGAGGCTTTTTAACACCCCTTGCAAAAATGCCTTTGCTTAAAGAGCTCTTCGTAAAAATGGCTGTCTGCATTTTTGAAAAAAAGTAATACATTTATCACACCCCTCATAAACTTGAACAGGGGTGTGATTTTTTTGAAAATTTTTGTTTTGGATAAATATCGTTTTGCCTGTATTCTGCTTGCCCTTTTTTCGGTGGCACTTCTGCTTGTTGCATCACTTTCTCCGACGGCAAAAGAGGATAGGCTCCTTCCCGTATATTCGGTAGATACGGATGAAAAGGTCTTGTCAATAACCTTTGACTGTGCCTGGACCGCAGAGGATATTCCGCTTATCTTAAGCACGCTTTCCCGGTATAATTGCCGTGCCACCTTCTTTGTTGTGGGTTCCTGGGCAGAAAAATATCCCGAATGCGTAAAGCTTATTTATGAATCGGGACACGAGGTAGCAGGTCACTCCTATAACCATGCACATTACAATTCCCTTTCGGAAGAAGAGCTTGTTTCAGATATGGATAAATGCGATGATGTGATAAAAGCTATAACAGGTGAAAATATACCCATATTCCGTGCTCCCTACGGCGAATATAACAACACCGTTGTAAAAGCCGCAACATCTTCCGGAAGAACCCTGATACAGTGGGATGCAGACAGCCTTGACTGGAAAGATTTAACGGGCGATGAGATGATAAAACGAATTATGCCCAAAATTAAAAACGGTTCCATTATTCTTTTCCACAACGGCACAAAGCACACAGCTTCCGCCCTACCTTCCATACTTGACAGATTAGTTTCAGAAGGCTATTCCTTCAAAAGCGTCGGAGATATGATTTACTATGACAATTATGAAATAGATCACGAGGGAAGGCAAAAAGCAGTAAATCGTTGAATACGATTTACTGCTTTTATGTCGTTATAGCATTTCTTTAAGCTTGACAGGTCCAAGTAGTCCTGAAGGCTCTATTCGCATAAAGGAGGAAATCATATCACGCTCTTTAAATACATTTGAGTTGGTAACCTCAATAAGAAGATGATTCTCACCGTCTTTTAAGGCTTCTGATACGTCAAAAGTGTAGGGCGGAATAACCTTTGAGCCCAGGTTTTTATCGTTTAAGGTAACTTCCGCAATTTCTCCCACATAGCCAAGGTCTAAAATGTACTTACCCTTCTTTGCATTAAACACGGTGTCATACAGAATATGGCCTGAAAAATGAGTCTTTTCTCCTCTCCCTGTAATGTTGAAAAGCTTATCCGTCTCTTTGTAAAACTCAAAGTTTTCGCTGTTTATTTCAGCAAGGGAAATTTTATACTTAAGCAAAAGTTCTTCTTCCTTGCCATATTTCGGTATTTTCTCTTCCCCATCGGTATCCGTTATGACAAACACAGAACCGTATGGCGGAATAGTTAGCTTAACGCCGTCATCGCTCATTTCTGCATCAAAAAGTCCGTCTTCCATAGCATCGTAAAGGGCACATTTATCTATAGGCTTTGAGGTTTTAAGAGTAAAGGTTTGTGTCTTATCTATCCCCTCGTTGGTTACCATATAAATATCTTTTTTATCTCTTACATAGTGAAGAATATGTATATCTTCGCACTCAATATCAATAGAAACATCTGTGCCTGATTCTTTAAGGAAGTCTGCAAGCGAAGAAAGCGGTACAATTTCATAGCTTTCCTTTGCATTTTCAGGGCATTTATCAACAAAAACAACCCTTGCTCCCTTATTTTTCAGAGTAATAAGCTTATCCTCCGTTTCGGAGTTTATTACTTTTCCGTAGGGTACCAAAAGCGAATTGAAGCTTTCGCCGTTTATTTCAATTCTTCCGTCCTTTACACCTGCTTTATCAAGGTAATCTGACGGAATTATGTCAAAATCTATCTGATGGGTATAAATTTCCTTTGCCACGTTTTCCAGAGGAAGTCTGTCCTCCGTCATCCATATAAATTCCGCATCGTATAAAAGAGCACAGTCGGCAACGTGACGTCCGCCCTTTAAGATGCTTGAGCCTCTTTCAAGGTATCCTGCAATTTTGCTGAAATACTTATACTGAGGGTTCTGCCCACGATAGTAAAATACGGGCGGACAATCCTTATCCTTTTCCCTTGCAGAAAAGGCGTGGGGAACATAATAATTTATTCCTCTTACCAGCATATGGTCAGAGAGCCATTTCATGGTCCTGGTTCCTTCAACCCATCCGAAAGCCCCGAAAATTTCGCACATTGCCTCTCCCTTTTTTCTTTCGTCAAGGTGAGCCATGGAAGATCCAAGCTTTGCAAGCATATACTTAAAGAAGTTGTAATTCATATGTTTATAGCTTACAGGCCCTGCATTATTACAGTTTTTAACCCCGGGGATAATCTGATCCAGTACCACATCTATTCCCGACATATCCTGCTTGTCAAGTGCTCTGAAATAGTGTCCGCAACCGTTTCCTGTTGTGGCATCAATTCGGTTATCCTCAATTACGTGGCCAATGTACTTAACACCGTGAGCGTGGCACCAGTCGGCAATACGGTTACAGAAATTGTTTCTATATTCCTTTGTAATAAAATCCATATAGGCATAGCGGATTTCAGCTTCTCTTCCGTCATCAAAAGCTGCCCAGAGCCCGGGAAGCCTTTTTCTTGTTTCATCACCGTAGGCTTTCTTAAGATAGTCCATGACAGAGTTTCCGTAAGGATGATGACTGAACAAGGTACCCATTTTTACCATAGCCTGTGATCCGTTATGAAATGCGGGTTCATCCGAGAAAAAGCCAAGGAAGGTTTTTCCGAATTCATCTTTAAGAGCTGCATAGTGCTTTTCGTATACCTTGTCAATAAATATCTGCACCGACTCGGGGCGGAGCATATCTATGTACTTAAGTGCCCCTATATTTATTCCCGCTCTTGTTTTCTTTATGAAGAATACTCTCCACATACCTTCGGGAAGCGAAAAATGAACCATTCCGTCCTCGACATCATCGGTAAGGTCAATCGCCTCACCTGTCAGAAGCTCGCTTCCTTCAATATGCCTGCAGGCGATAACGGCGAGCAGCTCTTCTTCATTTCCAATATGCCTTTCCGTAAGAAGGGCTATATCATCCATTCCGCCCGGAATATCAACGTGAACTTCCGTGATTCCCCATGCACGCATATCAAGATTTTCTTTTTCAAGAGCACCTGCGGCGTAACCGGAAGGAAAATGCTTGTCATCAAGTATCCACACAAACATATCACGCTTCTTACATTCATTTAAGATAAAACGCACATCAGAAAACCACTTGTCTTCTCCGAATTCCTCGTGAGTGCGGGACTCTAAGCACACAGCACGGATTCCAGAATTATATATAGCCTCTATTTCCTCTTTCAAAACATCTTCACTTTCTCCGTGAAGCCAGAAAAAAGGTGCAAGGCGACTTTCTCTTTCAAAAATTTTCATAATCATGTCTCCTTAAAGTTAAAGCAGGTAATTCTTTCATAATAAATATTACACTTGCATACACTTTATGTCAATTACTATTCCGTCAAAATTTCTCCAAAATTCCGTTATTTTATGCAATATACCGATATTTTTACAATTTTCATTGACTTTATTGAACCTTGAGCTTAATATATATGAGGAGATGATTTTATGCTAACACCAAATATCCTTAGAAAAAGCCAACTCAATGAAGACGGTATTGACGTTAGATGGCAGACCTTTACCGCTCCTCATACCACACTTTTACATTCCCACGAATTTTACGAGCTCGAACTGACTCTTTCTGGCGAAACAACCGAATATATAAACGGTAGTCCCTATGAAAAAGTCAGAGGAGCCATTTCTCTTTTATCGCCCGCGGACTTTCATACATATAATGTAGCAGACGGAGAAATGAAGGTTGTCAATATTATGTTCGGTGAAAATTGTATGCCGGGCGGACTCATAAACAGTATTTTTGACAAAAATCTTCGTCGCTCCATAATATTGTCAGAAGATAAAACAAATACTTTCTCGCACCTTTTTTCTGCTATGGACGATTTTAAGCACTATGATGAATATTTGAAAAACACACTGATAAAGAGGCTGATTGAAACAATCCTTCTGATAATCATAAAAGAATATAACTCCAACGGGCTTACGGTAAATCTTAATCAGAAATCGGAAATGGAAAGGGCTCTTCATTATATAGACCTTCATTTTCGTGACAATCCTTCCGTCCCCGATGTTGCTGCCTATATCAGTCTGTCTCCCGACTATTTCAGCAAAAGTTTTAAGAAATATACCGGCTTATTTTATACCGACTATTTAAATAAATGCAAAATAGAAAGTGCCGGATTTCTCCTTAAATCCAGCACAATGTCTGTTACCGAAATATGTTTTAATTCGGGATTTACATCCCTTTCAAATTTTTTAAGGGTATTTAAGGAGCAAACCGGCAAAACTCCTAAGGAATATAGAACAGTGCACAAATTCAAATAAGAAAGAGCTTTACTCTATTTAGAGTAAAGCTCTTTTTTATCCTATGCTGATTGTAATTTCCTGAGATTCTCCGTTCCATTCCACGTTATAGCCAAGCTGCTCAGATACAAATCTTAAAGGAATAAAGGTTCTTCCCTCCACTATCACGGGAATTGACAAAAGTGTATATCTGATATCCCCGAAAGAGGGGTGCTTTACATACACAAGCTTATTGTCAATCTGAAGATGTATGAAGTATGAGCCATTGTCAATGTCGATGCTCTGGTCATTTCCGTACCAGGTGATTTCTGCTCCCATAAGTTCAAGTAAGCCTCGGAGCGGTATCATAGTAGAACCGTTTACGATGAAGGGAGCAACGTCGATTTCCTTTTTGCCCTCTTCTCCTTTGTTCTTGTAAGAAATTTCCTTTGAGCCGATTTTTAAGACATACTTTTCCATATTTTCTTCTTCAAAGGCTTTCTTTCCTTCCGAATCCTGATAGAAGTACATTTCACCAAGGGAAACACGTTCTGCAAAGTATTCGTAAATTTCAAACTCGAAATATCTTGCCTTTACACTGTTTTCAAACACAAGTTCGTTGATGTCAAGGCTCTTTTCAAAGGTGACATCGTTTAAAACTGCGTCCCAGTTTTCCCCGTCAACGCTTGCATAAAGCGTTGCCTTAAGCCAGCAACCGTGAAAATCAGCGGTGTCTCTGGGAACACAGTCAATTCTTTTTACCTCGTAGATGTTCCCCATATCGATTGTAAGAGTTGCAACTGTTCCGTGGTCAAGGGACACTGTCTGCCAGAAGGTATCCTCTGCCCCGTCCAGAATTTTAGAGGGAGAATGCGTATCCCAGTCTGTGGCATTGCTCGTTGCCTTAAAGAGAGTTTTGTCTATTTTATAAAGAGCGTACTTTTCTTCATATTCCTTGAAGGAAGCATAGTCAACGGTATCCTTGCTGCTGTCCTTTTCAAAAAGATTTAATTCCGCCATTGTTCCGTAGCCGCTCTTTGTGGTGGTCGCTTCTATACGGAGCTTTTTCACCTTTATGTTTGCAGAGAAATATATTTCGTTAACCTGCGTTGAGCCTGTGCACTCATAATCTTCTTTAATAAGCGTCCACTCATCCTCGTCATTTTCCGCTGCATAGATATTTATATTAAAGAAGCTTCCAGTTACGTTATCCTGCCTCGGAAGTAAAGATAATCCCGATATTTCCGTAGCCTCGGGAAGTATAATGAGGATATAGTGCGGCGGAAGGTCGTGCTCCTTTATATCGCCGCCGATTGCCTTGAAGTTTGTGTGCCAGTAAGTTGACTTATCTCCGTCAAACATTTGAGCTACGGTTGCGCTTTGATCGGAACTTACAGATGCCTTAAAGCCTTCCCGGCTTACGAAGGATACGCCTCTCTTGGATTTTCCCGTCGACTTATCTTTTACATAGCACTTTGTAGCGTGTGCTCCCGCTTCGCCCTCAAAATCAAGTGGATTTACCTCTTCCTTTACCTTGGCAATACCCGAGTAAAGCTCGATTTCCGCACAGGTGCCGTGATTGCCGAGGGCTCTTTCCGTCTCAATCTTTACCGCCTTTACTTCCTTTTCCTCCCAGGAAACAAAGCTTGGCTTAAAGTCCTTGGCAGAGCCGGGCTGATAAGGAAATGTTCCGCTTTTTTCAAGAGTGAAGTTTTCTCCGTCGGCGGATAAGTAAACTTTATAATCCTGGAAGGAGCCAACTGCATTATCGGTTCTGGGATAGTACAAAAGTCCTGAAACCTTTGTCACTTCCGGAAGCGTGATTTCGATAAAATGAGGATAGTCTGCAGGAATAGTCACACCGTCTTTAAAACCGAAAGGTGTGTGCCAGTAGTTTTTCTTATTCCCGTCAATAACAAGCTTTGCAGAGTTTCCTGCAGCTTCTGAGCTTGCAGTAACACTCCATCCTGTAGTCGAAAGCTTATCACCATAAGGCGAGTCCTCGGAATAAGTAACGTCTTCCTTTACCGTTTCTCCCTCGCCGTTTTCAAAAAATTCGATTTCCGCTGCTGTTCCGTGACCTGCTCTTGATTCAGTTACCGCTATTTTTATCGTCTTCATTGAAACATTGCCCCATGAGCCTATGTGAGCAGGAAATTCAGCAACATTGATTCCTGTTGCATATTCAGGCATTTCGTCTCTGTATATGAGCTTGAACTCGTCTCCGTCTTCACTTGCATATATCTCATAGCTTAAGAATATGCCCGATGCGTTATCGTTTCTCGTGGTGTAACGCCAGCCGGATACATTTCTTTTCTCCGGGAAGGTTACCGTTATTGTATGGGGATATTCCGCCTTTTCAACCACTGCACCGTTTTCAAATCTGAAATAGGAATGCCAGTAGGTGTCTCTTGAGCCGTCAAATGCCCGCATAACAGAGTTAGCATCAGAGTTGCTTTCTGAGTTTGCCTCAATTACCCAGTCCTCGCTAAAAGGAATTACTGTACCGTAATTTTCAGCAGACGATAATACTGCAAAAGAAGATACAAGGCAAAGCGCCAAAATTAAAGAAATTATTTTTTTCATATTATCGCCTCCTTAATTGATGTGTGAAAGCACGGCTGATACCTCATTATCCGACACGCCGTATTTTCCGATTGCATATACTCCGTCACCCATAGCCTTAACCTCATAGCCGTAGCATTCCGAAATTAATGATGCGGGGATATAGAATATTCCGTTTACATATTTAACAGGCGCTGAAAGTTTTCCGAACACGCCGTTTACCTTAACTTCGGTTGAATCAAGAACGGAGCAGGTCCACTTATAATTTACAATTTCTGTCATATCATCATTTAAGTCAAAGTGATAGGTGAAAAACTTGTTATAGTTTGCATCGTACTCGGTTTTGCTTCTTCCGTAGCCCATAATTTCGTTATAGGCATCTTCGGGAATATAGAGCGTTCCGTTCATTTCAAAGGGTGTTACGGTTATGTCCTTTTCGTAAACATATCTCTTGGCTCCCGATACTATCATCTTGCTTGAACCAGCCTTTAAGATGCTTGTTCCGAGCAGGTTATCTCTTGTATTTTCAGAAATTGAAGTTTCGGGAATTTCCGTGTAAACATAGTTGAAGCGGCCTAAGGGTGCAACGCTTCCGTCAGTATAGAACCTAAGAAGGTCACCTTCGGGATTAACAGAATCCGTCCACTTGAATTCAAGGTCAACTGCGCCTGTTTCAGCTATTGCACTTCTCGCAATTTCTATCTGAATATACTTTCCGTTTACGGAGTATTTAATATCTCCAACCGCCATTCTTTCCCAGGCATTTTTGTTAAACGAAGAAAGCTTTCCGAGTCCGTCCACATTTACGACATAGTCATAGCCGTTCCAGCCCGTTGCTGCATTTCTGTCTGTATTTATATAAAGATTAAGTACATTTTTTCCGTCAGTCTTTATATCGCTGAAGCACTCTGCCATAAAGTAGAGCTTTTCAGAATCAAAGGATACCTTTGCTGTCTTAATGGCGTTATTAACCGTGGTTTTATAAATATGAGGCTCTTTGGTTCCTCTCTTCCAGAGTCCGACGCTGTCGCGCTCATAATTCTGATTGTTGTTATAGAAGGTGGGGCCAACCTCTGCCCACTGCAACGCATCGCCCGCAACATCAATTGTCTTTGCACCCGTTGCAAGGGGTGTTTCTCTTACGCCCTTGTACTTTCTTGTAAAGTCACAAAGAAGCATATAATAGTCGTCCTTAAGGGGGCCGTTGTTAGGCTCAAAGTCACGGCTGTTTTCGTAGTCAAAGCAGTCAACAAAGGAATTTTTGTGACCGTTGTAGCTGTCCTGTCGGAGTGCTGTCCACTCATTCCAGCCGTCAATCATAACAAACTCAGGCTCTGCTTCAAGGGCCAAGGATGCCTGCTCACGGAAGAAATACGCCATTCTCTTTCCGTTTTCGGAATAGTCTTCACCAAAGGCCTCGGAATAGCCTCTGCCCTTACAGTAGGGATCGGAAAATACGCCTGTTTCGGATAAGCCCACCTCTGTAGACTGATTAATTCCGCATCCCACAACCACAAACTCGGGACGGCCTGTTTCCTTGTCCACGTTTCGGAGTATCTGCGGGAAGTTTTCAAGCCACATCCAGGCATCGTCACCTGAGTCAACATTTCTTCCTCCGTGAGGACGGAAGGTAAAGAAATTCTCCGTAAGAGAAAGTGCTTCTCTTTCTGTCATATTATCATTTGCAGTATTCTGAAGCGCCACCTTGTAAGTGGAGTTTGCATAAAGAAGCGGCTTTCCGTCCAGGTGATACCAGATATCGGAATAATCGTGCTCGTAGAAGCAATTAAAGTAAAGTCCTAAAAGACCTCTGTATGCGTTGTCGGGATTATAGCCCAGGTTCATCATTGCACAGATTTCGGGGATATCGATGCCCGATGCCTTTGCGTCACGGAAGGCTGAAGATAAGGCATTAAGACTTGTTATATAGTCAAGTCCCGCATTGGAATAGTCAAAGAATATGACATCCACGCCTGCAACGGAAAGCATTTCCGCGTGCTTGCGGAATACCCAGTAGTCAAAGCTTGTGTAAAAGCCCAAAAGGGGCTCTCCCCAATAATATGTTGCCTCATGCTCCCATATGGGATCGGAGTATACTTCCTTTGCAGAAGGCTTTTCTGCAATAATTTCGGGGATGACATTTGCCTTTTTCTCTCCGTCGATAAACCAGTTCCAGTAAAGCATACCTACTTCGCGGCCGTCTGTTTTTACCGCTCCTGCCTCTTCAAAGGTTGCCACCTTACGACCGAAATCATCGGTTGCCGCCCAGGTATCGGAAAAGTCATCCATTATGGCAGAATCAGGAATTTGTTTGCTCAATTTATCGCTTTCGTATTTTTCTTCGGAAAGCTCAATTTTTCTTATTCTTGTTTCGTTAACTGTGTTTTTTCCGTATAAGCTGTAGAAATAAAGATTGTGCACCCCTTCTGTGGGCTCTATGGGCGCCTGTACGGTTATGTTTTCGCCCACCTCTGTAAGCGTCACATATCCGATTACATCACCTGTCTTGGGATTGTCAATAACGAGCGCCATAGTTACGCCGTTTGTACCCGTAACAAGCTTGTTATACGCCGTAATCTTAACAGAGTTCATTCCGGTCAAATCAACATTTTCATAGCCGAAATAATACCCTCTTTCAAGCCATTTAACTTCCCCTTCCACAGTAGCTCCGCTTTTTACAGTGATGTCACTTAAAGGAAGTTCCTTTGCACTTACAGCCATAAGAGACAAAGTAAGAGCAGCCATAAGAATCAAGCTTAATACTTTTTTCATTCAAACCATCCTTTCTTATTTCCTTAACTATATTATACCGCAAAAACTATATTTCGTAAATGTCTTATACTACTGAAAATTGACTTTTTCTACTGTTTTTATGCAAACACCAACTGCACCAAAAGCATATAAATTACCGTTCCCCCGCCTACGCTTACAAGAGTATTCCTCTTCCATAAATGAAGGAGCACTACCGCCGATGATGCTATTATTTCAGGTATTCCGAAGGGAAAAGTCACAAGCGATACGCTCTTCAGGCAATATACCACCAGCATTCCCATAATGGCAAAAGGCAGCACCTTTCCGAGATACTGAATAATTACGGGAGTTTTTCTTTTTCCTCCGAAAATGAGGAACGGAAGCACTCGAAGCAGAATTGTAACTATCGCCACAACCGCAATTAAAAGAGCCGAATATTTATAATTCATTACGCCTCCTCCTTATCAATAAGTTTTTTACCCAAAGAAAGGCAAAGCGTTATCAGAATCATTGAAGGGATAAGAAAATCCTTAGCTCCGAAAATAAGAAGGCATATTACAGAAGCTGCCACACCGACAATTGCGGGAAGGTGTTTTTTTGTACATTTCCACTGTTCAACAAAGACGGTTATAAAAAGTGCCGTCATAGCAAAATCAACCCCCTTTGTATTAAAGGCACTTGCACTTCCGACAAGGGCACCGAGAAGACTTCCCAAAACCCAATAGCACTGATTAAAAACCGAAACCGTCAGAGCATAGCCTCTGAAGGAAAGCCCGTCCGGAGCTTTTCCCGAACATAAAAGCGAATAGGTCTCATCTGTAAGAGAGAATATCAGATACGGCTTTCTTTTCCCCATCCCCTTATAATGCTCTATCATAGTTATTCCATAAAAAAGATGTCTTGCATTTACCATAAGTGTAGTAATTGCTGCTGTTATGAGTGTTGCTCCTCCGGACAACAGGTCAAGTGCCACATACTGCATTGAGCCTGCGTAAATAAACGCACTCATAGCAACAGCCCAGAAAACGCCATAGCCTTTTTCTGCCGAGATAAGTCCGAAGCCGAAACCCAAAACCATATATCCCGCCATAACAGGGAGGGTGTCAAGGAAGGATCTCTTAATAAGTCTTTTCATAAAGTTACTCCCATTATATCATAAATAAAGCTTTTGTAAATGACCAATCAAATCATCTTAGGTTGATTTTTATTGACATTTCAGTTATTTCCCAATCATCTTTTTGCTCTGTATAAAATAAAGCGCCTTTGCAAGAGCTTTGTCGGAAAGGAAATGCCGCATAAAAACTCCCGCCTTCATTAAAAAACCGGGAATTATCACTTCTTTTCCCGATAGCATCTTCTTTATTGCATATTCCGCTACCGGGCGGCTTTCCAAAATCATACCTTTCATTTTTTCCGTTCCTGTTCCAAAAGACACTCCCGAAGCCTTTTCAAATCCGGTATGAACGGGTCCGGGACAAAGCACACTTATTTTAACCTTGCTTTTTTCTTTTCTAAGCTCCTCCGCAATGCCCTGGGAAAGTCTTAAAACATAAGCCTTTGACGCATAATACGCTCCGAATAACGGACCCGGAAAAAACGCCGCTAATGACGCCACATTAAGGATGTGTCCGCTTCCCCGTTTTTTAAATTCTTTTACGAAAATTTTTGTTAAAATATGTACTGCACGGACATTTGTATCAATCATCTTAAGTTCAGATGAAAGCTCACTTTCGGCAAATTCCCCGAAAACCCCGAAGCCTGCATTGTTTATAAGTATATCTGTTTCCTTTGCATAGCGTGAAAGAGCCATACATTCTTCTTCTTTTGAAAGGTCGCATTTTACAACAGTAACTTCGGTTTTAAGTTCCGCTTTCAATTCGAGAAGAGCCTCTTCCCTGCGTGCAACAGCAATTATGTCATAGCCCATAGAAGATAAAACTCTTGCCATATCCCTTCCGAGACCTGAGCTTGCGCCCGTTATAAGTGCTTTCATAAAACCTACTCCTTATTCTGCAATTTCATTATATAATGTAAATCCTAAAATCATAATTCCGCCTGCTATTTGCATAGGCAGCATTGTCTCTCCCAGTATAAACGCCGAGCATAATACCGCAACAAGGGGATCTATATAGCTTAAAATTGCCGCCTTCTGTCCTGGAATATGCTTGATTGATGAAAAATACAGGCAGTATGTTATTCCGGTATGGATAAGTCCGACAGTAAGAAGATATCCCCAGCCCACACCGTCAAGGGATGCAATATTAAATCCGCTTGTAAGGGCAACATAGGGCAAAAGCACAACAATTGCCGCAATAAACTGAAAAAATGTTCTTTCAATTCCGCCCACGTTTTTTATGTACTTGTTAATAAGTATTACCGTTGCGTATAAAACTGCAGCACTAAGTCCCAGTGCTATACCTTTTATATGCTCCGTGTTTTCAGAAAGATTTCCTACCCCTGTAATCAGAACAATTCCTAGAGTTGAGCCCGTAAAGCATATCCATTTTTTCATATTCATCTTTTCCCTAAATAAAATCGGACATACCAGCGTCACTATAACAGGAGCAAAATAGTAGCTTAATGTTGCAACGGAAACCGAGGTATAATTATATGCCTCAAAAAGAAAAATCCAGTTAAACCCCATCGCCGCACCGGATAAAAGCAGCAAAAAGAGTTCCTTTTTTACCTCCTTAACCGAAAGCTTTTTCCCGCTGACGAGAAAAAACAGACCGATAAGCACGGATGCCAAAGCGGCACGGTAGAGCGCAATTTCACCCGATGTCAGATTTATATTTTTCACAAAAAGACCTATGGTACCAAAAACAACCATAGAAATTATCAGCATAAGTCTTGCTTTTTTCATTCAATCACATCCTAATAAGGGGAGCTGTTAATTCACAGCTCCCCACATTTATTAACCAAGCATTTCAAGCAGCTCTTCTGCCGGAATAAGAAGTTCAGGCTCTTTTGCGTTTTCCAGTATTTCGGCAAGTATCTCCTCCGCAATGGTGTATGCAATGCTTTCGGGCATTTCCGGAAGCGCTTCTTTTTTTATGATATGATAGCCATAAGTACCTAAGACAGGCTCGCTTATCTCTCCCTCTGAAAGTGCAAAGCTTGCTTCTTCAAAAGGCTTTATCATCTGGTCGTAAGTAAATACATATCCGTCTTTATTACGCTCCATTCCGGGATCTTTTCCGTATTCGGCTATAAGAGCATCAAAATCTTCGCCGGCGGAAATCTTTTCAAGCACTTCTTTTGCGGTGTCTTCATCATCCACAAGGATGTGCTTTGCCCGTACATAGTTTTTCTCGTATATCTCTCTTACAGCCTCGCTATTTGCTATGAAAGAAAGCGCAGGTCCGCCGTTGGAATAATAGAGCTTTTCATGCATAAGAGCGGATATTCCTTCAAGAGGCAATGCAAAATACGCCGAATCTGATTTTATATTCTCTCTGATAAGCTCAAAGTCCTCTTCGCCAAGAGTTGCGCCGGGAGCAGCATCCATGAACATAACCATAGCAAGCCCTGTCTGAAGAGCTCTGTATAATGCCGTTATATTGAATTCTTCTTCGCTCATTCCCTTTGCCATTGCCGCCTTATAATCCACCTGATAGTAAATATTGTAAAGAGCTTCAATTTCAGCAAAGCTAAGCTTTGCGTTATCTGATTTCAGCACTATATCGGTATCATCAATTATTATCTGCTTTGTTGTTGCCACATAATTAATGTTATATCCGAAGGATTCTCCTATAAAACGAAGCGGCACAAAGGTTCTTCCGCCTTTTATAACAGGCACAGAATCAAGCATGATTTCTTTTCCGTCAAGAAGTGCCTTATTACTGTCAATGTAAAGAAGAATTGTTTTATCTCCGTTTACGATTTTTACCTCCTGCTTTTCACCATCCCAGGAAACTCCGGCTCCAAAAGACTCGGAAATCGCACGGACAGGTACCATGGTTCTTCCGCTTTCATTTACAAAAGGAACCTCTTCAAGCAGTATAGTTCTGCTTTCCCCATCCTTTATGCTGTTTACCTTTATTCCTCCTATATTAACCTCAACAACCGCTGCATTGCAGTTTATAATGAGCATAGAAGCAATAAGGAGCAATGCAAAAAACTTCTTCATAAAAATCCCTCACTTATATATAAACTTCCGTTTCGCCGTTTATCTTAAGCGTGTTTTCCGTAACGGTGCAGGTTACGGCGATGATTTTAACGCCGCACTCCTTTGCTTTTTTAAGAGCTTCATAAAAGGCACCGTCCGCCTCTTTATTTGGTGTAAGATACTTTGCCGTATCTGCCTGTATCACGAAAACCACATAAGATGCAAAGCCTTCCCGAAGACACTCACAAAGCTCCGTAAGATGCCTTGCTCCCCGCTCTGTCGGTGCATCGGGGAACATAAAAACCCCGTCCTTTTCGAGGGTTACCCCTTTAACCTCAATAAAGGCTTTTTCGTTTTCGGTTTCGGCGTAAAAATCAAATCTTGATTTTTTGTATGTACATTCGCTTTTAAGAAGTGTCACTCCGCTAAAAAGACCGCCTTCCTTTATCCATTCCGAAACCACCTTATTTGGCGATTGACTGTCGATATTAAAAAGCATTCCGTCCTTTACTGCCGCAACCAGGTCATAAGCCGTCTTTCTGGCGGGATTGTCCGATTTTTCAAGATAAACCGTCGCCCCTTCTTTAAGTATTTCACGGCACCTTCCGGTGTTTTTGACGTGGCATATCTCTTCCTTCCCGTCAATAAGTATATGTGCGATAAAACGGTTGGGACGGGAAAGAAAAATTCCCTCTTTAATGTTTTTATATTCCATTATACATTGAAGCGGAAAACAACAACGTCTCCGTCCTGCATAACATATTCCTTACCTTCGCTTCTTACCAGGCCTTTTTCTTTGGCAGCAGCCATTGTTCCGCAAGATTGAAGGTCTGAAAATGCCACTACTTCCGCACGGATAAATCCGCGCTCAAAGTCAGAGTGAATCTTGCCTGCCGCCTGGGGTGCTTTTGTTCCCCTCTTAATTGTCCATGCTCTTACTTCCTTGGGCCCTGCAGTAAGATAGCTTATAAGGCCAAGAAGCTTATAGCTCTTCTTAACAAGTCTGTCGAGACCTGATTCTGTTATTCCGAATTCCTCAAGGAACAGTTCCTTGTCTTCCGCATCAAGCTGACTGATTTCTTCTTCGATTTTTGCTGAAACGGGAAGAACCTCACTGCCTTCTTTTTCCGCAAGAGCTCTTAAGCTTTCAAGGTAAACATTTCCGGCACCGTCGCTTGCAAGCTCGTTCTCTGCCACATTTGCGGCATAAAGCACGGGCTTTGCCGTAAGAAGGGACATATCCTTAAGAAGCTCCTCTTCAGCTTCTGAAAGCTCAACACTTCTTGCGGGCTTCCCTGCTTCAAGCACCGTCTTTATCTTATTAAGAGCATCAATCTCAATCTGAAATTTCTTGTCTCCCTTAAGCATTTTTGTTGCCTTGTCGATTCTTTTTTCGACAGTTTCGATATCGGCAAAAATAAGCTCAAAGTTTATTGTTTCGATATCTCTCATAGGATCAACCGAGCCGTCAACGTGAACTACATCCGGATCCTCAAAGCAGCGTACAACGTGAATTATCGCATCAACCTCACGAATATGCGAAAGGAATTTATTTCCGAGTCCTTCTCCCTTGGATGCACCGCGTACGAGGCCTGCGATATCAACGAATTCAACCACCGCCTGAGTGTATTTTTCAGGATTGTACATTTCGGATAAGACATCCATTCTGTAATCCGGCACTCCCACTACTCCCACATTAGGCTCAATTGTGCAGAAGGGATAGTTTGCCGATTCCGCTCCCGCCTTTGTTATTGCATTAAAAAGTGTGCTCTTTCCTACGTTAGGAAGACCAACTATACCCATTTTCATATAAAGCAATCCTTCCATATTATATTATCTTTTCTATTATAACTCATTTTTTCAAATAGTGCAAGATGTAAATTTTTTGTAAAAAACCAAATTTATGATTTTCTTTTTGTAAAAGTTGTGTTATACTCATAGCATAATATAATATGAGGTGTTTTTATGGACAAAAACAGAATACTTATTGTTGATGACGATGCCAACATATGCGAGCTTTTGAGGCTTCATCTCGTAAAGGAAGGTTTTGATACCGCAATCGCCTATGACGGAGAGGATGCAATAAAAAAGTTCCGCACGGAAGAGCCCTGCCTTATTATACTTGACCTTATGCTCCCGAAAATTGACGGAATAGAGGTCTGCAAGGAAATAAGAAAAGTCAGCAATGTTCCGATAATTATGCTTACCGCCAAGGGTGATACCTTTGACAAGGTTTTAGGACTTGAGCTCGGTGCGGACGACTATATAGTAAAGCCCTTCGAAACAAAGGAGCTTATCGCAAGAGTCCGTGCCGTTATGCGAAGGAGCTCATCGGACGATGACAAGGCGTCTTCCGATGTTTTAACCTTCCCCGGTCTTGAAATAAACATAGCCAACTACGATCTGAAGGTTGACGGTGTATCCATTGATACTCCTGCCAGAGAGCTTGAGCTTTTGTATTTTCTTGCTTCCAACAAAAATGTCGTATTCACCCGCGAGCAGTTACTTGAAAAAGTATGGGGCTTTGAATACGGCGGTGAATCAAGAACGATTGATGTACACGTAAAGCGTCTCAGAGAAAAACTGGGTAATTCCCACGATGATGCCTGGATGCTTAAAACCAAACACTGTGTAGGATACATCTTTGAGGTTTACGGAAAATGAAGCATCCCAGGTTTTTCAGCAAAAAAAGGAACAGTCTTTTCTTAAAAATTTTTTCGATAAATCTGCTCATAATATTAATAGCATTCATAATAATGTCCGCCATATGCTATGCAAGAATCAATTCCTATTTAAGGTCAGAGCACGTTTCATCAATCCTCACCGCATCTTCAAAGGTTGTGGATCTTTCAAAGCGCACCGACGAGCTTTACAGGGAACTTGATGTAATACAGCGGGAAAACCCACAGCTTCATTATAATTACCGAAAGCTTATCGGTCAGATTGAAGATAACTACAGAAACACGTTATCTGTAATTGCTTCAAGCACCAATTTTTCGGTTATGCAGATTACTCCGGACGGAAAAATAGTTTTCCGCTATGCCGATATCCGCAATTTTGAAAACGGTGTCATTGTCTCAGAAAACGACCCTCTTACCGGACGGTCGACCGAGCATATAAATACCTCTGATTCATTTGCGGAAATGCTTTCCGGAAAATTCCCTCAGACCGTTTCAAAGGTTTCCTATAACGGTGAGGAATATTTTGTTTATTGGGGAAATATGGATGGGGTATTTACCACCACAACACTGACTGTTATGAAGCCGCTATATGAAAGCGGTGCCGTTGATTCCATGCTTATCCTTTTCATCCCCACCCCACAGATAAAGTTTTTGCTTAATGTTGTAGCCTCCAACTTTATTCTTGCGGCAATTATTTCTCTGCTGATTTCCACGCTTTTATCTTATCTTCTTACCTACAGAATATCAAAGCCCTTAAAAGCAATGAACGAAGCCGCAATGAAGCTGGCATCGGGAGACTTCTCAAAGCGTGTAAGCACCGACGATAACAATATCGGTGAAATAAGAGAGCTTATTTCAACATTTAACGATATGGCCGAATCAATAGAAAATTCCGAAGAAAATCAGCGCGCCTTTACAGCAAGCATTGCTCATGAGCTCCGAACTCCCATGACATCAATAATAGGCTTTATTGACAGCATACTCGACGGAACAATACCCAAAGAAAAAACAGGCGAATATCTTGAGATATGCTTATCCGAGGCGCGGAGGCTTTCAAAGCTTACAACAGAGCTTTTAGATGTATCAAGAATTGAAAGCGGAAATGCCAAACTCGAACCTGAAGCCTTTGATATAAACGAATGCATACGCCGTCAGATTATAAAATATCAGGACAGAATCGCCGAAAAGAATCTTGATATTACGGTGGAATTTGAAGAGGATACCTGTATTTGCTTCTGCGACAAGGATTCAATAACAAGAGTTATAATCAATCTTCTTGACAATGCAATAAAATTTTCAACAAATGACGGATATATCAAAATTTTTGTAGAAACCCACTCGGGAAAGGCATATATAAGCATTGAAAACAGCGGTGACGGTATCCCATCCTCCGAAATCAAGCATATATTTGATAAATTTTACAAAACCGATAAATCCCGCGGGCTTGACAAAAAAGGCATCGGCCTTGGTCTTTACCTTGTCAAAAACATTCTTTCCCTCCATGGAGAAAACATAACGGTTACGAGCACCGAGGGTGAGTTTACAAGATTTACCTTCTCTCTTAAACTTTTGAAAAACGGGCACAAATAAATTGTATTTTTACACTTTGTTAATATAATATTAAAAAGCATATGTTATCATTAAGGTATAAGAAAGGAGCATTTTTATGGATAACAACAATTTTTTTGAAGAGCTTAATAACTCAGAAAAGGCAAACACTGAACCTACGGTCGAAAGCATTAACGAAGGTACAGATGAAATCATATCCCGGGAGGATACAACCGTTTCCGAACCTGTATTTACAGAAAGAGTAAAGAAACCCAAGAAAAACAAAAAGAAATTTTCCGAGCGTCCCATCGCCGTTGCAACACTGACTGCATTTATTATGTGCATCATTTTCGGCGGAGGTTTATATGCTTCCAAAGATGTGATAAAGGATTATCTTTTGGATGATATCAATCTTACAGCCGGTGCAGTTGACAAGCCTATAAACATCCCCGGCGCCTCTCCCGCTTTATCGGATGCGCCTTCTCTCTCCCGTCAGCAGATTGCTGCCATTGTAAGCCCTTCTATCGTCGGGATATCCAATATGAGCTATTCGCCCAACAGTTTTCTTAACATAAACACTCTTCAGTCCACAGGCAGCGGAATCATCATAAGCGATGACGGTTATATAGTAACAAACAATCACGTCATTTCCAACGCCAACAAGCTTAAAATAACCCTTTCAACAGGCGATGAGCTGGATGCCACATTGGTAGGTTCTGATCCCGAAACAGATATGGCAGTAATAAAGGTTGATCCTATGGGACACGACCTTAAGGCGGCAACTATCGGAAATTCTTCCTCTCTCCAGGTAGGAGACGAGGTACTTGCAATAGGCAATCCCTTAGGGCTCACATTAGCCGGAAGCGTTACCCACGGTATCGTAAGCGCCGTTAACAGAAAGCTTACCGTAGAGGGTACAACTTACAACCTTATTCAGACAGATGCGGCAATAAACTCCGGTAATTCAGGCGGTGCTTTGGTTAATGAGCACGGAGAGGTTATCGGCATAAACTCCGTCAAGATTTCATCCGACGGTGTAGAAGGTTTAGGCTTTGCCATTCCCATCGACGATGTAAAGGAAATCATCGAAGACCTTGTTTCCGACGGATATGTTCACGGCAGACCTTCTATCGGTGTAAGCATCGTTGAAATAACACCTCAGATTGCATACTATTACAGCCTTCCCGTAAATTACGGACTTTTCGTCAATGATGTAATTGAAGGCGGAAGTGCAGATATTGCCGGTATGGAAATCGGAGATATCATCATAGCATTCAACGATGAAAAGGTGTCCTCATCAGCTGAATTTATAGCAAAGCGCAACACCTTCAAGGCCGGAGATACCATCACCCTCACAGTCAACCGTGAAGGTAAAGAAAAGAATCTAAGCCTTAAACTTCAGGAAGATAAGCCTGCTTCGGCACAGTAAAATAAAAAGAAATCCGATGCAATGCATCGGATTTCTTTTTATTTGTTATTTATATTTTCCATTACTTTCTTCCATCTCTCTTCATGGCTTTCGTGAGTAAATATCGGTTCAAAGCCAAGAGAAAGATAAAGCTTTATTGCAGGGATTCTTGCATCATCTGTTGATAACACAACGCTCTTATATCCTCTTGCTGCAAGGGAATGAAGAGCTGCAAGGCAAACAAGCCTTCCTGCGCCAAGTCCTCTTGCCTCGGGTGCTGTTCCTATCATTCGGAACCATCCCTCTCCGGGGAATATATCCTTTTCAACAGCTGTCGCCGTTGCTATATCCACACCGTCTTTTGCGATGTATAAAACATATTCGGGCTTATATCCTCCGCCGTTTACAATAAAGTCATTAAAAGAAAAGTGTGAGCCAAATGCCTTTTCAATAAGATCCTCCCAGTTTTTATCCTGTCCCTCAATATGGCTGTGAAGAGAAAATCCTTCAGGAAGTGCCAGGGGCGGAAGATTGGTTATATCAGGCTGTCTCATAAAAAGCTGCGGTAATGCTCCCATTATCTGTAATCCACCTCGTTTACTATTCTGTCTGCAGAAAGAACTTCCATTCCTTCAGGTGTGTCTCCGCAATCGGGTACATCAAGTGTTATGCCGCCTTCCATTGCGCTCTTATGAGCGGTGAGACCGGGAAGGTTATAGCGAGCTGCCTGCCAAGCATTTGTGGGTGAAAGCTTGCCCGACATATAAGCCTGGCAGAAGTCGTCAACCATAAACTTATGCGTTCCGGCGTGACCTGTTCCAAGACCGTCAAACTCCTTGGGAAGTCTTGTAATAGCCTGAATGGGTGCTTCTGTGTTACACCATGTTCCGTTTACAACCTTCTTTAAGAAGTCGGGATCGTTTTTATGAGGTGTAAGCTCCATAGGATTAAGCAAATCGCTGACATCCTCGTAATCAACCAAGCCTTTTTCGTTCATCGTAAGATATGAGTGCTGTACCAAAGAGCATTCATATGATGCCTTTGTGCAGTTGAAGCTTGTAATATAGGTTTCGGGGAAATGCCATGCAACACGGCGGTTTTCGCTGATTCTGATTACCGCATTATTGCTCAATTTAAGAAGCATAGCAGTGTTTGAAAAGGGATTATCCCAATAGTTCATACCCTCTCCGAAAATATCGGTATCCATCTTATCTTCATAGCCGAATGCCGCAACCTTAATGGCATGAGCCTTTGCCGCAGAAAGCACCATGGAAGTTGAGTGTGTGGGATATAACATGGGAGGAAGACCTGCCATCATCTTCCACTTATCACCCTCAGTGTACTTAAATACATCGTAAAGTCTCTTCATATCGTGGTTATACTGAGCTTCAGCATAGACCATCTCTCCCATTTCGCCTGTAGCATATTTCTGACGGCAGAAAATTGAAGCAGGACGGTAAATTCCCGTTTCTCCCATCATATATGTAAGACCTGTTTCCTTAACAAGGCGTACGATTTCCTGAATTTCCTCTGTCTTGAGAGCCATAGGAACTGCGGAATAAACATGCTTACCTGCTTTTAATGCCGCAATTGCCATTACACCGTGCAGGTCTCTCTGCGTAAAAATAGCAACGGCATTGATTTCGCTTGATGCAATAACGTCATCAAAGCTGTCGAAAATCATATCTGCCCCGTACCACTCTTTAAAGTTCTTTGCTCTTTCGGGGAATTTATCACACACGGCAACAAATTCAACCGCAGGGTGAGCCTTGAAAAGCGGAACGAAGTTTCTGCAGAACTGACCGCATCCGACGAAAGCTATTCTTAATTTTTCTTTCATATTTACCATCCCTTTCTTTATCTTTAATCCGATTATATCACATTTTTCCAAATATGTAATGTATGTGTGTGATTATTTTTTTGTAAATTTGTTGCTTTTTTATTTTTTCCCATTGCCAAAATACCAATAAAATGTTATTATTCTAATTGTAATATTTCACAAAGGAAGAAAAGCTATGAGCTATTCAGGAAAAAGAAATTACTTTTCAAGACTGCCCAATCAGAGCCTGGCTGTAACAGAATGCGGTCTCACAATATGCGATTCCGGTCACCGGGCATACGCAAGAATTTACGGGCATTACTCCGCCCACTTCGTTTTAGAGGGCAAGGGAATTTATACCGTAAACGGAAAGGACTACCCCATTTCTGCCGGCGAAGGATTTATGATTATCCCGGATTTGCCTGCCTCCTATGTTGCAGATAATAACGAACCCTGGAAATATATTTACGCCAACTTCTCAGGTCCTGATGATGCCGCTATTGCTCACTATGCGGGGCTGAACGACACCAATGTAACCTTTACCTTTGACTTATCCGAGGATATGGTTAGTGACTTATATTCTATGCTTCGCTGCAACGAAAAACAAGGCGCCAAGGGCTATGACGTAACAGGATACTTCCTTTTGGTTATGAGCCGGTTAATCAAAGCCAACACCGAAAAGAAGGGCGATTTTTATCTTCCGGAGCATTATGTGCAGAAGGCTATATCATATATTGAAGATAACTATCCATATAACATTACTATATCTGACATAGCATCGTTTGTCGGAATTGACAGAACGTATCTTTACAGGCTTTTCCTTAAAAACATTAAAATTTCACCGGCAAAATATCTTACCAACTATCGCCTGGAGCGAGCCAAAGCCATGATGGAGCACGAAAGCCTTACTTTGCACGATATAGCGCTTTCCTCAGGCTTTTATGATACATCCCATTTCACCAAGGTATTTACCGCTCATCACAACGGAACCACCCCCGGAAAATACCGCGAACAAAAATTTTCAAAGGATAAGGAGTAATTTGAATGACACTTACTGTTGCATACCCGTTAATGGCACTTTCTATTTTATTTTCAGTTATAAACGCCTGCCTTTTGCACAAATTCGGAAACAAAGATATGGATACCCCCGGCGATTTGTTTTTCTTCAACGGCGGAATAAGTATTATATGGATGCTGATTTTGGCAGTCTGGTTTACCATAGAGGGCGGAACTTCCGTTTCTCCCACCGCCCTTATATTCGGAGTTATATACGGTGTTATTTTATGTACCTTCCTGTTTTTCAAAATGCGCTCTATGGCTGAAGGCCCCGTTTCCCTTTCTACACTCATAGGAAGCTGCGCTTTTGTTATCGCCACTTGGTTTGGCGTATTTTATGTCCCCGAAAACATAAGTGCATTTCAGATTGCAGGACAGGTTTTGCTGTTTATTTCCCTGCTCCTTTGTGTCAATCCCAAAAAAAGCGGCGAGAAGCTTACGGCGAAATGGTTTGTTTATTCTTTTCTCTTTTTCCTTGCAGGCGGCGCTGTAGGTATAATTTACAAGGTTTTCGCAAAATCAGATGCTGCCGGAGAATACAACGGAATGATGCTTACGGCATCGATTGTTTCGGCAATTCTTTTCTTCGTATTCGGCCTTCTTGTAAATCTCTTTTCAAAAAAGCAAATGCCTAAAATAAGAAAGAGCTCACTTATGTACATAATCCTCTGCGGAATTGTAAGCTGTGTTTACATAAGACTTAACCTTTCTCTTTCCGCAGTTATCCCCAGTGCCGTTTTCTTCCCCGTGTCAAACGGCGCTATGGTTATTTTATCTACCGTAACAGGAAAGCTTTTCTTCTCCGAAAAGCTTAATAAAACTCAGATTACGGGAATTTTAATAGGCCTTGCGGCAATAGTGATAACAGGCTGTTCGGATTTGTTAATGAAGCTTTTCAGTTAAAAAAAATAAGTCGCATCAGCGACTTATTTTTTTGTTGCTTTATTTATTAATTTAATCAGATAGTAAACTATCATACCGGTTATTATTGCAACAACCAGGTCAAAAATTACGGTTAATGCAAAGGTTAAAACAAGAACTAAAATTTCATTCCATTTTTCCTCTTTACAAATCTTAACGAATTTTCTCCATTCGCTCATATTGTACGCCACATGGAAAAGTATTGCCGCAATTACAGGCATAGGAATCCACGCCGCATAGGGCATCAGGAGCACAAGAATAAGGAGAAGAACAATTGCATGAACAATTCCGGCAATGGGGCTTCTTCCGCCGTTTTTAACATTTGCCGCAGTTCTTGCAATAGCTCCCGTTGCAGGGATTCCTCCAAAAAGACCGGATGCGATATTACCCATACCCTGGGCGATAAGTTCGGTGTTTGAATTGTGCTTATCATTAATCATTCCATCCGATACAACGCAGGAAAGTAATGATTCAATTGCCGCAAGAATAGCAATTGTAAATGCGCTGGGTATAAGACCGGGAATATCAGCAAGCTCAAATTCGGGAAAGCTGAATTTAGGCGGAGCATTTGAAATGGTGTATAAATCACCAATGGTGTTTACATCCATATCAAAAAGCTTTACAATTACAACTCCGAAAATTACCGCTATCAAAGAGCCGGGGATTTTCTTGCTTACCTTGGGCCAGAAAATGAGAATTGCAAGGGCAAGTACACCTACAAGCACACTCATAATATTAACCGTTCCAAAGCTTTTAACAACCGCCGAAACCTTTTCCATTGTTTCTACCGCGTGAGTACCTTCAGGGAACGTAAGCCCGAAAAAGTCCTTAAGCTGACCTGCCAGTATTGTCACCGCAATACCCGATGTAAAGCCCACAGTTATCGAATGGGGTATGTATTTTATAAGGCCGCCCATACGGCAGATACCCATTATTATAAGAATAATACCCGCCATAACCGTTGCGATTACAAGACCTGACATTCCGTCTGTTGCAATTATGCCTGCAACAATTGTGGCAAATGCCGCTGTGGGGCCCGATATATTAACTCTGCTTCCGCCAAAGAGGGCTATTACAAATCCTGCAACAATGGCTGTATACAAGCCCTGCTCAGGTGACGCTCCCGATGCTATGGCAAGAGCGATTGACAAAGGCAGTGCAATTATCGCAACTATTAAACCTGCAACAAAATCGCTTACAAAGCTTTTTCCGTTATAGTTCTTAAGTGTCTCTATTATCTTTGGTTCAAATATTTTCATCTTAGTCTTCCTCTCAAAACCGATAAAAAGCACAAGACTCATAAAGAGTCTTGTGCCATAGTGTTTGATATAATTAAGCTACAGGATAAACGCTTACCTGCTTCTTATCCTTGCCCATTCTCTCAAACTTTACTCTTCCGTTTGCTGTTGCAAACAGAGTATCGTCGCTACCCTTCGCAACATTGAGTCCGGGATGGATATGTGTACCTCTCTGGCGAACTAAGATGTTACCAGCGAGAACAACCTGACCGTCAGCTCTCTTAACGCCGAGTCTCTTGGATTCAGAGTCTCTTCCGTTCTTTGTGCTGCCGACACCCTTTTTATGAGCGAAAAGCTGTATGTTTAACTTAAACATTCACGTGTACCTCCTTCACAGTGAGATAATCCTCATATTCGATAGATAGATTGCATAAAAATTCCTTAAAGCTACGAAGCAAGTCCTGTGCTTCGTCCATCGACTCAGATTCAACCTTTAATGTGACATTTGCATCGGTCACGTTATATGTAACCTTTGCGCCGACCACGTTTTCAAGACCGTTTACCGTCATCCACACCGTCGAAGAAACAGATGCGCAGACGATATCCTCGCCTTCTTCAGCATAGCCTGAATGTCCGTAAACCTTAAAGCCTGAAATTTTTTCGCCGATTAAATAAAATTCCGCTTTAGTCATTATGCATTGATAGCCTGGATTTCAACTTTTGTAAAAGGCTGTCTGTGGCCTTTTTTCTTGTGATATCCCTTCTTGGACTTATAGCGATAAACAACTACCTTCTTGCCCTTGGTCTGCTTTAAAACCTTGGCTGCAACTGTTGCACCTTCAACGTAAGGAGCTCCAACCTTGAACTCTTCACCGCCGATAGCTACAACCTTGTCGAAAGTAACGGTTTCAGCATCTGTATCAATCTTTTCAACGAATACGATGTCTCCTGCCTTTACCTGGTACTGCTTTCCGCCTGTTTCAATCACTGCGTACATTTTTTGCACCTCCCTGTATAATCAGACTCGCTATTGCGGGCGGCTTTTGACGCACTTAAAAAAGCCCGTTCTATGCGGTTACCATAGTATATTACCACAAAACATCAGCAATGTCAACAACTTTTTTCACTTTTTTTCGTTAATTTTACTATCTTTCAAGCCAGATAAAATTATCGGGATTTATATCATATTTGCCGAGGTATGCTGTTCTGTCTTCCGTGTATCTAAGATAAGACGCCGGACGATACTCCGTCACATTTGTATGAATTGATATTTTCATAGGCTTGTCTGTAATATCAAAGTCTTTTTTCTTAAGCGTTATAAGAAAATGACTGCCGGGGAATTCTTCATCGGAAGGTAAAACTTCAACTTTATATTTTTTAAGTTCATCTTCCCTTGCCCTTTCGGTCATACCGAAGAACATCCATACTCTTACAGGAATAAACGGCGTTCCTTTTTCGTCTATATAGATTGGCGGATTAAATTTAAAGAGGTTAAATTCGCCTGCTATGGTTATCCCCTCTTCTTTTTTTGCCATCACTTCAATTTTCAAGCTTTCCGCATCTTCATCTATCCGCATTTTCGCATTACTGTCTGAAAAGCTCATCCATCCGCTTCCTATTTTATATCGGGGCACGCCTTCCTCTACACCATCGTAATATTCAAGCGGAGAGAGTCCTTTTTCTATTCTTTCAAAAACCTCTGCAAATTCGGTTTTTATAAGCTTTCTGAGATACTCTGCCCTGTCATAAAGCTTTTCGGGGAAATACTTAAAACCTTCTGCCTCGGTGTGATAGCCAAGTCTTCTGTCTTTTTCAGAAACCATTGCAAGGCTTTCGGAAATTTCGATTTCCCTATGTACTATATTTTCCATTTTTAAAAGTGTTTCCTTTAAGTTACCTTCCTTATTTCCAAGCTTATCTCTGAGATAATAAAACTTAAGGATATTCATTCCGCTTTCAAACTGTAAAGAAAGTGCTTTTGCAACGGACTCCTGCTCGGTTTCTTCACTTGTTTCACCAAGACCTTCGAGATAATCCATTCCCTTATTCCAGTTTTCTGACATTTCCTCGGCTAAGGTTATCGCTTCTTCCAAAGTGTGTCCTGAAAGCAGAGACTCATTTATTCTGTCTCCGTTCATCATATCGCCGTACTGCCAGCTTCTCGGAAGCGGATAGTTTTTGGGCTTAAGCTGTAAAAGCCACACCGGTCCGTCGTGGAAGGGGCCGTAATAGCTTGTCATAATGTTAAGGATGCAGTTTCTATATCCTTTTTCAAAATATTCCCAGGCTGTAACCACTTTTTCGGCTTTCGCTTTTCCAAAGTAAATTCCGGCTAAATACAAAAGGAAAGACTTTTTATCGGAAAAGTCCGAAAGAAAGGCAAGCTCTCCTGCCGCTTTATTCATAAGAGACGGATAGTTTCCGAAATACCAGCACTGCATAACCCCCTTAACTCCAAGTGAATGCATCGCCTTATACTTGTCAAAAAGGTTTCCCGGCACCGGAATATAGGGTACGCTTGCAACCTCGTGGGAACAGCATACCTGAGTTTTTGCATAGATCGTTTTACCGTATTTTTTTGCAAAAGCTGCCGTGTTCTTAAACATATCCGACGGTCCTATATAAGAAAGCCAGTAGTCGTTTGCTATTCGTTCTTTTCCAAGCTGAATGCTGCTTCCCGCATCTTCAAACCCCTGAAGCATACAGGAATCCCCGGGAATGAGCCTTGCATAGTCTTCAACATCCTCATTTTCCCAGCTTCTGTGTCCGTAAGTCCAGGATATAAATTCCGCATCGGGCTTTGATGCCCTTACGCCCTTTTTCATAGCTTCAACTGCATCAGCCAGAATCTCTCCCGCCCTTTTATCACGGCAATTCGGGCAGGTGAAAATACCTTTCTTTATATCACCATATGCACTTGAGCAGTTTGTAATCATCTCTCCCGTGGTAAGGGCAATTACGCCACCAAGGTCGGGGCATTTTTCAAAAAGTGTTTTATATGCCTCGTAAATATACTCTGCCCCTCTTTTTGAAGATGTACAAAAACATCTTCCCCCGTCAGTTGCTACGGCACCGCCTATATCCTTATACTTAATTGCAAGCTCACCACGAAGGCCGACAGGTTCAATTGCCATAATAAACACCTTTATTCCGTAGCGACGGCATTTCTCTATGGTTTTATTAAGCTTTTTTATTTTTCTTTCGCTATCCTGCCCATATTCGGCAATTATACCTGAAGGCAAAAGATCGGAAAACTTGGTATATACCCATACACCGTTTGAGCCGTCGTGCACAAGGCGGTTTAAGTATTCCTCAGGATAGTAATCTATATCGTCTCCAAGTTCCTCACCGTTATTCGGAGGACGGTTTATAGGTGCAAAAAAGCAATGGGTTATCCTTGATTTTATATGAGGCGTTCTCTTTATTTCACCAATGGGTAAAAACGCACCCTCACGCCTTCTCATCTCGTCTTCAATGAAAACAAGACCACGGCGGATTCCTTCGGTATCCTCTGCAGTTATTACAGTTTCTTTTTCCGTCACGGTAATTATATATTCTTCGAAAACCGAGGTTTTTCCCTTCCTTGTAATTATGGGATACTTGTCCCCTCCGATTTCATATACTTTCAGAAAACTGCCAAAATCTGCATAAGATGTGTCAAGAAGTTCATCTGAAAATTCGCTTGCAAGAAACGCTCCATTTACATTGGCTTCTCCTTTTTCTGCTTTACGGGAATTGAAATAAGCCGGTTTCACCTGGTGAACCGGCTTTTTTAATTCTTCAACAAAAAGCTTTTCGGGCTGACAGTATAAAAACGGATCCTTTTCAACTATATTCCTTAACATAAAATCACGCTCCGTAAACAGTTTAACGACAAAGCCCTCTATATGCAATACACAATCTTAAATAATATTTAAACTATATTAAATTATTTTTCAAAAACTTTTCTGTAATCGTAAATATAGCTTATTCCCGAAATCAATGTTGCAAGTGTAGATAAATAAATACTTGCCTGCGAAATCCAGTAAAGGAATGCTATTTCGCTTGTTCCGAAAAGTATTGCGATAACCATACTTATCATCTGAATAGTGGTTTTAACCTTTCCCCACATACTTGCCGCAACGGAAATTCCCTCTGCAACGGCAATTACCCTGATGCCTGTTATAAGAAAATCTCTTGCAAGAATAATCATTGCACACCATACGGGGAAAACGCCCTCCACCATAAGGCAGAGCATAACGGCGGTTACTATAAGCTTATCCGCCAAAGGATCCATTACCTTACCGAAATTTGTAACCAAATTATCCCTTCTTGCTATGTATCCGTCGAACCAATCTGTCAAGGATGCAACGATGAAAACAATTGCCGCAATTATACTTTGCACCGATACTCCCAGTACGGATGCATCAGTAAAATGACAAAGCATTATAATCATAACAACAGGAACTAAAATCATTCTTAAAATTGTAAGTCTGTTGGGAAGGTTATTAATCATAAATCATCTCTCCAGTCAAATCATAGTCTACATAATCCATTATTCTAACATTGACAAACTCACCCGCATTAATCTCTTCTTCCGCACCGAAGTACACGAAGGCATCAACATCCAGTGAATCCATATAGCTTCTTCCGAAGTAGAGGCAGGACTCCTCATCAAAGCCTTCGGTTAAAACCGTAAGAGTTTTACCGATAAATGCTTTTCCGTTTTCCTCCGCCACTTTGTTTTGTATATCCATAAGGATTCCGGCACGCTCTTCCTTTATATCATCATCAATCTGATTTTCCATCTTCGCCGCCCTTGTCCCCTCTTCTGCAGAGTAGGCAAAGGCACCAAGACGTTCAAACTTCATTTCCTTTACAAAGTTACAGAGTGTTTCAAACTGCTCCTCAGTTTCACTGGGAAAGCCTGCAATTAACGATGTTCTTATGGCGATTCCGGGGATTTCTTTTCTCAGCTTATTAATAAGGGTACGAAGCTCTTCTCCCGTTGTTTTGCGGTTCATCTTCTTTAATATTTCATCGTCGGCGTGCTGTATGGGAATATCCATATATTTCACGATTTTTTCTTCCGTCTTAAAGACTTCGATAATTTCATCGTTTATTTCCTCAGGATAGCAATAGTGTACCCTCACCCATTTCACGGCATCTATTCTGCAAAGCCTACCAAGGAGCTCCGGAAGCTTCTTTTCCTTGTATAAATCCATACCGTAACGGCTGGTATCCTGAGCAATTACTATAAGTTCCTTAACGCCCGAAGATGCAAGTGTTTCCGCTTCTGCCACAATTTCCTCCATGGGACGGCTTTTATAGCGGCCTCTTATAAAAGGAATTGCGCAGTAGCTGCAGAAATTATCACACCCTTCGGCAATCTTTAAATATGCCGTATGTTTGGGCGTGGTGATTATTCTCGGAAGTGTTTTATCACTTGCGTTTCCTCCGAAAAACATCTTGTTTCCGCCCTTTTCCGCCTCTTCTATTGCTTCAGCTATTCTGTCATAGTCCCGGACTCCGACTATGGCATCAAGTTCAGGAAGCTCTGACAAAATTTCGTCCTTATAACGCTCGGAAAGGCAACCTGCACAAATAAGTGTTTTACACGCACCCGTTTCCTTATAGCTTGCGGCATCAAGTATGGTTTCGATGCTTTCCGCCTTAGCCGAATCGATAAAGGCGCAGGTATTTACTATGATTACCTCCGCTTCTTCGATATTCTCCGTAATTTCATAGCCCTTTTCCGTAAGAATACCTATCATATTTTCACTGTCCACCAGGTTTTTGGAGCAACCCAGGGAAATAAATCCTATTTTTTTAGTCCTCATTCATACAACTCCTGACATCGCTTAAGGAAAATCCCCGCGTCACAAAATAGCGGTATATTTTTTCCTTGTCTTCCATGTCCTCAAATCTTTTTTCAAGCACTTCCTTTATTATTGCACATTCATCCGCATCAAAGGAAGAAACTGCTTTATCTGCCATTTCTTCAGAAATCCCGCGCATTTTAAGCTCGGATAAAATTCTGACTCTTCCGTGCTTTTTTATTCGGTATGAGTCTGAAACATAAGCCCTCACATATTCGCTTTCGTCAATGTAGCCGATTTCCTCCATAGCAATAACCGCCGCTTCAATTTCAGAAGACGGAAACTTTTTTGCATAAAGCTTATCCCGCAAGGTCTTTTTGGTATGCCTTCCAAGGGAGCACAGCTTTGCCGCAGTTTCCCTTGCACTAAGTTTTCTTTTAACTCTATTCACTTAAAAACTCCATAAACACTAAATTTGCAAGGTCTTCTCCTCTTTTTGTGAGCTTCGCTATTCTTCCGTCAAAGGAGATTAATCCTTTTTCAGAAAGTGCTTTCAGCTTATCCGGAAAGCTTCCTCTTGTTTCAAAGCCCGTAAGTATGCGAAAGCCCAGCATAAACCGCTCGTATTCCGCTTCGGACTCAGAAATTTCTGTTGCCTCAAGCCTTTTATCCTCTGCTTTTATATACTCCTCAATGCCGGAGATATTCGAATATCTCACATTTCCGTAATAGGAGTGTGCACCTGCACCAAAGCCGTAATAAGGTTCACCCGTCCAGTATTTCATATTGTGGCGGGAAAATGCTCCGTCTTTTCCGAAATTTGAAATTTCGTAATGTGTAAATCCTGCTTTTTCAAGGCTTTCACACACCGCATGGTGCATTTCCCTTTCCTCTTCATCCGACGGAAGAGGCGGGGTATTATCATAAAAGGGCGTTCCCTCTTCTATTATCAGAGAATAGCAGCTTATATGATTGACCGGAAGCTCTAACGCCTTTTTAACATTTTCAAGGAGACTATCCTTTGTCTGATTGGGTATTGCCTCCATAAGGTCAATGCTGATGTTTTTAAATCCGGCTTTTTTTGCAAGAAGCACAGCCTCTATAGCATCAGCGGATGAATGAACTCTCGAAAGAGCCTTAAGCTCATTATCCCGAAAGGACTGCACCCCTATGCTCAATCTGTTTACCCCAAGATTTTTCAAGAGGCTGTATTTTTCAAAATCCGCCGTAGCGGGGTTTGATTCAACGCTAAATTCCGTATCCTCTGCCAGAGAGAAAGTTTCGTGTATTGCCGTTATAAGCCTTTCAAGCTGCTTATTTTCCAGAACCGTCGGCGTTCCTCCGCCTATATATACGGTGTCTGCCTCGATCCCGGAAAAGGACTTCATCTCACTTATCAGAGCGGTGATATAATCATCCCTGAGATTCATCTTTCCCGAATATGAATTGAAGTCGCAATAAGCGCACTTTGCAAGACAAAACGGAATATGTATATATATTCCGTTACTCATCTAATTTAAGCACAGCCATAAACGCCTCCTGGGGAACCTCAACATTGCCCACCTGGCGCATACGCTTTTTACCCTCTTTTTGCTTTTCAAGAAGCTTTTTCTTTCTTGTTATGTCACCGCCGTAGCACTTTGCAAGTACATCCTTACGCATTGCTTTTACGGTTTCTCTTGCAATAATTTTAGAGCCGATTGTTGCCTGAATCGGGATTTCAAAAAGCTGTCTCGGTATAACCTCTTTAAGCTTTTCGGCAATTTTTCTTGCTCTCGCATAGGCTTTCTCTTCGTGAACTATAAACGAAAGAGCATCAACCAAATCTCCGTTTAATAAAATATCAAGTTTTACAAGCTTACTTTCCGCATAACCCTTAAGCTCGTAGTCAAAGGAGGCATAGCCCTTTGTTCTCGACTTAAGTGCATCGAAAAAGTCATATATAATTTCATTCAAGGGCAATTCATAATGAACCTGTGTTCTCGAATCGTCAATGTATGTCATACTCTTATAGGTTCCGCGTCTTTCCTGACAAAGCTCCATAATAGCTCCAACATACTCCGTAGGCGTCATTATATCGGCATTTACCATCGGCTCATACATTGCCGCAATCTCGGTAGGCTTGGGAAGGTTTGCAGGATTGTCGACAAGGATAACTTCCCCATCGCTTTTCTCAATACGGTAAATTACACTGGGAGCAGTTGTAACAAGATCAAGATTATATTCCCGCTCCAGTCTTTCCTGTATAACTTCCATATGAAGAAGCCCTAAAAATCCGCATCTGAAACCAAATCCCAGAGCCTGGGAGGTTTCTGCTTCAAAGGTTAAAGATGCATCGTTTAATTTAAGCTTATCAAGAGCATCACGAAGGTCTCCGTACTTGGAGCCGTCTGCAGGATAGATACCGCAGAAAACCATGGGGTTAACATTTTTATAACCGGGAAGAGGCTCCTTTGCGGGATTTCCGGCAAGCGTTACGGTATCACCCACACGAACATCCTGAACACTCTTTATTGATGCCGTGATATAACCTACTTCTCCTGCTTTCAGGGCAGGCGTCGACTTCATCTCGCCGGGTTTTAAGTATCCTGTTTCAACAACATCAAATTCCTTTCCCGTTGCCATAAATCTTATGCGCTGTCCCGGGGAAACAGAACCCTCTCTTATTCTGCAATATACTATAACGCCTCTGTAGCTGTCATAGAAGGAGTCGAAAATCATAGCCTGCAGGGGGGCATTTTCGTCTCCCTTTGGTGCAGGAATATTTTCAACAACGCTTTTTAGTACCGCTTCAATATTTATACCGTTTTTTGCCGAAATTCTCGGAGCATCCATTGCCGGAAGTCCTATCACATCCTCAATTTCGGATGCAACCTCCTCAGGTCTCGCTCCGGGAAGGTCAATTTTATTTATAACGGGCATAATTTCAAGGTCCGCATCAAGCGCAAGATAAGTGTTGGCAAGAGTCTGTGCCTCTATTCCCTGAGACGCATCAACCACCAATACCGCGCCTTCGCAGGCGGCAAGGCTTCTCGATACCTCGTAGTTAAAGTCAACATGCCCCGGGGTATCAATTAAATTAAGCTCGTAGGTCTCGCCTTCATAATCATAAAAAAGCCTTACAGCACGGGCTTTTATGGTTATTCCGCGCTCCTTTTCCAGTTCCATATCATCAAGAATCTGCTCATCCATATCACGTTTTTCGATGGCACCTGTTGCCTCGATAAGACGGTCAGCAAGAGTTGACTTACCATGGTCAATATGGGCAATAATTGAGAAATTCCTGATTCTTTCCATTCTTGATTTTGTCATTTACTTTTTCTTCTCTTTCAGATTAAATTATTCCGCTGTTTTCACGCATAATAGTACGATAATCCAGATCACCGCGTGCCAGGCTATGTATTAAAGCTTCCGCTGTTGCCACATTTGTTGCCAGCGGTACGGTGTGCATATCACAAAGCTTTAAGAGCGACTGCATATCAGGCTCATAGCTCTGAGCGAAGGGGTCTCTGAAGGATAACACCATATCAATTTCATTATATGCTATTCTCGCGGCAATCTGCTCAGATCCGCCTTCTCTGCCGGGAAGAAATCTGTTTACCTTAAGACCGGTTGCTTCCTCGATAAGCCCGCCGGTGATTCCTGTTGCAAGAAGAGTGTGTTTAGCCAGTACGCTCTTGTAGGCAAGGCAGAATTCAACCATAAGATCTTTTTTCTTGTCGTGTGCAATGAGTGCTATATTCATTTAACCATCCCTTTCTCTTATCAGTACTTTTTCTTAAACAGCCGTTTTTTGCCGATATTATAAAGCTTTACATTTTCTCCGTTCAGCCTTTTAGCTATATTTTTTATTGCTTTTCCCGCCTTGGATTTCCTGTCTGTTACACAAAGCTTTGAATCATATGCGTTTATAAGAACCCTTGGATCCTCCGGGATAATTCCTATAAGCTTTACGGAAACCGTTAACAAAGTCTCTTCTGCTCCTGCCGTCTTCCCTTTGTCCGCAAGTTCGGGAATAAGCCTGTTTATAAGAAGATGCGTTTCCGTAACATTGGGAAAGCCATCTTCAATCAGCCCCGCAACTCTGTCAGCATCCCTTATGGCTGCCTTATCGGGAACTGCCACTATTATCGCCTCGTCTGCCGGATAAAGAGCGCAGCGGAATCCATACTCAATCCCCGCAGGGCAGTCAATCAATATATAGTCGAACCTCTTTTTCTGTGCCAGACAAAAGTCTTTGAACTTTTCCATATCCAGTTCTTCTTTTTCCTTTGTCTGCGATGCGGGAAGCATATAAAGACTCTTTATGACTTCGTGCTGTATAAAAGCATCATCGCTCTCAGCATTTCCCGAAAGAACATCAATTACATCATAAAGTGCTCTGTCTTCAAATCCCAGCAGAATATCGAGATTACGAAGACCGGTATCTGTGTCAATCATCAGAACTCTCTTACCGGTTAGTGCCAGAGCCACACCAAGGTTTGCCGTCACAGTAGTTTTTCCGACTCCGCCTTTACCGGAAGTCACAACTATTACCTTTCCCAATATTTTACCCTCCTTAATATAATTTGTCAATCCCAAGGGTAAGCTCGGGTGCATTTTCCGCATTTAAGTATGCATCAATTATCGCTTTCGCAACAGGACCGCAGTACGAACCGCCGCCGCTTCTTTCTATTACTACAGCTACAGCGATTTCGGGATTTTCATACGGCGCATATGCTACAAAAAGCCCGTTGTCACTTCCGCCGTAAACTTCCGCGGTACCTGTTTTTGCAGCAACCTCTACCGGATAATCCTTAAAGTAGGCTTCTGCAGTACCCGAAGTTGCCACAAGCCTCATACCGTATCTTACAGCGTTAAGATTATCCTCGGATAAAACCAGTTTTTCCTGTTCGGTTATGTCGGTGATTCTTATTGCGTCCTTTCCGTCATAGGAATAAATTCCCTTAACAAGATGCGGTGTGTATCTTACTCCTCCGGATGCTATCTGCGATACATAGGAAGCCATCTGCAAAGGTGTAAACTTATTATCATCCTGTCCGATTGCCGCCTGAAGTGTGTATCCTTCATACCAGGGCTCGTTTCTCATCTCTTTGGTCTTCGGGGATGAAACAGTACCTTTTTCTTCCGGCAGTTCAATTCCCGTATTCTTTCCCAATCCGAATTTATCGGCATATTCCGCCATTTTCTCAATTCCCAGCTGATATCCCGCCGTATAGAAAAAGTAGTTACACGAATCCTTTATGGCTGTGGATACATTTACAAAACCGTGGTCGTGCAGACACTTGAAGTGGCTTTGACCAAGCTTATAGATAACCTCATCCTTTATAAGAGTATCCGGAAGAATAACCCTTTCTTCCAGCGCTGCTATACCAACAAGCATTTTATAGGTAGAGCCGGGAGAATACGTTCCAGAAAGTGCTCTGTTAAACAAAGGATTATTTTTGTCTGATATAAGCCTTGAATAGTTTTTATTGTAATCCTTGATTGAATAATCCGGATATGATGCCATACATATTATTTCGCCGGTTTCAACATCAACCGCAACCGCGGCGCCCCCCGCCACATCGGCACCGTAGCCCCTTTCACCGTGGTGGGAATATATATCTGCCACCGTATCCTTAAGAGCTTTCTCGGCAGCCTTCTGAACATCAAGGTCAATGGTAAGATAAACCGAATTTCCGCTTTTTGCGGAAACAGCCTCTGTAAGTGCCACATAATGGCCGTCCTCATCCTGCTCTGCCACCATACGGCCGTTTTCACCGCGAAGCTCTGCTTCAAGATATTTTTCAAGGCCCTCTTTGCCAATGTAGTCATTCATTCCGTATCCTTCCGCCTTGAGCCCGGAATACTCGCTTTCGCTGATAAGACCTGTTCTTCCCAAAATATGTGCGCCCAGATTGCCGTTGGGATATTCTCTTACCGGTTTTGTCATTATGTTTACTCCGCGGTACTCGTCATAATGTTCCTTTATCGAAACCACCGTATCCTTGGATACATCACCCGCAAGAGTATAGGATATATTGGTAGAAAAGCCTCTTATGAGCATTGTATACCTTACACCCACAACAAGCCTTTTCTCCTCTTCAGAATACTTCTTGTCCACATTGAAAAGAAGCGCGTAATGTTCTACTGTTTCTGAGGCTGTATAGTCTTCAGGAATATTCATTTCCTTTTTCCAGGAGACATGTGCCGTTCCTTCCTTATCCGAGAAGGTGTATTCATAAGGCCAGGTATCGGTTATAGGAAGCTCGTCAGAAGAAGCCGTGTCTCCGTTCTGTCTGAAAGTCTCATGTGCTTTTAATATAATGCTGTTTATTTCCGCATCATTCATACCCTTTACCCGCTGAAACTCAACGGAAAAGCCCATTCTGTTTCCGACAATAACCCTTCCGTATCTGTCATAAATTTCACCTCGCGGTGCACTTATACTTACAGTTCTCTGAGTTCTTGACAAGCTTTTTTCATAGTTTTCCCTTCCGTTTACAATCTGGAGAACGGAAAGTCTTATAATGGCAACAACAGCAAAAACAATAAGAACCGCGTATAAAACCATATAACGTTTTTTGTTATCCATCTATACGCACCTCCTGTTTAAGCCTGTGTATTTTTCTTGCGACATAGAAAACAGGAATACATACAACACTGTTATAACAGCATCTGGTTATAAGAATTTTTACAACCGGAACGGAAAGTACCGCCTCTTTCCATATGGCTGTGTTTATGGAAAGGAGCAACGTTTCGTAAAAAAACGAGGCTATAAAGCAATAAACCATCACAACCCAGATTCTCTCTGTATATATGTATCTGTTAAGTAAAATATATAAGCACACGAACAAAAGAAGCAAAAGTGTTATTATTCCGTAAATTTTCCCGAACAGCAAATCCGCCATTGTCCCGAAAAACACAGCATAGGAAACGACCTCGGTATCTTTAAGAAAAAGTGCATATACAAAAAGCAAAACAAATAAGATATTAGGCAGAGCCGATCCCACTTCAAATCTTTTAATTACAGGACTGCCCTGAAAAAAGAATGCTGTAAAAAGCAATATAAAACGTAAGATGCCGTGTAGCTTGTTTTTCATATGCAGTCCTTCCTTTCTTTGTTAATTTCCTTCCCTGAACGACGATATGATGATAATGACCTCCTTGGGAGATTTTATATTTCCCGAAGGTTCGATTATTGCAGTTCTGGAAAGCTCTTCATCCCTGATTTCTTTCACTCTGCCGATTGTAAGACCGGAGGGATAAACATCTCCGCTTCCGGAGGTTATTATATAATCACCGGGGGTTATGTTGGCATCCTTTGAAACAGATGTCATCTTACACATTCCGTTAAGAAGCGAATCCCCCTCGATAATACCGGTTTCCCCGGTGCGGCTCACTTCAGCTCCGCAGGCTGTTCCGGGTTCTGCAATCGTCATAACACGAGCCCAGGTGGAGCCAACCTCGTCAACCTTTCCCAAAACGCCACCCGAATCCAATACAACGGAGTTTTTCTTTATCCCGTCATTTTCACCCTTGTCTATGATGAAATAAGAATACCATCCCGATGAGTCAAGAGCAATAACGGAAGCCGCCGTAGTTTTATAATCTTTGTATTTATCTCCAAGGTCAACCAACGAGCGGAGGCGTTCATTTTCAGAGCGTATCTCATCATTTTCGGTAACCTTTCCTTCCAGAAGCATAACCCTGGATTTAAGTGCCGCATTCTCTTTTTTCAGCTCATCCATATCACGGAAATAGTCAAACCCGTATTCTATAAGGTTGTCTATTCCGAGGAAAAGCTTCTGAAAGGGCTTTGCTATTATTCCCGCAATATCTCCTGCGATACTGCTTTTATCCTTTTCAATGGTGCTTACCGCCATTGAAGCAAATATAACCGCAACAATCACAATAAGCCACAACAGTTTCTTTTTCAAGAATATCCCCCGCTAATTATTTATTCTTTTTCACAACATTTTTAAATCCCTTGATTTCACCGGAATCCTTCATCAATGCGCCCATTCCTTCCACCGCGCATATTACCGGATTTTCAGCAACGGTAACCTTAAGGCCTGTTTCAGCCGCCAGAAATTCATCAAGTCCCTTAAGCATACTTACACCGCCTGTGAGATAAATACCGCTTGATGTAATGTCTCCGGTAAGCTCGGGAGGTGTTTTTTCAAGCACCTTCCTTATGCATTCAAGTATTGCCGAAACCTGATCTGAAAGAGCCTCTCTTATCTGATCAGGTGTTATTGACATAGTTTTCGGAAGGCCTGTTACAAGGTCTCTTCCCTTAAAGCTCATAGCACTTTCGCCCTCATATGCCGCAGCCGAGCCTATTGTATTTTTAATTTCACTTGCTGTCGGAAGTCCGATAAGCAAAGAGTAATTTTTTCTGATATAGTTTATTATGGCATTATCCATAGCATCTCCGGCGATTCTTATGGATCCGCTTGCAGAAACGCCCATAAGCGATATCACCGATACCTCACAGGTTCCCCCGCCGATATCCACAATAATATTGGCTTCTCTTCCTTCAACTGTAAGCCCCATTCCCTTTGCCGTCGCAATGGGTTCATCAACAACAGTTACCTGTCTGGCTCCGCATCCCAATGCCACATCCTCTACAGCACGCTTTTCCACCTCTGTTGCCTCATAAGGAACACCGATAGCAATTTTCGTGCCGAAAAAGCCGTGATGCTTAACGGTTTTTTCAAGGAAGCTCTTAAGCATAAATTCCGCCATATGGTAATCAGCTATAACTCCGTCTCTTAAAGGATGTATAACCTCGATATAGGAAGGAGTCCTTCCCAGCATTTCTCTTGCCTCGTTGCCGACTCTGATAACCTTTTTCTGTCTTGTATCATACGCCACTGCTGAAGCTTCGTTCAAGAGAATTCCGTGGCCCTTTAAGTATATTCTCGTATTTGTTGTGCCAAGATCTATGCCGATGTTTTTTGAAAAGAAAGGCATTTTTTATCTCCCTTCAAAGATAAACTCTTCTTTAAGTAATTTTGTAAGCGCTTCTTTCGGAAGCCCCACAACATTTGAAAATTCACCGTCGGTTCCGCTTACGAAAGCACCGCCCTCATCCTGGATGCCATATGCTCCTGCCTTGTCCATCGGAGAGCCGCCGGCTATGTATTTATCAATTTCTTCATCCGAAAGGGTTCTGAAAGTAACCTTCGTCTCTGCACACTTTGCAACGGTTTTTCCTGTTTTGGTGTCAGATACACAGTATCCCGTGTATACAGAATGAGTATTCCCCGAAAGTGTCTTAAGCATTCTTTCGGCATCAGCCTCATCAGAAGGCTTTCCGAGGATTTCTCCGTTCAATGCCACAACGGTATCTGCCGCAATTATGAGAGATTCTTCCCCTGTATGCTTTTTTGCTATATGCGTCGCTTTAAGAAGCGAAAGTTCACGAACCAACATATCAGGCTCTTTTACCCCGATATTTTCGTCAATGTCCGCAGGCTCAACCGTAAATGTGAGCCCCATATCGGAAAGTATTTCTTTTCTCCTCGGAGACATTGATGCAAGTATATATTTCATTTTTATCAACTCCGGATTTTATACACCTGTTGAGCCGAAACCTCCGCCGGCTCTTTCGGTCTCTGAAAGCTCGTCCACCTCTTTAAGTATTGCCTGAATTACGGGAGATATAACCATCTGGGCAATTCTGTCTCCGTTTTTAATTTCAAAGGGCTCGTCAGAAAGATTAACGAGCGCAACCTTTACCTCTCCTCTGTAATCTGAATCAATTACGCCCACACAGTTGGGAAGGGTTATTCCCTTTTTGGAGGCAAGACCGCTTCTTGCATACAAATATGCTGCATAACCGTCGGGAACTGCAATGGCAAAGCCTGTGGGAATAAGCTTACGTTCCATTGGATTTAATATCACATCCTCAGCAAGATAAGCGGAAATATCCATTCCCGCCGCACCTTCGGTCTGATATGAAGGAAGATTTACACCCTCCGATAATTTCTTTATTTTAACTTCAAACATTTATTTCTCCTCCAAATTTAAACACTCTCTAATATTTTACCACAAACCGGGAAATTTTTAAAGCTTTTTTTGCTGTCATTTGTAAAAATATCCTCTGGTATAATTTTTTGGTGGCAAAGCCTTTTCTTTTCCCAGATACATTTTGTAAATTTTCACGCATTCATCAGGGCTTTCTTTCGTAAACATAAGCCTTATGCCCGATAATTTACTGTTTTTTATTTCAGAAAGCCTGTCCGCCATAAAAAGAGGCACGCTGTTATATAAAGTATTGAATTCACCGTCGGATTTAACGAAAAAGCTTACATCCTTTCTGTCTTTTATGTATATGCTTTTATCGCAATTGCCGCATCCCTTCCCGTCACACTTGCCTGCAGTTTTTATTATACAGTTACGGCTTTTCATCAACGGCAGATAGCCGTAGGCAAAAGACAGGCATGGCATTTTATCCGCAATATTTTTAACTTGTTTAAGGTTGAGCTCTGCGGAAACTACGCACTTTTCAAACTCATTTGCCGAATGGCTGTTGGAAAGATTCATACTGTAATCTGCTATCACCTTTTTTCTAAGCTTCATACCGTATTCTGCCGCGCCGATACTTCCTGCAAGTATATATTCTTCCTCGATTGAGTCGGGCAGTTTTCCGTAAACCGCAGGAATGTAAACGCCCTTTGCCTTTGTCTTTCCCGCAAGATTACAGGGAACGAAAACATTTTCTGCACCGGCATTTATGAGGGCTTCTGCCTGATCAAAGGTTTCTGCCGTTATATACACTGAAAACTCTTCTTTTTCCCGTTCTTTAACAAGGGGCAGTTTCAGCTCTCCATCAAATGTCCTCGTTTTTTCACGCATCAGGGAAAGCTTTTCCGTTGCTTCTCTCCTCAGGGCATTAAGTGCAGAGGTCTTGAAATAAGCATCTGTTTTTATATCTGCCGTAAAGCTTTCTGCCGTATAGGGCGTTGCGCCAAGCTTTGTAAGCTGAGCCTCTGAAAACTCTTCGTCAATCGCCCGTCCCGTTCCGCTTTTGTCCGTTTCGCATATTACCGTCGCATAGTTTTCGCCGTCGCTTAAGGTAAGGCTTGTTTCATCGTCGGAAACAGAAAAGCTCATATCCACGGGGATTTTCTTTATTTCCTTGCCGTCTTCCCAGAGGTGCTTAAGCTCCTTTATAAGCGCTGCATCATTGGTTTTTAATACATCGTCGTTGGATGAAGCAATATTCATCATTCCGACGCCCTTTATCCCTCCGTAGCACCCTTTTGTAAATTCACCGCCGCGGGAAAAGGCACGGATCAATCTTTCTTTGTCTTCCTCATCGGCATAGCCTCTGTCTATGGTTTTTCTGAAAGCTGTAACAGCACTTGCCACATAGGAGGGGCCCTTCATTCTGCCTTCAATTTTAAGGGATGAAACACCCATTTTAATAAGGTCGGGAATTTCCGAAAGCAGGCTTAAATCACGGGGGCTTAAGAAGTATCCGTTTTTTCCCTCTATGCTGTAAGGAAGGCGGCAGGGCTGGGCACATTCCCCTCTGTTTGCGCTTCTTCCGCCAAGGAAGCTGCTCATTAAGCACTGCCCCGAATAGCTCATACATATTGCACCGTGACAGAAAACCTCAAGCTCCATACCGCTCATCTTCGCCATATCGGCAATTTCCGCTTTTCTGCATTCTCTTGAAAGAACGGCGCGCTTAATTCCCATTTTTTTAAGATAGCCAAGGCCGTTTTCGTCAAACACCGTCATCTGTGTGCTTCCGTGAACAGGAGCATCAAAGTTTTCATAAAGTGCTCTGCAAAGCCCCAAATCCTGAACGATATATGCATCTATTCCGCTTTCATAAGCCTCTTTTGCAACGCTTAAGGCTTCATAAAATTCATGATCATGAATAAGAGTGTTGATGGCAAGATAGACCTTTACTCCTCTTATATGGCAGTAGCTTACGGCTCTTTTAAGCTCTTCGGAATCGAAATTTATTGCATTTTGCCTTGCGCTGAAGCGAGATGCCCCGACATAAACCGCATCGGCACCCGAAGATACCGCCGCTTTTACGGCATCAAAGCTTCCGCCGGGAGCAAGAAGCTCTATCCCCATAATAACACTCCTTTCAGTTTAATTTGTCTTTCATTAAAAGATATTTTGTAATCGCAATTATTGTTTTGGCATCGTAAAAATGCCTGCCCTCTTCAATCAGCTTTCTTGCTTCTTCCACAGGCATTTTAACAAGGGAAAGATATTCGTCATCGTCTGTGTGGGCATCGCCCGTCTTTTTTACATTTTTCGCAAAAAAGATATATACAATTTCGGAAAGATACCCGGGCGAAGGATAGATTTTACCGAAATCAACCAATCCTTCCGCCTCGTATCCCGTTTCCTCTGAAAGCTCCCTTAAAGCCGCTTCCTTTGGATTTTCTCCGGGATTAAGTTTTCCTGCGGGAATTTCGTAAGTAATTTCATCATAAGGGCGACGGTATTGCTTAACAAGAAGGATTTCGTCATTTTCAGTAACAGCCAAAACACCGCTTCCTCCGCTGTGCTCGATTATCTCCCGGTCGGCTTTTTTTCCGTCAGGAAGAGTAACCTTATCACAGCGGACTTTGAATATTTTACCTTCAAACACATATTTTCTTGAAATTTCTTTTTCAAAAAGCTCCATATTAACCTCACTTTATTGTAATTACGGTAACGCCCGCTTCACCCTCGCCGTAAGCGCCGAGGCGGAAGGATTTTATCCTCTTTTCCTGACGGCAATACTGATGCACCATTGCTCGAAGCACCCCTGTTCCCTTACCGTGAATTACCCTTACGGTTTCAATTTTCGCTAAAACAGCGTCATCAATAAACTT
Organism: Clostridia bacterium; assembly: GCA_017411325.1. Lineage (GTDB taxonomy): Bacteria > Bacillota > Clostridia > CAKSNL01 > HGM11501 > HGM11501. The sequence continues at coordinate 4,566 of JAFQQJ010000039.1, read as the reverse complement.
TTCAAGCTCCATAAAGGCTTCGTCTGACATAAGGCCACGTAAATCCAGCTCCGTTGATGCGGTCTGGGTTTTGGAAACCCTGGTTTTATCAATGCTTTTAACCTTTTTCTCGGGCACCTTTATTTTATCCTCAACTACTCTTAAGGCAGAGATATTAACGGTTACTTTTAATATACCCGTCTGCACGATTAAGTTACCTTTGGCGTCGGGCAGCGTCATAACATTTGCCCTTTGACCGAGAGTTAATACCTCAACCTCCTGACCGAGCAGAAGGTTTTTGGGAATTTTATTGTTCTTCGGCATCAGTACGTTTTCGGAAAGCTTGTCGGAAAGTGCATTTTCCTCTTCACGAAGACGTTTTCTTATCTCCTCCGCCGTTTTCTTTGCCTTGGATTTATCGTCCTCATTTAATGCCTTTTTAACCTCTTCAAGCATTTCTTCGGTCTGCTTTTTAGCCGCTTCCACAATCCTCTTTGCCTCACGTCTTGCATCCTGAAGCAAGCTGTCCTTCTGCTTGTCTATACGGCTCTTATCATCTGTAAGCTTCTTTTTGGCGGAATAGTTTTCCTGCCTTATTCTTTCCGCTTCTTCCTTTGCCGCTTCTGCTTCCTGCTTGTTTTTCTCAAGCTCCGTCACAAGATCTTCAAAGTGGATATTTTCCGCAGTAAGGTTTTCCTTTGCCTTTCCTATGATATAATCGCTTACGCCAAGCTTTGATGCAATGGCAAAGGCATTACTTTTTCCGGGGATTCCGATTAAAAGACGGTATGTGGGGCTTAATGTAGCAAGGTCAAATTCGCAGGCGGCATTTTCCACCCTGTCTGTTGAAAGAGCATAAAGCTTAACCTCGCTGTAGTGGGTTGTTGCGGCGGTTTTAGCACCCGACGCCCTTACATATTCCAGTATTGCCATAGCAAGTGCCGCACCCTCCGCAGGATCGGTTCCCGCACCGAGCTCGTCGAATAATACAAGGGACTTATCGTCTGCCTCGTTTAATATTTTAACTATATTTACCATATGGCTTGAAAATGTGGAAAGGGACTGTTCGATGCTCTGCTCATCACCGATGTCGGCAAAAACCCTGGTAAAGACAGAAAGACAGCTACCTTCCTTTGCGGGAATCATAAGCCCCGTCTGCGCCATAAGGGTAAAAAGCCCCAATGTTTTAAGGGTAACCGTTTTACCGCCGGTGTTGGGGCCGGTTATAACAAGAGTATCAAAATCACGGCCGAGGTACACATCCACGGGAACGACCTTTCTTTTATCAATCAAGGGATGGCGGCCTTTATGGATTTCTATAACGCCGTCATCGTTAAGTTCAGGCACGGTTGCATCCATATCAAGGGCAAGACGCGCCCTTGCAAAAATCATATCGGCTTCCAGGATATATTTATAGTTATCGCCTATCTGCACTCTGTAATCGGCAATCTGTGAGGTAAACTCTGAAAGGATTCTTTCAATTTCTTCCTTTTCCATTCCCACAAGCTTATGGATTTCGTTGTTAATTTCAACAACCTGCATAGGCTCAACGAAAACCGTTGCACCGGAGCCCGAGGCGTCGTGGACGATACCCGAAACGCTTCCCCTGTGCTCCGACTTTACGGGAAGAACATATCTTCCGTTTCGCATAGTAACAAGGCTTTCCTGAAGGGCGTTTCTGTATCTTTCCGACTTTATCATTTCGGAAAGCACATCCCTTATCTTATCCGACAGCTTTTCCATTCTGCGGCGGATTGAATAAAGCTCGCTTGATGCATCGTCCGCCAGCTCATCATCGGAAAGAATGCATCGGTCAATCTCCCTTTCAAGGCCGGGAAGCTCCGCCATACATTCGGATACAATATCCAAAAGAGGGTAATATTCCTCATCGTGATTTCGCATATAAGCCTTAAGAAGTCTTGTAACCCTTAAAACGTGACCTACGTTTTTTATTTCGCGGCAGGATAAACAAGCCCCCACCTCTGCCCTTTTTAATGTGGGCACAATATCCGTTAAAGGAGCAATGGGCGCTTCCTGATGCTTTACGGTAAAGCGGAAGGCCTCGTCCGCCTGGGCAAGAAGCCTTTCTGCTTCAATGCGGTCGGTCGTCGGTCTTAAATTAAGGGCGTTTTCCTTTGTCTTTGCACAAACTGCCTTTTCCGAAAGCATTTTAAGTATTTTATCATATTCAAGTACTTTTAAGTTTCTTTCTTCCATAGTTTTGCCTCATAAAATTTCTGCATATTTATACTATTTTATTTTACCATTTTTTTGCCTTTAAGTCAATATCAGGATAAAAAAATACACAGACGTTTTTAAGGTCTGTGTATAATTAATCATAATTTCAAATCCTTGATATCATAATCGGGAATGTGGTCGTTTTCGATATAGTCAAAAATGTCCTCCATATCCTCTGAAAAATGGTAAAGGCTTAAACAGTTATCTGCAATAAATTTCTTCTCAATGGCGTTTTTCATACTTACGTCAATGTCGTTGTAATAGCCTTCAAAATTATATACCGCAATGGGCTTTTTATGCTGCTTAAGCTGTTTCAATGTGAGGATTTCAAAAAATTCCTCATAGGTGCCGATACCGCCCGGAACAACCAAAAAGGCGTCGGAAAGCTCCTCCATTTTTGCCTTTCTCTCCCTCATTGTTTCGGTGAAAATAAGCTCGGTGCACTTATCGAAAATTACTTCCACACCTTCTTCTTTAAAAAACGAAGGTATTACGCCGTAAATTTTTGCACCGCCCCTGTGCGCTCCGCGTGCCGCCGCACCCATAAGGCCGCTTCCGCCTGCACCGAACACAAGGTTGTGCCCACGTTTTGCAAGAATTTCTCCCAGCATTTCCACCTTTTCGATGTACTTTCTGTCAATTTTTTCAGATGCTGCGCCAAATACACAAATGTTCATAATTTCTCCTTTCAGAACAACAAATCGGCGGTTTTAACACCTGTTTGTTCCAACTTTTTATTGTATTCAATAACCCTGTCTCCAAGGTAATCTTCAATTCTGTGCCCGTCAAAGCCGATGCTTACATAAACGCCTGAATCCTTTATTATTTTCTGCTGTGTTTCGCTTTCAAAAAAGCGTTTCACATATTCGTGCTCACGGTAGCTGTGAATGGAATCGTAATTTACGTTCATTTCCCAGAATGTCCCGGTATCAGCCAGTCTTTTGAAAAATTCTTCGGACGCCATATTCCTTTTTTCCGCTGCTGCAAAAAGGTCTGTATGCGCTATTCCCTTTTTAATCTTTATGCTGTCTAAAAACTCAAAAAGGTTATGCTCCGAAATCTTCCCTTCGGAATCGGGGTTTTCTATTAAGCAATAGTCAAAAAGCTTATAGTCATCCTCCGTCATATCGTACTTTTCCGGAATAACGGAAATTTCAATACCGCAAAGAAGTGTAATTTTTCCTTCATACTCCTTTTTAAGAGAGTTTATAAGCTTACTGTATTCTTCCTTCCTTTGTCCTATTCCGTAATTATGGTCGCAAATTCCGAAAAGCTTTATCCCCGATTCAATTGCCTTGTCAATTATAACGTGTGGTTCGTCCTTTCCGCATCCCGAATAATAGGTGTGTGAATGTATGTCCATATATTTCATATGCCTCACCTCTTACTTATTATACATTTTTTCTCGCAAAAAGTCAATTAATACTATTGACACAGAAATGAATTTAATGTAAATTAAATAAAAACAGTTAAAGGAGAATTCATATGGCTTTTGACAGAAGTAAATCCACCGCCGACAAGGCAAACACCGTTGATGCAAAAAATCAGCTTGATGTAAGTAATTATATTTCTTTTATAAATAAGGACGGATGCGGAGTAAGAATTATGTATGCAGGAAACTCCATCACCCGCCACGGAGTCAATGAGTCCATCGGTTGGCCGAACGATTTTGGTATGGCTGCGTCATCCATCGACAAGGACTATGTACATATCTTATCCAAAAGAGTTTTGGAAAAAGACGAAAACGCCGCTTTTTGCATAGCACAGTGTGCCGCCTGGGAGCGTGCCTTCTGGGACGATGCGGTTTATGATAAATTCTTCGTTGCAAAAAACTTCGCACCCGATATTTTAATTTACCGCCTCGGTGAAAATGTGCTTCTTGAGGATTTTAACGCCCACGATTTTAAAGAAGGTATAAGACACCTGCTTAAGTATTTAACAAGCGAAAATCCCGATGCAAAAATTATCTTCACCACAAACTTCTGGATTAAAGAGCCGGTTGACAATGCCTTAATCGAGGTTGCAGCCGAATACGGAAAAAAGGCTCACGATTTAGGCCTGCTCGGGGAAAATCCTGAAATGAAGGCAATAGGACTTTTCGAGCATTCCGGCGTTGCCGCCCACCCCGGCGACAAGGGCATGGAAGCCATTGCCGACGCAATCTGGGAAGAATTAAAGGATATGATATAAGAAAAGCCCCACACGGAAAATGTTGTGCCCCAATTTGTACGGACAGCACAAAAAAGACCTTTATGGTAGATTAAATTAAAATTTAGCAACATACTGACATCGCTTTTCAAGTGGTGTCAGTTTTGTTTTTAATTGAATACGTTGATAGTTGTAGAAATG
>JAFQQJ010000038.1 GCA_017411325.1 Clostridia bacterium | reverse complement strand
TTTTATAGTAAACTTGTTTATGACTTGTTTAATGACTTTTAATAACTTGCTTAATGACTTTTAATAACTTGCTTAAGAAGTCAATCTTATAATAATTAATTTGTAAGCAATGCCGGCATATACAAACTTTTCTTGCGTATGTCGGCATCAGTCTAACATTAAGAATCATAACCATCCAAGGTTGTACCATCTATAGTTCTTTCCTTCACTGCTTTTTATAGTTTCATTTCCCATTGCTTCTGTAGCGCATTTGCTCTGTCATCTTTATTCTCTTTTTAATTTTTCACTTTTTTCCGCTTTTTCCCACTTTCTAGCATTTTTTTACACCTTAGCATGCATATATCCTCTTTGGTTTCCGCTCTTTCGCCTTTTCCTGCTTTTAAGCGGACGACGCAATTCTTCTACGGCCGCTCTTTCGCTCTTTTTTTCTTTTAAGCGGACGACGCAATTCTTCTGCGGCCGCTCTTTCGCTCTTTTTTTCTTTTAAGCGGACGACGCGGCTCTTCTACGGCCGCTCTTTCGCCTTTTCTTGCTTTTAAGCGGATGTTTCAATTCTTCTGCGGCCGCTCTTTCGCTCTTTTTTTCTTTTAAGCGGACGATTCAATTCTTCTGCGTCCGCTCTTTCTCCTTTTCCTGCTTTTGAAAGATTGTAAACGAAACACGTATGACAACACCAAGATGCAGCAAACGATATATCGTAAGTTGTAGTAAATTATCGTAAGTTGTAGTAAATTATCGGAAGTTGTAATAAGTTTATTGGAAACAATAGAAAGCGGAATAGGCGGGATAAGCAGGATAGGCGGAATAGGCGGAATAAGCAGGATAGGCGGAATAGGCGGAATAAGCGCAACTTTTGAATAGTAGCAAAAGCGGAAAAAGCCATTAATGGCTTTTTCCGCCTCTAATCTTATACAGACTTAAAATTTTACCTGCTGCCTTTGTCATAAGGAATACCTTCACTCTTCGGAGCTCTGGATTTACCGGAGGTAAATGCCAGTACCACAAGGGAAATAATATAAGGCAACATATTATAGACACCACTGGGAATCTTCAGATTCACCAGGAAATCAAATCCGAAATAAACATTGGAAAGAGCTCTGAACAGACCAAACAGCAGTGCTGCCAATGCAATTCTGGTAGGCTTCCACTGTCCGAAAATCATAACCGCCAGTGCCAGGAAGCCAAAACCTGCCACACCATATTCAAACTTCCATTCACTAACTCCCGCAGTAATATAAACGATACCGCCAAGACCACCAAGTACACCGGAAATTAACACGCCTGCCCAGCGCATCTTATATACATTGATACCTGCGGAATCCGCCGCATGGGGATGCTCACCGCAGGCCATCAGGCGAAGACCGAATCTGGTCTTATAAAGAGTTATGTAAGATGCTACTAAAGCAATTACCGTAAGCACCATAAACCAGTTAAATTCAAATCCGCCGATGTTAATAATAAAAGCAGCCTTCTCTTCCACATACTGCACGGTGGAAGATACGTCATCCGGATTAGCTGCAGTATTTAATGCCTTAACAATTACGGTTGCTGCTGCAGTACCAAGCATATTCATCGCAGTTCCCACAATGGTCTGGTCTGCTTTAAAATGAATTGCTGCCACTGCAAGAAGTACCGAATACAGCAGGCCTGATAACGTACTTGCCAGTACGACCAAAATAATAATCGCAATTGCCGATGTTCCGGAAGGTAAATAACGCATCATCAGCGCACCTCCGAGAGCACCGATTACCATAATACCTTCCAAACCTAAATTGATTACACCGGAATGCTCTGCAAAACAACCGCCAAGCGCAACCAGAATCAGGATAGAGGCAAATAAAAGTGTATATTGAATCAATAACAGCATTATTCATTACCTCCTTCCTTA
>JAFQQJ010000037.1 GCA_017411325.1 Clostridia bacterium | reverse complement strand
TTCATTTCTACAACTATCAACGTATTCAATTAAAAACAAAACTGACACCACTTGAAAAGCGATGTCAGTATGTTGCTAAATTTTAATTTAATCTACCATAAAGGTCTTTTTTGTGCTGTCCGTACAAATTGGGGCACAACAATTGGTCTGATGGGGCTTTTTACATTTTCTTTCAGTTTGTGATTGTTACAGTCTGAGTTTCTCCGTCCCACGCCACATTATAGCCGAGCTGTTCGGATACAAATCTTACGGGGATGAAGGTACGTGAATCCTTTATTACGGGGAAATTAAGAAGAGTATACATAATGTCACCAAGCTTATTATCCTTTACATAAACAAGGTTGTTCCATATCTGAAGGGTGATTGTCTTTCCGGGAACCTTAAGTGTGATGGTCTTTGTATCGCCGTCCCAGGCGATTTCTGCGCCCATTTCCTCAACTAATCCTCTTAAGGGGATAAGTGTTGAGCCGTTTACGATGTATGGTGCAACATCGATTGTCTTTTCAGATATTTCGCCGTTTATATCACTCTTAATCACGTTGGAGCCTATTGTAAGCTCATACTTTTCCTTGGTTACAATGTGAGACTTGTCATAAGCTTCCTTTGACTGATAAAATTCGATTTCACAGCAGGAAACTCGCTTTGCGTGAGCCTCTTCAACCTCGATTTCCATAAAGCGAACGTCAATTTCCTTATCAAAGGTAATTGTCTTGATGTCTCTGTTTATGGGCATCTTAACGCCGGTTGCGGCAGCTTCCCAGGTTTCTCCGTCAGTTGATACATAAACGGAAACCAGTCCCCACGCACCGTGGCAGTCCTCTGACTGACGGGGCTTATAGGTCATTTCCTTGATGCCGTAAACCTTTCCGAGGTCAACTTTAAGCACTACGGGGAATTCTTCTATTGTTTCGGTCTGCCAGAAAGCACCGGTTCCGTCAAACACCTTTTCGGGGGTGTTTTCAGCCCAGCTTTCGCCGTCATAAATTGCGGAGAAGGCGGAGTTATCAACCTTGTAAAGTCTGTCTCTTGCATTGTCCTCAAAATAAGTTTCAACCTTACCGTCAGGAAGAGAAGTATTTCTTTCCCAGAGGTTGAATTCACCAAGTGTACCGAAGGACTGAGCACTTTCCAGAAATTCAAGCTTTACCTTCTTTAACTTAAGGTTTGAGGTAAAGGATATTTCCTTTTCCTCGGCATCATCTGAAAATTCAAGATTTTCATAAAGCATATAATATTCGCCGTCATCGGTTTCTTTTCCGTAAACATTGAGCTTTAATATTCTTCCGAGCTTCATATCGTCTCTGGGGTGAAGGGTAATACCCGATGCATAGCTTGCATCACGAAGTGTGAACTCTAATGTGTAAGGAGGAATGCTTCTGTCAACAACAGTTCCGTCCTTAACGCCGTAGTTTGAATGCCAGTGGCTGCGGATGCTTCCGTCAAGTGCCTGTGCCACGGGGTTTGATTTAAAGGATACACCCTCGCCTGTCCAGCCGGTTCTGTCAAGGTAGGAAAGGCCCGCTCTGTTTTTACCCGATGCCGTAACAGCACCCGATGCCGTTCCTATGGTGGGCTTTGCCTCCGTGGAAGGTGCAGAAGGTGTCGATGTGTTTTCTTTTTTCGTGCCGTCAAAATTTGCTATCGTAAAATCGGGAGAATTTTTATAGAACCATATTTCAACCGCCGTTGCAAAATCGGCTGCCGCCTCAATTGCTTCAATTTTTATCGCACGCATTTCTCTCTTTTCGAATGCGGCAACCTGAGGAACCCTCTCTCCTGCAGGATAAGGAACGGAAGCTGTGTGGAAAAGCTCGAAATTCTGTCCGTCCTTTGAAGCATAGAGGTTATATTTTCTGAACATTCCCGTTCCGTTGTCGGTTCTCGGAGCATAAGCCCATCCGCCGAGGGTTACGTTTTTACCGAAGTCAACGATTACTGAAATCGGAAGGTTATCCTTGCTTGTTATTTCAGAGCCTTCCGCCGTGTAGTTTGAATGCCAGAAGGTTGAAGCATTGTTGTCAAAGGCACGTTCAATGGGCATAGTCGAAAGATTGCTTGTTGCTGAAATTTTCCAGCTTCCGTCAAACTTTAATATATCACTGTCGTTTGTTGCTTCTGTCTTTACTTCTTCCTTTTTGCTTTCTGCCTGAACACCTGTGTTCTCGGGAGTTATAAACTGAAGCTCCGCGCAGGTACCGAAGCCGGCTGTAGGATCGGTTGCTTCAATTTTTATCGCACGCATTTTCTTTTCTTCAAACATTTCCGTCTGAGGAGCCTTTTCGCCGCCGGGATAAGGAAGCTTGCCCTTGTGGAAAAGCTCGAAATTCACACCGTCGCCTGAAGCATAAAGGTTATAGGTATGGAACATTCCCGTTGCATTATCTGTTCGGGGAGTGTAAATCCAGCCCGACAAAGTAACCTCCTTACCGAAGTTTACGGTAATTGTATGAGGAGCTTCGTCCTTTCCGGTAATGGTTGAGCCTTCTGCTGTGTAGTTTGTGTGCCAGTAGGTATCCACTCTGCCGTCGAAGACATTAGCTATTTTCTTATTGGGGTACTCGCTCGATGCGGTAACTTCCCAGGATGAATCATAGGGAAGAATGTATGCATCATTTGCCGCGAAAGCAGAAATCATAGTCGATGCCATTAAAACAGTAAGTATCAATGCAAATATTTTCTTCATAATTCATCCCTCCTTAGTTAATGTGAGAAAGTACGGCGTTTACCGCATTCATATCAGCCGCAGCTTTGCTTATTGTAAATACGCCGTTTCCTAAATCCTTAACTTCCCAGCCATAGCATTCTGCTATAAAGGAAGCGGGAATATAGAATATGCCGTTTCTGTATATTACGGGATTTGTAAGACGTGCTTCTCTGCCGCCTACAAGTACGTCAAGGCTGTCAAGCTCGCAGGTGGTCCAGGTTGAGTTTATAACTTCCTGAAGGTTTTCAGAAAGATCAAAATGTCTTGTAAAGAAGCGGTTATAGTCCGCATTATACTCTGTCTTGCTTCTGCCGTAGCCCATAATTTCGTTGTAGGCACTTTCGGGAATGTAAAGCATACCGTTTTCCATAAAGGCAGAAACCCTTGTATCAGCCTCGTAAACCTTCATCTTTGCGCCCTTTACAATCATCTTGGGAGCGCCCGCTTTTATGATTGTGGTTTCTGTTTCCTTAAGTGTCGCACGCTCTTCATCAGTTAATGCAGTTTCCGCAACTTCTGTAAATACATAGTTAAAGCGACCGTAAGGAGCAACACTGCCTTCTGCATAGAAGTTAAGTAAGTCTTCGGGGTTATGGACTGAATCTGTCCACTTGAATTCAAAGTCAACCGCTCCTGTTTCTCCGATTAAGCTTCTCGGAAGCTCCATCTGAAGGGCAGAACCTTTAACGGTGTAGCTTACGTTGCCTATTGTTTCCCAACTGCCGTTATACTTTGATAATACCTTGTCACCCGCAAGGTTTACTGCGTAGTCATAGCCTTCCCAGCCCGTAGCATAATTTCTGTCAGCATTTATGTAGAGTGTCAAGAAGCCCTTTACGCCTGTCTTTATATCCTTTTCAGTGTTTACAAGGAAGTAGAAATTATCATTGTCAACCGTAACCTTTGCGCTCTTTATTGCATTTTCAACCTTGGTTGTGTAGTGATGTACTTCATCGGTTTCTGTATGATGAACACCAAGACCATAGGAATCTCTCTCATAGTCCTGATAATAGTTTAAGTATTCGGGTCCAACGCCTGCCCACTGGGAAGCATCCGCCGTAATATCAATGGTCTTTGCACCGCTTAAAGTGGGTACGGGGCGAACGCCCTTATATTTTCTTACAAAGTCGCAAAGAAGATTGTAATAGTCATCCTTTATGGGGCCGCGTACCGGCTCAAAGTCACGGCTGTTTTCATAGTCAAAGGTGTCAACGTAAACAACACCCTTGAATATGCCGTAAACGTCATATCGAACTGTTGTAAGCTCGTTCCAGCCGTCAAGCATAATAAACTCAGGTCCTGCTTCCAGGGCAAGGTTTGCCTGCTCACGGAAGAAATAGCCCTCGCGCATACCATTTTCCGAATAATCCTCACCGAATACCTCAGAGAAGCCTCTTCCCTTTGAATAAGGATCGGAGAATACGCCTGTCATACCTACTCCGTAAACGGTGGACTGGTTTATTGCGGTACCAACCACAACAAATTCAGGACGACCTGTCTCTTTGTCCACATTTCTTAATACCTGGGGGAAGTTTTCAAGCCACATCCAGTAATTACTGAAGGTTCTGTCGTTTCTTCCGCCGTTCATACGGATTGTGAAAAAGTCCTCCGTATCCTTTACAAGCTTACGCTCCATAAGGTTGTCGGAATCAACAGCATTAATTGCACGTTCCGGCACTGCGTTACCGAAGATTAAGGGCTTATCCTCCCAGTGATACCAGATATCGGTATAGTCGTGCTCGATAAAGCAGTTTGCATAAATCGCCATAAGGTTTCTGTAGCATACATCATAATCCGAACCCATATGGGAGAAAATTGAGAATTTGGGAATATCAATACCTGATGCCTTTGCATCACGGAAAGCTTCTGCAATTACATTAAGAGTTGAGATGTAATCCCATCCGCCGTTGGTATAGTCAAAGAATATGGCATCAACACCGGCTATCGCCATCATTTCCGCGTGCTTACGGTATACCCAGTAATCATAGGAATTATAAAAGCCAAGTACAGGCTCTCCCCAGTAGTATTTTGCAAGATCATCCCAGGCAGGATCGTTAAAGTCCTTCATTGCATCGGGATGGTTTTTAACAACCTCAGGAATTACACCTGCGTGGTGGTTGGGGCCTTCCGATGTGTGCCAGTTCCAGTAAAGCATACCGATTTCTCTGCCGTCGGTCTTGGGTGCGCCGGTTTCTTCAAAGTTTGCCACCGCTCTTCCGTAGCTGTCGGTTGCTGCCCATGTATCGGAATAAACATCCTTTATAAAGGAATCGTCCACAAACTTGTCATAGTCGGGATTTACAAAGCCCTTTTCATAAAGGGTTATGTCGTGAATCCTCATGGAAGCAGTTCCCGTACCTTTTCCGTAGAGACAGTAAAAATAAAGGTCGTGCACGCCGTCAATTTTTCTGATTGAGGTATATTCCTTTATGTTTTCACCGTCATCGGACAAGGTTATGTAGCCCAGAGGCTCTCCCCTCTTATAGTCATCTGCCATAATAACTAAAGTTTCACCGTTGGAAGAAGTGTTACGGAGGTTAACCGTAGCTGTAACTCCTATGGAGTTTATGCCGGTTAAGTCCACATCCCTGAACATAAAATATTCCTTATGTTCAAAGCCTCCTATATGCATTTCGGGGGTATAAATTTTTGCTGATTTTTCATCGACATCAGCGGGCTTTAATGTAACTTCACCTGCAAACGCAACCGTTGCAAGGGACAAAGTCATTAAAAGCGCCAAAAGCAAGCTAAATACTTTTTTCATTTCGTCCATCCTTTCATAATTGGTGTTTTAATTATATCACGCCTTGATTTATTTGTCAATAAAAAAATGATACGGCATTAGGACAAAACGATACAAAAAGCAGTAATGCAATGCATTACTGCTTTTTCATTATTTGCTCAGTTTCACGTATTTCTTCATCGGAGGGCAATGTTCCGGGCAGGGTATTTTCCATTCCGAGAGCATCATACTTCGATGCGGCATAGTTGTGATAAGCCAAAACCTTAACATCGGTCACGTTTTTAAGCGTTTTTACAAAATCGGCTATTTTTTCCGCCTCGCCCGAATTAAAATGAGGTACATAAGGGTATCTTATCTCTATGCTTTTGCCAAGCGAGTCAATATACTTAAGATTTTCAAGTATTATCTTATTGCTCCTGCCCGTACATTTTATATGCACGTCTTCGTCTATAGCCTTTATATCATATAAAAACAAATCGGTATATGGTAAAACCTTGTCTATCTCTTCCCTTTTTACATATCCCGATGTGTCAACTGCAGTATGGATTCCTTCCTTTTTAAGTTCTGCCAGTAATTCACGGCAGAAGTCCGATTGCATAAGGCACTCGCCTCCGGAAAGCGTAACTCCTCCGCCCGAGGTTTCGTAAAAATCCTTATCGGAAAGCAGTTCGGGCAGGATATCATCTACCGTAACAGCCTTACCGTAAAGCTTTAAGGCATCACCTCTGCAAATGCTTACGCAACCTGAGCAAAGGCTGCACTTTCCGCGCTCAAAGAAGTGCCCTTTTTCATTTAATATATGAGCGCCGTTTTTGCACGCACTTACGCACGCCCCGCAGGCGATGCACTTATGATTGTAGGATGCAAGCTCCCCTTTAAAGGAAATCCCCTCGGGATTGTGGCACCATATGCAGGAAAGCGGACAGCCCTTGAAAAACACCGTTGTCCTTATGCCGGGCCCGTCGTGAACGGCAAAGCGTTTTATTTCAAATATCAAAGCCTTTTTCATAACCTTCTCCTTTGTTATATGATGTTTTCCGCCCTTTTTATATAGGCATCCTGCTCTTCTTTACACATATTGTTCCACAGCACATTCCATCCGCATACCCTCACCTGTAAATTTTTATAGTTTTGCGGATTTTTCTGTGCATCACGGAGAACCTTTGCATCAAACACATTGAAATGAATCGAAGCTCCGCCCTTTTTAATATATGTATTAAGCACACTGTAAAATGCCAAAAGACCATCATCTCCCGCAACTGCCGAAGGATGAAGCATCACATCAAGGCAAGCTCCCGAATTTGCCAGGGACATATCCATTGTCGTTACAGAGTTTATAAGTGCCGTTACGCCATTTTTGTCCATTCCCGGAGTCGGCGATGCATTTTTAGAGGTTTCTTCCCCATTTTTTCTGCCGTCGGGTGTGGCACCTGTTACTTTTCCCATATCTATAAATGCTCTTGCAGAATGAATCTCATATTCGTAAATTCCGCCAAGCCCATTTTTCGCATCAGCAATTAAAGATGCAACTAAATTGTGAACTGCATTTGCATAATAATCCGCTACTTTATCGCCGTTACCGTACTTATGCCTGCAGGACAGAGCTTTATGTCTCAACTCTTCATAGCCTTCCCAGTTGCTTCTGACAGCTTCTTTAAGCACCTTCATTGTGGTATATCCTGTTTCAAACACAAGCTCATACACCGCCATAAGTGCATCAACTGCACTTCCGAGTCCGTTTATAAGCAACGCTGAAACAGTATTCATTCCCCCGTCATTTCCGTCAGCCAGATTATCTGCGCAAGAAGAAATTGTTCCGGCGAACAGCAATACCGGGTTTACTTCATTTATATGCCCCTCAAGCTCATTTACAACCGCCATAGTCCTTTTTATTGTATACTCAAGCTGTTTAAGGTATGCCCTGTAAAAATCCCCGAAGCTTTCAAATGACGAAACATCTCCCGTTTTCAGTCCGAGATCCATTCCCGTAGATATATCCCTTCCGTTGTCAAACACTAAAAGTATCGGCTTTAATGCATTTATTGTATTAAAAGAAGTGCTGATGCTCTTTGCTTTAACCGCATATTCATAACACCCTTTTACAACAGAATCCATAGCCTCCTCAAAGGTTGCACCTCTACGCATCAAGGCTTTTACAATTATATCTTCATTACAAAATACTATGCCGTTTGAACCGCCTCTTATCATTTCAAGAGCCTTTAATATAAAGTCCTTCGGCGTTTTTTTGCTTATCTTTATCTGAATTTTCGGGTTATATATTCCGAGAGTATCCATAATATCTAAAATAAGATAAGACAGTTCGCACACCTTTGTGCTTCCGTCCGCATTTGTCCCGCCAAGATATAAAGGCTGTCCCCAGTAATTTCCCATTGCATGAAACTGAAGGAGAAAATATGCAATAAACGAGGCAAGCTCCTCTTTCGTAAAAGTCCCGTTCTCAATATCTTTTTCGTAAAACGGCATAAGGGTTGCATCAAGTCCGTAGCCCAGGCTTCTTACCTGATTATAATCTACACATTCGCTTAATATAAAATATATGTATATGAGCAAAAGCACTTCAAAGGTGTTCTGAGGTGCACCTTGTGCCAGATTCAAAAGAGCCTTTGATACGGTTTTTGCTTTATCGGATTTTTTAACAGCAGAATAATCATAAAGCCTTTTTATCAGCCTTAAAGTTGCCTTATATTCTATACTTGCCGCATTGTAAAATATTTCTCTTTTTTCAGTCAGCGTATTTTCTGCCCTGTGCTTTTCACAGGACTCTTCAAGGCGCTTAAGTATTCCGGGAAAGCCAAGCTTTATAAGCGAATCCCAATCAGGAACGGAATGGTCAAAATCAAGGGCAATCCAGGAAAGCCCGGCAGCCATCATTTTGTCCCTGAAGCCTTCCGTCCTTCCGTTTACTTTTTTTAGGATTTCATTATGCCAGGGATTTACCGCGTAGTCTTTTATAAGCCTTCCCCAGGAATAAATTCCGACAAAGTAATCGTTGTCGTTTACATCGATTCTCGTATTGTCAAGAATGTACTCAAAAAGCCTTGCCTTTATAATCTGCCGTGGTTCATTTTTTAATTTTTCCGAAAGAGCAGAAAGTCCTTTTTTAATTTCTTCGTCGGACAGTCCCGTAGTCTCATCATAGTCATATCCGTGATAATCCATTCTGTTGAAGGGATCAAAATTTTCAGATACTTTGTGATATTTGTTTTCTATCACCATTCTGTCTCTCTCTTTAACTAATTCATACAGAAGCTTCATATTACTCCCCCATACTCCTTATGAGATTATCCTGCATTTCCTTTGATAAATCGGCAAAGTACACGTTCCAGCCGCAAAGACGAACCTGGAGATTTTTATACCTTTCGGGATTTTCCTGCGCCTTTTTAAGGGTTTCAGCCGAAAGCACATTCATATGCACCGCAAAGCCGCCCTTGTTAAAATAGGTTTTAAGAAGGCTCAGCATAATATTAAGCCCCTCGTCCCCCGAAACTGCGGTGGGATGGATAGCTAAATCAAGCACCGTTCCGTCGGAAGCCAGACTGTGATTGAAAGCTGTTGCGGAATTTATCGCTCCGGTCACGCCCTTTTTGTCCATTCCTACACTTGCACTTATGTTTTTACTTAAGGCTTCGCCTTTTCTCCGTCCGTCGGCAGATGCACCGGTAAGCCGACCGTAATGGATAATCCAGTCAATGGAAAAGATGCCCAGACGGAATACGCCGCCCCGTCCGTTTTCCTTCCCGTTTATATTTTCTGACATAAAGCGGGTAATATCCTCTGCGAAAAAGTCGGCTTCCACATCCCCGTTTCCGAATTTTTTGCATTCGTTTTTGGCATACAGCCTTAAATCCTCATACCCTTCCCAGTTTGCTTTAAGAATTTTTGTAAGCTCTGAAAGTGAAACTATTTTTTCCGTAAATACCATTTTTTTAATGGCCATGAGGGAATCTGCAAAGGTTGCAAGACCGAAAATGCAGATGGAGGAATTATTGTACTTTGCACCGCCTCTGTATGCATCCATCCCCTTTTCCATACAGCTTTCAAAGGTTCCCGAAATTACGGGGGACTGTAAAAACTCGGGATATTTTTTCTCAATTCTTGAAATTTCCGCAATTGACTTTTCGCTCCAGCTTTTAAGGAGCTTTTTTACTTCATTGTAAAATTCATCAAAGCTTTCGCATTTTCCCGTAACCTCACCAAGCACTTCATCACATCTGAAGTTTTTTCCTCCGCCCAATATAACTTCAATCGCCATGGGAAGATTTATTCTCCCGTTTAAGGTGCAGGGAAATTCCTTTCCCGCGCTTGCAGGCTCATAGCAGCCGATTAATGTATAGTCCTCGGCGTCACATTCTTCCTCGCCGATATTCATAAGGGATTTTTTCACAACTTCGCTGTTGGCAAAAACAAAGCTGCTTTTTCCGTTTCTTATGGAATCAAGCACCATTTTCAAAACATCGTCGGGCATATTTTTTCCGCACTTTATATGGATTTTCGGATCAATCACATCAAGAGCGATATATTCCTCTAAGATGAGATATGTCATTTCATTGACCTCGGTGCAGAGGTTAAAGGGCATATTGGCAAGCACATGCATACTTGTCCATTTATAAAGGAAGTATCTTATCATCTCCCTTGCCTCATCCTTTGTGATTATCCCCTTTTCAATATCGCTTTTGTAATAGGGGTATAAAAGGGAATCAAGTGCACCGAGTGACCTTAAGTTTTCTCCCTCAACGTGATGCTGAACCATATAATAAATGAAGTAAAGCTGCATCGCCTGAGAAAGTGTCCTTGGCTCGTGCATAGATATTTCCAGAAGGTTTTCCTTTGCAAAGACGGCGTTTTCCCCTTCGGCTTCCTCTGCTAAGTCATAAAGCCTTTTTATGTATATCAAAATTCCCTCATAGGCATATTTTACAGAGCGGTAAAAGGCTTTCTCTTCATCCGTAAGATTCTCTCTTTCAAGATGGCCTTCCGCCTCGGAAAGTATACCCGTTATGCCGAGGGTTAAAATCCTCTTCCAGTCAGGCATGGTGTGCCCCGGGTCCCACCCCGAAAGATAAGCACCGCACGATTCGCTTAAATTTGCATCACGGCTTACGGGGCAGATTCTGCCGTACTCAGAATCCCTTAAATGCATGGGGGTAATTCCCGTTTCCGCCATATCGCAAAAAATATCATAAGGATTTATAAAAAGCTTTACCTTTGAAAGGAAATGCTTTATCGCCCTTCCCTTTCCTTCCTGCAATGTAGGTGCATTAAAATACTCAGCCTTCACTTCCTCGTGAAGCAAAAGCTCCCTTTCCCTTTCAAACTCTTTCTTTATTTTATCATACTGATTTGTAAGATGCTCTCTGCTTTTTGAAAAAGGTATAATTTTCATAAAATCAGCTCCTTATCCCAATCATATCATTCTTCTTTGTCCGTGTAAATTAACAAAACGAACAATATGGATTTTTCGAACATATTTTTTAACAAACAGTAGACAAAAAAATATCCCTCTGCTATAATCAAAGGGAGGTGATTAAATTGAAAGAAAACCTTACGGTAAAAGAAGTGTTGAAGGTTTTTGACGGAAGCCTTCCCTTTGGAAAAGCCAAGGATCAGCCCTGCCGTCATTCCGACGCCTTCTGCTATATTACGGAAGGAGAAATCGAATATACCTTTTCGGGGAAAATTTGCACTGCCAAAGAAAAAAGCCTTATTTTCTTTCCGAAGGGAAGCGCCTACAGCTTAAACATTTTGTCTCCCCTTAAGTATATATGCATTGATTTTAATTTCGAATCGGGATCAAGTCTTACCGACGGAGTTGTTTTCAACAACATACCGCCCGCAACAGGCAACGAATTTCTGAAGCTTTTGAAAATTTATCTTGTGAAAAGCCCCTGGTATAACCCATCGCTTTTTTCAGGCGTTTACAGAATTTATTCTGAAATTTTAAAAGCGGAAAATGCAAAATATATGTCTCTTGCATCCACCTTTTCGGGCATTACCTCCTTCATCCTTGAAAACTACTTAAATCCCGATTTTTCCGTTTCAATGCTTTCGGAAAAATTCGGCATATCCGAGGTTCATATACGCCGTATTTTCAGATCCGCCGCAAAGACATCGCCCATAAAATATATAAATTATTTAAGGCTTGAAAAGGCAAAAACCCTGCTTTCCGAAACAAGCCTTAAAGTATCCGAAATTGCCGAGGAAGTCGGCTTTTCCGACAGCTTTTATTTTTCACGGTTATTTAAAAAAGAAACAGGGGTATCCCCTGCTTCTTTCAGAAAAAACATTTCGTGAATTTCTATTTAAGGCTTTTCTTAAAAGCCCCGGGAGACATCCCCGTATAATTTTTAAAGGCTTTGATAAAAGCATAGAGCGTAGAATAGCCAAGCAGCTCCGCAATGCGGGACTCAGATAGTTCCCCTTCCCTTATGAGCTGTTTTGCGATTTCGATTTTTCTTCTTTTATAATAGGAAGCCAGTGTTTCTCCCGTATGCTCTTTGAAAAAAGCAGAAATATAGCTGTAATTATAATCAAAGACAAATGCCAGCTCGGAAAGGTTTTTGATGGTATAAATATGGGTGTTGATATAGTTCATTATCTGAAAGCAAAAAGCCTCGGAGCTTTCAGAATGCCTCACCTTTTTGCTTTCACCCTTAAAGCTCCGTATTATTTCAATCAGGATAAGCCGAAGCAGCGACGATACCGCCTCTTTTTTAAGGACGGATTCTTCTTCGTTAAGCTCTGCAATTATATTTTCAACCAGAATTGATGCCCTTTCGCTTTTAAAAATTCTTGCATCGGTAGAGGCGAAATTCTGCATTATCGCTTCAAGCTCATCAGAAAAGGGCGAAAGCTCTGTCTTAAATGAAAAAAAGTCAAACTGCAGGGGCTTTTTTCTGTCCGATATTATTTCGTGCATATCGCAGGGGAAAGAAAGGTATATATCTCCGCCGGAAACTTTGCTTTTTTTATCGTCTGTTACAATTTCGCCTTCGCCTGCTTTTACTATGGTTAGTTCAAACCAGTCGATATGGGCGTGACGCGGTATTACCGTTTCCTCACCGCAGTTCATTCTTCCCGCCTGCACCAAGGATATACCGTCAAAATCCCGGGTGTTTCCGATATGGTTTATATCAAGATGATATTTTTTGTCAGATTTAGTTATCTTTTCCGTAAAATCACCTGCTTTCGGGCTTATTTTAACACGACGGATATGTTCTTTCAAGACAAATCCAAAAAAATGATATGTTTTTTTCAAAAAACGGGTATTTACATATCAATATTTTGGTATATAATGAAATTAACATAAGTCGGATGTGTCCGACAAAATTAAGGAGGATTTTTTATGAAAACACTTGCAATCATCGGCTGCGGAAGAATTGCAAAAAATGCACACTTTCCCGCACTCTCAAAAATTGAGGACGTAAGAATCAAATATGCCTGCGACCTTATCCCCGAAAAGGCAGAGGCACTTAAAAAGGATTATCCCATAATCGAAAACATAATCACCGATTATAAGGTAGCCTTGGCTGACCCCGAGGTTGATGCAGTTTATGTGCTTACACCGAACTATGCACACTACACGGTTACAATGGATGCGATTAAAGCAGGAAAGCACGTTTTCTGCGAAAAGCCCATCACCGTAAACTATGCCCTTTCCTGTGAAATGGCAGAAGCCGCAAATAATGCAGGAAAGATTTTGAACATCGGCGTATGTAACCGTTATCACAAGTCCGTTGAAATGCTTGAAGAGATGAACAGAGAAGGAAAATTCGGTACACTTTACCACATTTACTGCTCCTTCCGTTCCTTCCGTTCCATCCCCGGCCTCGGCGGTGCATTTACCACCAAGAGTCAGTCCGGCGGTGGCGTTTTAATCGACTGGGGTATTCACTTCTTAGACCTTATCTTATACATTCTCGGCAATGCAAAGCTTAAAAACCTTACCTGTAATGCATACTCCGAAATGGCTAAGGATATGAAGGAATATAAGTACACCGGAATGTGGGCAGAAGATACCGCCGACATCGAAAACGGAACAAACGACGTTGATGACTTTATCACAGGCTTTATCCGTACCGACAAGGCGTCCATTTCCTTTAACGGTGCCTGGGCGCAGAACATTGCGAAAAACGAAATGTTCATTGACTTTTGCGGAGACAAGGGCGGTGCACGTCTTACCTACGGCGGAAAGTTTGAATTTTATGACGGTTCTACCCTGAAGACAGAAGCTCCCGAATATGACATTCCCGATATGTATGAGCGCGAAGACAGAGACTTCCTCTCTTCAATCGAAAGCGGCGTAAAGAACAGAAACCACATCGACAACATATTGGAGAGTGCAAAGCTTCTTGACAGACTTTATGCTTCTGCCGAAGCAGAGAAGGAGCTTGAGGTTTGATTATGAAAAAAATCGGCTTTATTGACTTTTTCCTTTCCGAATGGCACGCCAACAACTACCCCGCCTGGATAAAGGAAATTTGCGCGGAAAAGGGGCTCTCCTATGAAGTGGCTTATGCATATGGCGAAAAGCCCTCGGTATTTGACCATATGACAACGGACGAGTGGTGCGAAAAGTTTTCCGTAACAAAGTGCGAAACCATTGAGGAGCTTTGCGAAAAGAGCGATTGTTTATTAATGCTTGCTCCCTCAAACCCCGAAAAGCACTTGGAGTATGCAAAAAAGGTGTTCCCCTATAAAAAGCTTACATACATTGATAAGACCTTTGCGCCGAACCTTTCGGAAGCAAAAGAAATTTTTGAGCTTTCGGAAAAATACGGCACACCCTTTTTCTCTACTTCCGCCCTTCGCTACGGCGATGAGATAAAGGATGTATCAGCAAAGTCAATTATCACAACGGGCGGCGGAAGCAATTTACCCGAATACATCATCCATCAGGCAGAAATGGTTGTAAAGACATTAAATGCCGCACCCTTAAGAGCGAAGGCAGAATGTCAGGATAAAAAATATATAATTACCGCAGAATTTGAAAATGACAAAAAGGCAACGTTAGTTTATGCAAATCCCCTTCCCTTTACGGTTTGCATAACAAAGGAAGACGGAAGCGAATTATATTCGGAAATGAAGTCGCCTTTCTTTAATGGACTTATTTCGGATATCCTTAACTTCTACGAAACAGGAAAGCCAAGCTTTTGCCCGTGTGAGACATTAAAAGTAATGTCCCTTCGTGATGCATCACTTAAGGCATCAGAAAAATGCGGGGAATGGATAGAATGCAAATAAAAAATAAGCACTGCAGATGCAGTGCTTATTTTTTTATTTATAAATTATTCAGCGTCAGTAGCTTCTTCAGTAGCTTCTTCAACTACTTCTTCAGTAGCTTCTTCAGCAACTTCCTCAGTAGCTTCTTCAACTACTTCTTCAGTAGCCTCTTCAACTACTTCTTCAGTTGTTTCTTCAACTGTCTCTTCAACTGTTTCTTCAACAACTTCTTCGCTTGTGCATGCTACAAATGCGAAAACCATCATAGCTGCCATTAAGAGAGCGAGTAACTTCTTCATTCATTTTCCCTCCATTCATATTAAGATATTAGGTTTTTACAACGAGAATAATTTTAACATTTCGTTTTACTTTTGTAAAGATACATTTTCACCAAAAAAGCGATGCTTAAATATACATTTTTGTTCTGTTTTCAGTGTATTTTATGCATTTTCTTTGTTTTTTTACTCACTTTTTCTTAATATGACGAGATTGGTGCCGTTCCGTCATCCTCCGCCTTTACAAGTTTTTTGATTGTAACCTCATATTTTCCGCTCGGTGCATCCACCTCAACCGTGTCTCCCACCTTGTGACCGAGCACAGCCTTCCCGAA
The DNA here is from genome assembly GCA_017411325.1 of Clostridia bacterium. GTDB lineage: Bacteria > Bacillota > Clostridia > CAKSNL01 > HGM11501 > HGM11501. Next base: position 16,786 of record JAFQQJ010000037.1, on the reverse strand, counting down.
AGGAGACTCCTTACTTATAAGCTGTTTTTCAAAATCGTTTCTTATGGTGGTAACAATTCTGAAGGTCATTTCCATATCCGTAACCGACACATATGCCGTTACAATATCATAAAGCCCAACTGTGTCGGAATCGGAATTATCTTCAATCACCTTTGCTGTTTTTATCATATTCTGAAGGTATCTTATACGGCTTTCGTTTTTGTTTTTAAGCCGCTTTGCCTCCTTATATTCGGCATTTTCCGATAAATCTCCGTAGGCACGGGTTCGCTTTACCTCTTCAAGCAATTCATAGCGGAGCGTAACCGTGCGGTATTCAATTTCTTCCTTCATTTTTTGAATATCAATTTTTGTAAGCTCGTCGTGCATAAATCCTCCTGCTATGCTAAACTTGTAAACCTGTGTTTCTTTGTAGGAAGGGAAATGACTATTCCGATTGCCATGAGCCCCGCCCATACTAAGATAAGATTTCCCCAGCCTATATGCGACACCGCATCCGAAAATATTTTGCTTGATGCCGCAGCTGCCATATAGCTCAAGAAATCAAGATAGCCTGTTGCGCCAGACACCATTCCCGTATCACGCAGAGACGGACAATATCTGCACCACATCATGGAAGACGCCCCGCAGGAAGCAAGCACCGCCAAAACCATAATCCCCACATTTATATAGGGGCTCTTAATGAAATACAGAAGGCTGAAAAACACCGTTGATGCCGTAAACATAATTAAAATCGTAAGATCCATATTCCTTTTAAGCAGTTCGTAGGTTCCCACTGATATGAAGGTTGTAAAAGTTATAATCACCGAAGCTACTGCAAATATGGCAGAAGCCTTTTCCGCCGAAAAACCCAAATACTGATTGAAATAGGTGGGCATCCAGAAAACCACGGTGGTTCTTATAACACCGGTGATTATTGATATTACGGTAAATTTAAGAATTCTTCTTTCAATAAGAACCCTGATACTTTCAATAAAAGCTCCGGCACCGCCTTTTTTCCCTTCTTCTGTTTTCTTAAACCTGTTATAGCGTACAATTCCTTTTCTTTCAAATCCGGCACAAACTGCGAAAAAAACCATTGCCATTCCCGTTAAAATTGCACTGCCGGCATAAATTACACCCTGCCACGCAAACACACTTGCGGCAAGACCTGCGGCCGGTGCACCGACAAAGCCTGCCACCTCATAGCCAAGGGAGCACCTCGTAGCATAAACAGGCTCCGTATTTTCTGCCACAATTTTAGTCATGGGGCCATAAATCATAGAAAGGAAAAAGCCTGTTACGCCGTAGGCAATTACAGAGCCTGTTTCATTTGCGGGAAGAAATAACGGGATAAGCAGGTTTGCGATACCTGCAAATAAAAGACCGCCGCTTATCATATATCTTGCCTTTATCTTATCACCTATATATCCGTTTATAAGCTGACCGATGGCGTATGTAAGAAAGTAAATTGAAGACATATTGCCGATAAAGCTGTCTGACATACCCATATGCGGTGCGATTGCGCCAAGCGTGTTCCTTGCAAAATAAACAGCAAGATAAGAAAGGGAGCAAAGAACGCCGATGCATATGGCGTTTATTGCTTTTTTGTTTTGCATCATTTTTTCCAAACCACTCATTTTCTTTCTCCTTATACAGTTATAAGCTTATCTTTCTGTCCTTGAAATAATATTCTTTGTCGTGTTCGTTTATCTCCCTTAATACTCTGCAGGGATTTCCTACCGCAACCACATTTTCGGGGATGTCCTTTGTAACTACGCTTCCCGCTCCGATAACACTGTTATCTCCTATGGTTACTCCGGGCACAACAATGACTCCCGCTCCAAGCCAGCAGTTTTTACCTATTTTAACGCTTGCATTGTACTGATATGCCTTTTCCCGTAAGGGCGGGTATATGGGATGACCTGCCGTTGCAATTGTTACATTGGGACCAAACATAGTATTGTCTCCCACATATATATGAGTATCGTCAACCATTGTAAGGTTGAAGTTTGCATATATGTTGTTTCCGAAATGAACGTGCGCTCCGCCCCAGTTTGCGTGAAACGGGGGCTCGATATAGCAGTCCTTTCCGATTTCGGCAAACATACCCTTAAGCATTTCACTGCGCTTTTCCATTTCCGACGGACGGGTAGCATTGAAATCGTAAAGCTTTTCAAGGCATTTTCTCTGCTTTATTAAAATTTCTTTGTCTTCAGGAAGATAAAGCTCTCCCGAATGCATTTTGTCAAAATCGCTCATAGTTCCTCCTCAAAGTGCCGTTTCATCGATTCTTTTAAGTTCTTCGTCTGTAAAGCTCGTATTTTCCAGCATCTTTACATTTTCTCTTATCTGACTTGCTTTAGATGCCCCGATTAATACGCTTGTTACGCCTTCTTTCGCGTAAACCCAGGAAAGCGCCATCTGCGAAAGCGACTGTCCTCTTTCCTTTGCGATTTCGTTAAGCTTTTCGATTTTTCCGAGGCGTTCTTCTGTTAAACTGCTTTCCTTTAAGAATCTGCCGTCGGTTTTTATTCTGCTGTCTGACGGGATCCCCTTAAGATAGCGGTCTGTAAGCATTCCCTGTGCAAGAGGGCTGAAGATGATTACGCCCTTCTTTCTGGAAATTGATGCATCAATTATTCCAGATTTTTCAGCCCCGCGGTCAAAAATTGAGTATCTGTTCTGATTTATGACGAAGGGACACTTTAAGTCATAAAGCATTTTGGAGGCTTCCTTCATTCTTTCCCCGTCGTAGTTTGAAAGTCCGATGTATAAAGCCTTTCCGCTTCTCACAATGTCGGAAAGTGCCCACATTGTCTCATAAAGAGGTGTATCGGGGTCAGGTCTGTGATGATAGAAAATGTCAACATAGTCAAGTCCCATTCTCTTAAGACTCTGATCTAAGCTTGCGATTAAATATTTTCTGCTGCCGAAGTCACCGTAAGGCCCTTCCCACATGGTATAGCCTGCCTTGGTGCTTATTATCATCTGGTCCCGATAGGGCAAAAAATCATCCTTTAATATCTTACCGAAATTTTTTTCGGCACTTCCCGCTTCAGGACCATAATTGTTGGCAAGGTCAAAATGGGTTATGCCAAGGTCGAAGGCGGTGCGGCACATCGCTTTCATATTTTCAAAATTTCCCGTATCTCCGAAATTGTGCCATAAGCCAAGGGAAACCGCAGGAAGCTTAAGCCCGCTTTCACCGCACTTTCTGTATTCCATTTTTTCGTATCTTTTCAAGTCCGCTTTATACATAAGTACCTCTCCTCAAACTTCAAAATAGCCCGCCAGCGGGCAGTGATCTGACGAGACCAACGCCTCAGGGCTTATAAGAATATCAAACTTTTCTGCCGTTATGCCGCACCCAAGGGTGAATATATAGTCAAGATTTCTTACGGGCATATCGGTGTTTTCCCACGTTCCGTCATCCTTTAGCAGAGGTTCTGTATGATGTGTAAGCACATCGGTTGTTTCCTTTGCCGTTATGCGGATGTCCGAAAAGCCCATATCAAGCATTTTTCTGTAGGGCTCATCCCCCTGGTCTGCATTAAAGCCGTTGTTAAAGTCCCCGCCGATTATCACGGGCACATTATACTTTTTAATTATATTGTCGCAGAGCTCTTTAAGCTCGTGTGCATTTTCAAGCCTTTGCAGATTGTCCTTTTCGGAATCTGCCATCCACCAAAAGTGGGTTGATGCCACGGCAAGCTTTTTTTCCGTTTTTCTGTCTGAAAATACACCATAGGTAACGGACTTAGAATTTGCGTCGTTAAGCCCGGTATAAAGGTGATAGCCCGAATCAATTACATCAAACTTATCTTTTTTATAAAACACGGGCGTGAAGTTTGCGCCTGATAAATCAGGACAAAGCTCTGTATATTCGTCCGCCATAAGCAACGGGAGGGGTGCTTCCCCTGCCCTTATTGTTGCAGGACCACACTCTGCAAAGGTACAAAAGTCTGCATCCATATCCTTTATCATTTTTCTTATTATTTTATTGCGCCACGCCGTGGGCGCTTTGTTCCACACGTTATGGCTGTATAATTTTATCATATCAAAGCCCCATTTCGTAAAGCTTTTCCCATATTAAGTCGGCATAGTTAAAATGCCCCTTATCGCCCACCACAAGGGCACAGTTACCGGGTGCGCCTGATGCTTCATAGCATTTTTTAACAAGCTCAAAGTTTTCCTTCGTCCCCTCAATCGGGAAAATATCATCCTCAATGCCTGCCGCAATACAAAGCTTTCTCGGTGCAATAAGTCCTGCCAAGTCCCCCATTTCAAAATATTTTCTTATATAGGGAACGTGGTTACACATACAATGTTCCATCGCCGCAATGGAAGCTTCATAGGTACAGACAGAACAGCTCGGTGCCACAAAGCCGATTCTTTCATCCATACATCCGAGATAAAATGTTGCCGTTCCGCCGCCGGAGTTTCCCGTACAGACGATGCTTTCCATATCAATAAAGGAAAACGCCTCGGCAACTGCATCAAGAATGCAGGATACGTCGTGAACTCTTTCGCCCACGGTGCACCTTCCCATAAGGATGGCGATTTTCGATGCCTCGGTGCAGCTTGTGCCATAGCCCTTTAAGCTGCTTTCACCAAAGCAACGTGCCTCAATTACAAGGCCGCATCTGCCTTCCTTAATGGCGCGGGGTGCCATTGCGCGGTGATGCCAGGAGGAGAGTGCTTTTTCATCAGCCTCGCATTTTGCTTTGCCCAAAGCAACGTGCATTCCGCCGCCGTGTCCCGATAAGCAAATGGTTAAAGGATATTTTTCCTTGTCGCCCTTTGGAACCACAAGATGGCAGGGCACTTTATAGCCCGGCTCAGTTTCAACCAAAAAGCGGTATTCCGTATGGTCATCCTTTTCTTCCCTGTACTCGATTTCCGCCTTGCACTCACCCTTTTCATAGGGAAAGCCAAGAAGCTCAGCAAGTTTTTCCTTTGCTTCTTTCTGCCATTTATAAAAGTCTCCGCCTTCATATCTTAAAAGAGGCTTATGGCTTTTAAGATAGTTATATTCAAATTCGTGACTGTTTATTGTGTACATAATTATCTTCCAATTCCCTTTCCGGTGATTATTATGCGGTCAACAATTTTCCCGTCCGCCATTATGTAAATTTTGTCGTGCAGATTTACGGTTGAACAGCAATGTCCCGGTATAAGAAGCAATTTATCGCCGATTGCCACTTTCTCTTTCAGGCCGTGAAGCTGAAAATGCTCCTCGCTGGCAACGATTTTTTCCGCCTTATTTCCCACTATTTCGGGCATTCCCTGATCCACTCCGCAGGTTTTAACACCTGCATCAATAACAGTTAAGTCGTCGTTTTTACTTACCACCGTGGTCAATACGAAAAGGGAATTCTTAAAGGGCAGATTCAAGTCCTTGTAGGTTGCATCCATAAAGAGATAGCTTCCTGCCTGAAGCTCGGTATATAACGAATCCTTCGCCTTTATCATTGCAGTGCCTGTACTTCCGCCGGAAATATTTTCCGTGTCGATTCCGTTTTCTTTAAGGAATGACACAAGCTCTTTTATTTTTGCGGCATTTTCAAGAGTAAGCCTTTTTCTTTCTTCCTCACTTACCTCGTGGGAAATGTGCCCCGCATACGCCTGAATTCCCGCATAGCGAAGGTGAGTCTTTTCACTTATCGCCTTTGCAAGGAAAAGAGCTTCTTCCTTGGTTTTTACGCCGCAGCGCTCCATGCCGATTTCAAATTCGATATAGCAGTAAATTATATTCCCTGCATTTCTTGCCGCCTCGGCAAGCTTTTCCACGTTTATAATATTGTCAACGCATACTGTCAAATGACAGTCCCCCGCAAGGTCGGCAAGGCGGCGGATTTTTTTATCATCGGTTATCTGATTGGCGATTAAAATATCTTCTATGCCGCTGTCCGCCAAATCAATTGCCTCAGAAAGCTTGGCACAGGTCATCCCCTTTGCCCCGTCCTTAATCTGAAGATGAGCAAGGAGGCTGCACTTGTGGGATTTATAGTGGGGGCGAAGCTTTAAGGTTGAGCCCGCCAAGATTTCCTTCATTGCCCCTATATTCTCACTGAAGGTTTTAGCATCAAGCACCAATGCAGGTGTTTCCAGGTTGTTTATATTCATAAAAAAATCCTCCTTATATATCGTCTGCAAGTATTTTTCTTCTTTTCCATATTCCCGAAAGGAAATATATTGTGGACGGAATTGCATAGCCTTAGGGTGCAAGGGCATAGCCAAGCACAAAGCCGTAAAATCCGAAGCCCATCACTATTCCGAAAAGCCAGGAAAGCCCTATTCGGAGTACCACTCCGTCAAGAAGGGCAAGTACCATTGCAAGACGGGCGTTACCTATTCCCTGAATAAATGCCCCGCTTCCCCTCATTAAGGCAAAGGCGGGAAACATCCACAGTATTGCCGAGATAAAGGTTCCTGACATTTCGTGAACTGCCGTATCGTCGGAAAACGCCATAAAAAATTGACGTCCGAAAAACAGGTATAAAAGCATACAGAAAACCGTCATAGCAAAGGAATAAATCCACGCCCAGTAAACGGTTTTTACTGCCCTTTCCTTATCATTTGCCGCAATATTTTGGCTGATTATAGGAACGGCCGCATACTGAATGCCCTGGGAAATTTTGTTTATAATGTCATCAATTCTGACACCTACACCAAAGGTTGCGGATGCCTCCACACTCACCATATTTATAAGGGCGTTTACAAAAAGCATTGAAATATTTATAAAGCCCGACTGAATCGCCATTGGCGTTCCGAGGCTTACGATAAGCTTCGCGTGCGTTTTTTCAATTTTTAAGCTTTCCTTCTTAAAGTCAAAGCCGAATTCTTCCTTCTTCTTATAAAGGTAGTAAACCGAGAATATAAATGACGCCGCCTGACCTATGATGGTTGCCCACGCCGCACCTGCAACGCCGAAGCCAAGAAGCCCGGTAAACAAAAGGTCGAGCACTAAATTTATCACCGATGCAACAACGATGAATAAAAGCGGACGCTTTGAATCCCCCATTCCGCGGAGCACTGCAGACACCATATTATAGCCTGCTGTAAAAACGAGACCTCCGCCGCAGATCACAAGATAATCACCCGCCATTGCCCTCGTTTCAGGATCCGTTATGTTCATAAGATTGAAAACAGTTTCCTTAAAGCCTATAAGAAGCAAACTTAATACAACGGAAAACATCACAAGCAGGGAAAAAAGTGTGCCGATGACGGAAGACAGCCTGTCACGCTTTCCTGCGCCAAGTGCCTGGGCAACCAGAACCTGCCCAGCATTTGAAAAGCCGAGGCAGACCATAACCGCAAAGTTTACTATCTGACTGCTCTGTGATACGGCAGACAAGCCTTCCGTTCCCACGTAATTTCCCACAACCATCATATCGATGGTACTGTATAAAACCAAAAGGGCATTTGACAGCATAAAGGGAACCGTGAAATATAAAAGGCTCTTTGCTATATTACCTTTTGTAAAATCCTTTGTTATTGTACTCAAATTCTGTCATCTCCAAGTCAGAAAGGGATGCTCAGGCGTGGCTTATCAGAGATAAACATCCCCGATAAGCCCCTATGCATCCCTATTTTATTTCTTTCTTACCGCAGTTTTATCGTTGGGGTTAAAGGCAAGGTTTACGTTACCCATTACGCTGTGCCCCGCGCCGTGAATCAGCTTTGAAAGCTGATCCGGTGTAAACTTACCGGGTGCGAAATTATCGCTCTTCATATATTTTATAAGCTGTGATTTTAAATAGCTTCCCGTAACGTCCGCCGTATTGAAATTAAAAGAGCACACCACGCATCTTCCCTCGTATGCCGAAAATTCAAAAAGAGATGCCTGACGGATTACATATTTATGGGTTGACACAATTTCAACTATCGGATTAAAGGGGACATCCTTATCCCAGAAGCAGACCGTGTTTCCTCCACGGAAAAGCTCATCAAACTGCCATGCGCAAAAGCCTTCATTGGGCATAAAGTTTATTGCCGGATGGTCATATACAACGCTTCCCAGATTGCCCGAAGAACGGCCGGGAAGTGCAGGCTTTCTCGCAAGTCCCTTTACCTTGAAGGGCGAAGTGCCTAAAAGAAGCACGTCGCATCCTGCCTTAAGGGCGGCAATGAGTTCATCCTCCGTCATTCCGGTGGTAACTAAAATGTCCCCGGGATTTTCTTCGGTAACTTCGGGGTAAACATAAAGCTCCCACTCGTTTTCCGCAAAAAGCTTATCATTTTCAAGACTCGCATAAAGCTTTAACGCCTTTGCCTCTGTTACCTTGGGCATAGTCATATCAAGCTTGTAAATTTCGGAAACCTTTCCGTTTTCGATTTTTTCTATATTTACGCTTCTTCTTTCAATTATCTCATCCTCTGCCATAAGACGGATGTCAAGCCTTGCATCTGTAAGTGCCTCTTTTGCATAGCAGGAGGTTAAGATGTTGCAGGAAAGTGCCTCGTTTGAAGCAAAGTTTGCTTTTCTCGCAAGGTCTGTAAGAAGAACGGTTTCGGAGTTATACATCCTTACGTTTCTCACAGTTTCGCCGGGCTTAAGCTCATAAAACTCGTTCATCATACCGCAGTCATAGCCAAAGGTATGCCAATGGGTATCGATGGGGCCCAAAAAGTCATAGCCCGCCATATTTTCGCTTCTTCTGAGTGCCTCAAAGCAATATTTTCTTGCACGGCGCTGCCATTCGGATGTGGTCTTAAAGTAAAGGGGTGCTTTTTTTATTACGCCCTCTTTAGTAAGATGCTCTCGAAGGGAAGAAAACATTTCAGTTTTTCCTACACGAAGACCTTTATAGCGCTCCTCTATGCTTAAATCCGTATATGTACCGTCGATGCAGATTTCGTGGCTGACTCTCGGCTTATGGTGATAAACCTCGCTCCAGGAATCAATCTCAGCGGGGTCGCAGGTAGGAGAATTATAGCTGTGACGGGCGTTGGTGTAGCTTGAATACATGTCCGCGAACTCGCCCACTCTCTTGATTCGTGAAGGATTGTGGGGGAAGGGTTCTGCCACAACATTCTCCTTCTGATCTGCCTCAACGTGGTTATATTCAAGACCGCGGAGTGCGGAAAGAGGAGAAAACAGGCTGTCTGTTCCTTCGTGCACATAATCTCCACATTTATTTAAGTGGGCAATAAAGTCATCGTCCATCTGAAGCTCGTTACCGCAGCAATAAATCACAACAGAGGTGTGACGTCTGCAGAAATTAACGATTTCCTTCCATTCGGATAAAGAAGTATTGTTGGGGCTTTCAACGTGAAGAAGTATTCCCAGCTCGTCTGCCGCCTGCATATATTCCTCTTCGGGAATGTAGGTATGGAAGCGGATAAAGTTAAAGCCAAGCTTTTTTATTTCGCGGATGATGCTTCTGTAATATGTAAGGTCGTGGGCTGGGTGAATGGTTTCGGGGAAATAGCAATGCTCGCAGATTCCGCGAAGGAAATAGGGCACGCCGTTAAGTCGGAAATGGGGCCCGTCGGGAATGAGCCTTCTTACGCCGAAGCTTCGCTCTAAGCTTCCTTCTCCGCTTGTGATAGCAAGGGTGTAAAGCTTGGGGTTTTCGGGGCTCCAGGGTGTAAGACCTTCTGTATCAAAGGAAAAATTACCCTCTCCTTTACCGCTTTTTATTACGGTTTCGCCGTCCTTTACTTCCCAGTTAATGTCGGCTTTTCCTTCCGTAATTACTTCCACCGAAACTTCTTTAATGTCATCTGATACCTTAAGCACCACGTCACGCAGCGGGCTGTTATAGACACGAAGCTCTATGTCTCCCGTGATACCGCCGGTGCATTCGTTTGCCGCACGGCTGGTTATACCCGAAACAGGATAATCGCCATAGCCCTTTAAGCGGAAATTTGAAACAGAAAGTGCAACGGTGTTTTCACCGTCCGTTAAAAGACCGTCCGGGATTTTTATATCAAAAGGAGTCGAATAGCCTTCGTGCATACCGATAAATTCGCCGTTTATCCAAACGGATACTTTATTCTGTACGCCGTCAAAATGAAGGTATACATCCTTTTTTATGCCTTCGCAAAGGAAGGTTCTTTCATAAAAGAAATTACCCACGGGATTGGGCAGAGCCATATCGGGAGCAAAGCCCGTGATGGGGTATTTCTGTATGCCGTATTCGGGATTTACCCTTATACCACTGTAAAAGGGAGTGTAGATAAATTTGTCGGTCATATCCTCCCAATAGCCGGGAACGGCACCGTCCACCACAGCGGCTTCGGAATTAAGCCTTAAATCCCCGTTGTCCCAGGGATTCACCTTTTCCTTGTATTCTTCTTCCTTGTAGCTCATTTTCCAGCTTCCGTTTAATGAAAATGCAGAATAATTCATTAAAAGCACCTCTTTTTTTCTGTTATTTTATGTCCTTGGTGTCATCTTCGTTCATTCTATCACACATGAAAATAAAATACAAGAATAATCAGAAATTTAACAATAAAAAAGGGCTGTAAAATAATTACAGCCCTTTTTCAGGAGATAGAAAAAAATGCTTCAGAACGGACAAACTGCACCGCCCGAAGGCGTATATAGATACGTTGAGGGTGAAGTTTGTTCGTAGCAAAAAGGCTCAAAATGAAGAAAAATCGCAGAAATGCGATTTTTCAACACTATTTTACAACATAGAGTTTGTAACTTTGCCCAATCCACTAATTTATTTGCCTTTTTGCGGTCTGGACTTTTTTTACATCTCCTTTTCATCATATTCCAATAGGTTTATCCTTATACATATCCTCGCGGTATGTAAGATTTTCGTCCATACCGAGGGCAGGAAGAACGCAGGATAAAACCTTTTCCGTAAAGGCTTCCGTTCCCACGGGAGTGTAATAGTGCACCGCATCCGAATGTGCTTCCTCGGGAAGGGATGCGGAAACGGCGTACAAATCATTTACCTCAAAGCCGTGCTTCTTAACCACTTCAACTGCCGCCTTATTATACTCTTCAATCTCTTCGTTGTAGCGCTTGAAATTCACATCCATTTTTTCCGACAAAACGGCGGTACTGGTTGCAAAAATCACTTTCGCATTGGGACAGAGCTTTTTAATTCTTATGCAGATTCTCTCTATGTAATAAGCATATATTTCAATGGGCGTATGGGGCTCTTCTTCCCCAAATAAACGAAGGCAGTCCCAGAGTCCTGCATTCCAGTGGATAACGTCGATTTCCGAACCCTTCAAGCCGCCGAAATATTCGTGGAAATTACGAAGGACATAGGATGCAAAACGGCAGTTTTCCTCAGGGGAAATTACGTTTACCTTTCCTTCCAGAGTCTTTTTCACGGATTTATCATATCCCATACGGATAGAGTCGCCTATAAGCAATAAATTTTTCATTGTTATTTCTCCTTATTGTCATTTATAATCAATAATATTTTTCGCCGTATATTCATCGGTAATCAAAGTGTCAATCAAATTCGTCCTCATAGCACCGACGATTGCCGCTGTTTTGTCTTTTCCGCAGGCAACAGCTATTGTTTCCTTTGCTTTTTTTAAGTTTTCCTTTGTCGCACACAGCGTATTTTCGTAAAGCTTTAAGATGTTTCCCTCTTCATCAAAAAAGTGAGTTGATACATCTCCTATTGCCGAGTTGCATTTTTCGTTATATCCAAAGCTTTTTCCAAGGGTTTCAATGCTGTCTCTGTTTCCGATTCCGACAATTGCTATATCAATGCTGTTCCAGAGGTCATAAAGCTTTTTATAATAGGATGTTTTTTTGAAAAGCACAGAATCCTCAAAGTTATCGGGGCGATAGGGAAACCAGGCATACTTTACCTCAGCACCAATTTTATCCGCAAAGCTTCTTGCAAGCTCATTGGAGGCAAAGCAGGACTCTTCTAAGTCCGTTGCTCCGAAAAGCGGAAAAACCGTATTCCCCGGTGCATTGACAGAAGGAAGCTCTGAAATCAGCTTCTGCACGGTGTGTCCCCAGGATATGGCGATTTTCTTATTGCCGCTTTTAACAAGAGTCTCTATATATTCACAGGCTCTTTTAACCGTCATTAAAAGCGAAAGCGATTCATCAAGGGCACTTACACCGCATACAACCGCGTTTTTGATGCCGAACCTTTCGCACAGTGCCTGCTCTAAATCCTTGCAGGTAATTTCCGGATCGTGAATTTTTATTTCAACTATATTTTCCTTTACAGCATCTGTCAAAAGCTTCGAAACCGTCTGACGGGATAAATTCATTATATCTGCGATTTCGCTCTGTGTGTAGTTTTTTTCATAATATAAAATTGCCGCTTCCTGCATCTGCTTCTTGCGAATATCCATACTTCATCACCTTATGGTTTATTATAGCAAGATTCAGCCTCTATGTCAACTTTAACATTTGTTGTTGACAAATGTTAAGAGGAGTGCTATAATTTCATTATACTTAAATTAAGGAGTGAAAACCATGTTAGTTACAATGAAGGAAATGCTTGAAGATGCAAAGAAAAACCACTATGCTCTTCCCGCATTCGACGTAAGTAATTATGAAATGATGAAAGCTGTGCTTGAAACCTGCGAAGAGGAAAAGTCCCCCGCCCTTCTTATGGGATTGGGCGTTGACCTTAAAGGAAGAGACTTAAATCTTCTCACCTCAATGATTAAAGGAGCATCAGAGTTTTACAACATTCCGATTTGCTTCCATTTAGACCACGCAACTGACCTTGAATTTATAAAGAGCGCAATCGGTGCAGGCTTTTCATCCGTAATGTTTGACGGCTCTGTATTGCCCTTTGAGGAAAATGCCAAAAAGACAGCGGAAGTCACAAAATTTGCCCATACAAAGGGAATTACCGTAGAAGCGGAGCTCGGTCACGTTGGTAACGCCAGCGTAGGAAGCATCAGCGAAACAGGAACAGATACCGATCCCGGCGAAAGCCTCACTGTTCCCGAAGAGGTTAAAAAGTTCGTTGAAATCACCGATGTTGACGCGCTTGCCGTAGCCATCGGCACCGCTCACGGAGTATATCAGAAAACTCCCGAGCTCAGAATCGACCGCCTTGACGAAATCACCGCAATATGCGACAGACCCCTGGTTCTTCACGGCGGAAGCGGAACACCCGACGACCAGATGAAAAACGCCATTCACCATGGTATTACAAAGATAAACATTTATTCCGATGTGCTTTTTGCTCTTAATCAGGGACTTAAAAACTATCTTAACACCATGACCAATCCTTCTACCTGGCCCTTCCTTGTATATGAGGACGCCATAAAAATGATGAAGGATGTTGTCCGTGAAAAGCTCAGAACTTTCGGAAGTTCGGGAAGGGTGTAAGGTGATATTATGAAGACAAGAGCAGCTCGCCTTTACGGGGCAAACGACGTAAGGCTTGAAGAATTCGAGCTTCGTCCCATAACTTCGGGCGAAATTTTAATAAAAATAATTTCTGACAGTGTATGTATGTCAACTCATAAAACCATTTTGCAGGGTAAAAACCATTTAAGAGTTCCCGATGACGTGGAAGAAAATCCCGTTATAATCGGTCACGAATTCTGCGCCGAGGTTGTCGAGGTCGGCGACAAGTGGAAGGATTCCTTTAAGGTTGGCGATAAAGTTGTAATGCCTCCCGTTCTTGCATATCTGGGTGGTCCCGAAACAGTAGGCTACACCTTCCGCGAAATCGGCGGTGTTTCAACCTACTCCATCGTTTATGAACATATTTTAGACAACAACTTCTTAATGAAGCTTGAAAGCGATTCCTATTTCAATGGTTCTCTGATTGAGCCTGCCTCCTGTGTTATAAGAGGATACAAGGCAAGTTTACATCTCAACGAAGACCTGCTCCCCTACGCCGGAATAAAAGAAGGCGGCAAGGTGGCAATTCTCGCAGGCTGCGGTCCTATGGGACTTGTAGCAATCGACATCGCTCTTCACGGAAATGTGAAGCCTTCCATGGTTGTTGTAACCGATATCGATCAGGCAAGACTTGACCGTGCAGCATCGATCTTTTCCGTTGAAAAGGCAAAAGAAGACGGAATCGATCTGATTTTCGCAGCCACCTCCGACAAGGATGAGCTTATGGCAATCTCAGGTGGCACCGGTTTTGACGATGTATTTGTATATGCTCCCGTTTCTTCCGTAGTTGAACTCGGCGATGCAATTTTAGGCTTTGACGGTTCCTTAAACTTCTTTGCAGGCCCGCTTGACAAGAAATTCAGCGCCAACTTCAATTTTTATAATGTTCACTATGCCCAGCACCACGTTTCCGGTACAAGCGGAAGCACTCCCGAAGATATGAGGGATATATTAAAGCTCATAGGCGAAAAGAGACTTGATCCTTCGGTTATGATAACACACATCGGCGGTATTGATGCGGCAATTGAAACCACTGTCAACCTCCCGAAAATCCCCGGAGGAAAGAAGCTTATATATACCCATATTGAGCTTCCTTTAACCGCTCTTTCCGATTTTGAAGAAAAGGGAAAAACCGACGAAAGATTCAAGGTATTGGACGAGCTTGTTAAGGCAAATAACGGCCTCTGGTCTACAGAAGCGGAAAAATATCTTTTAGAAAATTTCTGATAATTAAAACGAAAAGAAGAGACATCCTTCGGCTGTCTCTTCTTTTTTTGCCGCTATTTAACAAACTCGCACTCCCATCTTCCTGTTATATGAAGCGGCGCGTCGGCTTTTGAGTGACCGTACATTTTTTCAATTATGACTTTATATTCTTCGCCTGATTTTAGCATCGTATCTTTCAGGTAAAGGTTAACCGATACCTTGCCCTCGCTGACAGTGCCTTTATCTCCTTCTTCATAAGAAACCCTCGCCTTTATTACTTCTTTATTATTGCTATCCAGTATTTTGTATTCCGAAACCGATACTTCCTGAATGTATGGGAAAGGTGCTTCTGTTGGGTTTTCAAAGGTTAAATTCAGCCTGACAACGGCATTTCCATTTTCGGGCGTTACTTCTGAAATCCTGACTTCTATTTCCTCAGTGGCGTTTTCATACTTTGTTCCGGTTATAGCTCCGTCAAAACGAACAATATCGCTGAAAAAGCCTTTGATTGATTTTGCCAAGGGTGTCATTGTAACAGTTACAATGCAAAGCATCAATACCGCAGCAATCAACACCGTTTTCTTTAATATATTTCCCGTTCTTTTATTTCTGCGCTCATTAACATATCTGATATTATCCGATTCCCTCGAAAGCTTCATATTGTTTTTCACGATTTCAGCGTGGTTTTTAAGCCTCTTTTCCAGTTCAGATATTTTCATTTAACGCATCTCCTTCCAGTAAATTTTTAAGTTCGTTAAGTGCCTTTTTTGTTTTGTATTTTACGGTTGAAACAGGCACTTTCAATGTGCGGGCGACCTCTTCATAGGTCATATCATTGTAAAAACGCAGGGTTATGTAAACTGATAGCTTTGTACTTAACTTGCATATACAATCCAGCAACTCTGTTTCCTCTAAAGGTATATCGTAAAATACATTCAGATTGTCCGTCAGCTCCTCGGTAAACTTTTGTTTTTTCAGATAGTCCTTACATTTATTAATCACTATTCTCGTAAGCCAGGTTTTGAAATATTCTTTGTTTTTCAGCGAATCAAAAGATTTAATTGCTGATAAAACCGCATCCTGCACGCAATCCTCGGCATCTTCCGTGCTGTGGAGATAACCCAATGCAACCAGGAATAAGGACTTTTCACATTCTTTGTATTTTTGTTCGAACACTTCCTGCATTCTTGTTCCTCCTTCCATTTTTGTAAAAGCCTTTACATCTATTAGACGATTCTGATACGAAAAAAGTCAAAGATAAAACAATTTTGGGGCTTTAATATCCGTAATAGATAAGAAACTTCTTTCGGCGAATAATTTATCTTAAATTGCTGAAAATATAAACATAACAATGCAATTGGAGGTATAAATATGTTTAAACACGAAAAATTACTTTTTCATCCGGTAGAAGTTGAAAAACCGAATCCGCAGTATGCTGTATTGCTTCAGGAACAGCTTGGCGGCGGAAACGGAGAACTTAAAGCAGCTATGCAATATATTTCTCAGAGCTTTCGTATCAAAGATCCCGAAATAAAGGATTTGTTTTTGGATATAGCCGCTGAAGAGCTTGGACATATGGAAATGATTGCACAAACCATTAATATGCTAAACGGTCACGATGTTAATGCCCAAAATGTTCAGGCAGGAGAAATACAATCCCATGTCCTTTTAGGCTTAAATCCCGGTCTTATAAATTCCTCAGGATACTCATGGACCGCTGATTATGTAACAGTCACAGGCGATTTATGTGCCGACATATTAAGTAATATCGCATCTGAACAGCGTGCAAAAGTAGTTTATGAATACTTGTACCGGCAGATAGATGATAAAAAAGTAAAGGAAACCATTGATTTTCTTCTTAACAGAGAAGAAGCCCATAATCAGATGTTTCGTGATGCATTTAATAAAGTACAAAACAGCGGTTCAAATAAAGATTTCGGCACAACAAAAGCAGCCAGAATGTATTTTTCAATGTCTGATCCCGGACCTGATGCATTTGCCAATAACAAAACTACTGCACCGTCATTTGAAAACTGATATTTGCAGTTATAAGAACAACGGAACAGACACCCTTTTTGCGAAAGAAAAAAACTTTAGAAATACTTGCGCAGATTAAACGCAGTGCGATAAGCAAAACAAAAAAGACATCCGATTCGGCGGTACTTCTTAGGGAGAAGCCGGTTTTGGCTTGTTATTTTCCGCTGATAGTGCGCAAAAAAACGCAGACATACGCCAGTATGACTGCGTTTTTTAACTTCTCTAAGGCGAAAAATTCCTAACCCAAAACTGCGA
>JAFQQJ010000036.1 GCA_017411325.1 Clostridia bacterium | reverse complement strand
TATGTGAAAAGAGCCTTTTGCTCTTGAACAAAAAACTCCAACTCGATGTTGGAGTTTTTTAATTATTGCAAGGCTTTTTGACACAGTAATGTGCCAAAATCGTGGATTTTGGGCGATTTATCCCTAAGAAGTACCGCCGTTCGCTCAGCTTTTTTCTTGACATATCTCACTTTTTGCATTAAAATATAGTTTAGTTTTTTATAAGGCGGTTAACTATGCACGAAATTATACATATTCTGGAGCACGCATTTATCGACACCTTAAAGGTGCTCCCCTCACTTTTTTTAATTTATCTTTTAATTGAATATTTAGAGCACAAGAACAATAACAAGGCTCATCACCTTTTCATGAAATCGGAAAAGGCAGGCCCCCTCTTTGGCGGACTTTTCGGATGCATTCCCCAGTGCGGATTTTCTGTTATCGCGTCGGAGCTTTACTCGAAGCGTTTTATCACCCTCGGCACATTGATTGCGGTTTTCATTGCAACAAGCGACGAGGCAATCCCCATGCTTCTTTCCGAGCCTTCCTTATGGGCGAAAATGCTTATGCTGATTGCGGCAAAATTTATTTTTGCGTTGTTCTTCGGCTTTTTAATTGATTTATTCATAAGAAAAAAGCAGCACGTCCATCATCACCACTGCGAGGAAGAACACCATGAGCATCACCACTATCACGGTAACTGCGAAAGCTGCCACGACGGAATACTTAAATCCACACTTATCCACGTGGTTAAAATTTTCGCATTTATTTTCCTGATTTCCGTAATCTTAGGTTTTATGATGGAATATGTTCCAAAGGAAATGCTTTCCGTAAATAAATTCCTTCAGCCCTTTATCGCCCCCATTATCGGCCTTATCCCCAACTGTGCGGCATCGGTGCTTTTAACGGAGCTTTACATAGAAGGAATAATAACACTTTCATCCTTAATCGGCGGACTTTGTGCAGGTGCCGGCGTCGGACTTATCGTTCTTTTCCGCCTTAACAAAAACATAAAGGAAAACCTTTTCGTGGTATTGCTCCTTTATTTAATCGGTGCACTTACCGCCACGATTCTTACACTTTTTGGCATATGACAAAAAGCAGCATCCCAGGCTCGCTCTTGGGATGCTGCTTTTTTATTTTGTCCGCTCCGATATATAACCTTTTTTGTAGGCTTCTAAAAGCTCTTTTAATATTTCTCTGCGCTCTGCAATTTTCTTTCCGTTATCGGTGTCTCCCACCATCATTCGCCGGGGAAACTCTTCAATCATTATTTTATCGGAATGAAGGTCAAAATCCTTTTCAATCACATCCGCAAGGGATGTAAAGCTCTGATGCTCCGTTATTGAAAATCCGTAGGAATTGCTTATGAGGGTGTAGCCCGCAATACCCGTGGTTTTTCTGTAAGCCTTGGAAAACCCTCCGTCTATTACATAAAGCTTCCCTCCTGCTTTTACGGGGCTTTCTCCCTTTTTGCGCTTAACCGGAACATGACCGTTAATTATATGACCGCTTTCAGGATCAAGAGAAAATTCAGAAAGTATCATACGGCAGATTTCTTCCTTGTCATTAAAACGGTAATAGGGATTTTTCTCCTCATGCAGAAGTGCTTTCTCGTTAATAAAATATCCTTCAAAAGCGGCGGACTTATCCTTTCCGTAAAGGGGCGAAAGCTTTCCGCACCAGAGATACCACAAAAAGTCAGTTTTTTCCTCGTCTTTTGAAAAGAAAGCTTCCCTCACCATTTTATCGGCTTTGTCCAGATACGCCTTTCCGCTTAAAATTTCTCCGTCTATATTAATTTTCGCAAGAGCACCCGACTCATCCAGCGGAATACAACCATGAAACAGCAGGTTTCCGTTGAATATTTTATACATTCCGCCGTTGTTTATCATAAATCTTATGTGTTTTTGCAGTTTTTCGCTGTGAAGGAACGAACGCTTAAGTGCCTTTACCACCTTTTCTTCTTCCTTTGTAAGCTTAAAGGGATTTTCCCTGTCCACTGTCGGAAAGCTCTTATCTGTAAGAGCATATGCCTTTCCGCCTATGATGATTTCTCCCTTTTCGTAATCTATATTCCCGAGCATTGCCCTTTCATCCATATTGTATTCGGGATGCTTTTTTATTATCATTCCTTCAAGCTTGAACTGTATAACGGAAATCGCCTTATGCATTTTAGCGGTAAGCCCTGCATCCCGTCCTTTTATCACGTGTTTTTCGGAATCCAGAGGCATAAAGCTTTCGCAGGAGTCATCCTTATAGGCTTCTGTTGCAAAGGCTGAAAGCATTCTTGTATTTATGCCGTAGCCTATCTCAAGAACATCAAAATTGTTGTATCTCAAAGAGTTTCTTATAACATTGCAAATCAGTGCACCGTTACCCGACGCCGCACCTATCCATTCTATATCGTGGTTTCCCCACTGCATATCAATGGAATGATATCCAAGGAGTTCATCCATTATGATATCGGCTCTGGGGCCTCGGTCAAAGACATCGCCAAGGATATGTAAATGGTCAACGGAAAGTCTTCTTATAAGCACGCAAAGCGCCGTTATCATTTCCTCGGCAAAGCCTGTCTCAATGACGGAACGGATGATTTCCGCGTAATATTCGTGTTTGTTTATTTCTGCCTCCGGTGTGTGTAAAAGCTCCTCCATAATGTAGGAAAACTCCCTTGGCATTGCCTTTCTTACCTTGGAACGGGTGTATTTTGATGAAACAAGACGGCAAAGCGAAGAAAGATGCTCTAACGTTTCTTCGTACCACTTATCCGATATAACCTTCTTCTGCTTAAGGTAATAAAGCTTTCTTTCGGGGTAGTACACAAGGGTTGCAAGCATCTCCTTTTCCTTGTCGCTTACAGAGTCCCCGAAAAGCATATTGATTTTTGTTTTTATAACTCCGGATGCATTTTTAAGAACATGCAAAAACGCCTCATATTCCCCGTGAAGATCACTCATAAAATGCTCTGTTCCCTTGGGGAGATTAAGTATTGCCGAAAGGTTTATAATTTCTGCTCCAACCGATTTAATCGTCGGATAATCCTTTGACAAAAGGGTTAAATAATCAAGGTTTTTTATTATCTCATTCATAAAAATTCCTCCGTTCTCTTTTATAATAACACAAAGATGAAAAATATTCCACATAATAATGAAATTTTTTAAAATAAATCGTTTTTATTATTGACTTTTTCTTAAAAAACATATATTATGATATAATAGTGTATGGTGCGGAAATTGTGCAAACATGAGTTTTCGCTTCATATATTGTACATTTGGAATGAAGGTATTTAAATCCTATATTTCCTGTAAGAAAAAGGGGGCAGATACATTGGAAGAGGCTATCATTGAATTAGTTAATGTGTCTAAGGATTTTGATGGCGAGGGTGTTTTAAAAAACATCAATCTCAAGATTAATAAGCACGAATTTTTAACGCTTTTAGGTCCGTCAGGCTGCGGCAAAACCACAACGCTCCGTATCATTGCGGGCTTTGATACTCCCACGAACGGAAACGTTTTATTCGAGGGCAAGGATATAAAGGATATTCCTCCCTATAAAAGAAGAGTAAACACCGTTTTTCAGAAGTATGCACTTTTTCCGCATCTCAATGTTTTTGAGAATATTGCATTTGGCCTCCGGATTAAAAAGCTTGACGAAGAAATAATAAAAGAAAAGGTTTCAAAAATGCTGACTCTTGTAAACCTCAAGGGCTTTGAGAAACGTGATGTTGACTCCCTGTCCGGCGGTCAGCAGCAGCGTGTCGCAATTGCACGGGCATTGGTTAACGAGCCTGAGGTTCTTCTTCTGGATGAACCCTTGGGTGCTCTTGACTTAAAGCTCCGTAAGGATATGCAGCTTGAGCTTAAGCGCATTCAGCAGGAAACAGGCATTACCTTTATTTATGTAACGCATGACCAGGAGGAAGCACTTACTATGAGTGACAGAATCGTGGTAATGAACAGCGGTAAAATTCAGCAGCTCGGCACTCCCGTTGATATTTACAACGAGCCCGAGAACGCCTTTGTTGCGGACTTTATCGGCGAAAGCAACATAATCGACGGAATTATGAAAAAGGACTGTCTTGTTTCCTTCCTGGGAAAAGACGTTCCCTGTGTTGACGTGGGCTTTTCAGAAAATGAGCCTGTTGACGTTGTAATCCGTCCCGAGGATATAAAGCTCGGCAAGGTCGGAGAGGGAATTGTTGACGGTGTTGTAAAAAGCGTCACCTTCAAGGGCGTACATTATGAAATGATAATAGAATCAGGCGATTTTCCCTTTATGGTGCACAGCACTCTCAAGGAAGAAATAGGAGCGGAGGTAAGCATTTCTGTCATCCCCTTTGATATTCACATTATGAAGAAGGTGGCGGAAGATGAATAAAAAGACGACCTATCTTGCCCTTCCCTATTTTTTCTGGGCAATCATCTTTACCGTTTTGCCGCTTTTGCTTGTATTTATGTTTGCCGTATTCCGTAATGACGGCGAGGGATATTATTTCACTACCGAATATCTTTCCCAGCTTATCGCAGGCAAGGATGAAATAATTGCCGCCCTCATAAGAAGCTTAAAGCTTTCCGCCATTGCAACGGTTGTATGCCTTATACTGGGTTATCCACTGGCATACATTCTCGCAAACAGCAAATCAAAATACAAAAGCCTTCTTACAACCCTTATCATCCTCCCTATGTGGATGAACTTTCTTGTAAGAACCTATGCGCTTTTATCTCTTATGGAAAATTCCGGCCTTATAAATCAGTTTTTAGGGCTTTTCGGAATCGAAAGAATCCAGTTCCTCTATAAGGAAAGCTCCATAGCGGTGGGTATGATTTATAACTACCTTCCCTTTATGGTGCTCCCCATCCATTCGGTTTTATCCAAAATGGATAACCGCCTTATTGAAGCGGCAGAGGACTTGGGTGCCAATAAATTCCGGGTTTTCACAAAGGTTATTTTCCCCTTGAGTCTTGGCGGAGTAATAAGCGGTATTGAAATGGTTTTCATTCCTTCAATCACCACCTTTGCTTTATCCCAGATACTCGGAGGAAGCAAAACACTTTTAATCGGTGATATGATTGAGCGCCAGTTTTTAGAGTTCAACAACTGGGGCTACGGCTCGCTCTTATCCGTTATCGTAATTGTTATTGTGCTTCTCTGCATGTTTATAACAAGCAGATTCGGCTCTTCGGATAATGAAGGGGGGCTTTTGGGATGAAGGCATTAAAACGGCTTTATGTTGCAATTATATATATTCTTTTATATGCTCCGATTGCAATACTTATTCTCTACTCCTTCAACGAAAACTCCAACAGAAGTAAATTTACCGGGTTTTCCTTAAGATGGTATAAGGAGCTTTTCTCGGACAGCGAAATTTTATCGGCACTCATATACACTCTGCTCTGTGCCGTTTTAGCATCACTCATTGCGACGGTTATCGGAACTATAACAGCCGTTGGCATAAACAAAATGAGGCGCGGGCCTAAAAACACTTTAATGAATCTCGCCCACATTCCCATGCTCAACCCCGAAATCGTAACAGGTGTATCATTGATGCTCCTTTTCGTGTTCATCAATTTAGAGCGTGGCTTTTCCACCATGCTTCTTGCCCACATAACATTTAACATTCCTTATGTTATAATTTCGGTTCTGCCAAAGCTGAAGCAGATGAATCCCCATCTTTATGAGGCAGCTCTGGATTTGGGCGCCCATCCCTTATATGCATTTATGAACGTGGTTATGCCGGAAATTAAAAGCGGTATCATAACAGGCTTTTTATTCTCCATGACCATGAGTATAGACGATTTTGTTATAAGCTTCTTTACCACAGGTAACGGGGTACAGAATCTCTCTATTTATATATACAACGCCGCTAAGCGTGGTATAAGCCCCAAGGTTAACGCACTATCGGCACTTATGTTTGCCGTTATGCTTGTTCTTTTATTGGTTGTCAACAGCAGAGATGATTCAAAAAAAGAAACGATGAAGAAATAAAAGAAAGGACTTGAAAAAATGTCAAAAAAGAAAAACGCCAACATTGAAAGAAACATTAAGAAAAAGCAGGAGAGACAGGCTCTTCACCAGAAACTTGAAAACTTTATCGTAAAGAATACAGGTATTGTTTTAATACTCGCTGTTCTTTTCACAGTTTTCGGAAACTATAAAAACGTATTTACCAGCGGAATGCCCGTTTTATTCAACATTTTAATATGGGCAGGCGTTGCTGCAGTTTTGGTTTTTGCAATTCTCGGTTATGTCAAGAAAAATCCCGCGCTTTATAAGTGGTGTGCCTACGGTGCGGCAAACTCCGTAATCTGGTACATTTTTATGAGTCTCGGTGCTAATTTCGGAACATACACCTCCGGTGTTGCTCACAGCTACTATGCAATCGCACTCTATTTCATTTTCTGCCTTGCTTATTATTTCCTTGCTTACTACGGTGTATGGGAAAAGAAGGCTGTAAGAATTATTTTCTATGTTCTTGCAGTGCTTTCAGCTCTCACCTGGCTTACAACCGCTTCTGTATTCTTATACAAGCAGGTTGCCCCCTATATCTGATAACCCTGTAAAGAAAGGATTTTAAAATGGACGAGAACAAGAACTTAACGCCCGAAAACGGCGAAGAAAACACCAATCCCGTTTCCGAAGCCATTGAAAAGGCAGAAGAAACCTTTGAAGAAGTAAAAGAAGAAATAGCCGAAACAGCGGAAGAAATAAAAGAAGAGGCTGAAGAAATCATCGAAGATGCGAAAGAGGCTATAGAAGAGATCAAAGAAAAAGTTGCCCCCAAAAAAGGTAAGGGCGGCATAATAGCTTTAATAGCTGCTTTGCTTATTGCTGTAATCGCAGCTGCCCTTATTTTCTCATTCTCAGGAAGCGATGTAACCGAGGGAACAGGCAATCTTTACGCTCACGGCTTTGCCACAATTAAAGACGGCGATGTTTATCATGTTAATTTCGCCGACTATAAAATGTACAAGACCAACATCAAATCCGGTGAGAGCATCCTTCTTTCCGAAACAGACAACGTTGTTTACATCAACAACTATAAAAACGACATTTACTATTTAAGCTATACCTTTACAGAGGACTCTCCCGAAACCGCATATAACTATAAAAAGTATGTTGACGGAGTAAATGACATCGTAATTTTTTCCGACGTTATAAGCTCACCTCAGATTGCAGACGGATACATTTATTATCTCAAGTCTTATGAGGATTTATATTCGGGAAATTCCAGCCGTATATACAGAGCAAAGCTTGAAGAAGGCTCAACTCCCGAGCTTTGCTGCGACATACTCTGCATTTCATTCTTAGTAGACGGAGACGATTTATATTACTGCGAAGGTCTTAACACTTCCTTTATGAAGGTTTCTCTTTCCGAAGCTGTTAAGGCAGTTAAGGAAAATCCCCTTGCCGACGGACAGACACGAGCATCAAGTGAGCTTGGCGCCGAGACCGTTATCGCCTCCACAATTGTTGCATCTCCCGTAATTATTGACGATACGCTTTACTACCTCGATTCCATGAATCAGTATGAGCTTCGCAAGTTTAATCTTAAGACCGGAGAAGATGTATCCTTCAATACAGGCGTTTTCGCAACAGCCTTCAACATCTACGGCAAGAAGATTTATTATCACAACCAGTCAGACTATTGCATATACAGTATGAATTTTGACGGCAGCGATGTTACAAAAATCACCGCGCCCAACTACGGCCTTACCGCAATTTCCCACGACAAATTTATGTCTATGGAATTTGCCGAGGACGGAACTCAGTACATCGGTGTGTGTGACCTTGACGGAAACAAAATCTTCAATATAACCTTTGACGAACAGTACGAAGAGCTTTTTGCCCTCTATGAAGAAGAGGCTGCTTTGGAAGCAGAGGATACTTCCGAGATAACAGAAGAATCAATCGATACAACAATCGATATGGAAGAATAAAAGCAAAAAAATAAACCGCCCTTCAGCGATACTCCTCAGGGAGAACTGCTGACAGGCGGTTTATTTTTTTGTCAGAGATTTCTGAAATTCTTCAGTCTGTGGAATGTTGAATAGTTTGCATTGTGATAGTCATTTGCACCGTTTATTGATGTTCTTGAAAGATAGATAAGATCATCTCCGTCAAATTCAAAATCCACGTACTGGAAGCCCACTTTTGCAGGATCTTCGTGGCGGTAGTCAAGTAAGCCTGCAACTATAGTCCAGTTATCAAGATCACCTGATTCCAAAAGTGCCAGATAATTTCTTGCTTTAAGCTCATTTTCGTCATAAATGATGCTGGCAAGACTATAATACTTTCCGCTTACTTCATCACGTTTTATGATAAATTTTGAGCGGTTTCCGGGAAATTTAATTACTCTGTCAAATTCCACCGGCGCATCGGGATCATTCTCATCTACTTTATAGCGCATAATGAGTCCGTATTTGGGCTCCGATGTTTCCATAAGCTCATAACGCATAATTTCGGCAAGCTTACCATCGGGAGTTTCCACGATGCATCCCTCCAGCACCCCTCCGTTTATGCCCTTTGCCACGCCTTCCCATTCTTCGCTTATGGGACAGGGCTCTGTTATAGACCAGTTTTCGGAAACAAGCAGATCATCGTCCACCTTACAGCTTATAATCATAGGCGAATGGCGGTAAGGAAGGAATGACCAGGCACCCCAGTCGCAGGTAAGATATATTCTGCCGTTGTGAATAACCGTTGTCATAGGAGCCTTCTGAGTTCCCGCACCCGTCGGATCGGATGAGCCCCTGAGCAGTACCGTCGGTGTTCCCCAGGTCTTTCCTCCGTCGGTTGATTTTCCGATAAGCAAATCACCGTATTCGGTGGAGGATGCCATCATATAAACATCCCCGTTGTGGTAAAAGAGCTCACCCCAATAGCAGGGCATAAGCTCAGAATAGTGATACCAGGTTTTTCCCCTGTCATCGGAACGGAAGATAATGGTTAAGTTCTGAGGCTGTCCCGGTGCAAACAAATCCATTGATGCAAGATAGTATCCGTCAGGATGAACGAGCAGCGAAGGAGAGCACAAATAGCGTCCTGAGAAGCTGTATGCCCTGTCCTCGGGGTGAAGGTAGTTAACGACAGTTCCCACACTTTTTCCGCATCTTGCAAGACGGATACGGCTTCTATCTTTACCCGAGCTCACATAAAATTCATAATCAGTTTCTGTTTTGAGATTTTTGATATCGAAATTTGTTTCATTTGTCTCCCCTGCTTTTATAAAGTCTCCTGCTCCCATTTCACGGTAATAAACCGTATAAGGTGCGCTTACGGAAAACCATTCAAAATGAATTGAATTTTCATAAGGAACAACCCTTGAAATGTAAGGACATCCCGATTCGAATAAAAATGGCTTGTACGGAGAATAGCTCCAGGTATTTATTCCTTTCATAAATTTCCTCCATTAAAGTTTGTCTGTATATGTTTTGCAAAGCGCTCTCATCTGAGAAACGCAGTCTTTCACATAGTCTGTCATTTCGCTGTCCTTGCGGTTTCTTGCCGTAAGAGTTGTGGTGAGGCCCTCAAGGCACATATGATATTTTGCAGTGAGCGGATAAGGAAGTCCGTTTTCGGTAAATCCGCAGGTTCCGATTAAGTTCTGGATTTCTTCAGCCTTTTCGGGATTCTTTTTATAGTTTTCGCAAAGCCAGGCATAAAGCTCAGGATGGAAATTTGCCATTATTCCGCAATAGCCTGCGCCGCCGTCTTTAAGACTCTGAAGCAGTGTCTGACAGTTTGCATTAAGTAAATTAAAGCTTGTACCTTTTAATATATCAAGTCTTTCTTTTATCATTTTTGCATCACAACAGGTGTCCTTCATATAATAAAATCTGCCCGTTTTGATACACCACTTAAGGATTTTCGGAGTAACAAGTCTTTTATAGGGATGTGGACATTCGTAAAGTCCTAAATTCACATCTGAAGGAAGCTTTGATAAAAGCTCTTCTGCGTTTTTAATCCACACATCGTCGCCCTCATTATTAAGGTCAAGACGGTTTGTAATAAGGATAAGCGCATCTGTTCCCGATTCTATTACCCTATTTAATTCATACGCCTGATCCTCAATTGAATCTGCCACGTGGCCGGAGGATACTATTGTAAATTCCTTCCCGCTTTTTCTTTTAAGCTCCTGCGCCTTAGCGTAAACTCTTCTGTTAAGCTCCACTCTCTCTTCAACTGAAAGATAAAATATTTCGCTTGACTGGCATATTGCAAAAATTCCCGCACAGCCCTTTTCAAAATACCATTCAACATATTTTTCCGCCAGGTCATAATCAATGCTTCCGTCTGCTTTATATGGTGTTATCATCGTAGGATATGCGCCAAATCTGTATTCCATAACATTACCTCCTTTTATACGGTTAATACCATAATACTACCATTTCTGATTTTTTCAATATGAAAGCAGGACATTTTTTTATGAAATTCAGACATTAATTGTTGACTTGGCGGAAAATGTATTGTAGAATGTAATCATATGTATTAAGGAGGTGCATTATGTCTTTCGAAAGATTCCCCAAATCTCTGCGGCAAAGGCTTAACAGAATGTATATTCCTGACATTATCGATCCTTATCACATAAAAATACACTGGATAAAATCTGTAATCCCAAAGGAAGAAACGGTATTTATCAGTAAGGAGTCACACATACATAATTTTTTTGAGCTTCACATAATGGCAGAGGGTTTTTTTGAATATACTTTCGGTGACGGAAAAGAATTCCGTCTTTCCGAAAGCAATGCTCTTCTGATACCGCCAAAAGAAGCGCATACGATATCTTCCTTCCTTGACGGTGCAAATAAAATAACAATAAGCTTTACCCCGGATAAGGATTCGCCCTTATATGTGACACTAAAAAAATTCGGAATCAGCTCCCTTCCCGTCAGCGAAAAGATTTATTCCTTAATGGAAGACATTTTTAAGGAGAGCGAAATAAACACCACCGTTTCCCCCTATGTAATAAGAAATAAAATTTTTGAAATTCTCATAGAATTTGCCCGCATCGCAAACCTACCCGGTGCAATTCCCAGAAGTGATGCGGCAATTGAAGACAGGCGTGTTACAGCAGCAAAGCTTTATATCAGAAATAACTCTAACCGCCTTATTAAATTAGACGAGGTAGCCTCGCATTGCGGCGTTTCCGCAAAGCAGATGGACAGAATTTTTTTATCCTGCCACGGATGCCATCTATCCGAGTACATAAAACACACAAGACTTTCAGAGGCAGAAAAGCTTTTGCTTGAAACTAAAATCCCCATAAAGGAAATAAGCGAAAAGCTGGGGTTTTCCAATGTTTATAATTTTACAAGCTTTTTCAAAAAAAGAGTCGGAATAACCCCTGCAGCATACAGAAATGCCGATACAGTAAAGGAGAAATAAATATGCCCAGATATCACATTCTTTATAACCCGAAAGCTGCCAGCGGAGAAGGGATGAATAAGGCCGGGGCGTTAAAAAATATACTTACAGACGGCGAGCTTTTATTCCACAACATAACAGATATCAATATTTCAGATTTTATTGCCTCAACCAAACCCGATGAAAAAATAGTTGTTTCCGGCGGTGACGGAACAATAAGCCGCTTTGTAAATGAAATTTACGAAGATATTCCCGAAAGAGAGCTTTTCTACCATGCATCCGGAAGCGGAAACGATTTCGCCAAGGATATCGGCCTTGCTGAAAACTCCGTAACCTCACTTGCCCCATACCTCAAAAATCTTCCCACGGTATATGTAAAAGGGATAAAGCATAAGTTCATAAACGGTATCGGCTACGGAATTGACGGTTATTGCTGCGAAGAGGGAGAAAAGCTTCGGGAAAAGGGAAAAGGCATCAACTATACCACTATCGCAATTAAAGGGCTTTTGTTTTTCTTCAGACGCACAAAGGCAACAGTTACCGTTGACGGTGTAACAAAAACTTATAAAAACGTCTGGATGATTCCCACAATGTTCGGCCGTTACTACGGCGGCGGTATGATGGCGTGCCCCCTGCAGACAAGAGAAAACAAGGACGGTTCTCTGTCTGTTATGGCGGTACACTCAAAGAGTAAGCTTAAATTACTTTATATCTTTCCCAGGATTTTTACGGGAAAGCATATAAATTTCAAAAGTGTTGTCGAAACATTGACGGGCCACGAAATAACGGTAGCCTTTGACCATCCTACCGCCCTTCAGATTGACGGTGAGGTCGTAACAGAGGTTCTTTCATATACAGTCAAATCAGCAAAAATACTTAATGCTGAAAAATCCAGAACTAAGGAGATGGTTTAATGTTCGGGCGAATCAATGCAAAGGAATACGGTTTTATCGGCGATGGTGTAACCAAAAACGATGCCGTAATGAAAAAGTATATTGAAGAAGACTATACCACCCCCATCTTTTTCCCGACAGGAATTTATGTATTCTCCGAAGGCTTCAATTTCCCCGATCAGTGCTATATCGAGCTTGAAGCCAATGCCGAGCTTAAGTTGGACGGAGATGAAATTCAGGAGTATTTCATAACACTCCGTCGTGGCAGAACAGGCGGAGGCTATACCTTTAACTCCTTTATCAGGGGTGGCTTTATCAATGCCAATAACAAAGCAAAAAACGGAATAGGCGTTTACAAGACAAGACACTGTGTTTTTGAGAATTTTATCTTAAAGAATGTTCTTGAAAAGGGAATTGTCACAAGAACAGAAAAGATTCCCGACGGACACGCATTTTTCCGAAACATCCTTGTTGAAAATGATTTCGGATTAAAAGGAACCATCGGCGTTTTTGATAACGCCTTTGACACCCACTTTGAAGAGGTTGAGGTGGTAAACTTTGAAACCGCCTTTTACACCATATGCGGAAGATTCTGCCGTTGTTCTGCGTGGCTCCGCGACAATTCCATAGTGGAAAACTCAACATTTGCATTTATTGACGGTTATGACATAATATTTGAATCTCCTGCCGTTGATACTTACCGCTACGGCTTTAAGATTGACCGTCCCGGCTACAGCGTGGGTATCTCAAATATGCTCTGGATAACAAACGGCGGTGTTTATACCAAAGAGCTTCGCGATAAGTTTGACGCCACAATATTCAACGCATCAAGCGACGAATGTATTTACAACGTATGCGGACTTAAGATAAATCACGAGGAAAACTTAAGCTTTTCAGATATTCCCCTTCCCTCCTCATCTTTTCTCAATCTCCGCTACCCCAGAACCTTTGATCCCCACGGGGAATATAAGCACTTCAGAGATGATAACGAAAATTTGAAAAAATAATTAAAAGGACTATGTGAGCCCAAGCTCACATAGTCCTTTTTCATAGTATCTGTTTTAATTCTTCTGCTATTTTTTTATGCACTTCTCCGTTTTCACCCTTAGCTCTGCTTTCTTCATAACGGATAAGCCTTTTCGCATATTCCGGAAAATGTTCTCCTTTTTTCTTTATAATTGCGGGGCCTGCCACAATTTCAAGCGGGGTATATTCAGCCTTCCCCGGCACTGCCTTTATAACAGAATAAATTCTGCCCATATCTGAAACAAGAGTCTCATCTTCTATCTTAAGCCCAATCCGCACAAGAGTTTCGCGAAGTGTATCCGCTTTGCTCATGGGCTGAAGCAGAAAGCATTTTATTTTTGATATATCGTCCTTTTCAAGGATATAGGATATAACATCACCGCCAAGCCCTGCAATTATCACGGTTTCAGCTTTATCGTGAGCATAGGAAAGCCCGTCGGAAAGCACGGGGATAACCTTATCGGCGCATCCGAACTTTTCAATATTTTCCTTTGCCGTAAGAAGGGGAGCTTCATTTATGTCGCAGGCGTAAATTTTATTTACCAGACCTTCTCTTGCAAGATAAATTGACAAAAGACCGTGATCCGCTCCGATATCAGCTGCCGTTTCCGAGTTCGGAAAAAGTGAAGCTATTGCCTTCATTCGTTCTGTAAAATGTATCTTCATAATTCACCAATATAAAAATTGCAGGGGCCGATGTCTTCATCGGCCCGTTATTGCGGGCTGACGAGGGCATCAGCCCCTACAAAATATTCTTATGCTAAGAAATCCTTTAATTTTCTGCTTCTGGAGGGATGGCGGAGTTTACGGAGAGCCTTTGCCTCAATCTGACGGATACGCTCTCTTGTTACGTTGAACACCTTACCAACCTCTTCAAGTGTACGGCTTCTTCCGTCATCTAAACCGAAGCGAAGCCTTAATACCCTTTCTTCCCTGGGGGTAAGAGTATCAAGCACGTCCACAAGCTGCTCCTTAAGAAGCATAAATGATGCCGCTTCGCTGGGAGCGGGAGCATCCTCGTCGGGAATAAATTCGCCAAGACGTGTATCTTCCTCTTCACCGATGGGCATTTCAAGGGATACAGGCTCCTGTGCGATTTTCATAATCTCGCGAACCTTTTCAATGGACATATTCATTTCCTTTGCAATTTCTTCGGGAGTTGCATCTCTGCCATATTCCTGAAGAAGCTGACGGGAGACTCTTATAAGCTTATTTATGGTTTCAACCATATGAACGGGCACACGTATCGTTCTCGCCTGGTCCGCAATAGCTCTTGTTATGGACTGACGGATCCACCAGGTAGAGTAAGTTGAAAACTTATAGCCCTTTGAATAGTCAAACTTTTCAACCGCCTTTATAAGACCGAGGTTACCCTCCTGAATAAGGTCTAAAAATAAAAGTCCTCTTCCCACATATTTCTTTGCGATACTTACAACAAGACGAAGGTTTGTTTCAATAAGCTTCTGCTTTGCTTCCTCGTCACCCTCGGACATTTTTCTTGCAAGCTCATATTCCTCGTCTGCAGTTAAAAGCGGAACCTTGCCGATTTCTTTTAAGTACATTCTTACATGGTCATCCACATTGGTTCCGTCAGGAAGGTTCATATCTATTTCTTCCTCAACCTGAACGGGCTCAATCTGCTCAAGCTCTTTATCAAGGTCTCCTACGACTTCAATTCCCTCGCGGTCAAGTGAGTCGTAAACCTTTTCCATCTGCTCCTCTTCAAGCTCAAACTCAGCCAATGCATCGGCGATTTCCTTATATGATAAAAGACCTTTTTTCTTTCCCTTCTCCACCAATTCCTTAATTGCGACTTTTCTCGCGGACATGATATTTTCTCCCATATCACATACCCTCTTTCCGTTTCTTTTCAGCCTTCTTTTTGATTAACTCATTAAGCTTGGCTATGTTGTTTTCTTCAATGTACTTTTTGCTTAAGACATTAAATCTTTCATCCTCTATCGTATTAAAAGCGTCAGATGCCGCCTTTAAATTGTCTCCGTAATCATCATCTGAAAATACTGCCGATGCTTCTCCGGAAAATTCTGACGGAAGCATTGTTATTATAACCGATGCCTCGGGCACCTTTCCTTCCGAAAGAGCCGTGTAGATAAGTGATGCAAGACTCTTAAGTGCCTCTGTAGAATAATCATCCGCCTTTATTTCTGAGCCATATTTCTCATACACCTTTTTATCTCTTGCCATAAGGCTTAAAAGGATTTTTTCGGCTTCATAGCCTTTTCCGGAAAGAACCTCGCCTTCCGGTGCCTTTCTCTCAAGAACAGGTCGGGCAAATATCTTCTTTTCCTCCCGTTTCTTAAAGGATGCATCCTTCTTCATAATTTCTGCCTTTATGGAATCTTCCGAAATTCCGGTATCGTCAGAAACCTTTTTGATGTATGCTTCCTGTTCAATGGTGTTTTTGATTTTGAGAAGAACCTCAGCCGCCGATTTAGTGAATTCCACCTTCTGTTCAACATCTTTTATATCGTATTTCTCTTTGAGCTTTGAAATCCTGTACTCGGTAACAACCCTTGCGTTCTTCAAAACTCCTTCGAAGGCCTCTTTTCCTTTCAGCTTTATAAATTCATCCGGATCCTTACCTTCGGGAAGACTTAAGACTTTGACCTTTATATCCAGCGGCATAAATATTTCAATTGCCGCTTCCGTTGCCTTCTGGCCGGGGCCGTCAGAGTCGTAACAAAGGTAAACCTCCGAAGAATATTTTTTAATTGTTCTGGCCTGTTCGCTTGTAAGCGCCGTACCCATTGACGCAACCGCTCCCGTATAACCTGCCTGATGAAGGCTTATTACATCCATATAGCCTTCGCAGAGGATTATACGCTTGTCCGGCGAATTTTTGGCATAGTTAAGGGCAAAAAGTTCTCTCCCCTTAAAGAATACCGGGCTTTCGGGAGAGTTCATATACTTTGCCTTTTCATCCGGAGAAAGCGCTCTTCCTCCGAATCCTATTATGTTTTTCCTTATATCAATTATCGGCACCATAAGACGGTTTCTGAACCGTTCAATATAGTTACCCCGCTCCGTCCTCATTATGAGTCCTAAATTGAGAAGCACATCTTTTCCGATTCCGTTTTCATCTGCAAAGCTTAAAAGTGCTCCTCCGTCAGGGGCGTAGCCCATTCCGAAATGTGCCACGGTGCCACTTTCAAGCTTTCTTTTAGCAAGATATTCCCTGGCATCGCTTCCCGCATCGCTTTTAAGCATTTCGCGGTAAAATTTAGCCACTGCAAGATTTGCTTCGTACATCTTCTTTTTCATATCGTGACGTTCTTTATCGCGTGACACCTCGTTGGGCTCGGGTAATATTATTCCCGAATTGTCCGCAAGATATTTAAGCGACTCCACGAAGTCAAGGTTTTCCGCAGCCATCACAAAATGTATGGCGTTTCCGCCAACCCCGCATCCGAAGCAGTGATAAAGCTGCTTATCCTCGGAAACATGGAAGGAGGGCGACTTTTCCTTGTGGAAGGGACAAAGTCCCATGTAACCCCGGCCGGAACGCTTGAGATGCACATAGCTTCCCACAAGGTTTACTATATCTGTGGCGGATAAAACCTCCTGTATAACCTCTTCGGGATAAAGTGCGGCCATAGGTCACCATCCTTTCAGAACACTCCCTTTAAGAGAATATCCTATACTTTAATATTTCGACAAATTATCCGAAAATCCTTTTTAATGTTATCAAAATTATCTTTTATGCCAGGACTCGGGAACAAAAAGTTCGTTGTATTTATAAACACAGAAAACATCAGTCATTCCCGATATGTAATCACATACACTGATTTCGGGGTTTTCCTCATCATACCCTGGCTCATCCTTAAGAAGAGTATGATTTTCCATAAAATATTCATAGAGCGCCTTAACTATTCCAAAGACCTTTTTCTCCTCTGTTTTTGCTTCGGAATCAAGATATACGTTGGCAAACATAAACTTCTCAAGCTCCATCATGGCACCGTATACCTCGGCACTTAAAATTATGTCCTCGCCGCTCATCTTTATGCAGTCTCTCACAATCGTGTCTATTCTCTTTCCGTGGGAATGTCCCAGAACTTTTGTACACTCAAAAGGAAGCGCTTCCTCCGTTAAGATTCCTGCGCGGCAGGCATCATCTATGTCGTGATTTATATAAGCTATTTTATCAGCTAAGCGGCAAACCCTTCCCTCCAACGTTTCGGGGTAGGAAGGCCCTACGTGATTCAATATGCCGTCCATTACCTCATAGGTGAGATTAATTCCGCTTCCGCCCTCTAAGTATTTTACTATTCGGAGGCTCTGCTCATTATGGCGAAAGCCGCTTTTGGTAAGCTCTGCCAAAGCTCTCTCTCCCGCATGGCCGAAGGGCGTATGGCCAAGATCGTGCCCCATACTTATCGCTTCTGTCAAATCCTCGTTTAAGAAAAGGGCTCGGCTTATACTCCTTGCTATCTGTCCTACCTCAAGCGTATGAGTGAGTCTTGTCCTGTAATGGTCGCCAAGCGGTGCAATAAATACCTGAGTTTTATGCTTCAGTCTGCGAAAGGCCTTTGTATAAATTATCTTGTCCCGGTCTCTCTGAAAGTCCGTTCTTAAGTCGCAGGGAGTTATTTCCTTTTCCCTGCCCTTCGATTCTTCAGACAATGCAGCATAAATAGATAAGGTTTCCCTTTCTCTTTTTTCAAGCATTTCCCTTACTGTCAATAAAATCACTCCTTAAAATGATTATAAAAACATCAAAAGACCTATTGCTATACCCAAAATACAACCGACAATAACCTCAAGCACAGTGTGTCCCAAAAGCTCCTTTAAGTACACGGGAACCTCATCGTGGAGCATTTCCTGCAAATCGTTTATAACCTTTGCCTGCTCGCCCGCCGCCTTTCTTACACCGGATGCGTCGTACATAACTATAAACGAAAGCACGAAAGCTATGGCAAAAAGGGTAGAATCAAACCCCTCCGCAAGCCCTACCGAAGTGGTCATAGCACCGACAAAGGCACTGTGGGAGCTTGGCATTCCGCCGGAGCCTACGATACGGCTGATATCAAGTTTTCTCTCGGTCAGCAAAATGTATACAACCTTGAGCACCTGGGCAACTACCCAGCCGAGTATTGCCGCAAGCAGCACTTTATTACATATAATTTCATCCCAGAATTTCATTTTCAAGACCTTCTTTTCAAAAGATACATCGCAAATTCCTCTAAGAATTCACTGTCTTCTATTTTTTCCAGAGCTTTTATCGCCTTATTTGTGGTTTCTTCAAGAAGTTCTTCTGCTTTCTTCATCCCGTAAAGCGTTATAAATGTGGTCTTTTCGTTTTTGGCGTCGCTTCCGATATTTTTTCCAAGCTCTTCGGCTGTTGAGGTTTCATCTAAAATATCATCCTTAAGCTGAAAGGCAAGTCCCAAATTGGCCGAATAATCGGAAAGCAGAGATTCGTCCCTTCCTGCAAGAGCACATCCCATCCCGGTTGCAGCTTTTATAAGCGCTCCCGTTTTCATGGCGTGCATTTTTGTAAGTTCATCCGCAGAAAGCCTGCGTTTTTCTCCTTCTAAATCCACAACCTGGCCACCTATCATTCCGAGATAGCCTGATGCCTTTCCCATAACAGAAACTGCCTTAATCTTCTTTTCCGCATCAAAGGGTGCCGAAAGTGCTGTTTCAAAGGCAAAATTAAGGAGAGCATCGCCGGCAAGTATTGCCGTAGCTTCGCCGAATACCACGTGATTAGTAGGCTTTCCGCGCCTTAAATCATCGTTATCCATAGAAGGAAGATCATCGTGGATAAGTGAATAGGTGTGAATCATTTCAAGGGCAGCTGCAAAGGGCAGTACCTCATCTTCCAAAAGCCCCAATGCTTCACAGGTTGCCATCATTAAAACAGGGCGGATTCTTTTCCCCCCTGCAAGAAGGCTGTAATTCATCGCCTCCGTGATTTCCTTCTGCAAAAGGCCTTCGCCTTTTATGGCGTTTTCAAGATAATTATTTATTTTTTCCTGCTTTGCCGAAAGCTCTTTTAAAAAGTCCATATAATCACGCTTCCTCTACGTCAAAGGGCACTTCTTTCACATTGCCTGAAGAATCTTCGGTAATCTTTACTATTTTCTGCTGAGCTTCGCTTAAAAGCTCGCTGCATTTTTTAGTAAGAGACACTCCCTTTTCAAAAAGTGCCATGGAATCGGCAAGGGAAAGCTCTCCGCTTTCCAGTTTTTCGGTTATTTCCGAAAGTTCTTCCATCATTTTTTCAAAATCATTCATCATTATTCCTCGCTTTCAGAAGATAAAACTTCTTCAATACGTGCTTTTACACTTCCGTCGGAAAGGCGGATTCCCACCTTCATTCCCTTATCAAGATCCTTTACGCTTTTAATAACACTTTCCTTATAATCGGTTACGATGCCATAGCCTCTGGCAAGAACCCCGAGGGGCGAAAGCGAATCAAGCTTTGCGGCATTTACCGCAAGGCCCTTTTCCTTTTCCTTAAGCAGATTCCCGATGCTTTTAATCATATACTGATTTTTCGAATCGATAAGTATCGTTAAATTATTAAGCTTGTCTAAAAACCTTTCTGCAGAAAGCATTTTCCTTGCATAAGTGAGCGTACTCTCTCTTTGTTTAAGGGCCTGAAGCAAAGCGTTTTTCATACGTTCCTTATTCACATAAAGCTTTTCATAAAGCTCCTCCGACGAAGGAACCGCCAGCTCCGCCGCTGCTGAGGGTGTGGGAGCGCGAAGGTCTGCCACAAAGTCTGCAATGGTAAAGTCAATTTCGTGGCCCACCGCAGAAATAACCGGAATTTCACTTGCGAAAATCGCCCGGGCGGTAATCTCCTCATTAAAAGCCCATAAGTCTTCGATTGAGCCGCCGCCTCTGCCTGCGATTATGACATCAACGCTTTTTGTGCGGTTGAAATATTCTATGCCACGGCATACGTTTTCCGCCGCCCCTTCTCCCTGAACCTTTGAAGGGTATAAAATTATATCGGCATAGCGGAAACGTCTTTTTATTACGTTTATAATATCCCTTACAGCCGCACCCGTATCACTTGTGATAACGCCCACTCTCTTTGGGTACATAGGGATGGGCTTTTTAAGTGCTTCATCAAAAAGTCCTTCCGCACGAAGCTTTTCCTTAAGCTGATTGAATGCCGCATAAAGCTCCCCGAGTCCGTCTAAAATAAGCTCCTCAATGTAAAGCTGATATGTTCCGCCGGGCTCGTAAACCGAAACTCTACCGCGGGCAAGCACCTTCATACCGTCCTCCGGTCGGAAGGTAAGGCTTTGATTTGCGCCACGGAACATACATGCTTTAAGCACGCTTTTTTCATCTTTCAACGTAAGATACATATGACCTGAGGGGAGATTCAATTTAAAGTTTGATATCTCGCCCTGTATCCATATATCTTTAAGTCCCGGCCTTGAATCCAACAGTTTTTTCATATTGGAATTAAGCTCGGATACCGTCATTTTAAGCTGATCCATTAATCCTTTTGTTCCTTTCGGATATATTCTCCAAGAAGTCCGTTTACAAATTTGCCTTCTTCTTCGCCCGCATATTTCTTCACAATTTCAACGGTTTCAGATGCGCTTACCTTTAAGGGAATATCATCCATATAGAGTATTTCATATATGCAAAGCCTTAAGGCAGCAAGGCATACTCTGTTTATTCTGTCGATTGTCCAGTTTTTAAGATATTTTTTAATGATTTCGTCCAATTCCGCTTCCTTTTCCGAAACCCCCGGACAAACCTTTTCGATATAGGTTTTATCATCGTCATTCGCTTCCTTGCCGGACCAGATTTCAGAATCAGTTGCTTCCTCGTAAAAGCCTTCGGGAATTCTTTCATCACCCTTTGTTATCATTGCAAAAATCATTTTGAAAGCATTTTCTCTTGAAGTTTTTCTGCTCATTTTTATCCCCTTCTCAAAACTTATTTTATCAGCTTCATTATATCAGACCAGGTTACAACAACGGCAAGAAGCATAAGCAGAATAAATCCTGCCGCATGGATTGCCGCCTCAAATTTCTGAGGAACCTTTCTTCTTATCACCATTTCGACAAAAGTGAATAAAATTCTTCCGCCGTCCAGTGCAGGAAGAGGCAAAAGGTTCATCACGCCGAGGTTTGCCCCGATCAATGCCATAAGATTCAATATATTAAGCAGCAATATATAATATCGCTCGCCCTTATCTTCAATTTCCATAGATGAATCAACAACATCGTCAACCACCGTTGCAATTCCGACGGGCCCCGACACACTGTCAAGCCCGATTGCCCCGGTTATCATCTGCTTTATCGTCCAGAACACGCTTTTTACACTGAAGGCAGTTTCGTAAAATCCGTTTTTAAATGCCATAAGCGGCGTATTTTCCTTTATCGCCGGAGAAAATCCGAATTTATAGCCTGCCTCGGTCTCATAGGGCGTTAAGGTGAATGTCTTCTTTTCGCCGCTTCTGAGAACCGTAACATCAACGCTTTCTCCCTTATTTTCCATCATTTTAAGCTGAATATCGGAATAGATATTTATTTTGGTGTTGTCCATTTTAATAATTTCGTCCCCCACGGATAAAACCGCAGCGGGAACATCGTCACCGGCAATACTTCCGACCTCGGTTGTATATACGAACTTCTGCGAAAAACAGATAACCATAAATAAAATGAGTGCCAGAAGTATATTCATCGCAGCACCTGCCGCAAGAATTATAAGTCTTTTCCACGGGCGGAGAGCTGAAAATGACCGCTCCTCTTCAACCTCTTCGTTTTCGCCCCTCATGGCACAATAGCCGCCGATGGGAAAAAGCCTCAATGAATAAAGTGTTTCCTTTCCCTGCTTTTTTATTATCGCAGGGCCCATGCCGAGGGCAAATTCCTCCACATAAACTCCAAAGCTTTTTGCGGCGATAAAATGTCCGAATTCGTGAATAAAAATCATTACGCCGAGAATTAAAATCGTCCAGATAATGTTCATAAAAAGATCCTTTCAAATCACAGGTTAAATTTTGCCTTTACAAAGTCCCTTGCCTCTCTGTCCGCATCGAAGATGTCCGAAAGCGCGGGCTTTTCCTTTATCTTATGATTTTCCATTGCTCCTTCTACTATATCCGCTATGTCTAAAAAGCGGCATTTTCCGTTTAAAAATGCAGAAACTGCTTCTTCGTTTGCGCCGTTTAAGACCGTGGGCATTGTCCCGCCTGCCTTCGTTGCCTTAAAGGCAAGTGCCAGCATACGGAAGGTGTCTGTATCAGGCTTTTCAAAGGTCAAGCTTCCGACATTGAAAATATCAAGAAGCTTACCTGAAACTTCGCTTCTGTCGGGGTAATTTAACGCCACGCTTATGGGCGTTCTCATATCCGCAGAGCCAAGCTGTGCAATTATGGCACCGTCTTTAAATTCCACCATGGAATGAACAATGCTCTGACGGTGGACAACCACCTCGATTTTATCAGCCGTCACGCCGAAAAGGTGAGTTGCCTCAATTACCTCAAGCCCCTTATTTGCCAATGATGCACTGTCTATTGTGATTTTTGCACCCATCGACCAGGTGGGGTGCTTTAAGGCATCCTTCAAAGTTACACTTTCAAGGTCAGCCTTCTTTTTACCGAAGAAAGGGCCGCCTGATGCCGTAAGATATATTTTATTAAGGTCACTTCTTCCGTCAAGGCACTGAAAAATTGCGCTGTGCTCAGAGTCTACAGGAAGGATTTTTACGTTTTTCTCCTTCGCCTTTGCCATAACAATGTCGCCTGCTGTGACAAGCGTTTCCTTGTTTGCAAGGGCTATATCCTTTCCTTTCTCAATTGCGGATAATACCGGCTTCAGTCCTGCAATGCCTACGATTGCCCCCAACGTTATATCGGCATCCTCAATTGCTGCAGCTTCGCACAGGCCCTCTTCCCCGGAAAGAACCAAAATATCCGTATCGGAAAGCCTCGTCTTTAAGTCCTTTGCCGCATCAGCAGATGCCACGGCAACTATTTTCGGCTTAAATTCTCTTGCTTGCTCCTCCAGAAGGGCAACATTGCTTCCTGCCGCAAGAGCAGAAACAGAAAAGTTTTCGCTGTCTCTTCTTATTATGTCAAGAGTCTGTGTTCCGATAGAACCGGTTGAACCCAGAACGCTTACTTTTTTCAAGGCAAAGCCCTCCTTTTAAGCAAATACAGGGAAATAATAAATGAAATAGTATACGACGGGTGATACAAATATTATGCTGTCAAGTCTGTCAAGCACTCCGCCGTGTCCGGGAATCAGATTACCGT
Organism: Clostridia bacterium; assembly: GCA_017411325.1. Taxonomy (GTDB): domain Bacteria; phylum Bacillota; class Clostridia; order CAKSNL01; family HGM11501; genus HGM11501. Next base: position 18,774 of record JAFQQJ010000036.1, on the reverse strand, counting down.
AGTCCTTTATCCCCGCTTCTCTCTTTATGGCAGAAAGGGACAAATCCCCTATCTGCGCAAAGATTGATGTCAGAAGACCTAAAAATGCAAGATATAAGTAATTCGCCGTTATGTCATTATTTATAAGGGTAACTATAAAGCCGTATACCATCATCATAATGACAGAGCCGATTACGCCTGAAACAGAGCCTTCAACGGTTTTCTTCGGGCTGATTTTCGGTGCAAGCTTTCTTTTTCCGAAAAACTTTCCGCCGAAAAGGGCAAAGGTATCGGTAAAGCAGGCGCCAACCAGAATTGCCCAGATAAGATATGCCCCAAGCTCCTTTTCCGTTCTTATCTTTACCGCATAGGAAAGAAAGTAAACCAAAAGACAGCTTACCAAAAGAGAGGAAAACATATCCCTCATTTTCACCTTTTCGTTAAAGATAAGCATAAGGATAAAGCCAAGCATAATGTATACCGTAAGAATAAGTGACAGCAAATCAAGCCCGGTTTTATCAATAATTGCTCCCGATTTCACAACAAACACTATCGGAACCGACAGCATTATGTATATTAAAACAGGAAGCTTTTCAATTTTGTTGAAGCCGTATGCCGCACATATTTCATATACGGACATAAGCGCAATTAACGCCGCCGCAACCACAAGTGCGGTTTTTCCCGCAAGAAGCAAAAGCACCACTGCAGGAATCATAATTATTGCGGCAATAATTCTTTGTTTCATAATTACACTCCACCAAACCGTCTGTTACGCTTCTGATAATCATAAATCGCCTTTATTAAATCATCACCGGTAAAATCAGGCCACAGAATGTCGGAAAACCAGAATTCCGAATAGGCACTTCCCCAAAGGAGGAAATTGCTTAAGCGGTATTCTCCGCTGGGCCTTATGATAAGGTCGGGATCCCCTGCTTCGGGATTATACATAAGGGATGAAAGAAGCGCTTCATCGATATCCGAAGAATCTATCTTTCCTTCCTTAACCATTTCTGCAGCCTTTTTAGCCGCAGAAACTATTTCAAGCCTTCCGCCGTAATTCAATGCAATCTGCACAAGCATCGATTTTCCGTCTTTTGTCTTTTCCTCGATGTTTTCTATGCCCTTTCTTATGCTTTCGGGAAGGGAGGCCATATCCCCTATTATCTTAACACGGGTATCCTTACCGGCAAGCTTTTTAAGACCGTTTTCAAGATAGTCGTTTAAAAGCACCATAAGAGCATCTACTTCTTCCTTGGGGCGGTTCCAGTTTTCCGTTGAAAAAGCATAAACTGTAACCACCTTTATTCCGAAGTTTCCCGCAAAGTCAATTATCTCATCGAACTTTTTTGCACCGGCACTATGACCGAAAGAGCGGGGCATGCCCCGCTTTTTCGCCCAACGGCCGTTGCCGTCCATTATAATTCCTATGTGGGAGGGAAGATGCTCCATATCTATTAAAGACCTTAAGTCTTTCTTCTTCCGGCCAAACATTTTATATAGCCATAATTGCCTTTTCTTTGTTTGCGGCAATTGTTTCGATATCCTTAATTGCGTCGTCAGTTACCTTCTGAACGTCCTTTTCAACGTTCTTCATATCGTCCTCTGTAAGTGTTCCGTCCTTCTTCTGCTTTTTGAACACTTCGAGAATATCACGACGGATGTTTCTTATATTAACCTTTGCATCTTCTGTCTTTTTATTAAGAGTTTTAACAAGATCTTTTCTGGATTCCTCTGTAAGAGAGGGGAATACAAGACGGATAACCTTACCGTCGTTCTGAGGATTGATTCCAAGCTCAGACTTCTGGATTGCCTTTTCAATTTCCTTTAAGGTTGTAGCATCCCAGGGCTGAATTGTAAGTGTGTGAGCATCTGTTGCGGAAACTGTTGCCATCTGATTGATGGGAGTATCTGTTCCGTAGTAGCTTACCATAATTTTATCAAGTACGCTGGGAGAAGCCTTACCAACTCTGATTGTCGCTAAATCCTCTTCAAAATACTTTATGCTCTTTTCAATTTTTGTTTTCATTTCGTTCATTGCCATTTTAATATTCCTCCTTATTATTTAATGTACCAATGTACCAATTTCTTCTTCCATTATTGCTCTTTTAATGTTTTCGGGATCAGCTAAGCCAAACACTCTTATGGGCATTTTGTTATCCATGCAGAGTGTTGTTGCCGTTGAATCCATTACGCCAAGGCCGCGGTCTAAAACCTCCATATAGGTAAGGTCTGTAAACTTCTTGGCATCGGGATTCTTTTCAGGATCGGAATCGTAAACCGCATCAACCTTCTTTGCAAGTAAGATGATGTCCGCATCAATTTCAACCGCACGGAGCGCCGCTGCCGTGTCTGTTGAGAAGAAGGGGTTTCCTGTTCCGCATCCGAAGATAACAACTCTTCCCTTCTCCAAGTGTCTTACAGCTCTTCCCCTTATATAGCTTTCCGCAATTTTGTTCATTTCAATCGCAGTCTGTACTCTTGTGGGAATTCCGTGTCTTTCAAAGGAATCCTGAAGAGCAAGGGCATTAATAACGGTTGCAAGCATTCCCATATGGTCTGCTCTTGTTCTGTCCATCTTTTCGCCGCTTCTTCCTCTCCAGAAGTTACCGCCGCCTACAACGATTGCAATTTCAACGCCTTTTTTAACGCAATCAGCAATGACATTTCCGATTTCGCCAACGATTTCCTCGTTGATGCCTGTACCCTTGTCGCCTGCCAAAGCCTCGCCGCTTATCTTAAGTAAAACTCTTTTATACATCAAAGACAGTCCTTTCATTTATATTTATGTAGAATCTCAATTAAACAAATTCGACGTAAAACACAAAAATCCTTTATTATAATGTAAGAAAAAGATAACCTCAAACGTTCTTGCGCCTGCAGTGTTAATCTTTATTGTGATTAACTTCGGAAGCAAATTCCTTCTTGCCTTTTCTCGTCTTTTGTGTTATAATATAACTTGTAAGTAAAATGCGCGTTTAACTTATAAAAAAACTTGAAAAAAAGAAAGGAACAGATTATAATGGAAAGTAAAGAATTTAAGGAGCTTAAATCTCCCGGTTATGTAATTTATATTAATTCGGGAGATACTGATTCTGTATTGTAGCTGCAAAAACAATTAAACAAGTGGGGCTACACCGACGGACACGGAAGAAAGCTTGCCGAGGACGGCGATTACGGCATAAATACATATAACGCCGTAATAAAATATCAGCGTGACCACGGCTTATACGAGGACGGGAAAGTCGGTGACAAAACCTGGGAGTCAATGTATCAGACAATAAAAGACGAAGAATTAAACTTCGCAGCAAAGTCCGGAAACATTCACGCTTATTATGCCGAATCCGGGCTTAATATTGACGGAATGGATAAATTTTCATACCCTGAAACAAGCAGCAAAAAGAAAACCGATGGCTTCAATATCGGAAAAGCCTTCGGTGCCTTCAGGGATTATACTAAAATGTATGAAGATTTAAATGATAAGGTAGAATCTGACGGCGAAGTGCAGAATGCACAAAAGAGAGAAGCCGAATCTGCAGATAATAATGCTCTTTTAGAGCCGGCTGTTAAAATGCCCACCGAGGAAGATGTTGAATTCATAGAAGAAAACGGCTATCACGCCTGGCTTACTATGCAAAAAAGTTATTAACCCAATAAAGGAGAATAAATAATGTTAAAAACAGCACTTATACACTTCGGAAGCGGAATTGTATCGGCGGTTATAATAGCTCTTACCTCCATGCTTCCCGAAAGCTTTCATCTTGCGGTGTACCTGCCTGTGAGTATACTTATGGCTGCATTTTACATATGGGTGGGTATTTTTCTTAAAAACGAATCCTTCCACAAGGTTGCCTTGCTCTCGCAGACGTTGGCATACATCGGTCACATGGCTCCCGCAATCATAAATACAACAGGAAAATTTATCATTTCTCTTGCAGGTGGCTCTGTAATATGGAATGTCACATTAGGAAGATTAGTGTCATACAGCAATATTGCCAACTGCCTTGCTTACATATTTATGGTTTTTGTTGCCCCCGCTCTTATAGCATTGGGAATGAAAATTGCCGGAAAAAGCTTTAATATAAATATAAAAAAAGACGCTATGCCTGTTCTTTATGTATCGGTGTTGTTTTTCATCATTAACGCCGTTTACCCCATAGCACGAAATTTTACAGAAAAAACAGGTGAGCCGATTGAAACCGTAAAGGCAGGAATTGCAATACTTATAATATTGGTATTAAGTGTTGCGGGAGGCATTGTTTTAAGAAAAATCAATTGCTCAAAAATCTGCTTTATCATGGTAAATTTGTCGCTTATCGGCATTACTTTCTGCTTTTTCTTTAATTCATTTTTCCTGCACGCTTTTTGCGGTGCAGAAATGATGTTTGATTTATTCTTCAAAACGGCTTTTAGCATAAACCCCATACTTATGTTTTTCATTCCTCCTTTGTTTGTGCATCTCGGATGCTTTATAGGAAGAAAGCTTATAAAGGATAAAACAAAAAAAGCGGATAATTCCGCAGCATAAGACTAAAACATTAATTTAACCCTAAAACCACACCCCGAAGCAAAAGCTTCGGGGTGTTTAATTTTATTCTTCCATCAGGCTCGCAAGATACTTTGCGGTTTCTGCTTCAAACTTCAAAAACATTTCGGAAAGATGGAGAGGCATTTTAGAAAAGCCCGTTGCGCCCGACTCTAAAGATAAAACGCCTTTGTAGCCTATCTCCTTAAGTGCATCCATAAATTCATACCACACAGATGAACAAAGGAAAGGCACCTGATGGGTGTCGTCCCACGCACCGCGGTTATCGTGAACGTGAAGGCAGAAAAGCTTTTCATTTGCCACCTTCACAGCCTCGGGAAGATTAAGCTTCATTGATAAAACGTGTCCCGTATCAAGGCAGATTCCCACGTTAGGCATATTAATTTCATCAACAAGCTTTCTTATATTTTCCACTCTTGCAAGAGAGATATTCCTGAAAGGCAGGTTTTCGATTGCCACATTTATTCCGCGCCCCCTGGCATAAAGCCCCACTTCGGTAAATACCTTTACGTTCATGCTAAAGGCAAAAGCTTCATCCGTTTCCGTTCCCCAGCCCTCGGGCATTACGGGGTGATATACAACGGTATCTGCCCCAAATAAGCTTGCCCCGTCTATGCACTTTTTCATATGTATAACATTTTTCGGGCGGTCTTCTTCAATTTCGTCGTGTACGGGCCAGGGGCCGTGCACCTGATTTATATGTATTCCCGCTTTTTCCGCAAGGCGCCTTTCTTCCGTAAGAAATCCCTTAAATTCTTCATCGGAGGCTTCAGCTATTAAAAAGCTTTTATAATATGCAAGTTGCTGAAAGTCGGATGCACCATAACCTAAAGCTTTCATTTTCTCATAGTCAGTGTGCCGTCTTTTTCCGTCTTCCCTTTCTTTTTCAAGAAATTCGCTGTTTGTTTTTCCGATTATCATACGGTTTCCTCCTTTTGTCTTCTTTCCAGCCATTTAACCACGGCAAATGCAATCACAAAAGATATTATTTCATTAAAGCATATGGAAAAAAGTTCCACGTACCATTCCATATTATCAATCGAATGTGTAATAATCGCCAGCATTATATCGTATATCCCAATGACCCCCGCCATATACAACCAATGTTTTTTAGAATCAAGCTTTTTTCTGTTAAGTATCACAAGATATGCAGGATATATTACCGCTGAAAACTTAACAAACACAATTATGGCCAGCCACATCAATGACACAAGCTCTGTAAGCCAATCAATGCCTGTATCATAAAACTCACTTCCGAAAATATATGGTATTGACACTACCATGATAAAAAGTCCCGGAAAAAGGCTTTTTAAGACACAATCTCTTTTCCCTTTATATCCGTTTATGGCCGCAAATGTCAGCCACCATATACTTACGAGCAAAGAAAGAATCACTATCCACCCTACATACCAGAACAGTATGCTCATATCTCTGCCGTAGGTTTCAAGAATATGCTTGTCTCCTGATTCTATTCCGCATATAAACAAAAGCTCTCCTGCAAAAATAGCTGAAAATGCTTTCAATGCACTTTTTATTTTTATTGCCTTTCTGTTTATCGCTATCAGATAAACCGGTAAAATAAGAGACAGCAACTTTAACAAATGCCCGTATTTTTTATCAAACACAAAGGCTTCGGGGCGCCCTTCCCCGAATCTTATATATCCTCCTATGGCATAGTAAATGATAAGAATTAAAAAAGGCAGCAAACTGAAAAATACTCTTTTTTTCATACAAACACCTCACTTTCCGCTGTAACAGAAAAAATCACATTAATTCTTTCTTCAGTACCATTTTGACAAAAAAGGTACGTCCCCTTTTGTCTACAGTACCATTTTGACAAAAAAGGTACGTCCCCTTTTGTCTAATAATCTGTTTTTTCAGCAATATCCACTTTATAATCTTCGTTCGCACTTGCCTGACATACAAATATTGCGCTGGATAAAACTAATATCCATACAAAAAATAAAAATTTTTTATACATTAATTTCCCGCCTTTCAATAACCATAAATATCTTTTATCTACTGTCTTTTTTCAAGTTTATCACATATCCCATTTTTAGTCAAGCAAGCTGCAAAAAGAGATTCTTCGCCCTCGGGATTTTTACAAAATCCCCAATGGCTCAGAATGACACCCATCCGTTTTTCCACGCCAAAAATAGCGGCAGATGCAAATGCATCTGCCGTAATTATAAAATTCGCACTCAGAGTCAAGAGAACCATCCCCTTTTGTCTTCTTTTATACCCTTTGTCTATTTGTCTTCGCCTATAATCCAGTTTCTTTCCCATAAAACGAAATTAAACCTGGTTCCATAGTAAATTTCATCCAAAAGAGCAACTAACAAAGCAATCATTTGTTTGTCCATTTCATAACATTCTACAGTATATGTATATCCTCCCATAACAGACAAGTTTGATCTTTGAGCATTTAATATCAGCTTATCATTCTTTTTCAATGAAAATTTATTTCCGCTATGAAAACAAGGTTTGTATTCCTCTTCTCCTATCAATATATTTTTCTTATTTTTACAAAAGCCTGCCAAAGATTTCCCAATTTCAGTATCATTTTGAAAAATCCTGTATACAGGATAGGAGCGCAACGGATATATCGGCACAATCAGCCCTAAAGGAGCCAGAATACATTTTAATAATTTATTTGTCTGTTTGCAACTATATGATATTGTTTGATTATTATCTATCACCTTAAATTTCTTACACAACATTCCAAATGTATAATTGCTTTTTATCGTGTATTCTTCGTTTCCGACAGTATACACGATACCCTTTACTCCCAATTTCTTTTCTATGACAAACATCATAATACTTTTCTCCTGTAATCCGGTTTTTCCGTTAGTAACAAAAGTGGACAAAAAAGGTACGTCCCCTTTTGTCATCATGACAAACATCATAATACTTTTCTCCTGTAATCCGGTTTTTCCGTTAGTAACAAAAGTGGACAAAAAAGGTACGTCCCCTTTTGTCATCCCTAATTATACTTGTGTCACAATATCAAGTAATTCAAGGATTTTTTCCTCATTCACATAATATTCCTTCTTATACTCAACAATAAAACTACTATCATCCAATCCAGTTTGATATATACAATTCTCATAAATGTCTAAAAATGAAATTTGAGATTCCCATATTACATAATATAAACCATCACTCCAATATCCTCCTTTGGGCAAAAGAACAAAACCAGAAGGAATCTCCCTGACATCTTTCGGATACTCATCACAAGACGTTGCAGCTAATAAAACAGATACTATCAAAATTGCAGAAATGAACATCAATAATAAATTTCGTTTCATAAATATCCCTTCCGTTAAATGATATTATTAACTTCATTTTAGCATAAGTGATGCCTTAATACAAGTATTTTCACATAAAAATACCCCGAAGCATTTGCTTCGGGGTGTTAAATCGATTAACCAAAAATTGTCTTTCCTGCGCTCTCTAAGTCGTTACAAGCTTCAACCACACGGGAAGCCATACCCTCTTCTCCCTTCTTTAAGTAAGAACGGGGATCGTACATCTTCTTGTTACCAACTTCGCCTTCAATCTTAAGCATACCGTCGTAGTTCTTGAACATATGATCAACAACAGGCTTGGAGAAAGCGTACTGTGTATCTGTGTCGATGTTCATCTTGATTACGCCATAGCCGAGAGTTTCCTTGATTTCTTCCTTGGAAGAACCGGATCCGCCGTGGAATACAAGGAAGAATCCCTTATCATTGCCGTATTTAGCCTTTAATGCATCCTGTCCGTTTTTAAGGATGGAGGGATTAAGCTTTACGTTACCGGGCTTATATACGCCGTGAACGTTACCGAAGGTTGCTGCAACGGTGTATGTTCCCTTAATGTCCTTAAGAGCATCATAAACCTTTAACATATCTTCGGGAGTTGTGTATAACTTATCGTTTGATACGCCTTCGTTGTTCTGTCCGTCTTCTTCGCCGCCTACAACGCCGGTTTCAACTTCTAAAACGATGTCGTTTGCTGCACAGCGAGCGAAAAGCTCCTTTGCAACAGCGATGTTTTCATCAAGTGTAATGTCGCTTCCGTCGAACATATGGCTGTTGAAAAGATTGGGACGGCCTTCTGCTCTTCTTCTTTCGGTTTCAGCGATTAAGGGAAGCATAAAGGATTCGAGCTTGCCCTTTGTGCAGTGGTCTGTGTGAAGTGCAACATATACGTTGTACTTTTCAGCCATTAATCTAACGTGATCGGCAAGGCTTATTGCACCTAATACCTTATCCTTTACGTTAAGACCGGATGCAAACTCAGCTCCGCCAACGGAAACCTGCACGATACCGTCAGACTTAGCGTCAGCAAGACCCTTAAGTACTGCGTTTGCAGTTTCCATAGAGGAAACGTTTACAGCGGGATATGCATAGTGATTGTCATATGCCGCCTTCATCATATTCAAATACTGTTCATAATTTACTACAGGCATGGTAAAACCTCCAAATAAAAAATTTCGATTAATTATAACACAATTTCTAAATTATGTCAATTATTTAACCATATTATTCTTTCATATCTTTTCCCGCTTTCGCATAAAATAACCTTAAAACTGTGTAAAAGGAGTATTTTTATGTGGAAAAAGTATAAACCCTATATTATATCTTCAGCCATTGCCTTAGCTGTTGGCGGACTTTCTGCCCTTTTAACCAAGGGAAACATGGACCTTGCCAAAGATACCGTAATGCCGCCCTTATCGCCGCCTGCCTTTTTATTTCCCATAGTCTGGAGCATTTTATACATCCTTATGGGAATTGCCTCGGCAATAGTTTATTTAAGAAGGACGGCTCTGCCCAATGAAGCAAGGTGCGCGCTCACGGTTTATGCCGCATCACTCATCTTCAACTTTTTCTGGAGCATAATCTTTTTTAATCTCCGTGCCTTTCTGGCATCCTTTATCTGGCTGATCATTTTGTGGGTTTTAATTATCCTCTGCATCAAAAAGTTTTATCCCTTTTCAAAAACGGCGTCCTGCCTTATGGTTCCCTATCTTTTGTGGGTAAGTTTTGCAGGCTATCTTAACCTTATGATTTATATCTTGAACAGATAATTTCCTTTAAGGCTTCCTCTGCCTTTTTAGCATCTGCCCTGCCCTTTGTTTCCTTCATTATTTTTCCGATAAGCGGGGCTATCGCCTTTTCCTTTCCGGTTAAAAAATCGGAAATTGCCTTTTCGTTTCCGATTAGTACATTTTCTGCTATCTTTATAAGCTCATCATTTGAAATCGGGGCAAAATCCTCTTCATTGAAAAGCTCTGTAAAAGGCTTTCTTTCTTCAAACATTTTATCGAAAATTTTCTTATCGAATCGCTTTTCGATTTTTCCCTCTGCCATAAGGGAAAGGACATATAAAACATCGGATGCTTTCGGAAGAATTTCGCCGTTTTCCCTTGTTTCCTCATCTACAAACTTAAAGGCGGATGAAAGGATAATTTTCGATAAATGAACGGCATCGCCATAGCCCGATAAAAGGCTGTCAAAATATACGGAAAGTGCCTTGTATTTTGATATTATAAAGGCATCCTCCATTGATATGCCAAGTGATGCATAGTGCATTTTCTTCTCCCTCGGAAGAGGGGGAAGTTTTTCTTTTAAGGCAGAAATTTCTCTCTCCGATATGTAAACCGAGGGAATGTCGGGCTCCGTAAAATAGCGGTAGTCCGATGCACTTTCCTTTCCGCGCATAGCTTCGGTAACTCCCGTTTCGCTATTAAAGCGGCGGGTTTCCCTTACTATTTCTTTTCCTTCCTCAAGCATTGATTCAAGCCTTTTCGCCTCATAATCAATTGCCTTTTTTATAAAGGAAAAGGAGTTTACATTTTTAATTTCAACCCTCTCGCTTATCTTGCCTGTCACTTTGTCTTTAAGGGATATATTTACGTCACAGCGAAGGGAGCCTTCCTGCATTTTGCAGTCGGAAATTCCAAGGCGTTTCATGGTAAGTGCCAGATCGGTAAGGTATTCAGCCACCTCTTCCCCTGTCGCAAAGTCAGGCTTTGTAACTATCTCAATCAATGGCACTCCCGCTCGGTTGTAGTCGATTAAAATTTCCCCGTCCTTTTTTATGAGCTTACCTGCATCCTCCTCGATGTGGATACGCTCAAGCCTTATCCTTCGCCCGTCTTTGAGAGTTACGCTTCCGCCAATGCAAAGCGGCACTTCGCCCTGGGTTATTTGATATGCCTTCGGAAGGTCGGGATAGATATAGTTTTTCCTTGCCATATATGAGTAGTTGTTTATTTCAGAGCCAAAGGAAAGCCCCGCCATTGCACCGAAAAGCACAACCTCGTGATTAAGGTGCGGCAAAGCTCCGGGGTGTCCCATACAAACCTCACAGCATTTTGAGTTGGGCTCACCGCCGAAGGAGTTTTCACAGGAGCAGAAAATTTTGCTTTTTGTAAGCAGCTCAACGTGGGTTTCAAGCCCGATTATGGGTTCAAAATTCAAATTTTTCCGCCCCCTTTTTATAAATTTCGCCCTGCATTGCATCTTCAAAGGCGTACGCCACACGAAGAATAACATCCTCATTCATCCACTTTGCTGTTATCATCATACCTAAGGGCATTCCGTTTTCAGAAAATCCCACAGGCATAGATAGGGACGGAAGATGGGAAACCGATGCCGCCGTTAAAAAGTAATCTTTTAAAAGCTCGGTATTTTCTCCCGGAAGCGGTGCTGTATGAAATGCCGAGGGCGAAATAAGTATGTCGAATCTGCCGAATACCTCTTTGAAGCTTTCCGCAAGACGGCATCTTTCCGCCTCCGCCTTTTTCCTTAAGGAAAGCTCCTTCTCCGAGGTCAGTATGGCATTTCCCAGAAGGATTCTCATTCTTACTTCGTCGCCGAAGCCCTCTCTTGTATCAACGACGCTGTTTCCCCTTTCGCCGTATCTTACACCGTCATACCTTGCTAAATTGCTTGCCGCATCAGAGGTCGCAATTACGGAATATATTTCGTCCGCCTTGTCCCAGGCGGGAACTTTCACATCCGACACCTCCGCACCAAGCAATCTGTAAGTTTCTGCGGCTCTTTTGATATGTTTTTTCGTTTCATCGTGGGCTTTATCCGTTACATCCAAAATAATTCCGACCTTAAGTCCCTTTACGCCATCGGAAAGATTTCCGTAAGTTTTTTTCCTGTCACCCTTTATGGACGTCATATCCCTTTCATCAAAGCGGTTTACCGCATCGAAAACCGCCGATACATCGGAAACCGAGCCTGCGATTATCCCCACTCTGTCAAGCAGGGACGAATGGGCAATAAGACCGCGTCTGCTCAAAGCTCCGTAGGTGGGGCAAAGACCGACGGTGCCCGTATAGGATGCGGGAAGCCTTATGCTTCCGCCCGTATCGCTTCCAAGAGAATAAACCGCACAGCCGGATGCAACAGCTGCTGCACTTCCGCCGGAGGAGCCTCCGGGCGACCTTTTTTCATCAAGAGGGTTTATAACCGCCCCTTTAAATGACGTGTCACTTGACGCGCCCATCCCGAACTCGTCCATATTATTTTTGCCGAGAAGCACCGCCCCTTCCTTTTTAAGGCAGGCGTAAGTATGGGCATCATTGACGGGATAGTAATCAGACAGCACATTACTTCCCGCCGTGGTTAAAATTCCGCAACTTGAAAGATTGTCCTTAAGGCTCATGGGAATGCCGGAAAGCAAGGTGTCCTTCCCCTCATCAAAAAGCTTTTCTGCATATCGGGTGTTTTCATGTGCTTCTTTTTCCGTCACCGTAATAAATGCATTAAGAGGCTTTTCTTCCTTTATTCTTTCAAGATACTTTTCTGTAAGGCTAAAAGGCGATATTTCTTTATTTTTGAGAAGCTTATGCAGTTTTTCAATTTTCCCCTTCATAATACGCCTCCGAAACCGAAATAAAGCCGTCCTCTGTCTCCTTTGTATTTTTAACGGCAGCAAAATTGTCAAGTGACGGCTTTGCCTCATCTTCCCTTAAAGAAGTGTTCTTATATGTAACATCCCCGTCTGTAAGAGATATTCCAAGTATATTTTTAAGCCTTGCTTCAAATTTTTCCTTTTCTCCTTTTCTTTCCTTAAGTGCCGAAAGGTGTAAAAGCTCTTCGTATGTGTACACAAAACCACATCCTTTATGATATACAGTATATACTATTTCCTTAAACATTTCAATATAAAAAAGCGATGCAATACATCGCTTTTTCACCCTTTTACCGCACCTGCGGCAACACCCTTTATTATATGCTTCTGACAGAGGAGATAAAATACAATAACCGGCACAATGCTTATCATAATCATCGCCATCGTCGCACCCATATCCACCGTACCGAAGCTTCCTCTGAGGTACTGGATATGAATGGGAATAGTGCGGTACTCGTTTATATCAAGCACAAGATACGGAAGGAGGTAGTCGTTCCATATCCACATAATTTCAAGCACGCCCACGGAAATAAGGGTAGGCTTAAGCATGGGAAGCACCACAAGAAAGAAGGTCTTAACAGGCCCGCACCCGTCAATGGATGCCGCCTCCTCAATTTCCGACGGAATGGATTTTATAAAGCCCGAAAACATAAAAATCGCAAGACCTGCACCAAAGCCAAGATAAATTATGGGAATGGTAAAAGGCGTATTTAAGTTAAGTGTGTCCGCCGTTCTTGATAAAGTGTACATAACCATCTGGAAGGGCACAACCATTGAAAAAACGCATAAGTAGTAAACGCCCTTCCCTATTATTCCGCCCACCCTTTCAATGTACCACGCCGCCATTGATGTGCATAAAAGTATGAGTGCGGTGGAAGTTACGGTAATTATGAAGCTGTATAAAACCGACATAAGAAAGGGATAGTTTCCGAAGGTCATACCCTTTATATAGTTATCCGCCCCCACGAAGCTTTCGGCATCGGGCAGATTGAAGGTTTCCATATTTATAGCATTGTTGCTCTTAAAAGAATTGATCAGCACCAGCAAAACCGGCATCACGTAAAATATGCTGATGACGGAAAATATCACTGTGAGCACTGTTTTTACGGCTCTTTCCCGCTTTAACGAAGAGAGATTTTTCAATTTTTTACCTCCCTTGATTTTGTTCCGAAAAGCTGCAGAAGTCCAATTCCCACAACCAGTATGCAGAAAAGAACTGCCTTTGCCTGACCGACACCGCGGTTTGTCACATTGGCACTGAAGGAATTTACGATGTTAAGTGCCATAAGCTCGGTTGTTCTCACCGTGCTTCCGTCGGCTAACATCTCGAAGGGCCTTCCCGCCGTAAGTGCCAGGTTCTGATCATAAAGCTTAAAGGAATTGGTCAATGTCAGAAAGGTGCATATTGTAATTGAAGGCATCATATTGGGGATGATAATCCTCCTTAGCGCCTGAAAGCCCGTGGCACCATCAATTTTCGATGCCTCAAGCATATCCTCCGGAACCGACTGAAAGCCTGCGATGTATATAATCATCATATAGCCCACCTGCTGCCAGCACATTAAAATCACAAGTCCCCAGAAGCCGAAGCGCCCGTCAAGCATAATGCTTGTTCCGTAAAAGGATAAAATATAGTCAAATATCATGGACCAGATGTAGCCAAGTACAATACCGCCGATTAAGTTGGGCATAAAGAAAACCGTTCTGAAAATATCAGCTCCCTTTATTTTGCTTGTAAGGACATAGGCAACGGCAAAGGCAATGAGATTGATAAGAACAAGGGATACAATGGTGAAAAGCAAGGTATGACGGAAGGCGTGGACGAAGGATGTATCGGAAAACGCCTGAATGTAGTTATCTATCCCCGTCCACTCCCAGTCACTTGTCAGACGAAATCTTGTAAACGACAGAAAAAGCCCCTGCAGAAACGGCCATATAAAGCCTATTGAAAATGCAATAAAGGTGGGCAGAAGGAAGAGCCAGCCCATGCGGGCGACGGGCTTCCTTATAAGACCTGATGATAAACCGCCTCGCTCCCTGCGGATTTTTTTATTCACTTAAAATCACACTCTTCCTTTTCTATTTACTGATTTTCTATCTTGTACTGCTGCTCCCAGCCGGTAACAAATGCCTTTTCCACCTCAGACCAGTCGGAAAGCCCTGCGCTGTATTTTGTAAGGGCATCAACCAGGCCCATACGCCACATTTCAACACCGGGCGTCAGGTTAAAGTCCCAGCTTACGGAGTATTTGCCCCCGTTTACATATTCCGATGCATTTTTTATAAAGAGGTTTGCATCTTCCGGCGCACCTTCGTAGGGTATGGCACCGAATTCTTCGGTCATAACCTTTGTTCCTTCATCGGATGTTACAAGCCAGTCCATAAAGTCAAGGGTTGCCTTTATGTCTTCCTCAGATGCGTTTTTATTTACCGCCCAGCAGTTTTCCGTGCCGGAGCAAAGCCCCGCATTCTCTTCACCGGGAACCCCTGTGTATATGGGAATCATCTGTAGCTCATCGTCCGTAAAGCCCGCTTCCTTAAGCTTGTGATATTCCCAGGAGCCGTTCTGATAAAACACCGCCTTACGCTCGGTAAATTCGGCGGTCGCCATATCTGCCGTGGCTGTTGCAAGGCTTGCTCCGGTGACGGATGAATTGTTTATATATAAATCCCATATATTCTTAAATGCATAAAGGTAGTCACCGGTAAGGGACGGCACCTGAAAATTCACGCCTCTGTCATTAAATTCGTAATAGAGCGGCATATTTGCAAGATGCCCTGAAAAACGCCAGGATGAGGAGGAATCAAGTCCTGATGAGGTAAAAGCATCAAAGCCAAGCTCACCGCTTCTTTTGTGAATGTCGGAAGCTACAGCGGACAAGGTTTCAAAATTATATATATCCTCTATACTGTAGCCCGCTTTTCCGAGTAAATCCTTGTTTACAATTATTCCGAAGCACTCATAGCAATATCCTATTGAAGCCACACTTCCGTCCTCATTATAGAGGATTATATCCTGATTGAGCTTGTCGAATACACTTGTCCCTCTAAGGTCATAACAATAGTCTCCCCAGGTTTTAAGTGACTCCATATTTCCCACAACAAACAAGGTGGGGGCATTTTTCTTGTCCATTTCGGCAATGAGTGCCGTGTTATATCCGCCGGATGCCGCCGTTACCACTTTAACGTCCACCCCGGTCTGATTTTTATAGCTCTTCGCAACATTCTGAAGTGCCGCATCCGCCTCGGGTTTGAAGTTAAACCAGTAGACAGAGCCCGTTTTTTCCGTCGGTTCTTCACCCGTACAGGCAGTAAGGGAGAAAATCAAAGCTGCGGCAATTAATAATACAAGTATTTTTTTCATAAAATCATCCTTTCAATAAAGATAGTATATCTATTATTCCCAATCTGAATACAAAAAAGTAAATTTATTTTTAAAAACAAAAAGCGGAATCGTTAACAATTCCGCTTTTTTATCTATGTCAAGAATAAACTTATTTTTTTGAGCTTTGATTAAGAGCTGCTTTTATGTAGCCTTCCTTCCTGTTGCATTCATCTTCCCACATCTTTGCCATTTTTTCGTAAACTGATTTATCAATTTCAGGCGTGCCTTTGGAAAATGTGGGAAGGAGCATATCTCCTGCTGCCTTTTTATCGGTGCAGGCTGTATCATTTCTCCACTTGTCGCGCACAGCTTTATCCCTTAAGTTGGGAATTTCCATAGGCATTCCTCCGTTTAATACAGAACGGTAAGCAAACATACCGGGAAGAAACATATCAAGCGCCTCATAGACATCAATGATATCGGCATCCTCATCTCCGAGAATTCTGTTTATAAAGTGGTACATGGAATAAAAGTCCGAGCCTCCGTGGCCAAAGCCCGAAACATCGGCTTCTATTTCACTTTTGGGTTCATAAGCATCGGCTTTTGCGGTATTATATGCTCCCGACTCATCGTCTCTGTTAATATAGAGCTTATATATATGGCCTGTTCCGGGAATTTCGCGTCCGCATTCCATTCTGCCCTTTTCGCCATATACAGAATACCATATTGAATTTTTGTAAAGACCGCCGTGAATACTCTTCACAATTCCGCCGTTTTCCAGGGTTACCATTTCAATTCCGAACTGACCTGCCTTGGAGCCGCCTCTCAAATTACGTTCGTTATTTGTTCCTTCAAAGCCTGTTACGGAAATGGGGCGAAGTCCTGTCATATGTATAATGGGACCGAGGGAATGGGTGCAGTAGAATGTGGAATACATATTGTTTCGCCAGTGGTTTTCCTCTCCGTAGGTGATGCTGTGCCAGATGGGTTCGCAGTTATGGATATATTCGCATTCGCCGTATTCAAATTCGCCTATTTCGCCTTTTCTGTAAAGTTTTTTCATTTCGGTGGTGGCGGGCATATAGCAATAGTTTTCGCCGTAAGCATATACTACTTTGGTTTCCTCGCAGGTTTCAATAAGCTCTACCGCTTCTTTCATAGTCTGACAGGGGAGAACCTCGGAAAAAACGTGAAGTCCTTTTTTCATCGCCGCAATTGCAAAGGGAGCATGCTCGTTTGCATAGTTTGCCAGTACAACGGCGTCCATATCGTGGTTAAGAAAATCGTCAAACCGCTCATAAAAGGTGATGTCAAGCCCTTCTGCAGCACTTTTCTGTGCATCCAGTATTTCTTTTGACTTGTCGCATATTGCGACAACCTCTGCGTGATCCGAGCGCTTGCAATAGTTAATCATACTTGTTCCGCGGTATCCGCCGAGAACGCCTATTCTTACTTTTTTCATATTATCTCCTCCTTTTTTATTATTATATCATTTACAAAAAATAAAACCATAGAAAAATTCTATGACTTTATCGGAAAAAGTTTGATTTTCCGAAGTAATAGAACTTTTTCTCCGTCATACTGCAATCCCGTTGTACGGCTCACCGCAACCGATATATCATTTGCATTTTGAGATTCTTCGGTTTTTGGCGCTTTGCTAAATCGCCCGCACCTCAGAATGACATACGGAAGAACAGCGTCCTATTAGTCACGAGGAAGAATCTCTATAGGGTTCGACATCTATGGCGAACCGCAAAACAAAAAGGACGCAGGATGCGTCCTTTTTTGCCATTAAAATCAATTATATCTTATTCAACTAATTAATTTTTACTGCAATTGATTTGCACCCCCTCTGTATAGCCTCTTCAAACCAAGAACAGAGCAAATCATATACTGCATATGTTTCTTTGAAGTCAAATTCTTTAACTTTATAGCTAATTAAATCCTTAGCATATTCATACAGATTTGTAACAAAACCTTCTCCCTCTGTATCGAATGCCCCTTCACACTGGTTGTAATCTCTTGTAAACCCAATCCAGCCTCTGCCATCATCTGGAGGATTCCCAAATATATCGTCCCAAAACCCGTCCCAAATATGTAAAATTTCCATATTAATATCTTTTGCGCATAATATAATTTCGGGTTCACCCTCGTAACCATCATAATACTTATAATTATTCATCTTTCCTGTGTCCATTATCTAACCACTCCTTTTGCTGTTTTGTCGCTGTTCCGTCATGACGTGCATTTATAGCTTTTCTCCACTCGCTCTTAGCAATCCATAAGTTTTTGCCTACTAATACCTCTTTTACTGCACCGCGATGATTTTCACCGTAGCCAATTCCGGGAATCCTTCTTTCAACAACCCAGGAAATGCCTTGTTCCTTCGGTGCTCCCGGAGTTCTGGTATGCCATCTGCTCGTATATTTATAGCCATCTCTTTCCCATGTGTACTTTATCTGGTTATATCCGTTTTTCTCTTGTATATCATATGTTGCATTTTCCGGAATTTCAACAGGTGAGCGCTTTGCTATTTCTCCCGCATTTTTCTCCAGATATTCAATACTCGGAATTTCTTTTAACGATTGTCTTTCTTCACCTTCCATTATACCACTTTCCCCGATGCTGTCAAGATAGTCGGTGGCTTCGATTAAGAGGTCTAAGTCCTGTCCGTTGCCCTTCTTTCGCTGCTCTAAGCCGTATTCATATGCTTCTACTTCCTTTTCTCCGTCATACTGCAATCCCGTTGTACGGCTCACCGCAACCGATATATCCTCTGCATTTGCCCCGGCTCTTGCAAATATCCTTTCCGTTGCCGTCATATTCCTTACCCTTGATGAGGCCTTTGCATCATACGGATTTCTGACAATTTGGGTATAATAATCTCCAAATAAATATCCACCCGCATAGCGGGTGGTTTTTCATTTTCGGGTATAACCCTAATATTACTGGCTACGCACAAGTGCGTTTTTTATTGGCCTGCCAGCCATGCATCTTTTACTTACTACCCATA
>JAFQQJ010000035.1 GCA_017411325.1 Clostridia bacterium | reverse complement strand
TGAAAGAGAGGACTTTGGTACAACATACCACGCTGCATTGAAGACAATTACCATTCCCAAGAATCAGGCGGAGCTTGATAGTATTCTTGATGATGGAATGGATGCGACCAGTGCGGAGAGTTACCTGCAGCAGTTCGTTGAGAAAATCGTTAGCGAATTTGTTTTGATGTCTAAACTTAAAGGTAACAGCCATATTGTAAGCTACGAAGACCATCAGGTTATTAAGCATAAGGACGGTATTGGCTGGGATATCCTTATCCGAATGGAGCTCCTGACCCCGATGATGTCTTATATGAAGACAACATCCATAACCAAAAGAGATGTAATTAAGCTCGGTATTGATATGTGCCGTGCTCTTGAACTTTGCCAGAAATATAATATTATACATAGAGACATTAAACCTGAAAATATTTTTATTTCAGATAGCGGTGACTTCAAACTCGGTGACTTTGGTATCGCAAAGGAAGTAGAGAAAACACAATCAGGGCTTACAAAGACAGGAACTCAGACATATATGGCTCCTGAAGTATACAAAGGTCAGCCATACGGCTCAAGTGTTGACTTGTACTCATTGGGTGTTGTTCTTTACAGACTGTTAAACCACAACAGAGCACCGTTTATGCCACAGTATCCCGAACCTATTTCATATAGCGCAAGGGAGAAAGCACTTATTATGAGGATGGGCGGTCATCAATTCCCGGAACCTTCCGGTGTAGAAGAAGGCTGCAGATTGGCTGAAATTGCCATGAAGGCCTGCAGTTTTAATCCCGAAGACAGATATTCAAGCCCTACTCAGATGCGAGAAGATCTTGAAGCAATTATGTATAGCGAAGGCGAAGGAGTTTTAATGTTCCCGAGCGGTGATGCTATTGATATTAAATCTGTAAACTATGTTTCTAACAGTAAGAATCCTGACAGAACTGAGCATTTAAGGGATGAGCAGACTGAAGTTATGGGGTTTGATGATGCGACAGAGGTTATGGAGGATGTAAGAACCAAATTTAATACATCTTCAAAAACAGGAAAAACAAAAACGAAAAAACTTTCAAAAATTATTATTCCTGCTGTAGCTACTGTGATATTAGCGGTTGCAGGCGCGTTATTTATAATGAACAATAAAAACGTATCTCCTTCTATAGCTGTAAGCTCTGTTTCGGAGTTAACAGAACCCATTGAATTTAAGGTAAACGAAAATATAACTGAAGCAGATTATGAAAAAATCATTTCCAGACTTGAAGCATATGGTGTAGAGTATTATGCCAACAAAGATGAACAGGTTTTTGCAGTAGAAAAAAATGACTTGGGTGCAACTAATCAGGAAATTCTTGCCACTCTGCATATGATTACAGGAAAAGGTGAAGTAAAGATAGATTCTCTTCAAGGTTCGGATGATGCATTGACTAGAGCAGATGTTGAGAAATGCGAGTACGTTATTAGCGAAGAAGAGTACTGCAGCTATATGAATATCTATATTAATGATGCTGGAAAAGAAAAGTTGAACAAAATTCAATCTGAAATAACGGATGGCGGGCAGAATGATTTATTATGTCTTTATGTGGATGGAAATCAAAGATATAATGATGCCGTTTTTGACGGGGAGAAAATTGTCGTTGAAGGTGGTTACGATGGAAAGCAGTTCTCTGCAAATAATAGTTTTATTATGAATACACATGCAGAGCAGGCTCACGGGACAATCGATTTATCACCAAATTATATCAGACTTTTGGTTTTTATTGTAAACGATGGTGAATTGACAAAATCCTATGAAGTATTCGTTGATGAAAAATATGGGATTGCTATTCCAGAGGAAGTAAAAGAACCTGAGATTACAGAAGAACCAAAAAAAACAGAAGAGCCGCTTGTAGAGGAGAAGAACGAACCAACTAAGCCGAGCTCATCTACAAAGAAACCTACGACACAAACTAAACCTTCTGGCCAGACTCAACAGCAATCACAGCCTCAAGCAGAGCAGCCACAGGTGCAGCAGCCTGAAATACAGCAACCTCAAGTAGAGCAACCACAGGTGCAGCAACCTGAAATACAGCAGCCTGCTGCTGAAGTACCTACGACACCTCCTGTGAATAATCCTGCAGGGATGCCGGAAATATACATCGATTTTGATTGATCTTGGTGGGGTGTTATAATGAAAAAAATAATTTTTGTAATTGCAACTTTGCTTTTGCTGATTACGTCTGCTACAGTTAATGCAAGCGAAGAGATAAAAGTAGTAATTAATAATAAAGAACTTTATACCGAAGATAAACCGGTTATAGTCGACGGCAGAACAATGCTTCCTTTAAGAGCAATTGGAGAAGCTATGGGGTGTGAAGTGATTTGGGTAAGCGGAACGCAGACTGCGAATCTGAAGAATGAAAGTACGATAGTGAGTATGCAGATCGGCAATAAGAATATTTCCAGAGTAAAGAGAACAAATATGGAGCAAAAGCTTTTACAGACCGATGTTGCACCAATGCTTATAAACGACAGAACTTATATTCCAGTCCGTGCATTTGCCGAAGCGCTTGATGCTGTTGTAGGATGGGATAACAACACAAAAACAGTGATGATTGTGTATGATACAACGTTAAAATATGCCGGTAAATATGAAGTGGAAACTTATGCAGGAACGGGAGAAAGAAAAAAGCATGACAGCGGATTATCAACAATGGCTTTCGTGGATCCTGAAAGTATAACTGTCAATGCTGACGGAGACATCATAGTTGCTGATAGCGGAATGATAAGAACTCTTGCGAATGGAAAGAGTGAGACAATTGAATTTGAACCTGTGTATATAACAGCCAATATGGTCAGATGTCATAAAAATGAAATTTATGTGTTGACAAATGAATTCCAGAATTCTGATGGAGTGAAATACTATGGAATCGTTAAACTGACTGACGCAGGGGCAGAAGGGGTATTTATAACTGAGGCTACTTACAGCAGTATTGCAGATTTTGATATTTCTAAGGACGGAAAACTGTACGTTATATATAATAATGCCGGTGTGGGAAAGACGTACCTTGGGCAGTTGGATCTGTCTGCTTCCGATATAAATTATATCACGGAATTGGACTCCGGCATAAAAGCCTTGGCTGTAGAGGATAACGGAAATATATTCCTTGGAAATACGGTGAAGGGTTCTTTGTATTTTTACAATATATCAACGGGAAAGCTGAAACTTTTGGCTGGTGCTGACGAAAAAACGAAGTTTGTCGACGGACCCAACGCTATGTTTTTTGAACCGAGAAGATTAGAGTATAGCAATGGATATTTGTATGTCCTTGACTATAATGTTGTAAGAAGAGTTGCTGTTGACAGTGCATATCAGGCAGTAAATGCAGAGACTCTAGCCGGAAAAGTTACAGCAGACCAGCATCCGGAAACGATTAACGGAAAAGGGAGTGATGTCACATTTGCCCCGAGTTATCTTATGGATATGGTGGTAGTAGAGGACGATGTGTATTTAACAGACCCTAAAAATGCAGTAATCAGATATATTCATAATTAAGTTAAGAATGACTATAGCACACATAGCGCTATAGTCATTTCGTTGGCGGAGGCGGAAAAATATGAAGTGTAAGACGGTATTATGTACCTCGGTAGGAAAGAAAAGGCAAATTAATCAGGATAATTATTATGTTAATGGACATATTAATAAGAATTACAAAAAAAATATCCTTAAATCTTGCTTTAAATCGCAAAGAGAACAGATTTTATGCATTTGTGACGGAATGGGAGGTGAAAAATACGGGGAAACAGCATCATACCTGGCAGTAAAAAAATTAATAAGCTATAAAAAAAGATACAGCAGTTTAATAAACAGATTTGGCGAACATATGGAAGCATATATGAATAGTGCTAATAATGCTATTTGTTCCTTTATAAGCGAAAACGGAGGCGAAAGAAGCGGCTCGACCATTGCTTTGTTGTGTATATCTTCGGAAAAACAAGAAGCGGTCGCTGCTAATATCGGGGATACTAAAGTGTTTTTATACAGGAACAAAGAGTTAAAGAAACTGAGTGAAGATCATAATCAGGCGCAAAGTCTAGTTAACCTTGGAATAATTACAGAAGAAATAGCGAGAACTCATAAAGAAAAGTCAAAGCTTACACAGCATTTGGGAATTTTCAGCGAAGAAATGGTTTTGGAACCATATATAACGGATAGCATTATTTTAGAGAAGAATGATAAATTTTTGGTATGCAGCGATGGACTTACGGATATGTTGAATTATGCGGAAATATCTGAAATTATGGAAAATAAAATGTCATTGAAGAAAAAGTGCAAAAAGCTTGTTGATAAAGCGAATAATAATGGTGGAGAAGATAATATTACGGTTATTCTTGCAGAAATAGTATGACTGATGGAAAAAAGGCAAAGAAGGCAGGCTTAAGGTATTGTTCCTTAAACCTGTCTTCTTTTTAATAAAAGTATCTCCGACTTGACTATGTCGGTGCCAAAACAGAAATTGAAAACATAGACAATGTTTTATCAGTAGGGTATAAAAGAGATTGTCTTTTTTTATTGTGTGTGCTATACTGATTTCATCGAAGATGAAATCAGCGATATAAATTCCTTATCTCGTCCCGAAGGGACATATCGCATTGCGAAGTAATATATCGCACAGCAAGGTATATCGCAGAATGAAGAACAAATTATGAACGATAAAACAATTAAGGAATTAGCAGTCGAGTTGACTGTAGAAACAACAGCAGTGTGTGATACTATCAAAGGTAGAGCGGTATTTACAAATCAACTTCTTCGTTCTTGCTCGTCGATAGGTGCAAATTCACACGAGGCAAAATACGCACAAAGTAAAGCAGATTTTATAAACAAATTAGAAATTGCACTTAAAGAATGTTTTGAAACAGAATACTGGTTGGAAATTCTGTTCAAGGTTAATGCGATAGATAAGATAATATACGATAATTTGAATAATAAATGCGGTACAATTCGCAGAATGCTTATTGCGTCCGTTACTACTGCAAAGAAGAAATAAGTTTACAAACCTGCTTATGTTTTGCGAGGTGATAGTATGAAAGTTAAAAATATAATTATAAATATTATTCCATTGTTAATTTGGGTTATTTATTCCAAATTAACCT
The DNA here is from genome assembly GCA_017411325.1 of Clostridia bacterium. GTDB lineage: Bacteria > Bacillota > Clostridia > CAKSNL01 > HGM11501 > HGM11501. Next base: position 18,679 of record JAFQQJ010000035.1, on the reverse strand, counting down.
CTATGTCCGAAAAGACATATTTTCTTATGCCTGTTGAAGACTTGATTTTGTCTTTGTGTATTCCGTTATTTTATGGTATTTACAATTCATTTTCAAAAAAGATTGGTAATATGCTTATTGCTGATGCAATCTGTATTTTGTCACATTCTATAGGGTGTTTTATTAGTGGGAAAATATATTTAAGTTCTGGTTTTCGTGGTTCGGACTATCTTTTTGCAGTAAACTCAATTACTGTTGAAGTTATAATTGCTTCCCTGGTTATTATTGCGATTTGTATTATTACTCGCTTGGTTATACACAAGTTAAGAAATAAAAAGTTTGGCATCTGAATTGTTCACTAATTCTATACTGATTTTAATTGACAAGGGAAAAACTTCTTCAGGAAAACAGATTTATTATATTTTTTGTAATTTTGAAAGTGTCGGAAAAAATACACTAAGGGCAACTGCTATGCACAAAATCCAGCCAATGGGCCATACCAGATACAAGAATGTAAGTGTCGGGCAAACGGGGAACACAAAGCGAACCCAGACAATCCTGAGTACACACATAAATATCAGCGTCGAAATTGTGGGGATTATCGGTTTTCCCATTCCGCGAAGAGAGCCGCTTAAAACTTCGTTAATGCCGCAGATAAAATATGTACTCGAAACAATAATCATTTTCTGCTGTGAATACATAATCACAGCGGGCGTAGAGGACATAAGCGAAGAAAGCTGAGCGGAGAAGATGGCAGACAGCGCACCGAGCGATGCACCGAAAGCGATTGTGATTAAAACGGATTTTGCAACAGCTTCTTTTGCCCTTTTAATGTTTTTTGCGCCAATGTTTTGCGCCACATAGGGAATAATTGCAAGTGAAGGTGCGTGTACTATCTGATAAAGTATGCCGTCAAATTGGTTTGCAATTGAAAGCCCTGTTGTCGCATCAGCGCCAAATCCGTTGACGGCGGTGGCAATTACCGTATTCGCCAAAGAATACAGCGAACTCTGAAGTCCTGTGGGAATTCCGATAAAAAGCATCTGCTTAAGCTCGGAGGTATAAAATCTCATTCTTTTATAATTGAAATGAATCATATCCTTGCTTCTCAGCATAACGATAAAGCAAAGTCCGCCTGCAATGGTATTGGAAATAATGGTGGCAATTGCAACACCTTCAACGGTCATATTGAATGCAGTAACAAAAAATAAGTTTAATAAGACTTTTATGACACCACCAAGCATTAAAAAAAGCATGGGACGCCTTGTATCACCTATAGAACGGAGAATCGAGGCGCAAAAATTATAAAACATCACAACGGGAACGCCAAAGAAATATATTCTGAAATAAATTACAGCCTGTTCTATCAGTTCTTCGGGGCAGTTGGTTAAGTCAAGAAAGATTTTCGCACAGCTGACACCGATAACGGCAAGTAAAATACCGCCTGTAATTGAAAAAAGCACGGCACAGCCAACGGCTTTTTCAGCACGATCCTTATCGCCGCTGCCTATGTGCTTTGCAATTACAACATTTGCTCCCGAGGCAATACCTATTAAAAGACTTGTGCAAAGAGTAATAAGAGTTCCGCAGGCTCCCACTGCACCAACGGCAGAGTCATTTACGAATTTACCTAAAACAAACATATCAACAACATTGAACATTGTTTGCATAATGTTCATTATCATAATTGGTACGGTCATCGATAATAAACCTTTGAAAACAGAACCTGATAACATATTGACATTATTGGTTTTCATTTTCTTCCTCCCGGTAATGAGTGTGATATTTAGGATAAATCATATTTATTATATCAGTTTATTTTATGAACAACTATGCTTTTTCATAAAACAACTTGCACAAAAGATAGATTTTTGATATAATGATGCAGGTGATGATATGAAATATTTAATAAATCTTATAAAAACAACAAGCCTTCCGCATAAGCATAAAAATTTTGAAATTATTGTCTACACAAAGGGACGGGGAATTTTTAGTACAAACGAAAAAGAGATAGAAACAGCTCCGGGTAAAATTATAATCATCCCTCCGGGCACGATGCACAGCAGTACAAACATTGATGAAATTTATGAGCGAATCTATATAAACGGAGAGTTTAATTATATTTTTAATCTGAAAACGCCTGCTGTCATTGCCGACAATTCAAACAGCGAAGGGGCAGCACTTGCAAGGATGATTTACAACAACCGCTTTTCTGAAAGCGAGTACATATCAACATTGATCAGTGCCTTTACACACTTTCTTCTTGATCGTATGAATTTTGAAAATGAGCTTCTTTCGGCAATAACAAATATTACGGAGAAAATAACAAATGATTTTTGCGACAATAATATCGACCTTTCTGCTCTTCTTAAAAAAAGCGGATACAGCGAGGATTATATACGTGCGCAATTCAAGAAGATAACAGGGAAAACCCCCACGGAAATTTTGACTCAAAGCAGAATTTCTCACGCGTGTTATTTAATAAGCGCATATGGAAATTCCATTTCTTTGATGACCGTTTCCGAAAAATGCGGATATACCGATTACATATATTTTTCAAGGATGTTTAAGCGCATAGTGGGAGTATCGCCGCGAAAATATATGCAGGAAGTGGCTTTTTAACGGTTGAAAGTTATTATGCTGTGTTTTACTTATGCCGGGTTTAATCATCTTAATACATTGCCGTGAACAGGAAAATCCGGTATTTTCTTATATCTTAAAAAATTATTGATAAATTTTTAAGGGGGCGATGCTTCATCGACTCGAAAGAGAAGCTGTTTCTGCTTGACATAATACCGACAAGATTGCAGAATGATGCTGAAAGGAATATGAATTATGAAAAAACAGATAAAAGTTATATTAAGTGCTTTAATATTAGTAATAGTTTTTTTCATGGTAAAAAATATTTTCTTTGACAAAAGCCCTAAAGAGCAAATATTTAAAATTGTTAATAATAATGTGCAAACATTGATTTCAGATATTGCCAGACAGGATTTTTCAAACTCAATGGCTGTCAGAGGAATAGAAAATGTTACTGTTTTAGAACAAGGTATTGATTTTTATTATGGAGGAAAAGGGATTGCGCCGTCTTCGCAGGAATATGGATTTTATTATACGGAAGATGATTTACCCAAAGCAATTTGGTGTGGTGTGAAATATTGTGATGAGTCATTGCTGGTTGAAGATGGAAATGGATATTCTGCTGATTTTCAACATAATTACTACTATACTGAAAAGATAAGGGATAATTTCTACTACTATGAAGCACATTTTTAAGCAGCATCTGAATTACAATTTTATAGTTTAATATAAAAAGGAAAAGGGTGGTTTTATGAAATACAGAAAATTTATACCGGCATCAGCTTTTGTGATCATTTTGATATTCATTGCGCTGGCTTATCTGTACGGAAACGGAAAGATTCATTTTAACTATCCAGGCTCCGAAAAGTACCCTGTTGTCGGTATTGATGTATCGAATTATCAGGGAGAAATTGACTGGGAAAAAATAGCCGGGCAGAATATTGATTTTGCATTTATTAAATGCACCGAAGGCTCCGGATTTAAGGATCCGTTTTTTGACAGAAATTGGGAGCTTGCAGGCGAGACGGGAATGCGTATAGGCGCATATCACTTTTTCAGCTTTGATTCATCCGGAAAAACACAGGGAGAGTTGTTTTGTGAAACAGTACAGGCAGTAGACAATATGCTTCCGCCGGTTATAGATGTGGAGACTTACGGAGAGTATAACAGAGGAAAAACGATAGATGTTCCTAACGTAAAAAAAGAACTGCGCGTTCTTGTTGATATGCTTGAAGAAAATTATGGAATGAAGCCAATTATATATTGCGGGCCGCTTTACGATTCAATAATAAAAGGGGATTTTGACGATTGTGAGTTATGGTACAGAAGTGTTTATAAACCTTTGCCGGAAATTTATAATGTTGCATTCTGGCAATATTCCGATAATCATATTTTAAGTGGCTATTCGGGGGAGGAAAGGTTTATAGATATGAATGTCTTTGTAGGGACAGAAGAAGAATTTAAAAAGTATCCTGAAAAATAAATAATCAAAAAAATATCTGCGATTAAAAAAGGAAAAGGGTGGTTTTATGAGAATACTTGCGGTTATGTGTCACCCCGACGATATGGAGCTTTGCTGCGGGGGGACACTTATTAAATATAAAAAGCAGGGGCACGAGGTTTTTGTGTGCCATGTTGCAAACGGAAATATGGGGCACATGGAAATTATGCCCGAGGAGCTTCGGGAAATAAGGGCAAAGGAAGCGAAAAAGTCCTGCGATATGGCGGGCTTTCGCCTCATTTCGGCAGACATCGGTGACCTTACGGTAAACAGCGGAAACGAAGAGCAGTTAAGTAAAATGATTGCAATTATCCGCTATGCAAAGCCTGATGTCATAATCACTCATTCACCGAATGATTATTGCTCAGACCACGTGGAAACATCCAAATTAGTGTTTAAGGCGTCCTTTGATGCATCCTGCCCGCACTTTATGCCGCACCTTGGGGAGGCAACGGCAGTTACGCCCATTTACTATTCCGATACCGATTCGGGTATGAACTTTATCCCAACGGAATATGTGGATATAACAGAGGAAATGGAATTAAAGGAAAAGATGCTCTCCTGCCACGAAAGTCAGGCTAAGTGGCTAAAAGACCACGACGGAATTGATGTCATAGAAGAGCAAAGAAAGCTTGCCGCCTTGAGGGGAACGCAGTGCGGAGTTAAATATGCAGAGGGCTTTACGCCGCTGATTGCATCGCAAAGAATGCGTCCTTACAGAGTGTTGCCACAATAATTAAAGAGGTGAGGAAAATGAAAAAATCAAGTATTATACAAATGGTTAAGTTTACGCTTTTTTCAATTTCAGCAGGAATTATACAAATCGGTTCATTTACATTGATGAATGAACTGTTCCCTCTTCCAGAGTGGTTTTCGTATCTTACGTCGCTTCTCCTTTCAATTGTATGGAATTTCACCTTCAACAGAAGATTTACCTTTAAGTCCGCCGCCAATGTTCCCATAGCTATGGCAAAGCTTTTGGGATTTTACGCGGTATTTACTCCGGTATCTACTTATCTTGTATATCTTGCAGAAAAGGCGGGAGTAAGCGAATATATAACTGTTATTTTATCAATGCTTTCCAATTTCATACTGGAATTTTTATTCAGCAAATTCGTTATCTACAAAAACCAGGAAAACACATTAACTAAAAAGGAGAAATAATATGAAAGTTACAATTGCCATAGATTCCTTCAAGGGAAGCCTTTCCACCTTTGAGGCGGGAAGTGCTGCTTCCGATGGAATAAAAGAGGTTTATCCCGATGCTGATATTGTCATAAGCCCGCTGGCTGACGGCGGCGAAGGCACGGTTGATGCGGTTGTCGCATCGGCTACTGGCGAATATGTCTCTGTCTTAGTGCATAATCCCATAGGAGAAATCATCGAGGCGCGCTACGGCATAATTAAGGAGCGTAATCTTGCGGTTATGGAAATGTCTGCCGCCGCGGGAATTACCCTTATTTCCGACGGCGATAAAAATCCTCTTAACACCACAACCTACGGCGTAGGGGAGATGATTAAGGATGCTCTTTCCAAAGGTATGCGGAAATTTGTAATCGGAATCGGCGGAAGTGCCACCAATGACGGCGGTGTGGGAATGCTTCAGGCTCTCGGCTTTAAGTTTACGGATGATTCGGGAAATGATGTGCCCTTCGGTGCAAAGGGGCTTGAAAAAATATGCAGCATATCGGATGCGGAAAAGGATTCCCGTCTTTCGGAGTGCGAATTTTACATTGCCTGTGACGTGAAAAATCCCCTTTGCGGAGATAATGGCTGTAGCCGCATCTACGGTCCCCAGAAGGGTGCGACGGAAGATATGATTAAGGATATGGATTTATGGCTTTCGCACTATGCTGATTTAACAAAAAAGCTTAATAAGGAATCGGACAGTAATTACCCGGGAAGCGGCGCCGCAGGTGGAATGGGGTTTGCCTTTATGGCATACCTTGGCGGAGAATTAAAATCGGGAATAGAGCTTGTAATGGCTGAAACCGGAATTGAAGAGCAAATAAAGGATTCGGATTTTGTTATAACGGGAGAGGGAAGGCTTGACGGTCAGTCCTATATGGGAAAGGCACCCATAGGAGTTGCTAAGCTTTCAAAAAAATACGGAAAAACTGTTATAGCTTTTTCCGGGGCGGTGACTGATGATGCCGCAGTTTGCAACGAGCACGGAATTGACGCCTTTTTCCCCATAGTTAAAGCCCCCTGCAGTCTTCTTGACGCTATGAATAAAGAAAATGCTTATAAAAACCTTAAGGCAACGGCTGTTCAGGTATTTAATTTAATAAAAGTTATAAAAAAAGCAACCTGACGGTTGCTTTTTTTATTCCTCTGTGGTAAACTAATATCACAGAGTGAAGAAATATGGAAAATAGCAATTTTGTGCAAGAAATCGCAACATAATCCTATTGCATAATTAAAGTGTTTGGTTTATAATGGAATTAAGTGAAATTTACATTAAGGAGTGACGGATTTTGGCTGTAAGAACATATGAAAACATCAAAAAGACATCTGAAAACAGAGAAAAGGCAAGAAGCTATTATATTCCCTATGAAAGTATGGAAAAAGCCCTTGCAGGGAAGAAGGAAGAGTCGGCATATTACAAGCTTTTAAATGGTATGTGGGACTTTCGCTATTTTGAGCGTGACATTGATGAGCCTTCAGAAATTACCGAATGGGACAAAACACCCGTGCCCTCCTGCTGGCAGATGCAGGGCTATGACCGTCACCAGTATACAAACCTTAACTACCCCTTTCCGGTAGATCCGCCTTATGTTCCCGACGATAACCCTATGGGAGTATACAGAAGAACCTTTGAAATTGATGATAACTGGGCCGGTAAGGAAACCTACATCGTGTTTGAAGGTGTTGCCACCTTTATGTATCTTTATGTAAACGGAAAATATGTGGGCTACACCCAGGTTTCAAGAATGCAGTCGGAATTCAATATAACAAAATTCGTAAAAAAGGGCACGAATACCGTTACGGCAAAGGTGTTAAAGTGGTGCGTCGGCAGCTATTTGGAGGATCAGGACTGCTTCAGAATGAACGGGATTTTCCGTGACGTTTATCTTTTATCAAGAGAAAAGGGACACCTTAAGGATATTGAAATAACGGCAGACACTAAGGAAATTACGGTAAGCCATAGCGATTTTGAAATATTTGATGCAGAAGGTAAGAGCCTTGGTAAAAAGGTTGAAAAACCCATACTCTGGAGTGCGGAAAAGCCATATCTTTACACCGTGGTTGTAAAAAACAAAAATGAATACATTCCCTTCCGAGTTGGTATGAGAGAAATAGAAATCAACAAAGACGGGGAGCTTTTGATAAACGGAAGTATGGTAAAGATGATGGGTATAAATCATCATGACACCCATCCTGAAACGGGATATTACGTGTCTGAGGACTTCCTTCGCACAGAGCTTCTTAAAATGAAGGACTTGAACATAAACTGCATAAGAACAAGCCATTATCCCCCCACACCTGAATTTCTTAATATGACAGACGAAATCGGCTTTTACGTTGTGGATGAGGCGGATGTTGAAACCCACGGCTTTAACACAAGAAACATCGGCGGAAGCGGTGCAGGCTTTGATAATGATCCTGCCTGGCCCTGCAATAAAAAGGACTGGGAGCCTATGTTTGTGGAGCGAATCGAACGCCTTATGGAACGTGACAAAAACCACGCCTCTGTAATTATGTGGTCAATGGGTAACGAAAGTAACTACGGCCCCAACTTTGATGCGATGCTCAGCTACGGTCACAAGAGAGATAAAACGAGAATAGTATTCTACGAGCGCGCAAGGGTGGTTGACTATAACTGTGACACCGACATCCGATGCAGAATGTATCCGAGATTAGAGGACATCGACGAAATTATGGCAACAGATGACCGCCGTCCTTACTTTGTAATCGAATACGGTCACGCTATGGGTAACAGCCCCGGCGAAATCGATTTATATGTTGAAAAGTTTTACGAATACAAGCACTGCCTCGGCGGATGCATATGGGAGTGGGCAGACCACACCGTTAAGGATGCAAACGGCGTTGCCCGCTACGGCGGTGACTTCGGCGAAACCATCAACGACGGAAACTTCTGCGTTGACGGTCTTGTTTTCTCCGACAGAAGCTTCAAGGCAGGAAGCCGAAACGTTAAATTTTCCTATCAGTATATGAAGGCGGAGCGAAACGGAAATAAAATTACCGTTGAAAACCGCTACAGCCACACAAATCTTTCTGAATTTACTGCCGCCGTTGAGCTTATGGTGGATGGTGTTGTGGAGGAGCGGAGCGAATTTAAGTTATCCTGCAAGCCCCACGGAAAAACGGAATTTACCCTTCCTTTCAGCCTCCCCGAAAGCTGCACCCTCGGAGCGTATGTGACATTTACCCTGGAAAAGGACGGAGACATACGCGCAATGAAGCAGTTTGAAATAAAAGAGTGCAAGGTTAAGAAAATCCGCCCCGGTGCAAAGTTTACGGACTTTATATGTGAAGGCGACAAGGTTTATATTGAGGGCGACGGCTTTACCTATGTGTTCGACAGACACTACGGAACCTTCTCATCCATGATTAAAAACGGAATGGAACAGCTTTCGGGCATCTTCCGCTTATCTGCCTTCAAGGCGGCAACGGATAACGAAAGACATTTCAAAAAATCCTGGGAGCTTGAAAACGACAACACCCATTCTGAAAATATGAACAAAACCTTCTTAAAGGTTTACGATACAAAAATCGAAGACAACAAAATCATCGTTGATGCGTCACTTGCAGGCGTAGCAAGAACGCCCTACATAAGATACACGGCAATTTACGAATTTTTCAGAAACGGAATGGTGAAGCTTACCACAAAGGCAAAGGTAAAGCCCGAGTACACCACCTTCCTTCCGAGATTCGGCTATGAAATAAAGAGCCCTGTTTCAAACCTCGGCTTTACCTACTTCGGTATGGGCCCCTATGAAAACTACTGCGATATGCATCTTCACGCACCCGTAGGACTCTACCGCTCAACTGCGGATGCTGAGTATGTAAACTATCCCGTTCCCCAGGAGCACGGAAACCACTACAGAACGAAGATGCTGAAATTGGATTCAGGTCTTACCTTTATGACGGATAACTTCTTTGAAATCAATGTTTCGTCCTACGATACGGAAACGCTCGCCTATGCCCGTCATACAGACGAGATAAAGAAAAACGGAATGACCAACATAAGAATCGACTACCGGGTAACGGGAATCGGCTCTGCAAGCTGCGGCCCGATGCTCAGGGAGTGGAACAGAATAATGGATAAAGAAATTGAATACAGCTTCTATATAAAGTAAAGGAGACGGTGAAATGAGACAGTATGAAAGCTATAATTTTTTAGGAGAAAACAGAGAAAAGGCACGTTCTTACTATATCCCCTATGATTCAATAGAAAATGCACTTTCGGGGAAAAAGGAAAATTCCCCTTATTATGAGCTTCTTAACGGAAAGTGGGACTTTTGCTATTTCAAAAATGAACGTGAATTTACATTTGAGCCCGCATCCTGGGACAAGATAAAGGTTCCCTCCTGCTGGCAGACGGAAGGGTATGATAATCATCAGTACACAAACTACAACTATCCTTTCCCGGTGGATCCTCCCTTTGTTCCCGACGATAACCCGGTGGGACTTTATAAAAGAGAATTCAATGTAACGGAAGAAGAGGCAAAGGACGAGACCTACATCGTTTTTGACGGTGTATGCTCCTGTATGTATTTATACATAAACGGGGAATACGTAGGCTATACAAGAGGAAGCCACCTTACTGCAGAGTTTGATATCACGCCTTTTGTAAAGGCGGGTAAAAACGAAATTACCGCAAAGGTATTAAAGTGGTGCGCAGGAACATATTTGGAGGATCAGGACTTTTTCAGAATGAACGGTATTTTCCGTGATGTGTATCTCTTAAAGAGAGAAAAAGGACACCTTAAGGATATTGAAATAACTGCAGACACAAAGGAAATTACGGTAAGCCATCCTGACTTTGAAATATTTGATGCAGAAGGAAAAAGCCTTGGAAAAACCGTTACACACCCCATTTTGTGGAATGCGGAAAAGCCCTATCTCTATACCGTAATCGTTAAAAAGGGAAGAGAATATATTCCCTTCCGCGTTGGTATGAGAACGGTTGAAACCAACAAAAACGGCTTTTTCATAAACGGTGTTTCCGTTAAATTAAAGGGTGTAAACCGCCACGATTCCCACCCCGTAACAGGCTGGACAATGGATGAAGACTATGTTTATGCCGAGCTTCTTAAAATGAAGGACTTAAACATAAACTGCATAAGAACAAGCCATTATCCTCCCACACCCGCATTTTTGGATATGACGGACGAGCTGGGCTTTTATGTAATTGACGAGGCGGACTATGAAACCCACGGCTATATTTCAAGAAGCGTACATCCCTACCGCGGATATGATGATGATATTATCTGGCCCAGCCATCATCCCTTGTGGAAGGAAGCCCTTGTTTCAAGAATTGAACGAACAGTTGAGCGTGACAAAAACAGAGCATCCGTAATTATGTGGTCAATGGGTAACGAGTCTAACTACGGAAGAAACACAGAAGCGATGCTTCTCTGGACAAAGAACCGCGATTCCTCCCGTCCCGTACATTATGAAGGAGCGCACGTTGCAAGAGATATGGCGCCCGTTGATGTGAGAAGCAGAATGTATCCTTCTCCTGCGGAGATGGAACGCCTTGCGGCACTGGGCGATGACAGACCCATCTTCCTTTGCGAATTTTCCGCATCCATGGGTAACGGCCCCGGCGACCTTTACGAATACACCGAAAAGTTTTATTCAAATCCCTTATTTATAGGCGGATGCAGCTGGGAGTGGGCAGACCATACGGTTGTTGAAGACGGCAAGCCCAAATACGGCGGGGACTTTGGTGAGGAAACCCACGACAGCTACTGGTGTGTTGACGGTATCGTATTCCACGACAGAAGCTATAAGGGCGGTTCCTGGGAACTTAAGCACGTATATCAGGGCTTTACTGCTTCCCTTGACGGCACTAAGGTTAAAATCACCAACCGCTATGACTTTACCGACCTTTCCGAGTTTGATTTAAGACTTTCATTAACCGTAAACGGCATCGAGACAGAAGAAAAGATAATGAAGATAGAGCTCCCCGCCCACGAAACAGCCGAGCTTGAATTGCCCTTCGATATTCCGCTTGAGGCAAAGTGCGGAGCATATGTGAATGTTCAGCTCCTTAAAGACGGGGCAGAAGTTGGTATGAAGCAGCTTGAAACAAGCTGTAAAGAGATACCGGTTGAAACGGGCAAGGCAGCAGAATTAAAGGAAACAGAATTTGATATCATAGCTGAAAGCGGCGATATGTGCTATACAATGGAAAAGTCCAAGGGTATGATAATAAGCATCAAAAAGGGCGGAAAAGAGCTTCTTTCAGAGCCTTCCTTCCTTTCTGTATGGCGTGCCCCCGTTGATAATGACAACCGTCCCAAAGGCGACTGGGTAACGGATAAAATCCGCTTTACACATCAGAAGGTTTACGGCTATGAAATTGCAGGAAACAAGGTAATATTTGATTGCTCGCTTTCCTCCGTTTCAAGAATGCCCTTTGCATCCTTTAAGCTCATATACGAATTTTTCGAAGGCGGACTTATGAAGGTAACTCTGGGGGGTAAGCTTATGCAGGAAAGACTTCGCAATTTCCTTCCCAGATTCGGCTTTGAATTTAAGCTTAATAATAAAAACGAAAGCTTTACTTATAAAGGAATGGGCCCCTTTGAGTGCTACCGCGATATGTGCCACCACGTTGCTTTCGGCACCTATGAAAGCAGTGCAAAAGAAGAATATGTCAACTACATAATTCCTCAGGAGCACGGAAATCACCTTGGTACAAAGAGCCTTGAATTGGGATCAGGCCTTACCTTCCTTTCGGATGAAGGTTTTGAATTTAATGTATCTGAGTATGATTCCAAAACTCTTACAGACGTGATGCACTCGGATGACCTTTCGGGTAAAAAGAGCGACCACACAAATCTTCGAATTGACTACTTTGTATCGGGCCTCGGTTCTGCAAGCTGCGGTCCCGACCTCCCCGCAAAGTTCAGAGTACCCTTCGGCGATGTAAAGTTCAGTTTCTATATCAAATAAAGGAGACGGTAAAATGAGACAGTACGAAAATGTTAAATTTTATGAGGAAAACCGCGAAAAACAGCGTTCCTATTACATTCCCTATGATTCGGTTGAAAGCGCCCTTGCTTTTGACAAGCATAAATCTCCCTATTACAGACTTTTAAACGGCACCTGGCAGTTTAACTATTACGAGTCAGAGGAAGAGGCAGATTTTAATGCTAAAAAATGGGATGAAATTTCCGTTCCTTCCTGCTGGCAGGCAAAGGGCTATGAAAAGCCCCACTATACAAACGTAAACTATCCTTATCCCGTTGATCCTCCTTATGTGCCCGACAAAAACCCCTGCGGATTATACAGCCTGGATTTTGAAATATCAGCTGAAGAAGCAAAGGATGAGATGTATATCGTATTTGAAGGCGTTTGCTCCTGCTTATACTTATACATAAACGGCAGCTATGTGGGCTATTCCACGGGAAGCCATCTACAGGCGGAATTTAACATTACAAAATATCTTAAAAAGGGCAAAAACAACTTAAAGGCAAAGGTATTAAAGTGGTGTGCCGCAAGCTATCTGGAGGATCAGGACTTTTTCCGCTACAATGGTATTTTCCGCGACGTATATCTTTTAAGAAGAGAAAAGGATCACCTTAAGGATATCGAAATAAAGGCGGATACAAAGAAAATTACTGTAAGCCATTCTGACTATGAAATCTTCACTTCAGAAGGAGTTTCCCTCGGAAAAAAGGTAGAAAATCCCATACTCTGGAATGCGGAAAAGCCTTATCTTTATACCGTAGTTGTTAAAAAGGGAAGAGAATATATACCCTTCCGTGTCGGTATGAGAGATGTTAAGGCAAATAAAAACGGCCTTTTCGTAAATGGTGTTTCCGTTAAATTAAAGGGCGTAAACCGCCACGATACCCATCCCACCGAGGGTTGGTACGAAACAGACGAGGATTTATATTCCGAGCTTCTTAAAATGAAGGAATTAAATATCAACTGCGTAAGAACAAGCCACTATCCTCCCACACCCGAATTTTTGAATATGACAGACGAGCTTGGCTTTTACGTTATGCTTGAAAACGATGACGAACAGCACGGATTCAACGCAAGAAATGCCACCTGGCCGGGCTATGATAACAGCGGTCTTTGGCCCAGCAACAATCCCGACTGGAAGGATATGATGCTTGACCGTATGGAGAGAAGCTTGGAAAGAGACAAAAACCACGCTTCAATTTTCTCCTGGTCGGTAGGTAATGAAAGCACCTTCGGTATGAATACGGCGGCTATGCTTGCTTATATTAAGGACAGAGATCCTTCAAGAATCCGTCATTCAGAGCGTGCATCTGCAATAAAGCACGTTGCCGATGTTGATATAAGAAGCCAGATGTACACAGACCTTGCCGGTATGGATGCTATACTTGCAACAGGAGACGAAAGACCTTTCTTCCTTTGCGAATATGCTCACGCTATGGGTAACGGCCCCGGAAGTATGGTTGACTATGTGGAAAAATTCTATTCACATCCCCTTTTTATAGGCGGATGTATCTGGGAGTGGACCGATCATACCTTTGTTGAGAACGGAGTTCCCAAATACGGCGGTGACTTTGGCGAGGAAACCCACGATTCAAACTTCTGCTGTGACGGTTTAACCTTCTATGACAGAAGCTATAAGGCAGGTACTCTTTCTGCAAAATATGCATATCAGGGCTTTAAGGCAGAACTTAAAGACGGAAAAATTGCAATTACCAACCGCTATGACTTTACAGACCTTTCCGAATATGACATAAAGCTTTGCCTTAATGTTGACGGAAAGACAGTTGCAGAGCAGCTTATGCTTTTAGAGCTTGCACCCCATAAGACAGAAGAAATTGAAATTCCTTTCCGTCTCCCCAAAGAAGCGGAAATGGGTGCATATATCGTAGTTTACCTTATGAAGGATAAGGACGTTTACGGCTTATCGGAGCTTCCTTTAGATGTCAAGCTTAAGAAAATAAAGACCGGTGCAAAGGTGAAGATAGAAGATGCAGAAAACAAAATTGTTGTAAAGACAGGCGACAAGGAATATACAATAAACAAGGTTCGCGGTGTTGTTTCATCAATTAAAAAGGGTAAGAAGGAACTTCTTGCAAATGATATGGCATTGACAGTATTCCGTGCAACTACCGATAACGACAGAAATATCCGTCACACATGGTATGACAACAAAATTGACCACGTTCATCAGAAAACCTATTCCTATAAGATAACAGGTAACAAAATTGTATTTAACTGCACACTTGCCGCAGTTTCAAGAGTGCCTTTTATGGATCATACTCTTACCTATGAATTCTTTGAAGACGGAATGATGAAGATATCTCTTTCAGGCGAGATAGGAAAACGTCCTGCCCTTAAGGAATGTCTCCCCAGACTCGGCTTTGAATTTGCCGTAAATGCGGAAAACGACAAGTTCACATATTTCGGCTACGGTCCTTATGAAAACTATGCAGACCTTAAAAATCATACAACCTTCGGCGAATATGAAAGCTGTGCAAGCGATGAATATGTTCCCTATATCCGTCCCCAGGAACACGGAAACCACACGGGAGCAAAGAAGCTTTCTCTTGCATCGGGACTTACCTTTATGACTGACGGAGTGTTTGAGTTCAACGTATCGGAATACGATACTGTAACATTGAATAAAGCAGAGCATATTGATGCACTTCGTAAGAACGGCCTTACCAACGTGAGAATCGACTACAAGGTGGGCGGTATCGGCTCAGGCAGCTGCGGGCCCTACACCTTCTGGCAGTACAGACTCTTAAATACAGAAAAGGTAGACTTTGAATTTTTCGTTAAGTAAAGGAGAATTTCAAATGAGAAAGGTTCTTATTCCCGTATTAAACAGAAACTTCAACGAAAGAGATTTTTCTGCTCTTATATCGGCTCTTAAAAAAGCAAAATGCGATATGGCTATGCTGATTTTTCCGAGAGTTTTAAGAAGCGAAAAATGCTTGTCTGATGAATTTAACTTATTTTTAAGAACAAAAGAAAGACTTATAAAAGAGGGAATAGAAGTAGGGGCGTGGATGGCTCCTTCCATTGGTCACGGAGGAACGGGCGTGCCGGGGTCCAAAGACAATGATGCACCTTCTTGCTACGAAAGAATAACGTTTGCGGATGGGACGAAGGTTTTTGCCTATTGTCCCACCGACGAAGCATTTCGTAAAGACTTTATAAATACCGTTAAAACCATTTGCGAAACGGGAGTTAAGCTTATTCTCTTCGAGGATGATTTTACTCTTTCCGGCGGAAAGGTTTTGGCAGGAAAAGCCTGCGTATGCCCCCGCCACAAGGCTTTATTGAAAGAAGCTATGGGAGAAGAATTCACCGAAGACATCCTTAAAAACCATATAATAAGCGGAAAACCTAACCGCTACCGTAACATTTTTGATGATGTTATGGGAAAAACATTAAAGGATTTTGCTTCGGAGATTGAAAGAGAAGTTCATAAGGACTATCCCGATGTCAGAATAGGGTTATCTGCAAATTCAGCCTCCTATCTTATGGAGGGTGTGGACATTTTGGAGCTTTGCAAAATAATTGCAGGTGAAAATGAACCGTTTTTAAGACTTACGGGGGCGCCCTACTGGCAAAATGCGGGAAGCCTCAATGCTTCAATCGAAGCCATAAAATTGCAAAGCTTCTGGGCAAACGGTATGGAATGCGTGTCGGAGGGAGATGGTATTCCGAGACAGCGTCAGATAGTATCTGCATCGGAAATGGAAATTTACGATATGGCAAGCTATGCCAACAATCCCGAAATCGGCATACTTAAATATATGCTTGACTATAGCGCAAGTGCCGATTATGAAAAAGGCTATGTTGACCTTCACAGCAGAAACGAAAAGCACTATGAAGAAATTAAAAAACGCTTTTCGGGAAAACGCTCGGTGGGACTCAATGTGGCGGAATACATGGATATGTATAAAAAAACCACCATTGGCGAGGACTTTTCCTTTGCTCTTTACGGAAGCAGAAACTATCTTCCCACCATGAGCCAATGGATGATTGTTGATAACTCCATTCCCACCACCTACGGATGCGAGGACTCTGCAAGCATCGCATTTGGAGAAAATGTTTTGAATTTAAGTGAAAAAATGCTTAAAAACGGCGTAATTACCGACGCTGTGGGAGCTAAGTGCTTAATTGAAAAGGGCATTGACGTGGGAATAAGCTCCTATACAAAGCTTGAATTAAATCCCGTAGCGGAATATTTTTGCAAAGAAGATCAATATACCGCCGCAAGCTTTGAAAGAAGAGGCGTGTTTTACGACTTTTCCCTTAAAGAAGGGGCGGAGGTTTTGTCTAGCTTTGTAAGGGGCTCATCGGTGCTTGGCACATCTCACGATGACTTTGACAAGCAGGAAAAATTCCCTTCTGCAATATATTATGAAAACGAAAAAGGCTATAAATTTATGATTTATTCCTTTGTCCCCATAACGGTTTACACCGTAAACGGCTGGCACCCCGGTCTTTTCAGAAACTATTTCAGACAAAAACAACTTGCAAATTGCATTGAAAAAATGCAGGGACGAAAGCTTCCTGCCATGCTTTTTGGCGCTCCGGGACTTTATACCGTGTGCAAAAAAGATGACAAGGAAATGTCCGTTGCGCTCTTTAATATATCAAAGGATATTATTTTCGATGGCGAAATAGTTCTTGATAAGAAATATAAAAACATAGACAGTTACAACATAAAGGCTGAACTTTCGGGAGATAAAATTATCCTTAAAGAAGACATTCCGCCCTACGGCTTTGCAATAATAACTCTGGAGGAATAAAAATGGCTGTTAAAGAATATAAAAAGCTAAAATATGTGATAGAATATCCTCTTGGCTATGAAGAGGGAAAGCATTATCCCGTGCTTTTGCACATTCACGGTGCAGGAGGAAGAGGAAATGACATAAGCATAATTGAAAACCACTTTGTTTTAAGGATATTGAGAGAAAAAAAGGAAAGCCGCTTTATAGTGGTTTCTCCTCAGTGTTATGCAGATACCTGGTTTGAAATTTTCGAGCAGTTAATTGAATTTACCGCTTTTATCAGAGATGAAAGCTATACAGATAAGGAACGGTTTTATCTTGCAGGCTCATCTATGGGCGGCTATACCACCTGGCAGATGGCTATGACACGCCCCGAGTGGTTTGCGGCAATTATTCCGGTATGCGGCGGAGGTATGTACTGGAATGCCGCAAGGCTTAAAAATGTTCCGGTATGGGCGCATCACGGCTTACTTGATCCCGTTGTAAAGGTGGAAGAAAGCATAAAAATGGTAAATGCCGTAAATGCGGCAGGGGGAAATGCAAAGCTTTCTGTTTATGAAAAAGTTCAGCATAACAGCTGGGAGAATGCATTTTCAAACGAGGACGTTTATGAATGGATGCTTTCTCATAAAAAGGTGCAGTAATGAAGTGCGATATATGCCCGAGAAACTGCGGTGCCGAAAGGGATAAAGGAAATTTTGGCATCTGCGGTGTGGGCGATAAGTTCAAAGTCTCCCGTGCGGCGCTTCACTTTTGGGAAGAGCCCTGCATTTCGGGGGATACGGGAAGCGGAACAATATTTTTTTCGGGCTGTAACTTAAAGTGCATCTTCTGTCAGAATAACGACATTTCCCACGAAAAATTCGGAAAAGAGATAACAGACGACCGCCTTTTTGAAATTATGTTTGAGCTTAAGGAAAAGGGTGCTGCAAATATCAATCTGGTTACGCCCACACACTTTGCAGAAAGGCTTATCCCCGTAATATCAAGGGCGAAAAAAGAGGGACTTAATATCCCGATCCTTTACAATTCCGGGGGCTATGAAAAGGTTGAAACCTTAAAAAAGCTTGAGGGCTTAATTGATATTTATATGCCCGATTTTAAGTATTGGTCGAAAGCCTTGGCAAAGGAATATTCTGCTGCTGCGGACTATCCCGATATTGCAAAGTCTGCCATTGCCGAAATGGTAAGACAGCAGCCGGAGGTTGTTTTCTCATCCGACGGTATGATGCAAAAGGGCGTTTTGATACGACATATGATGATGCCGGGTAATCTTTCTGACTCCAAAAAGGTTATGAAATACTTATATGAAACCTATGGAGACAGCGTATACTTTTCAATAATGAGTCAGTACACTCCGACAAAAGCGGTTTTAAATCATCCTCTTTTAAGCCGCAGAGTGGCAGAGGAAGAATATGACGCTTTAATCGACTTTTGCTGTGATATGGGAATGGAAAACGCCTTCACTCAGGAAGGCGAAGCCGCAGACGAAAGCTTTATACCTCCATTTACCTTGGAAGGTGTATAAAAAAGAACTGTAATTCGGCGGTACTTCTTAGGGAGAAGCCGGTTTTGGCTTGTTATTTTCCGCTGATAGTGCGCAAAAAAACGCAGACATACGCCAGTATGACTGCGTTTTTTAACTTCTCTAAGGCGAAAAATTCCTAACCCAAAACTGCGA
>JAFQQJ010000034.1 GCA_017411325.1 Clostridia bacterium | reverse complement strand
TGCACCACAAAATTCTCGATTTTGAGTGCAGGACACGGAAAAAAGCCGAAGGAATCCTTGACGGATTGCAAGGCTTTTTGACACAGTAATGTGCCAAAATCGTGGATTTTGGGCGATTTATCCCTAAGAAGTACCGCCGTTCGCTCAGGATTTTTATTTAACCTATTTTAATTGAATGTTTGGATAGCTTACTCTTTATCTTATCCGGAACCTCTGTGTCGGTTACGATATAGTCGGCAACCGAAAGGTCGGAAATTTTCGTAAATGCACGGCGGTCAAACTTGGAATGGTCTGCCGCAACGATGTTCACACTTGACTGCTGAAGCATAATTCTGTCAATTTCGGCTTCCTTGTCATAATAGGTGGAAAAGCCGTGCTCTGCATCAATTCCGTCAACGGATAAAATGAGCTTGTCGGCGTGATAGCTCTTAAGCTGTCTTATAGCATCGTCACCAAAGGTGAACTGATATTTGGAATTTATAAGACCGCCCAAAAGAATTATGTTAAAGTTGGGGTTTGCCGTTCCCTCAAGTGCAATGGAAATTGAATTTGTAACAATGCTTAAATTGAAATCCTGGGGAAGAGCACGGAAAACCATCAATGTGGTTGTTCCGGAGTTAAGCATAATGGTGTCGTTGTTTTCAATCATTGAGGCTATTTTTTTTGCAATAACTTCCTTCTGGGACTGGTTGGTGGAAAGTCTCTGATTAAGACTCATACTGTAATAAGGCTTGTATGAGCTTACGGCACCGCCGTGAACCCTTGTCAAAAGACCTTTGTATTCCATATCGGCAAGGTCTGTTCGGATTGTAACCTCGGAAATGTCAAAAAGACGGCTTAATTCAGTGACTCTTACACTTCCGTTTACGTTAAGTAATTCAAGTATTTTGTTTCTTCTTTCGTCAGCTCCCATATAAACAACTCCTTTATCTTAACTTGATTATAACTCAAACTTTCGTTTTTGTCAACTTTAAGCAAATTTTTGCTGAAATCGAAAGAAACGACTTTCGTTTCGGAAGGAAACGAAAATAAAACAAAGAAAATCCTTGACACAGGTGCCTTTTTAATATATAATGATATCATAGCTTTCATTTTTTGACGGCAGAAAATAATATTTATATAAAAGGAGAATTTATTATGGCTAAAGATTGGGCAAAAATGGACCTTACAAAGGTTCCTCATATGGTAACAGAAACTGTTCCCGGACCTAAATCAGTTGAATATCACGAAAGATGCGCAAAGTATATGAAGGGCTATTCCAGCCAGGTTAAGCTTTTTCCCGTAACCTTTGAATCCGGCTACGGATACACTCTTACCGACGTTGACGGTAATACATATCTTGACTTTTCATCCGGTATCTACGTAACCGGTCTCGGTCATTGCCATCCCAAAATCAGTGAAGCTGTTGCCGAGCAGGCTAAAAAGCTTATGAACTGCCACGACTTTACTACAAAGGTAAAGATGGAGCTTGTTGAAAAGCTTCACGAAATCACAGGCGGACGTTTTGGCGGCTTCCAGTTCTATGATTCAGGTACAACCGCTGTTGAAGCAGGTCTTCGCTGTGCAAGAGCGGCAACAGGCAAGCAGGAATTCATTTCCTTCTTCAGAGACTTCCACGGTAAGACCTACGGTGCAAACTCCCTTGCGGTTGTTGGCCCCGACACACATATGAGAGCTCCCGGCTTTATGCTTGTACCCCGTCCCAATCCTTACAGAGACTTTTTCGGAAGAACAGCCGAAGAAGCATGGAAGGATTCAACACCTTACATCCATATGATTGAAGGTATGCTTGATAATGCTTGTGCATCAGGCGGTAAAAACGTGGCTGCCATCGTTTTGGAACCCGTACAGGGCTGGGGCGGCTCCATCATTCCTCCCGATGACTTTATTCCCGCACTTCGTGCTCTTTGCGATAAGCGCGGCATCCTTCTCTTTGCCGACGAAGTTCTTAACTGTATGGCAAGAACAGGTAAGTACCTTGCAATGGATCACTGGAATGTTACAGCTGATATTACAACCCTTGGTAAGGGCTTCGGTAACGGCTTCCCCGTAACCGCACTTGCAGTTTCCAAGGATTTGGCTCCTGCAATCGAAAAGATTTCCGCATCCTCAAGCTACGGCGGAAACCCCATGGCTTGTGTTGCGGCTCTTGAATCCATCAGAGTTATCGAAGAAGAAAACCTTAATGAGCGTTCAGCTCACCTTGGTGAGATTATGCTTGCCAAGATGGAAAAGATGATGGAGGCACATCCCATCATCGGCGATGTTCGTGCTTTAGGATGCCTGCAGGCAATCGAAATCGTAAAGGACAGAGGCACCAAGGAGCCCTTTGCAGAGGCAGGTCAGATGATTTATCAGAAGGCATTCGAAAAGGGCCTTGCATGGGTTCCCTCCGGTCATATCCTTCGTATGTCTCCTCCCATGATTCTTGACGACGAAGCGGCACTTAAGGGACTTGACATAATTGAAGAGGCAGTAGCCGAGACCGAAAAGCATTTCGGATATTAATAAAAAATCAAGGGTTATTGCTTAAAGACTTTTAATGCAATAACCCTTGAAATGCTTTAAATTAAGAGAGGTAAATTTATGAGAACAATTAAATTCGGCCTTATCGGCTGTGGACTTATGGCAAGAGAATTTGCATCCGCGGCGGCAAGATGGTGCCATCTTAAGGAGGATATTGCAAAACCCGAAATCGTTGGTATATGCTCCGTTGTTCCCTCGGAAATGGACTGGTTCAGGGAAAATTTTCCCGAAATAAAATACGCTGTAGCAGACTATAAGGAGCTTTTAGATAAAGAGGATATAGACGCTATCTACTGTGCCGTTCCTCACAATCTTCACGAGCAGTTTTATATTGATATTATAAAAAGCGGAAAGGCACTTCTCGGCGAAAAGCCCTTCGGTATTGATAAAGCGGCAAATGAAAAAATTATGGAAGCCATAAAGGAAAATCCCAAAACCTTCGTTCGCTGCTGCAGCGAATTTCCCTACTATCCTGCTATGCAGACAATGATTAACTGGTTTAAGGAAGGCAAATTCGGCAAAATTCTTGAAATCCACTGCGGCTTTAACCACTGCAGCGATATGGACGTAAATAAGCCCATCAACTGGAAGAGAATGGTTAAGTTCAACGGTGAATACGGCTGCCTCGGCGACCTTGGTATTCACACACAGCACGTGCCCTTCCGCCTTGGCTTTAAGCCTAAGACCGTAAGAGCGCATTTTTCCAATATTGTTAAGGAGCGTCCCGACGGTAAGGGCGGCACAGCCGTTTGCGATACCTTTGATAACTGCACAATTTTTACCACCACATTGAATGCAGACGGGGACGAAATTCCCATGACCTTTGAAACAAAGAGAATGTGCCCCGGCTCCACAAACCGCTGGTTCTTTGAAATTTACGGTATGGATTGTAGTGCGCGCTTTTCAAGTGACGATGCCAATGCTTTCTATTACACCTCATCCTGGGGAAAGGAGCAGTCCTGGAACCGTATTATAATCGGCTATAAGCCCATGATTCCCACAATCACAGGCCCCATCTTTGAATTCGGCTTTACCGATGCAATTCAGCAGCAGATTGCCGCATTCATTATGGAATATGAAGGAAAGGAAGTGCCCTTCGGCTTATTTACTCCCGAAGAAACCGTTCTTTCCCATACTATGGCAACAGCGGCTCTTAAATCCTTCTACAATAAGACCGTGGAAGTTATTGACTAATGCTTGATTGGAGATAAAAATATGAATAAGAAAATTGCTTTTGTTTGTTTCGGTGAAATAAACACACCCATAGAAAGACTTGAAATGAAGCACGACGAGGGTCTTTCCGTAATTAAAAACTTAGGTTATGAGGTTTATGACGGAGGGCTTGTAATTGACGATCCTGAATATAAAACAGCAGATGCGGCAATCGCAAAAATCCTTGATAAGGATTTTTCTGCATTGGTTGTCTGCGTTGCGGGCTGGGTTCCCACTCACGCCGTAATAAGAGTAACCGACAATTTCAGACACATTCCCATGCTTTTATGGGGGCTTTGCGGCTGGAAGGAAAAGGGCAGAATCATCACAACTGCAGAGCAGGCAGGTACAACTGCAATAAGACCTGCTTTTGAAGCGCTTGGCTACACATTTAAGTATGTTTACAACATAATCGGCAAGGATTATCCTTTAGCTAAGATAAATGCCTTCCTTACGGCATCCTGCGCCAAGAAGGAATTAAGAAGCGCAAGAGTAGGCACAATGGGCTACCGCGATATGCTTCTTTACGGCACACAGTTTGAAGGAAACTCCATGCGCGGTAAAATCGGCGTTGAGGTTGAGCCCTTTGAAATGCTTGAAATGGTGCAGAACCTCGAAAAGCTTTCGGCAGAAGATATAAAATCGGGAGTTGACTTCGTAAAGGCAAACTGGAAGTTTAACAAGGAATGCGACGATTCAGTTATAGAAAACGGAGTTAAATATGCCCTTGCCATCGGTATGAAGATAAAAGAGCGCGGCTGGGAGGCAATTACGCTTCTTGACGTTGACGGAATGAAGAAACTTTTAGGCTTTCCTCCCGCAATGGTATTTATGCTTCTTGAGCATTACTACGGCGTTTTAACGATTCCCGAAAACGACATTATGGGTGCTGTAACGCAGATTTTAATGAAGTATTTATCGGGACAGACTGTACCTTATCTTGAATACTACGAATTTTTTGAAGAGAGTATGTTAATCGGCGTGCCTGACTTTGTTCCCAAGGCTGTGACGGACGGCGATGTAACTGTTCTTCCTGCGGCATTCGGTCTTCTTAATTCTTCTCTTCTTAACGTATCCAAGGTAAAGACGGGCTATGTTACCTGTGCAAGACTTTACTACTTAAACGGAAAATACAAAATGCACGTTTATACCGCAGAGGCTAAAACTCCTCCCGCCTGGAACGAATACGGATGGGACGATCCCGCACCCCAGCTTCCCAGCTTAGAGGTTTTCCCCGACAGCTGCACAGTTGAAGAATTTGCCGAAAATGTAGCAGGTCAGCACGTTCTGGTTGCATACGGAAACTTTACCGAGGAAATTAAGGACTTCTGCAAAATTATGGACATTGAGCTTGTGATGTAATATGGAGAGATAATTATGTACATAGGAATTGACCTCGGAAGCACCAACATCAAAGCGGCGCTCTACGATGGGGAAATGAAGCTTATCTCAAGAAAAAGCTTTCCCGTAAGCTATATAAGAGAGCAGGGCTTTGTGGAGTTTGATGCAAAAGAGTATGTAAATAATCTCATTAAGCTTTTAAGCGGAATATTAAAGGAAAACAAAATCAAATCCGTAAACGAAATGGCATTTACCGGGCAGGCAGAATCTTTGGTGGTACTGGGAGAAGACGGAAATCCCCTGATGAATGCTATTTCCTGGATGGATGAGCGTTCGGTTGAGGAATGTGCGGCTCTTTCAAAGCTTTTTTCAAAGGAAGAATGCGAAAGTGTAACAGGTCAGCAGGCGGTGCTTCCCACCTGGCCGGCAACGAAAATTCTGTGGCTTAAGAAAAATAAAAGCGAAGTTTATGAAAATGCAAAAACCTATATGCTCCTTAAGGACTATGTGATTTTTGCATTAACCGGCAAAAAGGTTTCAGATATGTCTATTGCAACCTTTTCCTTCTATTTTGATATTTATAAAAAATGCTACTGGAAGAAAATGACGGATGCCATCGGAATAAGCGAAGAGCAGCTTCCGCCTTTGGTTGAGCCCTGCTCCGTTGCAGGATGCCTCAAGGCGGATGTGGCAGAAAAACTGGGCATCACGGAAACTACAAAAATAAATGTGGGAACGCTTGACCACTTTGCCGGAATGATTGGAACAGGCAACATAAAAATGGGTAAAATCACTCTTTCCACAGGTACCGTTATGGCAATGGCAACCTTCTCAAAGGAGCCTTGCGATAATATAAGAGGAATCGCTATGCATTATGGCTTTATTCCTGACACTCACATTATGCTTCCTGTTGCGGAAAGCGGCGGAGTAAGCCTTGAATGGTTCAAAAACACCTGTATGAAGGATTCTTCCTTTAAGGAAATTGACGAGGAAATTAAAAAGAGAAAAAGAAACTCCCTTTTGTTTCTGCCCTATCTTGTGGGCACAAATTCTCCTGAGTTTGACAGCCGTGCAACAGGCGTATTCTGGGGCCTTCGTCAGGAGCACGATGCTTACGACATGGCATACGCAGTAATGGAGGGCGTCGGCTTCCTTCTTAAGAAAAATCTTCAGTACATAGAGGAAAACGGAACCGTGATAGATGCAATAATTGCAACGGGCGGAGGCTCAAAGAGCGACCTATGGTGCCAAATGCAGGCCGATATCACGGGCTATCCCATTATGGTGCCGAAGGAAAAGGAAGCGGCGTGCTTAGGTGCTGCCATAATTGCATCAATTTCCGACGGCAAAATCAAAAGCCTTGATGATGCAGCAAAAACCATTGAATTTGAAAAGGTATATACTCCAAAACGCGATAAAGTGCTTGACGAAAAGTATGAAAAATTTAACGCCTTATACGATTTTTCGTGTGCGTTAAAGAACGGAGGAAATAAAAATGAGTAAGATAAAAATCGGCTGGAGCGAAAAAAGCATAATTCCCGAAGACGTAAAGGTAAGCCTTGCCGGACAGTTTTATGAAAGAGTATCAGATCAGGTTGAGTCACCCTTAACCGTAACGGCGTTTGCCGTTGAAAGCGGCGAAGACGCCTTCGTTATGTGCTCCTGTGATCTTGTGTCAACAAGCTATCAGCTTCTTTGCTCGGTAAGGGAGAGGGTGGAAGGTAAAATATCCCTTCCTCTTGATAAGATTATAATAAATGCAATCCACACCCATACCGCTCCTTCCTACGCAAGAAGAAGCGATACCTTCGGCGGCGGTCTTCAGTGTATTCAGAGATTTACGCCTGAAGGTGTTAAGTATGAACAGCTTGCAAAAACCTTTGCCGATGATATATTCAGAGACGAAGAGGCACATTCCTACATTGCGGACAAAATTGCCGAAGCGGTAATTGAAGCCTGGAACAAAAAGGATGAGGGAATGTATGCAGAAGCCTTCGGAAGAGCCGCAGTCGGAATGTGCAGAAGAGTTTGCTATGATGACGGAAGCGCAAAGATGTGGGGCGATACCAACAAGGCAAACTTCACAGCCCTTGAAGGCGGAAACGATTCCGGTATTGAAATTCTGTTCACCTATGACAAAAATAAAAAGCTGACCGGCGTTGTTGCAAACGTGGCCTGCCCTGCGCAGGTATTAGAGCACAGAAACTTTATTTCAGCGGACTACTGGGGCAAGGTAAAGGAATACCTTCGTGCTGAATACGGAAAGGATATATACGTTCTCGGCCTTATCTCTGCCGCAGGCGATCAGTGCCCACGTGATATGATAAGATGGGTTGAGCCTGAAACTCCCATAAACGATCCAAACATCGAAAGAGATTATGTAATAGAAAGAACTCAAGATCCTTCAATGTTTGATGTTTCCGGTTGTAAAAGGGTGGCAAGAAGAATTTCCGACGAAATAAAATACGCTTTTGAAGAAGTAAATTCTTACGTTGATGAAGCAACGCTTATCCATAAGACATTTAAGCTTGATATGCCCGTTCGCCGTGTCACCATCGAGGAAAAAGACAAGGCGGAAGAAGCTATTAAGCATTATTTCGAGCAGAACAAAACGGGAACAATCAACTTTAATGATTCTGCAAAGCTTCATATTCACGCAGGTACTCTTGCAA
This sequence comes from Clostridia bacterium, assembly GCA_017411325.1. Lineage (GTDB taxonomy): Bacteria > Bacillota > Clostridia > CAKSNL01 > HGM11501 > HGM11501. The sequence goes on along the minus strand of JAFQQJ010000034.1, from coordinate 20,046 downwards.
GATTTGAAGACCAGGAAACAAAAAATGTTGACGAAATTGAAGTGCATATAATCCGTCTCGGAAACATTGCCTTTGCCACAAACCCCTATGAGCTTTTCCTTGATTACGGGAATCAGATGAGAGCGAGAAGTAAGGCAAAGCAGACCTTTTTAATTCAGCTTTGCTGTGGAGCAAAGGGTTACCTTCCCACGGAAAAAGCTGAATCGGGAAGCCACTATTCGGCATACGTTTCAAGCGGTGTGTCAGGCCACGCAGGCGGCGATTTGCTTGTAAGAAAAACAGTTAGTGAAATCAACAAAATGTTTGAATAATTTTAGGCAGTCAGAGTTTAGCAAAGAGGTGTTTTGTTTTGGGATTACTTGCTCAGCCAAAGGGTGTACGTTTTTCAAATAAATATCTTATTATGTTTTTCCTGCCCATATTTTTTGAACAGCTTATGCTGGCAGGTCTCGGCTTTGCGGACACCTGGATGGTTTCTTCAAAGCTTGGAACAACAGCTCTTGCGGGCGTTGCCCTTGTAAACAGAATTGACAACTTCGCAAAGCAGTTTTTCCTTGCCCTTGCCCAGGGAGGAAGCGTTGTGCTTGCCCAGTACATCGGGGCAAAGGATGAAAAGGATGCAAGAGGCGCAATGAAAACCAACATACAGATTGTGGTTGGAATCGGAATTCTCTTTATGCTTTTTATGATTTTCGGAAAAGCTCTTTGTATAAACCTCTTTTTCGGAAAGGCAGAGGAAGATGTGATAGCAGTAAGCCTTAAATATCTTTCCGTTACGGCAATGTCTTATCCCTTTGTGGCACTTTATTATGCAGGCTCGTCGCTTCTTCGTGTTATGGGCAAAACCAAAATCACATTTGTAAGCTCTGCCTGCATGATGGGTATAAATCTGGCATTTAAGTATCTTTTCATCTTCCGCATCGGTATGGATGTGGAGGGTGCAGCTCTTTCTACCCTTATTGCTATGGCGTTAGTTGGCTTTGCACTTCTTATAATGCTTAAATCAAAGAAAAATCCCATAAGCTTAGAGCATATGATTAAACCTGAGTTTGATATTAAAATGTCTTTAAGGGTTCTTAAAATTTCCGTTCCCAACGGAATCGAGCAGGGAATGTTTCAGCTTGGTGCATTAATTCTTGCGGGGCTTGTATCGGGTCTTGGCAAGGACGCCATAAATGCAGACCAGGTGGCAAGAAATATAAGCCCGGTGCTTCACGGCATTTCGGCAGGCTTTAACGCACTTATAATGACGGTTGTGGGACAGTGTATGGGTGCAGGGGACTTAAATGAAGCGGTGCGCTACAAAAAGCATATTTTGAAAATGAATCATCTTTTTGTTTTGCTTTCCGCAATAATTTTCGTTCCGCTGTTTAAACCGCTTATATCGTTTTTCAAAGTGTCACCTTCATCGGAAGCCTGGGCACTTCAGATATTGCTTCTTTATACCGTGTTTTCTGTTTTCTTCTATCCGAGAAGCTTTGCAACAGCTGCTGCCCTAAGGGGAACAGGGGATACACGCTTTGTAATGATAGCGGCGGCAGGGTCAATGTTTGCATTCAGGGTAGGTCTTGCATATATCCTTGTCAATGCATTTGATTTAGGAGTATTAAGCATCTGGATTGCAATGGTATCGGACTGGGTTGTAAGAACAGTTATATTTGAGCTTCGGTTCCGCCACGGAAAGTGGAAAACAAATCACGTAATTTAATCAAATAAAAGTTGACTCCGTTTCGTAATTTTTGTATAATAATTACGGAACGGAGGTTTTTTTATGGCTTTTGAGATAATAGATTTTCATACCCATCCCTTTTCGGATGAAAAGAATAATATCTGCTCCCATAAGGAATTTATCCCGATGGATGCAGCTTTTTCAATGGATGTCTTAAAGGGGCTTGGTATATCTAAAATATGCGGTTCGGTTGTGAGTCGTGATAATGACAAATATGAAACTCTTTTTGATAAAATAAAGGAAAACAATGATGAAGCACTGAAGCTTAAAGAATATTATAAGGGCTTTTACGTTCCGGGTTTTCACATTCATCCCAATTTTCCGGAAGAATCAATTTCGGAAATTAAACGTATGAACAAGGAAGGCGTAAAATTAATAGGCGAGATAATTCCTTATATGGATGGGTGGAAGGACTACGGGGATGATAAGCTTTATGAAATCTTAAATGAGGCGGGAAAGCATAATATGGTTATAAGCTTTCACACTATCCCTGAAAATATAACCGGAATTGAAAAAATGGTGAAAGAACATCCCGACTTAGTCTTCGTTGCGGCGCATCCCGGGGAATATCCTACATTAATGATGCATTTCGATCTTGCAAAAAAATATGATAACTATTATCTTGATTTGTCAGGAACGGGAATAACCCGCTACGGAATGTTAAAACGTGCCATTGATGTTTTCTCGGCGGACAGAATCCTTTTTGGCTCGGATTATCCTACCTGTAACCCCGCCATGTTTGTCGGCGGAGTAGTAAACGATGCACTTATCAAGGATAGCGACAAGGAAAAAATCTTATCACTTAACGCAAAGAGATTGCTTGATTTATAGGAGACATTATGAAATCAAATTTTCACACACATTCAACCTTTTGTGACGGAATAAACACTCCCGAAGAAGTTGTATTATACGGAATAGATAAAGGCTTTTCAGCAATCGGCTTTTCATCCCACGGCTATACATCCTATGACCTTCGCTACTGTATGAAGGATATAGAAGGATACAGAGCAGAAGTAAATCGCTTAAAGGAAAGGTACAAGGAAAAAATCGAGGTATATCTCGGCGTTGAAGAGGATGCGTTTGCACCTGCCAGGAGAACTGATTTTGACTATATAATAGGTTCCTGCCACTATTTTCTGGTTGACGGTAAGTATTACCCGATAGACTCATCCTATGATTATTTCAAGGCAGGACTTAAAGCTTTTGACGGCGATGTAATAAAGCTTACGGAAAACTACTATGATAATTTCTGCGAATATATAAACAGAAGAAAGCCTGATATTATCGGGCACTTCGATTTAATCACAAAATTTGACGAAATTGATGAAGTGAGATTTTTAAATAATGAAAAATACCTCACGCTTTCTGAAAAATATGTGAAAGAGGCACTTAAAAGCGGCTCACTTTTCGAGCTTAATACCGGGGCAATAGCAAGGGGATATCGCAAAACGCCCTATCCTTATGAAAATTTACTTCATATCATCCGTAAAGAGGGCGGAGGGCTTATTTTATCCTCCGACAGTCACGAGGTTAAAACGCTGGATTTTCAGTTTGATGAAAGCAGAAAAATGCTTAAGGATTTAGGCTTTTCGTACGTATATACATTTTCTGGCGGAGAATTCGTAAAAGACTTTCTTTGATAAAGGTATTGACAAACCGATATTCTGTGCTATAATGTATTTATCCAGCCATTGGACAAATAAAGAGGGGAGAAAACGATGGATAACAAGGCATCACAGCAGTTTATTAAAGAAGCCAACATAAAACTTGTGTTTTCTCTCATACATAAAAACAAAAAAATATCCCGTGCAGACATTAAAAAAATAACGTGCCTTTCCGCAACCACAGTTTCTACATTGGTTGAGGAATTAATGGTTGAGGGCTTTGTTTCCGAGTGCGGAATAAAAAATACAAAAAGCAGCGGAAGAAAAGCCGTTATGCTCAAAGTAAAATCCGGCGGGGGCTTTTTCATCGGACTTGATGTTCAGAAAACAAGGATAGAAGCTGCCTGCTACGGTCTTGATTTTACGCTTTCTGAAAAAATTGAGCATCCCGTAATAAAAGGGGAAAACCTTGCTATGGGAGTAATGCACACCGTAGGGAGGCTATCAAGAAAAAGAAGGATACTTGGTATAACCATCGGGCTTCCCGGTGTTATTGATCCTGATACAAATACACTTATATCATCAACGGTTATGGCGGCAGAGGATGCAAAGGATATTTATTCCACAATTAAAGAAGCTCTGCCCGACGTTGATATTTATCTTAAAAATAACTCGGGGCTCATCGCCCTTGCGGAAAAGGAATTCGGCGGTCACGAGCATCCCGAAAACTTAATATCCGTTGATATTGACGACGGTGTAGGTGCGGGAATTTTAATTGACGGTGAAATTTATGACGGCAGCGGAATGGCGGGGGAGTTTGGTCATATCAGCGTTGACTTTAACGGAAAGCGCTGTAAATGCGGCTCATACGGTTGCCTGGAATTATATTCAAGTATGCCGGCAATTTTAGATGCGACAAGGGTGAAATCTGCAAAGGAAGTAAAAAAGCTTTCAGGCGAAAAGGAAAAAGAGGCACTTAAAAAATCGGCACGTGCCCTTGCCTTCGGAATTAACAATATCGTAAACCTGCTTGATCCCGAGCTTATCGTAATCGGCGGCTCGGTAAGGGAGACAGGGGATGCGTTTCTTAACCCTGTTAAGGAGTGCTTTTCTGAAATTTCCCTCATAAAAAATAAAAAAATAGTATATTCTGAATTAAAGGAAAATCCCGTTGCCTTAGGCGGCGCGAGATACTCCTTTGATAAGCTTTTCAGCATATAAAAAAACCGCAATTGAGGCGAAAAATGCCTCAAGCGGATTTTTTTGGAAATAATTAGTCCAGCCATTGGACAAATCAAATACGAAAGGGTGTTTTATTATGGCAAAGGAAAAAGAAATAGTTATGAACGGAGCGGGTATTGAGGAAATCGGCTTTCCCATGTGGCCCCAGTTCAACGAAAAGTCCTACGACGAGGTTTTAGAGGTATTAAAGACAGGTAAGGTTAACTACTGGACAGGAAAAAAGGGTATGGAATTTGAAGAAAAGTGGGCAAAGTGGATGGGTGCCAAGATGGCAGTTTCCTGCACTAACGGTACTGCGGCTCTTCACATTGCACTTGCGGCATTGAATATCGGCCCCGGCGATGAGGTTATCGTTACATCCTATTCCTTCATTGCATCATCCTTCGCAGTTCTTCAGGCAGGTGCAATTCCCGTATTTGCTGACGTAACAGACGACCATACACTTGATCCCGAAAGCATCGAAAGCTTAATTACAGAAAGAACAAAGGCAATTTTGGTTGTTCACCTTTATGGTGTTGTTGCCGATATGGGCGGCATTTTAGCTGTTGCAAAGAAGCACAACTTAAAGGTTGTTGAAGACTGTGCACAGTGCTTCGGCGGTGAATATAACGGCGTTAAGGCAGGTTTAATAGGTGACGTTGGATGCTTCTCCTTCTGCCAGAGCAAGCACTTTACCACCGGAGGTGAAGGCGGTATGGTTGTAACAAACGACGAAGAAGTAGGCTGGGAGTGCCGTTCCTTCCGTGACCACGGTTACGACGTAAAGACAAGAATGAATATGCTTGCACTCGAAGAAAAGCTTCCTTATATCCACAGAAGAGTGGGCTTTAACTACAGAATGACGGAAATGCAGTCCGTTATCGGTATTAACGAGCTGGCAAGACTTGATGACTGGAACCTTGCAAGAAGATTCAAGTATGCCAAGATGTACGACGATGCTTTCACAGGACTCAAGGGAATCAAGAAGCTTCCCGTAAACACAAAGGAAAGAAAGAACGCTTACTGGTGGTATCCCATTTTAGTTGACCTTTCAGTTCTTGACTGCGATGCTCCCCAGATCGTAAAAGAGCTTGGTGCAGCAAAGATTCCCTGCTACGGAATTCAGTGGCCCGAAGCTTATGAAGAAAAGGCGTACAGAGAGCACGGCGGCTTCGGCGAAGCTAAGTTCCCCTTCGAGTCCAAGGAATATGCTGATCCTTCTGCTGTTCAGTACGATAAGGTATTCTGCAAGAATGCACATGCTCTTCGTGCACAGACAGTTTGCCTCTTCTTACATCCCTCCTGGGAAGAAATCCACATTGAAAAGTGCATAGAAGGCTTCAAGAAAGTTCTTGCTGCACACACAAAATAAGTCTACCGGAACCTTAAAATACAAAACTTTGAAGGGTTGCGAAAGCAACCCTTCGCCCGAAAGGGTCAATCCTTAAATGAAAGGAAGGAAAGATATGAAAAAAGTTAAATGGGGCGTTATTGCCTGCGGAGGAATTGCAGACAGAAGAACTCTTCCCGGTATGATGCTTTCGGATAAGGCGGAGCTTGTTGCCGTTATGGATACAAGCAAGGATGCAGCAGAAAATTGTAAGGAAAAATACGGGGCAAAATATGCTTTTACAAAGTATGAGGATGTTTTAGCTCTTGATGAAATAGATGCGGTTTATATCGCTTCGCCTGTTTTCTTCCATAAGGAGCAGGCAATTGCGGCGGCAAAGGCAAAAAAGCACATTCTCCTTGAAAAGCCCGTTGCATTAACCGTTGCCGATGCCGAAGAAATAAAAAAGGCGTGCGAGGAAAACGGCGTTAAGGTAAGCATCGGCTTTCTTATGCGCTTCCACGGCTATCATCAGAAAATCAAGGAGATTATAGAGGAAGGTAAAATCGGTGAAATCGTTTCCATCCGCGGTCAGTTCACCTGCTGGTATCCCGATATAGAGGGCGCATGGCGTCAGAAGAAGGCAACAAGCGGAGGCGGAGCGCTGGTTGATATGGGTATCCATGTAATCGACCTTATTCACTATATCACAGGACTTAAGGCGGTGGAGGTTGCGGCGTTCAATCAGACACAGACCTTTAATTATGAGGTAGACGATTCCTCCAACGTAATTATGAAAATGGATAACGGCTCTGTTGCCTATGTTGATTCAAACTTCAACATTCCCGATGCCGCATCTGTTGCAAAGCTTGAAATTTACGGCACAAAGGGAAGCATAGTTGCTCACGGCACTCTCGCTCAGGCAGAGGTTGGTAACGTTGATATTTTAATAAGCGACGATTCTCTCGCTTATGATGCAAGCCAGGCACGTGGTGAGCTTACACCCGTATCCCTTTCCGATGTGCCGCTTGGCAATATGTACACCAAGGAAATCGACGGTCTTTGCGATGCAATAACGGAAGGAACTCTTCCTCCCGTATCAATCGAAAGTGCAATTTACGACCAGAAGATTATAGAAGCGGCGTATAAATCCACCGAAACAAAGAGCTTTGTAAGAGTTTAATGGGGTATCAGTATGAATAATTTAAAAGCAGGCTTCGGAAGACTGGTTATAAATCCCGAAGAGGGAACACCCATTGCGGGCTATTATAAGCCCCGATTCGTTGAGGGGATACTCGATGACCTTGAGGTAAACGCACTTTCGCTTTCCGACGGCAAGGAAACGGTTTTGATTATCGCCGTTGACAACTGCGGGCTCAGAATGGAATTACTTGACGATTACAGGGTGGCAATTTCAGAAGAAACAGGCGTTCCTTTTGAAAACATTATAATATGCTCAACACATACTCACACAGGCCCATCTACCAAAGATGTTGATAAGTGTGAGAAAACAGAAAAGTATATGGCTTTCCTTAAGGATAAGCTTAAAGAAGTGTCACTTCTTGCCGTTTCTGACCTTACCGATGCAAAAATGGGCTACGGGGTAGGCGAGGCTAAAAACATATCCTTCGGCAGACGCTATGTTATGAAGGACGGAAGCATAAAAACCAATCCCGGTGTAAATAATCCGGACATTGTAAGTCCCCTTGGCGAGGTTGATGAGCGTGTAAGCGTTTTAAGATTTGACCGAACAGACGGCAAAACCTTGATCTTTACAAACTTCACCACTCATCCCGATGTTGTTGGCGGAAGCAAAATATCTTCTGACTGGCCCGGCCTTACAAGAAGGACTGTTGAAAAGGTTATTGATAACTCCTTATGCATTGTGGTAAATGGGGCAGAGGGCGATGTGAACCACGTTAATGTAAACCCAAAGGGCGGCGACTTTAACGGAATGTTCAACGATTTTGACGATGTTGCCCGCGGCTATAGTCACGCACAGCATATGGCAAATGTTGTTACGGGCGGTGTGCTTCAGTGCTTCTGCAAAGTAAACTATGTGGATGTGGATGAGATAAGTGCCAAAGCAAAGGTAGTGGAAATTGCATCCAATATGCCAAAGCCTTCCGATATGGCGGAGGCTCACAGAATAAACGAGCTTCATAAGGCAGGCAAGGACTCAGAAATTCCCTATTCGGGAATGATGCTTACAACCGTTGTTGCCGAGGCGGCAAGGATGGTGGCGCTTGAGCACGGCCCCGAAAGCTTTCCGATGAACATAAATGCGGTGTCCTTGGGAAAGGTTGCTTTTGTGACAATCCCCGGTGAAGGCTTTACCGATATCGGTCTTGCCCTTAAAGAGACAGAAGGCTTTGATCTGGTTATCCCGATAGGCCTTGCCAACGGCTATGAAGGATATTTCCCCATGAAGGATTCCTATGACGAGGGTGGCTATGAGGCAAGAAGCTCCCGCTTTAGAAAAGGCGTTGCAGAGCATATAATCCATGAAGGAAAGTCACTGTTAAAAACACTTTAAGATTAAAATAACAGAAGCTGTTTGCTTCTGTTATTTTTTTAACACATTAATGTTTTTAATACCCTTAGCTATAACTATAAATAAAAGTTATGATGTCGATAATATTTAAAGATAGCAAAAAAGAGGTCTTAAGTTTGACATAGGTGCATATTTATGATAAAATAAAGGCATCTAATTTGAAAGGATGATAATAAATGAAAAAGTTAATGGCAATCATTATGGCTGTTGCAATGGTTCTTGCTCTTGCAGCTTGCGGCACAGCCGGAACAAAAATGACAATGGGTACAGGCGGTACATCCGGTACATATTACGGCTACGGCGGCGTACTCGGTCAGTATATACAGAATAATGCAAATATCGGCGTAACAGTTGTTTCCACCGACGGTTCCAAGGCTAACATCCAGGGTATCGCGGCAGGCAACTATCAGCTCGGTACAGTTCAGTCAGACGTTATGTCTTATGCCTGGGAAGGTACACGTTCCTTTGAAACAGAAGGTAAGATTGATTCCTTCCGTACAGTTGCAGGTCTCTATGCAGAATCTGTTCAGCTTGTAACAATGGATCCCGAAATCAGGAGCGTAGCTGACCTTAAGGGTAAGTCCGTTTCCATCGGTGCTCCCGGTTCCGGCGTATACTTCAACGCAATCGATGTACTCACAGCAGCAGGTCTTACAGAGGAAGACATCAAGGCTCAGTACCAGTCCTTCGCTGACAGTGCAGATGCATTAAAGGACGGAAAGATTGATGCGGCGTTCATCGTTGCAGGTGCTCCCACTCCCGCAATCACCGAGCTTTGCACAACAAATGATGCATATCTTGTTCCCATCGACGGAGAAGTTGCAGAAGCTCTTATGGCTTCCTGCCCCTTCTACACAACCTACACAATTCCCGCAGGAACATATGCCGGTCAGGAATCTGACGTAACAACGGTTACAGTTAAGGCAACTCTTATAGTAAGTGCAAGCGCAACAGAAGAGGATGTATACAACCTTACAGCTGCAATCTTCAATAATATCGAAGCAATCACCGCTGAAAATGCAAAGGGCGCAGAATTAAGCCTCGAAAACGCAACAAGCGGTATGACAGTTCCCTTCCATGCGGGCGCTGCAAAGTACTTCGCTGAAAAAGGAATCGAAGTTGTTACAGAATAATTCTTGAAAAATATAACGGCTGCGGCAGAAACGTCGCAGCCGTTTATCAAGACAAAATATACATCCCGGGAGGTTATTGAATGTTTTTCAAAAAGAAAGCACCTGCGCCTGATGCTCCCATGGACTTGGATGCGGTGATGAAAAAGTTTGACCGTGAGTCAAACGTGAGAATTTGGGAAGGCGTTCCTAAAATTATCGTTAGTGCAATTCTTGCAATTTTTTCACTCTTTTGCATATATGTAACTCTTTTTGCCACCTGGCTTGAAGAAATCCGTCTTACATCCTTCGTGGCATTTATCCTGTTTTTAGGATATCTTGTATATCCTGCCAAAAAGGGTAAGCAGAGGGTAAATTATATACCCTGGTATGATATAGTGCTTATGATATCGGGTACGGCGGCATTTTTATACTTTACCGCAAATGCCTATACCATTATCCAGCAGGGAAGTAACTTCGCCTGGTATCAGATTTTAATAGGTTTAGTTGGAATCATCTCCCTTGGTGAAGTTTGCAGACGAAGCGTTGGTCTTCCCATTATAATCGTGGCAGGCTGCTTTATCTTATATGCACTTTTCTTCGGTCTTTCAAACCCTTCCTTTGCAGGAAAGCTTAACTATACGGTGCACTACCTTTTCTACGGAAAAGAGGGTATACTTTCAACCCCCATCAATGTATGCTCAAAGTTTATCGTTGTGTTCATTATCTTCGGTGCTTTTTTAGAGCGTACCGGAATTGCGGATTTCTTTATTAAAATTTCCAATTCCGTGGTAGGCGGATTCTCCGGCGGTCCCGCCAAGGTTGCAGTTGTAGCAAGTGCCATGGAGGGTATGGTATCGGGTTCTTCCGTTGCAAATACCGTTGGTTCCGGTTCTGTTACAATTCCCCTTATGAAAAAGACAGGCTATAAGCCTGAATTTGCGGCAGCGGCAGAGGCTTCGGCTTCAACAGGCGGACAGATAATGCCTCCCATTATGGGTGCGGCGGCATTCTTAATGGCGGACTATTTAGGCGTTCCCTACAGTAACATTGTTGTAAGAGCGATACTTCCTGCAGTTTTATATTTTGCAGGCGTATTTATTTCCGTTCATTTGGAGGCTAAAAAGGAAGGCTTAAAGGGCTTAAGCCGTGAAGAACTCCCCAGGTTTTTACCGCTTCTTAAAAAGATTTATCTTCTTTTGCCCCTGGTTGTGCTTGTGTATCTTGTTGGTACAAGCCAGCGCTCCATCCAGTATGCGGCGGCAATCGCAATTGTTGTGGCGATAGTTGTAAGTCTTTTCAATAAGGGAAACAGAATCACCCCCAAGAGACTCTTTGAAGCATTGGCTTCAGGCGGTCAGGGAATGATTGCCGTTGCGGCAGCCTGCGGTGTGGCAGGTATCATTGCAGGAACCATAACAATGACGGGGCTTGCAAATATGATGATTAACGGAATCGTTGCCCTTGCGGGAAATCATGTAATTATAGCCCTCTTCTTAACTATGCTTTGCTGCATAGTGCTTGGTATGGGTGTTCCCACAACTGCAAACTACTGCATTATGGCGGCAACCTGTGCGCCTATCCTCGTTCGTATGGGCGTTCCTGATATTGCGGCACACTTCTTTGTGTTCTACTTCGGTATTGTTGCCGACCTTACACCGCCCGTTGCCCTTGCGGCATATGCCGGTGCGGCAATTGCACAGGCAAATCCGATGAAAACGGCGTTTACGGCAACAAAGCTTGCAATCGGTGCATTTATCGTGCCCTATGTATTTGCCTTAAATCCCGCAATGCTCTTTATTGATACCACGGCATTTGAGGTGGTTCTTATCTGTATCACATCTCTTGTAGGTATCTATGCGGTTGCATCCTCGCTTGAAGGCTATATGTTCACAAATATGCAATGGTATCAGAGAATATTGAACTTAGTCGGCGGACTTTTGCTTATCTATCCCGGTGCGGTGACAGATGCCATAGGTGTTGCTTTGGTTGGTCTTGTGGCAGTAATGCAGATTATCGAAAAAAAGACAGCTAAAACTTTGGCGTAAATTAAAAGACAATCTCTTTTGAAAAGAGATTGTCTTTTTATTTATATTGGTAATAGGATAATATATGCTTATAATGTAAAAATAATTAAAGAAGGAGTTGTTGCACTATATGAAAAAAATGACTGATGATTTATTGCGAAGCTTCAAAAGTTATCTTATAAACGAAGAAAAAGCTGAGGCGACAATTGAAAAATATATGCATGATGTAATTGCATTCAGAGCCTGGGCGAAAAATGCAGAAGTCACAAAACAACTTGTGCTTCAATACAAACAGGAACTTGTTTCTAAATATGCACCGACAAGTACTAATGCTGCCATTTCATCGTTAAACAGCTTTTTTGTATTTGCAGGATGGCATGAATGTAAGGTTAAGACATTGAAGTTTCAGAAAAATATGTTCGCAAGAAAGGAAACTGAACTTACAAGATATGAATATGAAAAACTTCTGATGGCAGCAAAGGCGAAAAAAAATAAACGTTTATATTTCATGATACAGACGATTTGCGGTCTTGGACTAAGGGTATCGGAACTGAAGCATATTACTGTTGAGGCTATAGTGAATGGTGAGGCTGTAATTGACTGCAAAGGTAAGTTTAGGGTGATTATACTTACAAATCAACTTTGTAGTATGTTGAAGAAGTATATTAAAGCTAACAGAATAACAAGTGGTTCTGTATTTGTGACAAAAAACGGAAATCCAATTGATCGTTCCAACATATGGTCGGAAATGAAAAAACTGTGTGAAAGTGCCGGGGTTGAAAAAAGAAAAGTTTTTCCTCATAATCTCAGACATCTTTTTGCAAGAACTTTTTATGCAATACAGAAAGATATTGTACGTCTGGCCGATATATTGGGACACTCAAGCATAAATACTACACGAATTTACACAATGGAAAGCGGAGAAGAACATCGCAAACTGTTGCGAAAACTGGGATTGCTAAGATGCTAAGAATACCACATAATTTGCCTTATGTGGTATAGACATATAGATCTAGACTATTTTATAATAACATATAATTACAAAAATGTCAATATTACGTAAATATTTTATGTGATTTATTTAGCTGTTTTTGAAATGCAAAGCAAACAAAGCCAATGTTAAAAAATATATTCATTGGCTTTGTTTGCTTTGTTTGCTTTGTTTTTTTAATTCTGTCCTATCCGTTAATTGGCACTTGGCACGATCTTCAAGCTTCTTTCTGATATACTTACCACATAAGGCAAATTATGTGGTATAGGCATATAGAGAGGCTATGAGCCTTGATTTTATTTTTATTGCAGATGATATAGGAGAGCTGCTTATGAAAGATTTAATATGGTTTGATAGTGGTTGATCGCTTGGGATAGACCATTAAAAAAATATACTTAATTTTTATCTGGGAGGAATTTTAAATGAAGACAAAATCATTCAGATTGAAAAAGTTGTTGTCATTAGTTTTGACGGTCGCTATGATGACGACGATGTTTTTACCGACAGGCGTACTTGCCTTATCAGCAAATCCGGCTGAGATATCAACTTCTCTTGGCACAGCCGATTTCTATGTTGAAAAAACAAATGCGACAGATGTGGAAGATTTCACAGTGACAACTGTTGCTAATGATGACTTGAATAAAATGGTTATGGGTCAGTTCGTGATAAAAAATGCTGTAAAAGAAGATATTGACAGCCTGACCTATTATGGCGTTATGGAAGATGCTTATCTTCCTTTGAATGTGGATGAAGACGGCACTGGAAATCTTGTGGGACAGTTTGGACCTGCGACAACAGGTTTTCCTATGCAGGATGCAACTTCAAAATTTAAGGTGACTTTTGCAGAAGCGGGAGATTATGAAATTGAAATCAGCGTATTTGAGGTGGCGACTTCAACTACATTGGCATCTTGCAGCACTACAGTTACTGTTATTGGATATGCTGACTACACGGCGCTTGAAACAGCAATTACAGAAGCTAATGAGTATATTGCTGATGAAGGACTCTATACAAAGGCAACAATTGATGCTCTTAAAGCAGCTGTTACAGCAGCTGAAGCGGTAGACAGTAAGCTTTATGCAGATGATACTGATGATATTACCACTGCAATCGATGAGATTGAAGCTGCAATCTTAAATCTTGCTGCTCTTGCTGATTACGCTGATCTTACAGTGGTATATAATCTTGGAAAAACTTACTCAAATGCAGATAATACCTATACTGCGGCAACCTTTGCTACGCTTACAGCTGCTCTTGCAGAGGTAGATAAAGATGAAAATAAAGAACTTACTGATCAGGACGATGTTGATGCACTTACAGAAGCAATTTACGAAGCGATTGATGGGCTTATCAAGAATGTAGAGATAACATTTACAGCGATAGCAGTTGCAGACGATGCCTCTGTTGAGTATGCAAAAGCAAACAAGATCATTCTTGTATTCGCTGAACCTATAGACGATGCTGTAAACAACCTGGTTTCAAAACTTAATATTTCAGACAAAGTAGTTTCTGCTGACTGGACAACAGATACTGTTTATACATTATCGCTTACATACGATCACGGATTAGCAAATGGCGCAGAAGTTACATTTGACGGTGATGAAACTATTTTCACAGTTTCCGGAAAGGCTATGGCAGACAGTAAAGCTGATGTTATAGGAAACCTTGAAGAGGCTTACGAAGAAGTTACTGCAACAGAAATGTCTGCTACAATTGTTAATTGTAACGATCAGCCTGAGATGGTAACTGGAGATAAGATAGTTCTCGTATTCAATGCTCCTGTATATGGTAATCCTGATACAATAGAAGTAAGTGGATTGGAAGCAACTGTTGTAGCAGGCACATATAGCACAGTATATGAGATTGTACTGGATGCTGCTGATACAGTTAATGGAGTGTTGACTTATGTGGATGACAATGGTTTGACAATAGATGCAACATTGACAGGTTCATTCGGAAGCACAGTTATTCCTGTAGTAGTGAGTGCAATTATCGAAGATGTAGACGGTACTGCAAAAACAGCAGGCGATAAAATATACGTATTATTCAGCGCACCTACCAACAAGGTGACAGGAGCAACTGAAACTGTTTTCACGGGCGTACTCGCCGGAGCAACAGGTGAGTGGTTAAGCGACCAGGCTCTTGTAATTACTATCGGTGATACAGCTATTACAGAAAGTGATTTTATTGACCTTTCTTCATTGAATATTAAAGATTTCTACGGAATTGAAGATGTTGATACAGCTGATATTGCTCTTGACGGATCCTTCGGTACTGTTACAGCACCTGAAGCACTCAGCGCAGAAGCAGTTGACGTAGACGGAACTGCAAAAACGGAAAACGATCTTATTATTATCGTGTTTGACAGACCTACAAACGGTGCAACATATGTTGAAGGCCTTACAGAGTTAGGCGATGCGAGTGCATCCTGGGAAGAGGATAACACCAAACTTATTATTACTGTAGGCGCAGGTGCAACTATCGGAAACAATGATAGTATTGACATTTCATCTATGGGCATCATGGATAAAGATGGAATTGTTGAGGCTGTAGGAACTGATCTTACAATTGAAGGATCATTTGGTACTGTTGAAAAACCTGAAGCTACAAGAGCTTATGCTGTTGATCTTGATGACGAAATAACAACAGCTGGCGACCAGATAGTGGTTATATTCGATAAGCAGACCAACGGAGCGGATATTGATCTTACAAAAGCAGGCATTCTTACCGGTGTTGCAGGAGCTACTTTCGGTACAACATCTTCGTTTGTATGGGAAGATGACGACACAAAGCTTGTTATAATAGTCGGTGACGATGCTGTTGTAGCAAACGGGGTTAAGATTAATCTTTCCGGACAGGGTATCATGGATAAACATAATATTGTTGATGCCACGGTAGCAATTCTCACAGTAGAAGGCTCTTTCGGCTATACAATAGCACCCAGAATAACCAAGGCAGTTGCTTTCTCTGAAAACCAGGTTGATTATATCAGAATATTCTTCAATACAGAGGTAACTGTTCCCACGGAAGAAAGCTTTACAACAACATTTGATATTTCAGCGGGAGCAAGCCATCGTCTTGTAGATAACGGAAACGGATTTACATACTATGAAATCGCTATGGATCCTGAAGACCACGGTCCGTTTACAAGCGGCAGCTACACAATATCGCTTAACGGTATTTACGACAAGGCAACACAGACAATGGCAGTGACAAACTCCGTTGCTATAGCAGGCGGATTTGTTTCACCTATCACTCCTGAAGTTCTTAAGGTTGTAGCTATAAGTGCTACAGGAGACGGAATTGCAAAAAGTGGCGATAAGATTGTTGCGGTATTCAACACAGAGGTAACAATTGGTACGGTTGAAACTACCTCAGGCTATCTTGGAACAGGTTATGAAGTTAAATACGCTGAGGGAACAAAAAATGTGGTAGAAATTATTCTTGGTAATGCAGGTCTTGATGTAACACCTCAGACTACGGAAATCATATTCAAGGGATTTATGGATGATTCCACACAATCTGTGACTATGGAGGATACAAAAGTAGCCTTGGAAGGGAATTTCGGATATAGTGAAAAGCCCGAAATAATGAGTGCAACAGTAGTCAGCAAGAACGGAAATGGTATTCCTGAAGCAGGAGATAAGATTGTAGTTGTATTCAATACACTGGTAAAAGCTGTGAACGAAAATGTAGAGGCTGATTATAAATACACTTATGTACTTACAGATGAAGATATAGCGGCAAGCGATTTTGCCTACGATATAGGCGATACCTTTGAAATTACTGTATGGAGCGATGCTACAGGTATTAAATATCCTCTTGAAAGTGTAATTGATGGTAGCTATGGTTACAGCGAAGAACCTGTTGTTCAGTCTGCTGTGCTTGCTATAGAAGACGGTAAGGAAGTAATCAGGGTTGTATTTGATAGAGAAGTTACAGGCGAACTTTCCGGCTCTCTTTACACTAAGAATAATCACCTGGCACAGGATGTAGTTGCTGCATGGGATGCTGAAGATGGAGAAGCGAACTATATCCTTAAGATAACTCTTGGTAGAGATGCTACTACCACGGAAGATGATGTATTGAATCTTTCCGGTTTGGGAATAAAATCCAAAGCTACAGGAATAGAAGTGAAAAATCTTGAAGCTATCGCTATTACAGGATCCAGAGTTTCTGTTGTAAAGAAAGTGGAATTTATAGGAGACGGAAAGATTGAGATAACATTCTCATCCAGAACAAACGGTGTAGCTGATCTTTCTAAGATTGCTACCTTGGTAGGAACAGATGCCAGAGCGACCTGGAAAGAGAATAATACAGTTCTTACTATAACTCTCGGAGGAAATCACACTGCAACTGACGGATCTTACATTATTTTTAATGATATGGGTATTTGTGACGGATTCAGTGGTGTGCAGGTAATCGGACAGTATAAAATAGAAGGGTCAATCACCGGCGATAAGATGACGATAACAAGAATTGTTGCAAGAGGTAAAGACTCATCAAAGAAGGAAGCTCTTAATGGGGACAATATCATCTTTAAGTTTGCAAGTGCAACAAATCTTGGAGGTGCTGTTCTTGAAAAAGAATTGTATGCAACTGAAATTTCAAGCTTCATATCTGTTTCCGGAGGAAATGATGTAATGCTCGGTGCAGGATATACAGGAAAGTGGACAGCATACGACACATTTGAGATTACACTTGGCGATAATCCCGCAATTGCAGTGGGAGCGAAAATAACTGTTTCGAATATAGCCTTTGCTAACGGCAGTGGAATTATGGACACGTGCGAAAATATCCTGGAGGGAGACTTCAGCGGAAGAGAATTTACTGTTTCAAATGGAGAAATTCTCAGAACAAACGGCGAAAAGTCCGGTGACTACAGAGTGAAGGCAGAAATTGGAAATAATTTGGTTGCAGATGGTGTTACACCCACTGTTGTATGTGTTGGTTATAAGGGAAGCTCTCCTGTGAGCGTAATGAGAATACAGATTGATATTGATAGCACAATCACTCCTGTGTTTGAATTTGCGGAAGGCTTTGGCATCACAAGTGCAAAAATTTACGTATTCGGAGACGTATTCGCCGATATTAACGGAAGTCCTATTGTAATGGCAGATACATACACAATTAAGAAGTAAAAGTGATGATAGGGTACCGTTCCTCTGTGGCACGGTACCCATAGATAATGAGAGGTGTTAATATTGAAAAAAATTGTGGCTTTATTAGTAGTGATCTTGCTCTTATCTAATCTTTTTGCTTTTCATGTTTTTGCTGAAAATGCTTTTGTTGAGATTGCGACTATTGGTGATTTTAAGGCGAAAGATTCAATTAAGATAACCGGAACGTGCACTACAGGAAAAGATATTGTAATAAGAATTTATAATGAAAAGAATAGCGTTATTTACACAGATGTTTTTCCGGCCTATGATAATGAAGATGGAATTTTTGAATTTGGCGGATTCAGCCTTCCGGCGGAGGATTATACTGTTGTGGTAAGTGTTTCCGGGACAACAGCTATAGATAAAGATGATATGAAGGTTGTAAAAAACGGCGGTGATAGTAAAAATAATGGTGGAGATGGTGATAGCTATGTGATGAGGTCCTGGGATAAGAAGGAAGAAAATACTGATACTAATAAGGATGAATCAAAGCAGAGTGAAGAAGAGAATAAGGCAACAGAAGAGACTCTTAACGAAAAGGCTATTAAAGGGGCCTCTGAACAGAAGACCGTGACTGCCGGAGTAAAATACATTAAGGAAACAACAAAAGGAACAAGCAAAGCAGCCTTAAAGAAAGAGTCTACAAGAAATACTATTGCAGTATCCGTAGAAACTATGATGGCAAATATTGGCTCTAAGAAGATAAGCACTCCGGTTTCTAATACTCTTGTGCTCAAAGAGTCCTCAGTAAGTGAGTCTGAGTTGAAAAAATATTCCAATACGGAAAAGTCACTTATGGCAGCTGTGTCAGATAGCGGGATTACATTAAACAGAGAGTTGACAAAAGAGTACATTGTAAATACAAACTTTAATAAAAGTAAAAATGCAACCATCGAAATACATAAGGGCTTTGTGACAAAGCTTGATACAATCGGAATAGAAGTCCTTACAGTTAATGACGAAAATTTCAGAATTTCCTATGAAACTGATGAAATTCACGAAATGATCGGTGCAGAGGAAAAACTGCTGATTGAAATTAATCCTTCTGCTATGACATCGACATCTAAAAAGCTGACAGTTAATTTTGATACCGACAAGACTAAGTCTGTGAAAATTTCATTTCCGGGATTAAAGGGCGATTCTAGCTATATGGCTATCGTTGATGAAAACGGTAATCCCGTCGGTGGTAGATACAACCCGGCTACAGGTGCTATTGAAGCGAAAATTTCTGAAAGTGGTGTATATCAGGTTGTTAATAATGAAAAAGACTTCGATGATATCAAGCACTTGAGTGAAGAAATGCAAGAATCAATCAAGATTCTTGCTGCAAAAGGTATCATCGAAGGTACATCTGCAAAAGAATTCAGCCCTGAAGACTCTATCAGCAGAGCAGAAGTGGCAGCACTTCTTTTAAGAGTTCTTTCACAGGTTGATCCTAATGCTGATGGCGGATTTGCTGACGTTAAGAAGTCTGACTGGTTCTATGGCACAGCAGGTTCTGCAAAAGCATACGGAATGATTCTTGGTTTCGAAGATAATACATTCCGTGGAAATGTAACAATTGCAAAAGACCAGATTCTTGCTATCGCTTCTCGTGTACTTCAGAGAGAGATGAAATATATTACTCCTGATAAGCCGGAAGAATGGCTCACATTTACAGATGCTTCAAGCATTGCGGACTGGGCTGAGAAAGATATTGCTTTAACAACAATGGCAAATATTGTAACAAGAACTGCAGATAACACAATTCATGCAGACGAAGATATGACACGTGGCGATGCTGCGCTGATCATTATGAGATTGTTCTATAAGATTTGGTAAAATGATTTAATTGTCCTGATTGCCCATAGCATTTTGCTATGGGCAGTGGGATGATAAAACTAACAGCTTAATGCTTTTATTATAGATTTTTAATATGAATTTGAATATAAATAATCTGTCACAACGATAGGTATTTAATATAGATAATTTTGTAATCAAAAGGAAGTGTAAGTTTTTATGGCAAAGATTAATATCGTAATTGCTGATTCAGACGAACTTTATCTTAACCATCTTACAAACTATTTGATTGAGCATATGAATACATTCGAGGTTTGCTCATTTACATCTAAGGATAGTTTGATTAAGTATGTGGGTGATAAATCCAATAAGATAGATATTATTGCATTTACTGAAGATCTTATGGACGGAACAATCAGTGTTGCAAATGTACCTGCAAAGATATTGCTTTCAGATGGTTCGTTCACAGAACTTGAATTTGAATCAGTAAATAAGTTCCAGAAAGCCGAAAAATTTATAAACGATATATTGATGATATAT
>JAFQQJ010000033.1 GCA_017411325.1 Clostridia bacterium | reverse complement strand
TTCTTTTTTCATAGATAAATCCTCCAATGTGATTTTTATTCTTGACTGGCAGGTCAGTTTTATTATATCACATTGGAGGTTTTTGTTCATCGGTTAACCTTCACTGAACCACGCGACTATCGCGTGGTTTTCCTTTTACAATCAAGAACACGGAAAAAATTCCGTGTTCTTTTTATATTTCAGAATTTTTTCGTTTTTTATTGCATTTCACCGAAATATTTTCGGCGAAATGTCGTTTTTTTATTTTTGTCGAAATATTTTTCGTCATTTTCCAAAAAAAGCCTTGTTTTTTTCTTGTATATGGTATATAATGTATA
This sequence comes from Clostridia bacterium, assembly GCA_017411325.1. GTDB lineage: Bacteria > Bacillota > Clostridia > CAKSNL01 > HGM11501 > HGM11501. The sequence goes on along the minus strand of JAFQQJ010000033.1, from coordinate 72,985 downwards.
ATAAGTTATTTTTACCGAAAGGAAGATTTATATGAAAAGAATTCTCGATATTCTTCAGAGCGATGCCAGAATCACCCCCGAAAAGATTGCCGTAATGACCGGTATGGAATTATCAGAGGTTGAAAGTGCCATTGCAAAAATGGAAGAAGAAAAAATCATTTTAGGATATAAACCCATTGTAAACGAAGATAAGGTTGCCGCAGACACCGTAACTGCTCTGATAGAGCTTAAGGTTACTCCCTCCGCAGGCGAAGGCTTTGACGCCATTGCTTCCCGCATCTACTGCTATGAACAGGTACGCCACCTCTATCTTATGAGCGGTGCATACGACCTTGCTGTTTTCGTAGAAGGCAAAAACATAAAGGACGTTGCAATGTTCGTTTCCGAGCATCTTGCACAGATGGATTCGGTTATTTCCACATCCACACACTTTATGCTTAAGACCTATAAGCGCGAAGGCATTATCTTTGAAAATGTAAAGACAGATGACCGCGAAATGATGATTTAAGAGGTGCCCTATGCTTGATTATGATAAACTGCTTTCAAAAACCGTGCAGGAGATACCTCCTTCAGGAATAAGAAAGCTTTTCAATGTAGTTAATGAAATGAAGGATGTTGTGTCATTGGGTGTTGGTGAGCCCGATTTCAACACTCCCCGTTCAATCCGCGATATGGGTATCCGCTCTCTGGAGCTTGGACATACCCACTACACCGCAAATGCAGGCTTGCTTGAACTCCGAAAGGAAATATGCCGTTATCTGGACAGAAAGTATGAGCTTTCATATACCGAGGATGAGGTTTTGGTTACCGTCGGCGGAAGCGAAGCTATTGATGCGGCGTTACGCTCCATAATAAATCCCGGTGACGAGGTGTTAATTCCCGAACCCAGCTTTGTATGCTATAAGCCTTTAACCTTATTTGCAGGCGGAACTCCCGTTCCGATTGTAACGAAGGAAGAAAACAACTTCCGTTTAACGGTTGAGGACTTAAAGGCGGCAGTTACGGAGAAGACCAAGGCTTTGATTCTCCCCTATCCCAACAATCCCACCGGTGCAATTTTAGAAAAGGATGACCTGGAGGCACTTTCCGCCTTCCTTCGTGATACAGACATCCTTGTTCTGACCGACGAAATTTATTCCGAGCTTAACTATACTCCCGAAGGACACACCTCCATCGCAGCCTACCCCGGTATGAAGGAGCGCACCATTTATATCAACGGCTTTTCCAAAGCCTTTGCAATGACAGGCTGGAGACTTGGATATGTGTGTGCACCGAAGGAAATTATGAAATTAATTCTCAAGGTGCATCAGTACGGAATCATGTCATCTCCCACCACAAGCCAGTATGCGGCGATTGAAGCGCTCCGCAACTGTGACGGAGATGTTGCTGCAATGAGAAACGAATACAATATGAGACGCCGTCTTATGGTTACGGGCTTCCGTGAAATGGGCTTTGAATGCTTTGAGCCTCTGGGTGCCTTCTATGTGTTCCCCAACATTTCAAAGGCGGGACTTAAGAGTGACGATTTCTGCGAAGCACTCCTTTTGGAGGAGCGTGTGGCTGTTGTATCAGGCTCTGCCTTCGGTGATTCCGGTGAGGGCTTTATCCGCTGCTCCTATGCTTATTCCATAAGCAACATAAATAAAGCACTTGAGCGAATGAAGCGTTTTGCAGATAAGCACATAAAATAATTAAAAGAGCAAGATTTTCTTGCTCTTTTTTCTTGCTTTTCCATAGATACTATGGTATACTGATTGCACAATATTGACATAGGAGGGTTCTTATGAATAACGAGCTTATCCGCTCCAGCATAGATAATGTTCCCATTAAAATTTCATATTCGCCCCATCCCCAAAACGAAGACCTTGAGCCGCATCATATCTGCTCCCTTCATATCCATGACGAAATTGAGCTTTTGTATATTGAATCGGGAGAGTTTTACTGTCTTGCAGGTACAGAGGAGCTGATTGCACATAAAGGTGACATCATTTACCTTGCCAGCCGTGTCCCCCACTCCACCAAAACACTGGCACACGGCACCTATTCCTCAATGCTTCAGTTTTCCACCATCAACTTTATAGAAACAAAGGAAAACATCAGTAAATATCTGTACCGTTTTATAAATATGGGCGAAATCCCTTCTATGGTGTTTAAGGCAAACACTCCCGAAAACGAGGCTCTTTCTCATTATATGCGCCTTATATTCATTGAAAGCTATGAACAGAACAACGGCTTTGAGAGCTTTATAAAAGCGGGAATTCACGGCATTTTGGGCGTTTTATACCGTAACAGTATACTTCTTAATGCGGATACATACTTTAATTTCAAATATGTTGATAAGGTGCTTCCCGCCCTTGCCTATATAGATGAAAAGTTTTCCGAACAGATTACATTAGAAGAATTAAGCGAACAGCTTAATTTAAACGCCTACTATTTCTGCCGACTCTTTAAGAGGGCAACAAACTCAACCTTTACCGAATATCTTAATTTCGTGAGAATATGTAAATCGGAAAAGCTGCTCACCTCCACATCAATGAGCGTTTCCGATATTTCCCTTGATGTGGGCTTTTCCTCGGTTTCCTACTTCAACCGAATGTTCAAGCGCTTCAAGGGCTGCTCACCGAATGAGTATAAAAAGATACGATATAAAAGACAGTAAAAAAGCTTGCAGAAACCTGCAAGCTTTTTATTATCAGTATATAAATCCGAAAGTATGCAAATCAACATTTACGCCCTCGGCCTCCAACATTAAATCAAAAATATTGAGCATCGAAGCAAGCATTTCTTCCGGCGAGCTTTCCAGTGGAGGTTCTGCTTCCAGCACTTTCACTTTAGAATTTTCGTATCTAACTATTAAACGTCCTATTTCTTCTTCGTCATAAAGGGCAAGGATAATACATTCAGGATCAGAGCCGTCCTCGTATATCATAAACATTACAGTAACATCCATACCATCCATCAATCCATTGAATCCCAACGCCATTCCGATTTCGGAAACGGTCATGAATGATATATTGATCTGCTCAATCTCATAATTCAACAAATAACTAACTCTTTCTTCTCCCACATATTCGCCTTTGCTTATGATTACATTATATAATGTATTATAGGCCCTGCTATACGCTGTATGCTGTACTGTATTTGCGGGAGCTTTCACAGGTTTAATGTGCCAGCCAACAGATATATATGCCTCTATATCTGCAGCTCTTACAGTCATAGTTCTTCCGTCAGCAGCATAGAGTGTTACATTTTTTTCGTAAAGCCAGGGCAGAATTACAGAAAGCATTCTTTCGGAATTATTATAGCTAACAGCACCATATCTTCTTAATTCATCAAAATATATCACTGTTTTTCCGCCTATGTTATAGCTTTTTACCGCTTCCCCTTCAATGTAGGTTCTTATATCGGTATAAAGCACATCGTTTGCTTTTTTTCCAAGCTGAGAAGCCGGAATTTCCATTGCGGTATAAGAGCTGTTTACAGACATTGCTGCTTTGTTTTTTGTTATATAAAGTGCTCTTTCTGCTTCTCTCCACTCAACATTAAAGCCATAATTTCGCAAATCCTCGGCAACTATAACAGTGTATCCGTCAATATTATAAGAATCTATGTCATATCCGTTTATTTTTGCCACAATGTCTGTGTACACCGTTTTATTTACAACATCTCCTATTCTTGCCGCACTTACATTAACGATGCAGGATACAAGCAACATAAAAGCCAATAATAATGTCATTATTTTTTTCATTTTACATCTGTCCTCTCTAAGTCTATATAACTTTATTGTACTACCCTTCAAGCCAATTGTCAAGGAAAGGCCTTAATATTCAGCAAGCAATTTACCGGTCTTCGCACCCACTGCCCTCTCAGGGTTCGAGTCCCTTCTGTCGCAATATACAAAAAAAGAACACATCCTCAAAGGATGTGTTCTTTTTTTTGCTTTCACGTTCATAATAGATGCAGTATATTTTTGCGATATACTCGCTCTCGCTCGTGCGATATATTTGCTTCGCAAATTCGATATAACTTCACTTCGTTTCGTTGCGATATGATATAAATTCCTTTTTCTCGTCCCGAAGGGACATATCGCATCGGAGATATATCGCGTACGAAGTACATATAACAAATTCCGTCAGGAATTTATATCGCTGAAAAAAGCGTACTGAAAATTCAGTACGCTTTTTTCTGGTGCGCCATCAGGGACTCGAACCCGGGACACCCTGATTAAGAGTCAGGTGCTCTACCAACTGAGCTAATGGCGCATTTCCTTGCAACAAGGGATATATTACCACAAACAAAACGATTTGTCAAGCCTTTTTTTAATATTTTTTCAAAAATTTTATTTTTTATTCCAAAGCGGGCAGATTTGACATCTGCCCGCTTTAATATGTTACTTTTTATTAATAGTTTGTAATGGTAATCGTCTGTGTTGCGCCGTCCCAGCCCACGTTATAGCCGAGATGCTCGGATACGAAGCGGAGAGGGATAAAGGTTCTGCCCTCAACGATTCTGGGAGGCTCATTCAACGTATAACGGATTCTTCCGAAGCGTCTGCCTCCAGTTACATAAACCAGGTCATACCATATCTGAAGCTCGATTTCCATGGCGTTACGTTTAACCGTAACCTTCTGGGTTTCGCCTTCCCAGGAAACGGTTGCGCCCATTTCCTCTAAAATCCCTCTTAAGGGGATTAAAGTAAATCCGCCTTCTATGTAAGGAGCAGCATCCATCTTAACTGTTTTGGGCTCGCCCTTTCCTTTTGTTACAATTATTTCATTTGAGCCTATCTTAAGCTCGTATTTTTCTTTTCTGTTTTCTTCGGCTTCCTTTTCCGAGTCCTTGCTCTGATAGAAGGTTATTTCACCGCAGGATGCACAGGCGGCGTGATGCTCTGTTATTTCAAACCTTACATACCTTGCCTCAGCAGGATCGTCAAGAACAACCCTCTTAAGTTCAAGGCTTCTCGGAAGTGAAAGATCGGTTGCTATAAGGTCATAGTTTTCACCGTCAAGGCTTACGGCAATTGAAAACTTTGTCCAGGTTCCGTGATAGTCCGTTGTGGGACGGGGCGTTATATCAATGTCGGAAACGGTGTAATTTGCCCCTAAGTCAACATCCAGCGTCACGGGCTCCTCCGTTCCTTTGGTCTGCCAGAAGCCTGCAACGGTTCCGTCTGTTATTTTATCTACCGACCATTCGTTCCAGTGGGGATTTTCACAGTATGCCTTCATATCCTTTTTCGGGATTTCCACTTTTCCGTTAATCTCACTGTAGGAAAGATACTCTTCAGCCTTTACAGTCGGAGAGCCTTCTCTCTCCTTGAAGAAATTAAAGTCAGCACAGCTTCCGTAGGTTCCCATACCTTCTGTAATGCGGAAGCGGAACTCCTTTACGGGCACGTTTGCCGTAAATATCACATTTTTCGTACCTTTGTTTCCGTCCATATCTCCCCTGGCAATAAGTACCCATTCGCCGTTAACCTTTACATAGGCTTCATACTTGGTGCAGATACCTGCAGTACCGTCAGGTCTTGTGGTGTAGGAAAAGCCGTAAATTTTTGTTTCCTCGGGAAGTGTTATGTCAATATCGTGGGGGCAGGGCTCCCTGTATGTTATGGTGCTTCCCTGATTTTCGTAATAGCTGTGCCAGTAGGATGACATATCTTCATCAATTATCTGTCTTATATAGTTTTCGTCCTTATTAAAGGTATCGGAAACCGTGATGCCCCAGTAAGCTCTGTTGTCCATCATTGAAAGAGAGGGAATCCATATTTCCGCTCCGTTTACGCTTGCACTTACCGGAACAGTGATAAAGGAGGCCACAGCCAGAATTGAAAGGATTAAAGATATTATTTTTTTCATATTCATTCTCCTTTCTTACAAAAGCTCTGCGGCCTTTAAAGCCGAGGTTTTATCCGCACCGTACTTTGATACAGTCCATATTCCGTTTTCGTTTTCTACCGTCCAGCCAAATACGTCGGAAAGGTATGAAAGAGGCACATAGCAAAGACCGTCTATCATTTTCACGGGGTTAGTAAGAGCTTTCGCCCTTCCACCTATTCTTACCTCATTTAAACCAATTACGGTGTATGACCATACATAGTCCGTAATCTCGGCACCTTCGATGCCGTGGGTGCTTAAGAACATAATATTGTTTTCGTAATTTATCTTATACTTGGTTTCGCCGTAGCCCAAAATTTCCTCGGTGGCAGTAACGGGAACATAGAGCATTCCGTTTTCCGTAAAGGTCTTAACCCTTGTATCAGCCTCGTACAAATACATTTCGCCGCCGTTTACGTTCATACGGTTATGATTTTCCTTAAGCACCGTTGTATCGTAAAGATTGTCACGCGTAAGCTTATCAAGGCTCTTTTGCTCGATTTCGGTATAGAGATAGTTAAATCTTCCGTTTGGTGCTACGCTTCCGTGCTCGTAAAATCTTAAAATATCGCCGTTTTCAAAGGCGGAATCCGCCCACTTGAATTCGAGGTCTGTTACTGTTTCTCCAAGGAGCTCTCTCGGAATCGCAACGGTAAAGCGCTTGTCTGTAATTTCCGATTCTGCCCCTGCTATGCTCTTCCAGAGTCCGTTTTCAAATTTTGCAAGAGTTCCTGTCGAAAGCACGTTATAAGAAAAGTCATAGCCTTCCCATCCTGTTGCGCGGTTTCTGTCTATATCGATATAAAGGTGCATAAAGCAGTTATTCTTTTCGATTTTTTCCTCGCAAACTGCGGTGAAATAAAGTTTTTCCGCACTTCTTGCCACCTTTGCACTCTTTATGAGGTTTCCGATTTTGGTGGTGTAGTGATAATGCTTTCCGGTTTCTTCGTTTACCATTCCTTCGTGGTCACGCTCATAGCCTTCAACCACATTAAGATATTCGGGGGTAACATTTTTCCACTGTTCGTCGCCACCCGAAATATCAATCTCTGTTTCTGCAGATGCTAAAGGTGCGGGACGAACACCCTTATACTTTCTTACGAAATCGCAGAAGAGCATATAATAGTCGTCTCGGAGAGCACCTCCGGCAGGCTCAATATCACGGCTGTTTTCCTCGTCAAAGGTATCAACAAAGGCATTTACAAAGCCGTTGTAGGACGCCATTCTTGCCGCAGACCACTCGTTCCAGCCGTCCACCATTACAATCATGGGGTCTTCTTCAAGCACGCGGGATGCCTGCTCCTTGAAGAAATATCCCTGATTTTTAGCTTCCGGTCTGTAGTCTTCGCCGAAGGCTTCGGTGTAGCTTCTTCCCTTGGTGTAGGGATCAGAAAATACGCCTGTTTTCTCATACTCATATTCATAGGAGTGGTTTATGCCGGTACCGAGGCTTACACACTCGGTTCTTTCGGCGTTTTTAGATGTTTTCCATCTCGTCTGAGGATAGTTCTGAAGCCACTGCCAGCCTACCGCAATACCCTCATCCCCGGTGTCACGCTCCGCATTGCGGCGCCAGGTGAAGTTTTCCGCAATATCGGAAAGCACTCTGTTTGTTTCAATATCCTTACCCTTGCCGTACTGTTCATAGGCATTCCTGGGATTGCCGCCGTAATAGAGGGGCTTTCCTTCCCATTCGTACCAGAGGTCACGGTATCTGGGATTTTCAATGATGTTATGATAAATCGCCCTGAAGCCGTAGCGTGTATCCGTTGACCAGGAGAAAATTTCAGGCACATTAACGCCCGACGCTTTTGCATCGGCAAAGGCTTCAAACATCATAACCGTTGCGGGAATGAACGCGATTGTTGAGTTTGACATATCTAAAAATACCGCATCAACCCCTGCATTTGCCAGCATTTCTGCGTGACGGCGGTATGTGAAATAGTCATAGCTGTTATAAAAGCCGAAAAGCGGCTCTCCCCAGAAATATCTTACATCGGTGCCCCAGCCGCTGTGGGCGTGGTCGTCCTTCGCCTCGGGATATTTTGCAAGTATTTCCGAAGTTATTTTTGCAGTTTCGCGATTTGTGGGAAAGGCGTTCCAGTAAAACATAGCCACCTCGTGAAGCCCTTCCTTCACTTCGCCCGCTTCCTCATAATCGGCTAATTTTCTGCCGAGGGCATCGGTACCTGCCCAGGTGTCGGCATAATTGTCGACAATCGCGCTGTCGGGCACTATCCCTTCCTTTTCCACCTTCCCGGTAGAAAGAATAACGGTTTTTATCACGTTATCGGAAAATTCGCCGTAGGTGGATTTTATATATAAATTATGAAAACCTGTTACCTCTTTTATATTGGCAGAAAATGTTCCGTCCACGGTGTTATGCTCGTTGAAAAGCACATAGCCAAGGCAGTCGCCCGTTTCGGGATCGTCTATACGAAGCTGATATGCATCACCGTTTTCAACGGAGTGCACAATAGAGTCTCCCTTTATGGTTATGGACTTTATGTCGGTGAGGTTTACATTTTCAAACATAATGTAGTCACCGACGGAAATTGCAGTTACGCCCTCAGAGGTCTTATTCACATTGTGAAGTACAGTCGCCTCTGTCGCATAAAGCGTGGTTTCTTCCGCCATAACATAGGTGCAGGAAAGCATCATAGCAAGCGAAAGTAAAATTGAAACGATTTTTTTCATATTTCATTCCTCCTTTTTCGCAGTATAACATAAAATATCAGACTTGTAAATGGATAACAACAACAAAACTTGCACAAAAGCGACCTGTTGAAAAAACGAGTGTACGTTATTGTGCAAAAAAGCAGCGGCACTACTTTAAGTGCCGCTGCTTTATGATACATCAATCTTAATAGTTTGTAATGGTAATCGTCTGTGTCGCGCCGTCCCAGGCTACGTTATAGCCAAGATGCTCGGATACGAAGCGGAGAGGAATAAAGGTTCTTCCCTCAACGATTCTGGGAGGCTCGTTCAATGTATAACGGATTCTTCCGTAGCGACCGCCCGTAACGAAAACGAGCTTGTTCCATATCTGAAGCTCAATTTTCATTGCAGAGGTATCAACCGTTACCATCTGGATGTCCCCGTCCCAGGAAATGGTTGCTCCCATTTCCTCTAAAAGTCCTCTTAAGGGAATTAAGGTATACCCGCCGTCGATATAAGGTGCAACGTCAAGGGTTACTGTTCTGGGTGCAGCCGTTCCCTTTGCGATTATGATATCCTTTGAGCCTATTCTGAGCTCATACTTTATCCTGTTTTCCTTTTCAAGCTCCTTTGCCGCAGCTCTGTCCTGATAAACCTTTATTTCGGCGCAGGATGCACGCTCTGCAAAGTGACCGCTTATTTCAAACTGGATATAACGTGCCTTTACAGCCTTGCTAAGCGTTACTCTCTTTGTATCAAGGCTCTTTTCAAAGGAAAGTCCGTCTGCTACCATATCAAAGTTTTCACCGTCAAGACTTGACCAGATGGAAAACTCTGTCCACGTTCCGTGAAAATCCGCTGACTGACGGGGTGTTATGTCAAAATCGGTTACGGCATAGGTTCCGCCAAGGTCAAGCTCCAGCACAACGGGCTCCTTTGTTGCCTCGGTCTGCCAAAAGTTTTTATCTGTTCCGTCAAGCACTCTGTCGGGGGTATTTCCTCCCCAGGAGGTGTCTTCGCAGGATGCGGAGATTTTACTGCTCGGAACTTCTATAATACCGTGGTTGTCGCTGTATTCCATATATTCTTTAGCCGGAACTGTGGGCGCGCCCTCAAGCGGTGCAAGAAGGTTGAGCTCTGCGCAGGTTCCGTAGCCGCCGGAGGATTCCACAAAGCGGAAACGGAATTCCTTTACCGGAATGTTTGCCGCAAAGGTAACTGTTCTTGTTCCTGCGGTTGATGACATTTCGCCGCTGTTAAGCATAACCCATTCTTCGCCAACCTTGGCGTAGGTTTCATACTTTGTGCAGCTTCCTGAGCCACCGCCCGGTCTTGTAGTGTATGAAAAACCGTAGATAAGCGTTTCCTCGGGAAGTGTTATGTCAATGTCGTGGGGAGGTGCATCACGGTAGGTGATGGTTGTTCCCGAATTTTCATAATAGGAATGCCAGTAGGTGTCGGGGTTTTCGTCAATTATGAATCTCTTGTATGCACGGCTTTCGTTAATGGTTGAGTAAACCTCAACCTCCCACGCCTCGTGATTACCGAGGGTTTCAAGAACGGGAAGCCATATTTTTGCCTCGACCTCTTCCGCAAAGGAAGGAATCATTATGAGGCAGGAAAGCATTAAAACCGAAAGGATTAAAGATATTAATTTTTTCATATTCGTTTCTCCTTTCTTATAAAAGCTCTGCCGCTTTTGCGACAGCGGAAGCATATGCTCCGTAGTGTGCCACTGTCCAGATTCCGTTTTCTCCCTTTACTTCCCATCCGAATACGTCGGAGAAGTAGGAAAGCGGAATGTAGCATATTCCGTTAATAACCTTTACGGGGTTTGTAAGGGCTGCGGCACGACCGTTAATTCTTACTTCGTTTGTGCCAAGTACGGTATACGACCATACATAATCTGTAATTTCGAAGTTTTCAAGACCGTGGCTGCTTAAGTGAAGCATATTCTTTTCGGGATAGAATTCATACTTTGTTTCGCCATAGCCTAAAATTTCTTCTGCCGCAATTACGGGAATGTATAACATTCCGTTTTCAACAACGGTTGTAATTCTTGTATCAGGCTCGTAAACGTACATTTCACCGCCGTTTACATTCATACGGTTGTGATTTTCTTTAAGAACTGTTGTCTCGTACAAGTTATCGCGTGTTGTAGTATCTAAGCTCTTCTGCTCGATTTCGGTGTAGAGATAGTTAAATCTTCCGTTCGGTGCTACGCTTCCGTGTTCGTAGAAGAGAAGAAGGTCGCCATTTTCAAATACGTTGTCAGCCCACTTGAATTCAAGGTCAACTTTTCCTGTCTCCCCAATTAATGCTCTCGGAACGGAAACTGTTATTCTCTTACCTTTTATAGCTTCTTCGGTTCCTGTAAGTGCAACCCAGGCACCGTTTTCATATTTAGCAAATGTACCTATGCCGAGCACGTTGTAGGAATAGTCATAGCCTTCCCAGCCAGTTGCACGGTTTCTGTCAGCATCGATATAAAGATGCATAAATGAATCGTTTTTAACAATATCCTTTTCGCAAACTGCAGTAAAGTAAAGCTTTTCTGCATCGCGTGCCACCTTTGCACTCTTTATAAGATTGGAAATCTTTGTTGTATAGTGGAAATGCTCGCCTGTTTCGGGGTTTATGCTTCCCTCGTGGTCACGCTCATAGCCTTCAACCACATTCAAGAATTCGGGGCCAACAGAAGCCCACTGTTCATCCCCTGCCGCAAGGTCAATTACCGTTTCAGCAGTTGCAAGCGGTGCGGGACGAACGCCCTTATATTTTCTGCAGAAATCTACGAGGAGCATATAATAGTCGTCACGGAGAGCGCCGCGGCTGGGCTCAAAGTCACGGCTGTTTTCCTCGTCGTAGGTATCAACGAAAGCATTGGTGAAGCCTGAATATTCGGCATTTCTTCCTGCTGTCCATTCATTCCATCCGTCGATGATAACAATCATAGGATCTTCTTCAAATACACGGGAAGCCTGCTCTTTAAAGAAATAACCCTGGTTTTTAGCATCAGGCCTGTAGTCTTCGCCGAAGGCTTCGGTGTAGCTTCTGCCCTTAACATAGGGATCGGAGAATACGCCGGTCTTTTCATATTCAAATACATAAGAGTGGTTGATGCCTGTACCGAGTGTCATAGCCTCTGTTCTTTCGGCATCGGCACTTGTTTTCCACTTTGTCTGGGGATAGTTCTGAAGCCACTGCCAGTTGATGCCATAGGCTTCTTCTCCTATGTTTCTTGCCCCATTTCCTCTGTGGGTGGAGATATCCAGTATATCCTTAAGAACTCTTATTGTTTCTGTGTCAGCTTCTTTCAATGCCTTTTCATAAGCACCCTTGGGATTTCCACCGAACATAAGGAGTTTTCCGTCCCATTCATACCATATATCACGGAATCTGGGATTTGAAAGTATGTTATGGTAAAGTGCGCGGAAGCCCTTATCGGTATTGGTTGACCAGGTGTATATCTCGGGGATATTTACACCCGCTTCCTTTGCATCCGCAAAGGCTTCAAATATTAAAACAGATGTGGGAACAAATGCCCATGTTGCATTTGACATATCCAGGAATATGGAGTCAACGCCTGCATTTGCAAGCATTTCCGCGTGACGGCGGTATGCAAAGTAGTCGTAGCTTGTATAATAGCCAAAGAGGGGCTCGCCCCAGAAATATCTGCCCTTGGTATCCCAGGCTTCGTGATAATAATCGTCCTTTGCTTCGGGATACTTTGCAACAATTTCAGAAGGAATTCTTGCATTATTTGTGTTGTTGGGTGCCCAGTTCCAGTAGAACATGGAAACCTCGTGAAGTCCTTCCTTTACGGGGCCTGCTTCTTCATAGTCTGCCAGTTTTCTTCCGAGAGCATCTGTTGCAACCCAGGTATCTGCATAGTTATCAACTATTGCACTGTCGGGAACAACGGTAGTATTACCCTCATCAACGGTTTCTGATGAGAAAATAATCTTTCTTATAACGTTTTCGGAGAACTGACCGTAGGTTGACTTTATGTATATATCGTGCACACCTTCTGTTTCCCTGATATTTGCAGAGAAGGTTGCGTTAAGAAGTTCCTTTTTGTTAAAGAGCACATAGCCAAGGCAATCTCCCTTATCAGGATCGTCGATTCTTATCTGATAAGCGTCTCCGTTTTCAACACCGGGAATAAGTGAGTCACCAAGGAAGCTTACGGATTTCATACCGGTTAAGTCAACTCTTTCAATTTCGAAATAGTCGCCGGCATCCATGGTTGTTACACCGTCTTCTGTTTTTGTAACGCCTGTGAAGCTGTCTGCCTTAAGTGTTTCAAGGATAATTTTGCCGTTTTCAGCCTTTTTTACTTCCTTTACAACATTAAGGAAGTTTATTTCAGCCGCAGTCGCGTAACCAACCACACCGTCGGTTACAACGATTTTTATTGCCTTATATTTCGCCTGAGGTATTTCGGTTGTAGCCATTTCTTTGCTTCCCGAAACATTGTACTTTGCATCAACTAATTTTGTAAAATTGGTACCGTCTGCACTTCCGTAAATTTCAGCCTTATTCCATATTCCCGCACCGTTATCTTTTCTGGGAAGATAAGTAATCATGGAATATTCCGTAGGCTCGGTGAAGGTCACGATTACAGTATGGGGGCATTCGTCGTGGGATGCAACCACACCGTCCTTTACGGTATAATTTGAATGCCAGTATGTAGCGGGATTACCGTCGAAAGCCTTTGCTATGGAATTATGTACATATACGCTCGATGCTTCAACAATCCAGCCGTTTTCCAAGGTCACTTTGGTCATTTTCGTTTCGGCAGGTGCACTTTCAACAGGTGCATCCTTATAGAAACGAAGCTCTGCGATTGTGGAAAATCCGCTTAAAGACTCGGTTGTAACAAAGCGGATTGATTTGTAGCTGTTTCTGGGAATTTCGGTTTTTGCTTCCTTACGTCCGTTTACAACATCGTATGTTTCATCAACAAGCTTTGTAAAGTTCACGCCATCGGTTGAACCGTAAATTTCAGCCTTTGTCCATGTACCTGTCGCATTGGTATCCTGTCTGGGGGTATAGGAAACCATAGAGATTTCAAGAGGCTCGGGGAAGGTTACGGTCATAGTATGAGGACATTGGTCCTTTTCAACTATGGTAGAGCCCTCTGCCTTGTACCAGGAGTGCCAGTAGGTGTCGTTTTTGCCGTCAAAGGCAAGCTCAACTGCCCACATTCCTCCGTGTTCGCTGCCTATTTCGACTTTCCAGTCACTTGTGCGGGTATAGGCGCCGTCTTCTGCTTCGGCAACAACGAAAAATGTGAACATAAGCATCATTGCCATAAGCAGTGCAAGTAATTTTTTCATATATTATTCCTCCTTTATTTTGCTTTGTTTTCAGTATACCATAGCAATATTTTTTATATTGTCTTTCCGACCTCAAGAAGTATTTCCGTTGCAGGAGCGGGGAATCTTCCCAGGTGGTCCGGCCCGACATTCAAGAGATAGTTTATTCCGCGTTCATTCAAGTGATTTTTAATCCTTATTACCTCTTTTGCGCTTTTCCAGTTCTGGTCGAAGGATTTATAGCCCCAGGTGTCGTTAAGCGTTGCCGGGGTTTCAAAAAGCATATCCTTTTTATCCTCGGGAATTTCGTTATCCCCAGCCGACTCATAGTCACACACGCCGTGACCGAGGCGGGAATTTATTAAGCAATCTGGCTGATAGTGCTTTACCATATCATAAAGCTCAACGCTCAATTCCTTCGGCATATTTATTGGAGTGTCAAACCAGATTAAGCAAAGGTCCCCGTAGTTTGTGAGAATTTCCTTTACCTGAGGCTTGATTTTTTCCTCATAACAGATTTTATAATCCTTTTTGTCAAAGTCAGGAAAGTCCCAGGTGTTGCCCCAATCCATAACGCCACAATTTAAGTAACAGCCCGCCCTATAGCCTGAGCCGTGGGGATGCGCCCAGTCAAGCGCCTGAGAATAGTATAGTCCCAGCTTAAGGCCGTGTTTATAGCAAGCTTCTGCAATTTCTGCAATTATATCTCTCTTAAAAGGCGTTGCATCAACCACGTTGAAGGAGCTTGCCTCCGATTTAAAAAGTGCAAAGCCGTCGTGGTGCTTGCTTGTTATTACAAAGTATTTCATTCCCGCATCCTTTGCGGTTTTAACCCACTCTTCCGCATCGAAATATATGGGATTGAAAATTTCTGCAAGGCGGTGGTATTCGCTGTTCGGGATTCTGAAGAAAGACTGCGCCCATTCCCCTATCTGATCGGTTCTTTTTCCCTTCCACTCTCCTCCCAGGATGGAATATAAGCCAAAGTGAATCATCATACCGAATTTTGCTTCCTTAAACCACGTTTTGTTATCCATAGTCATCCTCCTTAAAAACTGTAATAATACATTTTATATTATATCAATTCCATCACCCATTGTCAATGCCGAAAAATTTGTATCAAAAAAGTCCACCTCTATAAAAACGCCTTGAAAACATTGGTTTTCAAGGCGTTTTTATCATTTCAGCATACCGCTGTTATTTATAATAGAAGTCGAGTATAGGAAAAGCACATCCGCACCTTCAAAATCAACAAAATTCACAACCAGAGAAGGAGCGATATAACGAGTGTCTGCCAATGTGATTTTTTCATACTCCGATATTAAAAGAGGAGCAAGGGATGAAGTGAAGGAGTCGCGGAAAATCACAAGGTGCCCTTTCCCAACCGATGCGGGATTTTCTATTACGAGAAGGGCATCAGCTCCCGAAAGGTAAACCTCATAGGGGTCTGCGCTTTCAAGCTCATCCATTGTATAAACCGCCTTTTTCACGGGCTTTCCCGTGTCATAGCTTGTAACGGTTGCGCCCTTTATGCTTTCCGATTCCAAAAGCACGATTTCGTCCTTTATACTGTAAAAAGCACTCTGTCCTGCATATACACCGTAAAAATCGTCCTTTACCTTATTTTCCGTAAAGCTTTCCGTAAGACTCTTTCCCATTCCCGAAAGAAGCCTTTCTGCCACGGGAATGATTTTTTCCTGCCTCCAGTGGGAGTCTGTTTTATAGTAGTCATCTTTTGTCAGTAAATCGGATATTGTAATGGGTGTTGCAAAAGGAACTTTCTCTAAGAACCGCTCCTCAAAGCCCTCGTAATCCAGCGAAAGCTTATCCTCTGCCAGAAACTTCCCCTTGTCGGGTATTACGGAAACATAGATGTTTTCTGCCGTATCTTTAAGATAGGTTTCATATATCGCCGTAATTCTATTTGCGGCGTTTTCCATCATTTTTTCGCTTTCGGGATATTCTATTTTTGAAATATGCCCGTCCTTTAAGTAAAGTCCGTTGGTGTCCTGTTTTCCGAAAATGTAAAGCTCGGATGAATTTTTAATTTTACGGAAAACATCCCTCAAAGGGAAATTGTCCGTGGCATACTTTTCAAATTCTGACGAAAATTCTCCCGATAAAATACTTTCTCCCGAAATTTCGGGGAATTCCGCCAGAGCTCTTCTTTCGCTTTTGGTATATCTGTCCTTTTCCATAAAAATCGCACTAAGAGAAAAGGCAAGAATAAAAAGAGCAAAAAGGAAGACCGTTATTTTGTTTTTAATATTTTTATTCATAGCGTCCTCCTTTAAAATCTGAAATATAAAAACGGGTTAAAGCTTCCGTCAACAAGGTATGCAACAGAAATTACCAAAAGCAAAAAAAGAATTAAAGGCTCTGCAATGTTTACTGCCTTTTCCCATTTCAATGCCGCTTTTTCAGCCGCCGTTTTCACTAAAGGCGTGCTTCCCACTAAGGCAAGACAGATTAAAATGCCATAGCTTTTAAGATAATATATGGTTTCGCCCGTAATAAAGGGAATGTCTGCAAAGCCAAAAAGTGCACTTATTTCGTATCCTGCCGAGGGCAAATCCTTCGCAGAAAAGATAACAAAGCTTATTATTACCGTTATTATCACATAGATGTGGGATAAAAGCACACTCCTTTTAAGAAGCTTTGATAAAAACAGCTTTTCAATAACTAAGAAAAAGGCAAAGTAAAGTCCCCATACAACAAAGTTCCACGCCGCTCCGTGCCACAGCCCCGTAAGCATCCACACTGTTAAGATGTTAAAAAGCCACCTTAAGGTTTTAACTCTGTTTCCGCCCATAGGGATATATACATAATCGCGGAACCAGGTTCCGAGGCTCATATGCCATCTTCTCCAGAACTCCGCTATGCTTTTTGAAATAAAGGGATAGTTGAAGTTTTCGATAAAGTGAAAGCCGAATATATGCCCGAGTCCTATCGCCATATCGCTGTAGCCCGAAAAGTCGAAGTAGAGCTGCAAAGCGGTGCAAACGGCATACATCCAGTAAAATACAACACTTGCTTCACCTGTCCCCTTAAATACGTCACAAAGCTCGCCCAAAGTATTTGCAATCAAAACCTTTTTTGATAAGCCTGTTACAAATCTTCTTATGCCGAGGGAAGCTTCTTCAAAGCTGTGGTTTCGCTCCTTAAGCTCGGTCAAAATGTCCGAATACCTTACAATCGGTCCTGCGATAAGCTGCGGGAACATTGTTATATAGCAGGCAAGGTCAATTATATTTTTCTGTGCCGGCACGTTTCCCCTTTTAACGTCAATCACATAGCTTAAAAGCTGAAAGGTATAAAAGCTTATACCGATGGGAAGCGCAATTTTAAGGATTGGGAGAGAAAGTCCAGTAAGAGAATTGATGCTGCCTGTCACAAAGTCAAAATACTTGAAAAAGCCAAGTGCCGAAAGACTTATTATAACAGCCGATACAAAGCATATTTTTTCCGCCGCTTTCCCTCTGTATTTTTCAATTCCGCGGGCAAGAAAATATCCCGAAAGAATTGATGCAATCATAAGGAAAATGTAGACGGGCTCGCCCCAGGCGTAGAAAATAAGGCTGAATAAAAGCAGGCATCCGTTTCTCGCTTTTTGAGGAAGTATAAAGTATAAAATCAGAACTGCCGGCAAAAAGTAAAACAAAAATGGTATTCCTGAAAAAAGCATAAAATCACCGTCTCTTTATAAAAAGCGGAAAGCCCGGCTTTCCGCTTTTTGTTTTTTTATTCAGCAGGCATTGCTGCAGGTTCATCCCCAGGAAGCTCATCTATTGGCATATCCATAACATCTTCCTGATTTTCTTCGGGCACTTCCTGCTCAAGTGACAGGGGGCTCATAAGGAAAAATACGGTTGTTCCGCTTTTTTCCGTGTGCATTTCATCAGCACTTACGCAGATGTTCCATCTTAAATCCGCATTTTCTGTAAGTGTATTGATGAAGCCGTCAATGTCTGCATCCTCACTTAAGCTGAAGATATAGCCGATAAAGGGAATTGAGCCTATCATAGGCCCGAACATTGCACCCTTTTCAAAACCGGTAACCTCATCAAGGGTAAAACCCTGTAAGAATATGCCGGGATCGATTTCGGTAACCATTGGCATAAACTCAATGGCGGGGTTTGTCATTAATGTTTCCGCAATTGTATAGGGATCTGTTTCTCCGCCGTCGGTTATTTCAACGAACTGCTTTTTAAGTGTTCCTCCGAGAGTTAAATTCTCCTCGGGCCTGGTGCAGGCTGCAAGCGCAAAAACCATCACCGATGCAAGAATCAATGCAAATATTTTTTTCATACGAATCTTCCTTTCTTATTGTATTATTTCACATATAATACAATTTAAACATTTAAAAGGTTGCATCATTTTTTATTTTTCTGTCTTGGGATCGGTCAAAACTTCTTTTATACCCGTCGCAAGACCTGCAATGCCCTGAAAATCCGAAGGGATAATAATCTTCGTTGCTTTACCGTCGGATGCTTTTTCTAAAGCTTCCAGTGACTTCATTGTAAGATAAGCCTCGCCCGGAGCAGCCTCGTTAATCTTTCTGATACCCTCAGCAATAGCCTCCTGCACCTTTACGATAGCTTCAGCCTGACCTTCAGCCTCGCGGATTGCCGCTTCCTTCTTAGCATCAGCACGTAAAATAGCAGATTCCTTTTCACCTTCTGCGATTAAAATTGCAGACTTTTTATCACCCTCTGCCCTGAGGATTGCTTCACGGCGTTCACGTTCAGCCTTCATCTGCTTTTCCATAGCATCCTGAATTTCTCTGGGCGGGATAATATTCTTAAGCTCAACTCTGTTTATCTTGATACCCCAGGGATCGGTTGCCTCGTCAAGAATTGCACGCATCTTTGTATTTATAGTGTCACGGCTGGTTAAGGTTTCGTCAAGCTCCAAGTCACCTATGATATTACGGAGCGTTGTCGCCGTGAGATTTTCAATTGCCATCATAGGACGCTCAACCCCGTAGGTGAAAAGCTTGGGATCCGTAATCTGATAATAAACAACCGTATCTATCTGCATTGTTACGTTATCCTTTGTGATAACGGGCTGCGGCGGAAAATCCGCAACATGTTCCTTTAAGCTTATCATTCTTGACACCCTGTCAATAAAGGGAACCTTAAAGTGTATTCCTACACCCCAGGTTGCATTGTATGCGCCGAAACGCTCAACAATACATGCGTGAGCCTGAGATACAATTCTGATATTTGCAACAATAAGTGCCACAATAATTACCAATAAAGCAATAATCCATCCCATAAATAAATCCTCCTTATACTACTTTTTTAACAAAAAGCTTAACTCCTTCTATTTTCTCTATTATAACCTTTGTTCCCGAAGGTATTACAGCTTCTTCCACATTCACAACACTCCATACCGTTCCGCGTGCTTTAAGAGTGCCTGTTCCCGCATCATTATTTACCTCTTCTGATATAGTAAATGTTTTTCCGATTAAGGAATCCGCATTTGTCGCCTCCGATTTTGAACCTGTAAGGCGGTTTACAATTTTTCTTGTAAAGGCAAGCATTATCACCGACGAAAAAATAAATACAAGCACCTGAACAAGAATGTTTTCCGTGAAAACCGAAGTTATCAGTGCCAAAACCGCGCCAAGAGCAAACCATATGCACACAAGCTGCACGGTAGAAGCCTCAATAACCGCAAGCACCACGGCAATTATAAGCCATATTGCACTTTGCATAACATCACTTCCTTTTATTTTTATAATAGCATAAAAGATCCTTTATGTCAATTAAAAAGCCAACTCTCCCGAGTTGGCTTTGCTTTATCTGTATTTCACATAATTTTCGGGATTCTGCGGCACATTGTCAAGTCTCACTTCAAAATGAAGGTGAGGGCCCGTCGAATTTCCCGTTGAGCCCATATCTGCGATGAGCTCTCCTTTTGCCACCTCATCCCCCACATTTACATGAAGTTGTGAGCAATGGGCATAGTATGTGGTGTATCCGTTTTTGTGGTCTATCTGAACAAGATATCCGTACCCGCTCATCCAACCGGAGTAAATTACCACTCCGCCGTCTGATGCATACATGGGAGTGCCGGAAGGTGCTGCAATATCTATTCCCTTATGCATTCTTCCCCAGCGGGGCCCGAAGGGCGATGTAAGAACTCCCTCCGCGGGATTTTTGAATGTTCCCGTTGCGATTCCCTCAGGATAGGGCTTTGTTCCCTTTTTAATTACCCTTGACTTTACTTCAGTTACCACGGTTTCACCTGTTATGCTTTCCGAAACCGTTTCACCGTTTATTTTTTCCGTAGTATGCTCGACATACTTTTCGCCTGTTACGCCCTCGCAGTCAACCAAAATTTCGTCAACATAAAGGTTCTCATCTTCCATTTCAACCGTGTCATAGGGAACAGCCTCGTAATAGCTTAATTTTATTACCGTCTTTACTTCTGCTTCCTTTTCAAGAATTCCCATCGCCTCGTCACCGGATACGATAAGATCCCTTGTAACGTATTCCTTCGCTATTACGCATTTTTTTGTAAAATCTACGCTTACGGCACCCTCCTCATTAAAACGGGAAAGGTATCCGTTTTTCACATTTGTTGCATCCTCAAGCCAGAATGATGAAAATATCCTTTCATCATTAAGATATAACGAATATGCTTCAATAAATCTTTCGTCCTGCTTTCTGAAATTATCGCAAGCCTCCGAAACACTTGTAAAACGCTCATCGTCCATAATTCCGAATTCAATATTTGCAGTTGAAGAAATATCAATTCCGTCCTTTTCCTTTATGGTTGCCGCAACAAGCCCCGCCTCTTTTTCCGAAGTAAAGGAGCCTATATATCTGCCTTCAACATAAAGGTTGTATCCGAAGTTATAACCGGATACTGTTGCCACCGTAAGGAGGGCAATAGCCGTAGTCATTACCAGCGTGATAATGCGCTTATTTAATGCTGATTTTATATTTTTGAGTTTCAAAAAAATCACCTCAACTTTTCCGATTATACCACACTGTAATAATTTTGTAAAGACTTTTTAAATATTTTATTCTCCCCGGGCTGTTTTATGCCGTTATAAGACGTAAAAAATACCGGATTTCTCCGGCATTTTCTTAATCATTTTTTCATTAATAAATATAAATTGACTGAGTTTCGGCTTCCCATACCACTTCATAGCCGAGCTGTTCGGAAATAAATCTTACGGGCACGAAGGTTCTGGAATCCTTAATCTGGGGAACGACTGCGAGAGTGTATCTTACTCTTCCGTAAATATTGTTTGTTACATAAACAAGGTTATTGAAAATCTGCATCTCAATTTCGGTGTCTTCCTTTGTTATGCCGATTTTTCTTCTTTCCCCGTCCCAGGTGAAGGTCGCTCCCATTTCCTCCAAGAGTCCTCTTAAAGGAATTAAGGTAGAGCCGTTCATAATGTAGGGTGCAACATCAATTTCTTTTACGGTTTCAACGCCGTTCTTTACTGTTGTAACGGTATTTGAGCCAATCTTGAGCTTGTAATAGTTATTTTTCTTTCTTGCTTCAATTTCCTTTTTGGGAACAAGGAAGTCAAGCTCGCCGCACACGGCATAGCCGTGGTTTCCGTCGTATATTTCAATATCAATATAGCGCACATCGCAGGTTTTGGAAAATTCTATTAATGATATTTTATTCTGTGTAAGCTCAACCGTTCCGTGGGAAACAACCTGTTCATATTCCTCGCCGTCGGCACTTACGAAAACGTCAAAATCTGTCCAGTAGCCTATCATTTCCGCATCTCCGCCTCTGGGAGAATACTGAAGGTAGGAAAGAGTGTAGATATCACCCATATCAACTGAATAGGTTATGGGGAAATGATGCTGTTTATCTGCATCGGAATGCCATGATGTGGAGGTTCCCATTCCGTCAATTGCAAGCATTGCACTCTTAACACCGCTTGTCGCAGTTGCCGTAAATCCTGTCTTGGGAAGAGGAACCAAGGTTTCACCGTCAATAAGCTCATAAAGCTCTTTTACCGATGTTGCAGTTTCCTTTTCCTTGTTTTCCGCGAGAAGGTCAAATTCCGCTATGGCACAGTATTTTCCGCCGTGGGTTGCTATGGCCTTTAACATAACCTTGGAAAGAGCAATATTTTTGGGAAATTCTACAACCTGCATTTCTGATTTATTTGCAAGCTCGCCCTTCTTTATAAGCTCAGGCTCACCATCACCAACTGCACCGTAAAGCTCATATTCCGTAATTCTTCCGCCTGCTTCACCTCTGGGTGTTACGGCAAAGCCGCTTACAGCCGTGGTTTCAGGAAGAGTTACCGTAAGGCTGTGAGGAAGAGTCGCATAGTCAACAATGCTTGAGCCCTCTGCCTTATAGTAGGTATGCCAGAAGGATGCGGCATTTCCGTCAACGGCATATTTTCCGGGGTTTTGCGCGTATTCCGATGAAACCTCTGAAATCCAGCCGGTTTTCTTGACAAAATCCGATGCCTTCAGCTTTGAAAGCTCATAGTTGTCTGTTACGGTAAATCCGTCTATCTTAAGGTCTCTTTTGCTGTCGGCAAAATCCGATGCCTTTTTATCTGGCTTTCCGCTTGATTCGGTAAGCAGGTCAAGCTCACTTCCCGTACCGTAGCCGTGGAGACCTTCCGTTACCTTAAATACTATTCCCTTGCCCTTTATATTAAAGCCGAAGTCAACACTTGTCGCATTTTTGGAAAGCTCCATCTTTCCCGATTTTATAAGCTTTGCAGAAGTTTCCGAATCCATTACATAAAATTCATAGGCTAAAACCGTTCCTGTGTTGTTGTCTACACGGGGAGTGTAACGGAAGCCCGAAAATGCCGTTTCAGATGGGAATTTTGCCACAACATAGAAGGGAGGCTGATCCTGTCCTGTAATAGTGCCACCTTCAGCGGTATACGAGCTGTGCCAGTAGGAATTGGTATCCCCGTCAAAGAGGCGTGCACCGCGCAAATCATCAACATATTCGCTGGATGCTTTTGCCTGCCAGAGGGTTCTGTCTACAAACCCCTCTGCAGTAGTTCCGCTTACATTTGTATTTCTGGAAGGAGCAGAAGATGTTCCCGATGATGCTCCTTCAAGGTTTATTTCTGCAATAAGAGCAAAATCCTTAACGGATTCTGTTATTACAAGGCGTACCTTTTTCGCCTTGACGGTTTTTCCGAAATCAACAGTCTTTTCGTCATAGTTTTCTTCCATTGTGCCGGATACTACTTTTGTCCAGTTATCGGAATCATCCGCACTTACGTAAACCTCATAGGCTTTTATGAGACCTGTGGGGTTGCCGGATCTTGGCAGGATTTTAAGTGCCGAAACATCCGTTGCTTCGGGAAGAGTAATTACCACCTCGTGAGGACAGGGAACCTGACTTGTTATATTAGTTCCGTCATCCTCATAGTCGGAGTGCCAGTAGGTGTCGCTTCTTCCGTCAACCATATTTGCAGGATGGTTATAGCTCTTATAATCGGAGGCGGTTACCTTCCAGCCCTTTCTTTCTATAAACTGACTTGTGTCATAGTCTGCTGCCGAAACGGAAGCGACAAATGAAAGTGCAGATATTAAAACGGAAAGTGTTAAAATAACAGATAATATTTTTTTCATTTATATCGCCTCCTTAATTAAGATGGGCAAGTACGCCCTTTGCTGTTTCCACTTCAGCCTCGCGCTGACTTAATACATATGCTCCGTCGCCTATCGGATTTACGCTCCAGCCGAAGCACTCTGAAAGAACCGAAACGGGAATATAGATAATTCCGTCCTGTACCATTGTCGGAGCAGAAAGAGCTGTTTCTTTACCGTCAACGAAAGCAACCTTACTTCCAAGAACCGTATTAATCCACTGAAAATCGGTAATTTCGCGGTTTGTAAGCTCGTGTGTCTTTATGTAGAGCATATTGAGAAGATAATCATAGGTGATTTTTGTTTCTCCGTAGCCCATAAATTCTTCCATTGCGGTCATAGGAACATAAAGTGTTCCGTTTGCCTCGTATGCAGTAACTCTTATATCGGCATCGTAAACATTCATCTTTGCGCCGTCAACAATCATCTTTTGGCTTCCCGCCTTAAGGATTGTTGTGTCAAATAGCTTGTTACGCTCTGCATCACTCAATGCTGTCTGGGGAATTTCTGTGTAGAGATAGTTGAATCTTCCTACAGGTGCCGATGAGCCTTCGGTGTAGAAGTTCATAAGCTCGCCCGCAGCATCAATATTGTCTGTCCACTTGAATTCAAGCTCGGCTGCTCCTGTTTCTCCGATTAAGCTTCTCGGAATTTTAACCTGCATTACGTTTCCGGAAACGGTATATTCAACATTTCCTAAAGGCGCAGTATTAAATTCGTTTCCGCTGAAGGCTGAAAGCACACCCATGCCGGAAAGATTTAATACATAGTCATAGCCTTCCCATCCCGTTGCCTTGTTGCGGTCTGTATTAATGTAGAGAACCATTGCATTTTTGTGGGTGGTAACAATATCCTTTTCTGTTTTAACGTAGAAATAGAAGTTATCCTTATCCCTTGCAACCTTGCTTCGTACAATGTGGTTTATAACCTCTGTCTTATAATGAAGCTTATTTCCGTCCTTATCAAGAGCTCCGTCGGCATCACGTTCATAACCGCCGTCGGTATTGATAAATTCGGGGGCAACATCCGCCCACGCCGATGCATCGCCTTTTATATCAATCGTAACCTCGGATGATGCCACGGGTGCGGGACGGGTTCCCTTATACTTTCTTGAAAAGTCTGTAAGGAGCATATAATAGTCGTCCTTAAGCTCTCCCTTGGTGGGCTCAAAGTCACGGCTGTTTTCAGAGTCGTAAAGGTCGATAAACGCATTGGGCTGTCCGCCGTAGTTAAGCGCTCTCCCTGTGTTCCACTCGTTCCATCCGTCAACAAATACATAGGCAGGATCAGTATCAAGCACACGTGATGCCTGCTCCTTGAAGAAGTAGCCCTGATGGAATGCGCCTTCGGAATAGTCCTCGCCAAAGGCTTCGGTATAGCTCTTTCCCTTACAGTAGGGATCGGAGAATATACCTGTTCCTGCAGAGCCGAATACGGTGGATTCGTTTATCGCCATACCTAGTCCCATACATTCGATTCTGCCGTCTTCTGTCAAGCCCCATTCATACTGAGGATAGTTTTCAAGCCACAGCCAGCTCTTTTCATCGGGGGTTTTGGGGCCATTTGCTCTGTCGCCGTGTCCTCTTATGGTGTAAAAATCAAGAAGGAAGTCTGCCATTTCGCGTTCTGCCTTATCTCCCTCACGAACCGCCCAGTAAATCTCGTTGCTTCTTACCTGAACCATCATTGGCTTTCCGTCCACGGTAAACCACAAGTCCTTATAATCGTCATATGTGTGGAAGTTATAATACATTGCCTTTAAGCTGTTGAAACGTTTTTCCGCATCCCAGCCCATCTGAAGGTATGCACTTACCTTGGGTGCATTAACGCCTGCCTCCCTTGCATCGTGGAAAGCGTTAAGTAAAACTGTCATAGGATAAGCATAGCAGTTCTGATAGTTGGTGTAGTCAAAGAAAATCGCATCAACACCCGCTGCAGACATAAGCTCAGCCTGCTTACGGTATGTCCAGTAATCAAAGGAAGTGTAAAAGCCGTAGATGGGTTCATCCCAGTAGCAGGAAGCGCCTTGCCACTCGGAATGGTAATAGTCATCCTTTGCTTCAGGGTTTGCCTTGATTACTTCGGGAATAATCTTTGCCTTTGAGGTGCTTCCGATGTGCCAGTCCCAGTAGAACATGGCAATTTTGTGAGTGCCTTCCTTGACGGGGCCCGTCTCTTCAAAGTCAGCCAGCTTTCTTCCCACATTGTCAACCGCTGTCCAGGTATCGTGGTAATTATCAATTATGGCAGAATCGGGAACGGGAGCAACCGACTCTCTCACCCATTCATCTTCCGAGAAGGTCACATCGTAAACGGTAAGATATGTACCTGTTTCGTTGTAGGTCTGGCACAAATACACATCGTGCTTACCCGAAACTTCCTTTATATTACCGCCGTATTCCTTTTTATCCAGAACATCCGACATAATGTTGATATATCCGATGCACTCGCCGCCCACGGGATCGTCAATATAAATTCTCAAAATTTCGCCGTTGCCCTTTTTCGCAAGAGAGTCAACCTGACTTGCACTTACTCTTACGGATTTTATTCCCGTTAAATCCACATCGGAAAAACAAAGCTTTCCGTTTTTCGGGTCATAGGGAGACCAGAAGGTGGTTTTACCTCCCGAAACTTCAACCCCTATTGTTTTTTCCTTATCGTACTCAGATACAGACAGCGTAACCCCTTTTGCCAGAGCAGGTACTGCCATAGACATAACCATGAGTACGGAAAGGATGAAGCATAAACATCTTTTCATTAAAAAACCTCCTTTTATACACTTAACTATATTTTATCAGAATATTTTGTAATTTTCAAGCACTATATTGGCTTATTTTTGCACTATTTTGACTTTTTGAGATTTTTTGCAAAAACTCATAAAAGTCAACTCAAAACCATAAATTTAGTATTTTTTGGTTTTCTTTGTTTTTCTGTTTATTTTTGTTAGTTTTTCTTGACTTTTAAAGAAATGTGGTGTATTATATATATTAGGTAATAATCCGAAATAACGTGGAAAGGAGTTTTTTCATGAAGCTCATTGTAGCAGACCTTGACGGAACGCTTCTTAAACGGGGAGAACGGGAGCTTAACAGAAACATTATAAGTTCAATTGAATATATACTTTCAAACAATGTGGCTTTCGCCGTTTCATCGGGCAGAACCTATGTGGAACTGAAAAAATTCTTTGCCCCGTTTGAAAAGGATATATACTTTATGGCAAATGACGGAGCCATTACTATATATAAGGAAGAAACTCTATCAGAATTCCCCATAACCAAAACTTTCACGTCCGATTCCTTTGCTCTTCACGGGAAATATTTAACCTACATCAAAACAAAGGATGCTCTTTTGACAAGAAAAATCCTAAAGCAGTATCATAACCACGTTAAGGTACTTGATTCAAACTTCCCCGACGAGCCGATTTACAAAATAACGGACTATACAAAAATAAAATATGACGATTTGCCCCTTGTTTACGAAGACAGGTCAATGAAGGAATACATCGCCTTCGGAGTTGATAAGGGTATCGCTCTGAAAAATCTTTTAAGGCATCTTGATATACCGAAAGAAGAATGTGCTTCCTTCGGGGACAACTTTAACGATATACCAATGTTTAACGAGTCCGGCTTAAGCTATGCCGTGGCAAACTCTCTCCCCTCCGTCAAGAAGGCGGCAGACAGGGTTTGCGCAGGGCTCGACACCGAAATTAGAAAATTAATCTGATAAGAAAGGATTGACTTATATGAACTTTACAATTAAAGAAACAGAAAGAAGCGAAAGAATTGGCCGCTTAATCGAAAATCTCTTTAAGAAGATGCCCGAAATTGAAGCTGACCGTGCAGTTCTTTTGACAGAATCCTACAAGCAGACGGAAAACCTTCCTATTATAGAAAGACGTGCAAAGGCATTCTGTCACATTCTCCGTAACATTCCCATCACCATCCGTGACGAGGAATTGATTGTCGGCAGTGCCACAAAGGTTTCAAGAGGATGTCAGACCTTCCCCGAATTTTCTTATCAGTGGCTCTTGGATGAGTTTGACACCGTTGAGACAAGAAGTGCAGACCCCTTTAAGATTTCAGAGGAAACAAAGGCACGTCTTCGTGATGCATATTCCTACTGGAAGGGTAAGACTTCATCCGAGCTTGCAGAAGCAACCATGGCAAAGGAAACCTTAACCGCCATGGAGCATAACATCTTCACTCCCGGCAACTACTTCTACAACGGCGTAGGACATGTAACGGTAAACTACGGCGAGGTTCTTGCAATCGGTCTTAAGGGAATTATGGCAAAGGCTGAAAAGGCTCTTTCCGAAATGTGTGTTGCCTGTGAAGATTATATAGAAAAGTCAGCTTTCCTCCGTGCAGTGATCGAAAGCTTAAAGGGCGCCATCGAATATTCCAAGCGTTATGCAGTATTGGCACGCGAAATGGCAGACAAGGAAGGCAATTCCGTAAGAAGAAAAGAGCTTATGGATATCGCAGCAGCCTGTGACAGTGCTCTCGAAAACGGCGCAAAGAGCTTCCGTGAAGCTTGCCAGGCCTTCTGGTTTGTTCAGCTCCTTATTCAGACAGAATCCTCCGGTCACTCCATCTCTCCCGGACGTTTCGACCAGTATATGTATCCTTATTATAAGGCTGACATCGAAAAGGGTGCAATCACTCAGGAAGAGGCTCAGGAATTAATCGACTGTGTATGGGTTAAGCTCAATGACTTCACCAAGGTAAGAGACGCCGCAAGCGCAGAAGGCTTTGCCGGCTACAGCTTATTCCAGAACTTAATTGCCGGCGGTCAGACAAAAGAAGGTCTGGATGCTACAAACGAGCTTTCCTTTATGACAATATATGCAACAATGCACGTTGCACTTCCCCAGCCTTCCTTCTCAGTTCGAGTATGGAACGGTTCCCCCCACGAATTCTTAATGGCGGCGGCAAAGCTCACAAGGCTGGGCTACGGTCTTCCCGCATACTATAACGATGAAGTTATAATCCCCGCCCTGGTTTCCCGCGGTCTTACAATGGAGGATGCAAGAGACTACAACATCATCGGTTGTGTTGAGCCTCAGAAGTCCGGTAAGACAGAAGGCTGGCATGACGCCGCATTCTTCAATATGTGCCGTATTATGGAACTTACCTTCCACAACGGTATGGATAAGGGCGTTCAGGTTGGTCCCAAGACCGGCGAGGTAACAGAATTTACAACATACGAAGAATTCTTCAATGCTTATAAAAAGCAGATGAGCTATGCAATCCGCCTTATGGTTAATGCGGATAACGCAATTGACGTGGCTCACGCAAAGCGTTGCCCCCTTCCCTTCTTATCTTCAATGATTGAAGACTGCATAGGCAGAGGTAAATCTGCTCAGGAAGGCGGCGCAGTTTACAACTTCACAGGTCCCCAGGGCTTCGGTATCGCAAATATGGCAGACGCTTGCTATGCAATAAAGAAGCTTGTATTTGAAGAAAAGAAATTTACTCTTGCTGACTTCAAGAACGCTATGGACGATAACTTCGGCGAAGGCATTTCCGATGAGGATGCAACAAAGATTACAACAGAAATCGTTCGTCAGCTTGTATCAGGCGGTATGGAAATCACAGATAACCAGATTGCCGAAATATTCAAGAAGGCAAAGGGCGCAGGTAACGGAAAGTATACCGCATTACTCGAAGCAATCGAAGCACTTCCCAAGTTCGGTAACGACATTATGGAGGTTGACGCCATTGCCCGTGAAGTAGCATACACCTATACAAAGCCCCTTGAAAAGTTCAAAAATCCCAGAGGCGGTATGTTCCACGCAGGTCTTTATCCCGTATCTGCCAACGTGCCCCTCGGTGCGCAGACAGGTGCAACCCCCGACGGAAGAAGAGCATACACTCCCGTAGCAGACGGTGTATCACCCGTTGCGGGCCGTGACGTTAAGGGCCCCACAGCATCAGCAAACTCAGTTTCAAGACTTGACCACTTTATAGCTTCCAACGGAACACTCTTCAATATGAAGTTCCATCCCTCTGCACTTAAAGGACAGAGCGGTCTTGAAAGCTTCGTTGCACTGGTAAGAGGTTACTTTGATCAGAAGGGCAGCCATATGCAGTTTAACGTGGTAAGCCGCGAAACACTTCTTGATGCTCAGGCACATCCCGAAAACTACAAAAACCTGGTTGTAAGAGTTGCAGGTTATTCCGCACTCTTCACCACACTTTCAAAATCCTTGCAGGATGACATTATCAAACGTACCGAACAGGGTGGATTTTAATGGATAAATACGATGTAAAAGGAAGAATTTTTGACATTCAGAAATTCTCCGTACACGACGGGCCGGGAATCCGCACCATCGTTTTCTTGAAAGGCTGTGCCTTAAGATGCAAATGGTGCTGTAATCCCGAATCCCAGTCATTTGAAATACAGAATATGACTCTCGGCGGAAAAACAAAGGTTGTGGGCAGAGATGTCACCGTCCGCGAGGTTATAGACGAGGTATTAAAGGACAGAATTTATTTCAGACGAAGCGGCGGCGGCCTTACCCTATCGGGCGGCGAAAGCCTTCTTCAGGCTGATTTTGCAGCAGCACTCCTTGCAGCTGCAAAGGAAAACGGGCTTACCACGGCAATTGAGTCCACGGGCTTTGCCCCCTTTTCCACAATTCAGAAAATTCTCCCCCACCTTGACTACTACCTTATGGACATAAAGCATATGAACTCGGAAAAACACAAGAAGTTCACAACCCAGCCCAACGAGAGAATTTTAGAAAACGCTCCGAAAATTGCAGAGCGTGTAAAATTAACCGTAAGGGTTCCCGTAATTCCCGGCTTTAACGATACTCCCGAAGAAATAAGGGATATCGCCACCTTCGCAAAAACCCTGACGGGCGTTACGGAAATTCACCTTCTCCCCTATCACCGCTTAGGGGCTGACAAATACGCAGGTCTTGGCCGTGAATACGAGCTCAAGGACATCCTGCCTCCCACGGACGAACATATGGAAATGCTTAAAGGCGTTGCCGAGTCCGCAGGATTAAAATGTCAGATAGGCGGCTGACCTTTATAAGAAAGGAAGATTCCGATGGAAATATTGCACGATAAAGCAAGAATAGTCCAGGAGCTGGTTCCCGGCAAGCAGATAACCCTTGCCCACATCATCGCAAACCCCGATGAAGTTTTATACCAGAAGCTGGGACTTGACACGTCAATTGATTACACAAGCAGCGCAATCGGCATACTCACCGTATCCCCTGCCGAAACCGCAATAATCTGCGGTGACATTGCAATAAAGTCCTCCGGCGCGGAGCTTGGCTTTGTTGACCGCTTTTCAGGCTCACTCATAATCACAGGCACCGTTTCCTCCGTTGAGGAATCCCTCCGTGCAATCTGTGCTTACTGCAAAGAAAAGCTTGGCTATACGGTGTGCGAAATAACAAAGACATGATTAAAAGAAAACATAAGCGTCTTTTACTCTTAGGCAGAAGTGAGGCGGGAAAAACCACACTTACCCAGGCAATAAGAGGACAGACCGTTGATTACGTTAAAACCCAGGCAATCGCCATGGACGATATTTTAATCGATACACCGGGCGAATACATACAAACAAAAAACCTGGGAACAGCCATTGCCATCTATTCCTACGAAGCGGATGTAATAGGTCTTCTTTTAAGTGCAACAGAGCCCTATTCCCTTTATCCTCCCTGCATCACCTGTATGACTCCGAAAGAGGTAATCGGAATAGTAACCAAGATAGACCACAAAAACGCAAACATAAAAAACGCGGAAAACTGGCTTCGTCTGGCAGGCTGTAAAAAGATATTTTTCGTCAACTCCACCGCAAACCAGGGGATAGACGAGCTTAAGGATTATTTGGGATGGACTCACCAAACCAACAAATCCACAGAAAAAAAGTAAAAAAACAACATTTTATTGTTGACAAACCAAAGATAATGTGATAATATTATGTTGTCGAATATTCTTTAAGAAGAAGGAGAAATGATTTATGGTAAACGAATACGAAATCAAAAAACAAATTTGCGACATCGGTAAAAGAATCTATGACAAGGGAATGGTTGCTTCCAACGACGGTAACATTTCTGTTAAGATCGGTGAAAACGAATTCCTTTGCACACCCACAGGTGTTTCCAAGGGCTTCATGACACCCGACTATATCTGTAAGGTTGACGGCGACGGTAAGGTAATTTCCGCAACAGGTAATTTCCGTCCCTCCTCCGAAATCAAGATGCATATGAGAGTTTATAAGCAGAGACCTGACGTTAAGGCTGTTGTTCACGCTCATCCCCTTTATGCAACAAGCTTTGCAATCGCAGGTGTTCCGCTCACAGCACCCATTATGCCCGAAGCTGTAATCGCACTTGGCTGCGTTCCGATTGCTGATTACGGTACACCCTCCACAGAGGAAATTCCCGATGCAGTTGAAAAGTACCTTCAGCACTTTGATGCTGTACTCCTTGCAAACCACGGTGCTCTTTCCTTCTCTGACAGCCTTCTTTCTGCTTATCACAAGATGGAATCCGTTGAGTTCTATGCTCAGCTTCTCTATCAGTCAAAGCAGCTCGGCGGTCCCAAGGAGCTTTCCAAGGAACAGGTTAAGAGACTTTACGAAGTTCGCCGTGCATTCGGTATGACAGGTAAGCACCCCGCTGACATCTGCTTAAATGCAAAAGCAGGCGTTCAGAGCTGCCACAACTGCCACCAGGGCGTTGAAGAAGGCGGATGTTCTTCCTCTTGCTCCGATGCAGAGCTTATCGCTCAGATCACAAAGAAAGTAATGGAAAGCCTCGGAAAGTAATTTCCGTTATATAAAGGATGGTTTTATGGACGAGAAAGATTTAAGAAAAATCGTCGATGCCGTAAAGGATAATATAAAATCGCCTTCCTTTAATATGGGTAGTTCTTCTACTTACAAAACAGATAACATAACCTTGAATACTGCAAAGCTTTTAGCCGAAGCCGTTGAAAAGGAAGCAGCAAAGGTTGGTGTAAAGGCGGTAATCGCCATTACAAATTCCGGCGCAAACCCGATTTTGATTCACGCAACCGATGATTCCTTCATCGCAAGCTATGATGTTGCTTTGCAGAAGGCATATACCTCTGTGGCACTTAAGATGCCCACAAGCGCCTTAAAGAGCATGGCTCAGCCGAATCAGCCCTTATACGGAATACAGTTTACAAATGACTGCCGTATCGTGGTGTTCGGCGGCGGCGATCCCTTAAAGATCGGCGATGCTGTTGTCGGAGGCCTTGGCGTTTCCGGCGGAACAGAGGAACTGGATACCTACCTTTCAGCCTTCGGTGCTGATTATTTCAAAAATAATCTTGCTTAAGAGATGGGAGGAAGGTTACAATGCAAAGCATAACAGATGACTTTGCGAAAAATGCCGAAAAGCTGGCTGAAACGGTTAAAGGCAACACAAAAGTAACCGTTCCTTCCGATAAAAAAGGCGAGTTTATCTACCACCTTATTGAAAACGGCGGTTATCCGGCATCAAGGGCGCAGGCAGAAACAATTTTCCGTGTTTCAAAGAATACAAAAAGCATAAGCGCAGTACTCTTTGCCTGCCACGCAATTACAAACGCAACACCCAAATTCATCATCTACGATTCCTTTAATGGCGACAGTCTCTTGGAGAAGGAACTTCCCTTCCCCGCAATCGGAGTCATTGAGGGCGACATAATAAAACAAAATAAATCTGAGAGGAGAATAGCTATGGATATTAACCAGGACAAAATTCAGGCTATTGTTCAGCAGGTTCTTTCCGAAATGAATCAGTCAGCTGCACCCAAGGCAAGTGCTCCTAAGGCAGCAGGCCCCATTCCGAAAACAAGCCGCGCAGCAATGCTCACAAAGCTTGAAAACTACGAAATCAAGGAATTCCCCATCCCCGAGCTTGGCGATGACGACATCCTTGTTAAGGTAGAAGGCTGCGGTGTCTGCGGAACAGATGCTCATGAATTCAAGAGAGACCCCTTCGGTCTTATCCCCGTTGTACTCGGTCACGAGGGAACAGGTGAGATCGTAAAGATGGGTAAAAATGTCAAGAAAGACAGCGCAGGAAAGCCCCTCGCAGTAGGCGACAAGGTTGTAACCTGTATGATTTTCAAAGACAACCCCGACATTACAATGTTTGACTTAAATAAGCAGAATGTAGGCGGTGCAGACGTTTACGGACTTCTTCCCGACGACGACATTCACTTAAACGGATGGTTTGCTGATTACATAGTAGTAAGAGGCGGTTCTACCGTATTCAACGTAAGCGACCTTGATTTAGATTCAAGAATCTTAATCGAACCCTGTGCAGTTTTAATCCACGCAGTTGAGCGTGCTAAGACAACAGGAATCCTTCGCTTCAACTCAAGAGTTGTTGTTCAGGGCTGCGGCCCCATCGGACTCATCTGTATCGCAATACTTCGTACAATGGGTATCGAAAACATCGTTGCAGTTGACGGCGAGGATAAGAGACTTGACTTTGCCAAGGAAATGGGCGCAACCGGCACAGTTAACTTCAAAAACCACAAGGGTGTTGAAGAGCTTGCCAAGGGCGTTGAAAATGCATTCGGCGGCTATCTTGCTGACTTTGCATTCCAGTGCACAGGCTCCCCCATCGCTCACGCAAACATCTATAAGTTCATAAGAAACGGCGGCGGTCTTTGCGAGCTCGGCTTCTTCATCAACGGCGGAGACGCAACAATCAACCCCCATTTCGATATTTGCTCAAAGGAAATCACAACAGTTGGTTCCTGGGTATACACACTTCGTGACTACGCAACAACCTTTGATTTCTTAAAGAGAGCTAAGGGAATCGGTCTTCCGATTGGAAAGCTTATCACACATAAGTTCCCCCTTTCCGAAATCAACGAAGCTCACAAGACAAATCTTGCAATGAGCGGACTTAAAATCGCAATCATTAATGAATAATAAATAAAAAAGAATTTAATTTTTAGGAGGATATCAAAATGGCAAAAGAAGCATTAGGTATGATTGAAACAAGAGGTTTAACCGCAGCTGTTGAAGCAGCAGATGCAATGGTTAAGGCTGCCGAGGTTGTATTAATCGGCACAGAAAAGATCGGTTCCGGTCTTGTAAGCGTTATGGTCAGAGGCGATGTAGGTGCTGTTAAGGCTGCTACAGAAGCTGGTAGCGCTGCTGCATCCAGACTTGGTGAGCTCATCGCTGTACACGTAATTCCCAGACCCCACGAAGACGTTGAAAAGATCCTTCCCAAGTTCTGATTTATTACCTTTTAACGAAAGGCGGTAAATAACATGGCTGAAGAAAAGAAAACTGCTCCGAAGAAGGCGGCTCCCAAGGCTGCTTCTCCCGCAGCAGCTAAGGCTGAGCCCGCAAAGGCTGAGGCCGAAATAAAAGCCGTAGCAGAAGCTCCGGTAAAAAAAGAAGTAATTAAAGTTAAGGAGGAAAAGAAAATGTCACTCGAAGCTTTAGGTATCATCGAAACAAGAGGTTTAGTTGCAGCAATCGAAGCTGCTGACGCAATGCTCAAGGCTGCTAACGTTCAGTTAGTTGGCACAGAGAAGATCGGTTCCGGTCTTGTAAGCGTTATGGTTAGAGGTGACGTAGGCGCTGTTAAGTCTGCTGTAGAAGCAGGTCAGACCAATGCTTCCAAGCTTGGTGAAATCATCGCTACTCACGTTATTCCCAGACCTCACTCAGACGTTGAAAAGATTATTCCCGTACTTAAGTAATTTTTTCAAAAAATCATTTTTTCCAAGAAAGGATGCTCTATTATGATTATTGCAAAAGTAGTCGGAAGCATCGTATCCACAAGAAAAAATGACAATCTGGTCGGAAGCAAATTCATGGTGGTTGAGCCTGCCTTAGGCAAGGCTCAACCATCCGAACGCTTTGTTGCAGTCGATAACGTAGGTTGCGGTATCGGCGAAACAGTTTTAATTGCAACAGGCAGCGCAGCAAGAATCGGCTGCGGAAAGGAATCAAGTCCCATTGATGCGGCAATCGTCGGCATCGTGGACTCCGGCACAGAATTGGAGTTTTAATCAATGGATATTACAAAATTAAAAGAAATACTCAAGGATAGCGGTGTAGCCGGTGCCGGCGGTGCCGGTTTCCCCACTTACGCTAAAATGAGCGAAAAGGCAGAATACGTTATTTTGAACTGCGCCGAATGCGAGCCTCTGCTTCGCGTTCACAGACAGATTATTGCTACATACGCAGAAGAAATAATGAAGGCACTCTCACTGGTTTGTGAAGTGCTCGGTGCCAAAGAATTTATCGTGGCGGTTAAGGGGGCATACAAAAACGCCGTTGATGCTGTTAACCGTGTACTTCCCGACCACGAAAAAGGCAGACTTCATCTGCTGAAAGAAATTTATCCCGCAGGTGACGAGGTAATACTCGTTTACGACACTATTAAAAGAGTCGTTCCTGCCGGCGGTCTCCCTCTTGATGTGGGTGCTGCCGTAATAAATGTAGAAACCGCCCTTAATATTTACCGTGCGGTTTTCGAAGGAAAAAGCGTAACCCATAAATATATAACCGTTACGGGCGAAGTAAAAAATCCCAAAACGGTTTTAGCGCCTATCGGTACGTCCTTTTCTGATTTGATTGCACTTTGCGGTGGTAAGACCACAGAAGATACTGCAATTATTCACGGAGGACCTATGACAGGAAGACTCACCGATGAATCGGGCACTGTTACAAAGACGAGCAATGCCATCATCGTACTTCCGAAAAATCATCATATCGTAGGCACAAGGACTCAGAAAGTTACCATAAGTGTAACAAGGGCTATGGGCACTTGCTGTCAGTGCAGAACCTGCACCGACCTTTGCTCAAGAAACTTACTCAATCACCCGATAGACCCTGCAGCTTTTATGCGCTGCATTTCAAGCGGTAATACGGATGTTCCCGCACTGGTTAACACCCTTTACTGCTCAGGCTGCGGTCTTTGTGAGATGTATTCCTGCCCTCAGGGCTTAAGCCCCGCCGCACTTATCGGAATATATAAATCCAAGCTCCGTAAAAACGGACTTAAACCCGATCCCCTTCCCGCACCCGCTGATGCCAAGGAAGAAAGGGACGGAAGGCTTGTACCCATGTCACGTCTTATAAGCCGTCTTGACATAGTAAAATATGATCACGATGCGCCCCTTGACGAGACTGAAATAAAGACATCAAAAGTAAAAATATCTTTAGCCCAGAGTATCGGTGCCCCCCCTGTGGTTGCCGTTAAGAAGGGCGATACGGTTAAGGTCGGCGACATAATTGCCGCTGCAGCCGAAAATGCACTTTCTCTCCCCATCCACTCTTCCGTAAACGGAACTGTAACAGATGTGACGGAGAAGAGCGTTACCGTAAAAATAAACTGAGAATTAAACTGAAAGGAAGCACATTATGCCAAAAGCAATCGGAATGGTGGAGTACTTTAATGTAACCACCGGCGTACAGGCAGCAGACATTATGTCAAAAACCGCGGAAGTTGAAATCATCACGGCTATGACGGTCTGCCCCGGCAAGTATATTGTAATAGTAAGCGGTGCGCTGAGTGCTGTAAAAGCAGCGGTAGATGCCGCAAAAACACACTTTCCGGCAAAGCTTGTTGACAGCTTCATACTGGGAAATCCCCACGAGGACATTTTCCCCGCTATGTACGGATCATCCGATCCCGGCGAGGTATCCGCCCTCGGTATACTTGAGACATTTACTGCGTCCTCTATCATAGTTGCCGCAGATATTGCCGCAAAAACAGCCATTGTAAAGCTTATTGAGCTTAGAATTGCAAAGGGTATGAGCGGCAAGAGCTATATGTTCATAACGGGCGAGGTTGCTGCAGTCGAGGCGGCAATCGAAAAAGCAAAACAGGCAATAAAAGAAGAAGGCACTTACCTTGACAGCGCCGTTATTGCCCGTCCCACAAAAGATATTTGGAAATCAATTCTTTAAGGATAAAAATTTAATAAGTTTAAGGCTTGTGGGCTTTCCCCCCTCGCCTTAACAAAGAAAGGCCGGATGAATTATGGATAACGAAAAAATGATAAGTGAAATCGTTGCAAGCGTAATCAAGTCCATGGGCGAGGTTCGTCCCCAGACTCACAAGAAGGGCGTTTTCACCAATATGACAGACGCGCTTAACGCAGTAAGCAAGGCTTATAAGGAGCTTAAGAGCTACACAGTTGCCCAGAGAGAGGAAATGATTAAGAATATCAGACGCCTCACATTGGAAGAAGCTGAAATTATGGCTGAGCTCGGCGTTAAGGAAACCGGAATGGGTAACGTTCACGACAAGATTATAAAGCATCAGCTTGTTGCAAAGAAAACTCCCGGTACAGAAGACTTGAAGCCCACCGCTATGACAGGTGACGAAGGTCTTACCTTAATCGAAATGGCTCCCTACGGAGTTATCGGAAGCATCACCCCTTCCACCAACCCCAGTGAAACAGTTCTCTGTAACTCCATGGGTATGATTGCAGGCGCTAATGCAGTAGTATTCAACCCCCACCCCAATGCAAAGGATACTGCAAACTATGCAGTTGACCTTGTAAACCGTGCTGTACTTGAAGCAGGCGGACCTGAGAACTTAGTTGTTTCCGTTGAGAATCCCACAAAGGAATCCTCTGACGAAATGATGCAGTCTCCCATCGTAAGAATGCTTGTTGCAACAGGCGGCCCCGGCGTTGTTAAGGCGCTCTTATCCTCCGGTAAGAAGGCAATCGGTGCAGGTGCAGGTAATCCTCCCGTTATCG
The DNA here is from genome assembly GCA_017411325.1 of Clostridia bacterium. Taxonomy (GTDB): domain Bacteria; phylum Bacillota; class Clostridia; order CAKSNL01; family HGM11501; genus HGM11501. The sequence continues at coordinate 34,793 of JAFQQJ010000033.1, read as the reverse complement.
TTGACGACACAGCAGATGTATACAAGGCAGCGAAGGATATTGTTGACGGCTCAAGCTTCGACAACAACCTTCCCTGTATCGCTGAAAAAGAATGCTTTGCCTTCAGAAATATCGCTGATATCCTTATTTCAGAAATGCAGAAGCACGGTGCATACCTCTTAAAGGGTGCTGACATCGACAGACTTATGGAGCTTTGCCTTGTTAACAAGAACGGCAAGTACGACATCAATAAGAAGTGGGTTGGAAAGGACGCTGTTAAGTTCCTTGCCGCTCTCGGAATTGATGCTCCCGCCGGCACAAAGCTCATCATCTGCGAAACAGATGCAACCCATCCCTTCGTTCAGGTTGAAATGATGATGCCCATCCTCGCAATCGTAAGAGTTGACGATATTGATGAGGCAATCACTCTTGCAGTTCAGGCAGAACACGGCAACCGCCACTCTGCTCACATCCACTCCAAGAACGTTGACCATCTCACAAGATTTGCACGCGAAGTTGAAACAACAATCTTCGTTAAGAATGCTCCCTCATATGCCGGAATCGGCGCAGGAGGCGAGGGCTACACCACCTTCACCATCGCAGGTCCCACAGGCGAAGGCTTAACCGCAGCACACTCCTTCACAAGAAGCAGACGTTGCGTACTGGTTGACGGCTTCCATATTGTTTAATTTGAGAGGATTGAGATAAATGAATGCATTCGGCATGATAGAAGTATACAGCCTGACAACAGCACTCTGTGCCGCTGATGTGATGGTAAAGGCAGCAGACGTCAAGCTTATTGCCTTTGACAGAAACCGTCCTTTCGCTCCCAAGATTCCTGCTCCCCTCATTATGGGTGTAAAGGTTGAAGGAAGCGTTGCGGCAGTTAAGGCAGCTGTTGAAGCAGGTGAAGAATATGCCAAGTCCAAGGGAAGATTTATCGTTTCCCACGTTATCGCCCGCCCCGACGAGCAGGCTGAAAAGATGGCATATTTACTTGATTTTAACAGAGATAAATTCAATAAGAAATTCCCCAAGAGCATGAAGGATGTCGAAGTAAGCGATGTTCCCTTCGGAAAGGCTCTCGGTATCTTCGAGGTTTCGGGCTTCACCGCCGCAGTTGTAGGCTTAGATGCTATGCTCAAGGCTGCAAGTGTAAGACTTCTTCATAAGGAAGAGCGTCTCGGTGGAAGACTTGTTACACTTGTTGTGGCAGGTAACGTATCTGCAGTTAAGGCTTCCCTCGAGCACGGCGCAGAGGAATGCGCTCCCTTAGGCGAAGTATTCGGCTCAGAATGTATCCCCAGCCCCCACCCCGAGCTTATGAAGTATTTCGATACAACAATACTTGATGAAGAGTAAGGCAAGGTGAATGACTATGTATGATGCTGATAAAATAGGCGCAGCAGTTGCCAAAATCTTATCCGAATATAAAAAAGACCAGGACGGCGAAATCAAGGTTGGTGTTTCACAGCGCCACATTCACTTATCAAGAGAAGACCTTGATATCCTCTTCGGTAAAGGCTATGAGCTTACCAAGAAGAAAACCCTTATGGGAAGAGAATATGCCGCTGAAGAGTGTGTTACACTTGTAGGCCCTTCCTTAAAGTCCATCGAAAAGGTAAGAGTACTTGGTCCCGTAAGAAAGGACACTCAGGTTGAAATTTCAAGAACAGATACGTTCATCCTTAAGGTAAGCCCCCCGGTAAGACCTTCAGGTAAAATTGAAGGATCGGAAAAGCTTGTGGTTGTAGGCCCCAAGGGTACTATCTACTTAAAGCAGGGCGTAATCATTGCTAACCGCCACATACACTTAACTCCCGAGTACGCTACTCGTCACGGAATCAAGGACGGCGATTATGTAGATGTATCGGTTGAAAGCGTAAAGCCCACTCTCTTTTACGATGTTCAGGTAAGAGTTAGAGATGATTTCAACGTTGAAATGCACATAGATACCGACGATGCAAACTCCGCAGGTATTAAAAACGGAGACCTTGTAAAAATCATAAAGAAATAACATTAAAACTGCTGCATAAAAACTATGTGCAGCAGTTTTTTTGAAGAGGTGAAATAAAAATGTTTGCTGTAGAAAGACAAAAACACATTCTGGAAACATTGAGAGCGGAAGGCTCAGTCTGGGTAAGCAAATTAAGCCAGGAGCTTGGTGTTACGGAGGAAACGGTACGCCGTGACCTTGAAAAGCTTGAAAAGCAGGAAGCATTGGTAAGAACCCACGGCGGTGCAATTCCCATTGACGAAAGCAACCGTGAAATGTCCCTGGAAAAGAGAAAATACTTAAATACCGAGGCTAAGGAGCGCCTTGCAAAGGAAGCGGCAGGATATGTCGTTCCCGGTGACACCATATTTTTAGATGCTTCCACCACCACCTTCTATATGGCTCGTGAGCTTAAGAATATGAAGGACATAACAATTGTTACAAACTCTATGCGAGTTATAACAGAGCTGGCAGGAAACCCCAACATCAAGGTAATCGGCGTCGGCGGTTTTACCAGCAGTAACCAGTCCTTCGTGGGAACGCTTGCATCAAACTATATAGAAGAAAACTTCTTTGCCACAAAGGTATTTTTCTCAAGCCGGGGCGTAACCAAAAACGGCGGAATCCTTGACAGTAACGAAGCAGAATGCGGCATCAAGAAATGTATGATTAAAAATTCCGAGTGCAAGTTTTATCTTTGTGACAAGTCAAAAATCGGAAGAATCGGCTTTGCAAAGCTGGCAGACTTTTCAGAAATTGACCATTTCATTACAGAAAAGCCTTTAGATGAAGAAATATCCAAGTTGCTGGCAGACCTGGATGTTAAGGTTACAGAGGTATAATAAAATCAAAAGCAGATTGTTTTTACAATCTGCTTTTGATTTTTAACTGCAAAAAATGACAAACCACTGACCTTTCAGAGGTGTTTTTTTCGATAACTTCTCATATTCCTCTTTTTGTGGTAAAAACAGATTGAACCAAAAAACAGGAAGGGAGTGCTTAAAATGACTTAGGTAATCAAAAATCAAATCATTAAGAATTATCAACATATCAAATTAAGAAAGAGGTATTTTTATGAAAAAGAATTTATTGAAAAGAACCCTGGCACTGGCACTCACACTTATGGCAGTTTTATCATTTGTAACCATCCCCTCCTCGGCCGCAGACGTACACGACATATTATTTGACTGGCAGTATTATTATGTGGCTAATCCCGACGTTGCAAGAGCATTCGGCAGAAACCCTTCCGCATTAAGAAATCATTATAACAATCACGGCAAGGCAGAAGGAAGAGCGCCTTCAGAGTTTTTCGATCCGAAGGTTTACGTAGGTTTATATCCTGACCTTCGTGCAGCTTTCGGCACCAATTACAAAGCGGCCTACAACCATTTTGTTTCCTGCGGTATAAACGAAGGAAGACAGGGCAGTGCAAAATTTTCCGTAAGTGTTTACAAGGCAAATTATGCAGACCTTCGCAGAGCCTTCGGCAACGATAACTTAGCTTACTTTAATCACTATAAGCAGTACGGTAAGAATGAAGGCAGAAGTGCCGTAAAGCCCATTACCTCTGCTCCCGCAAAGCAGCAGACTGTCACAGTAACCGTAAAACCTAACGCATCATCAAACTCCTCCGAATCATTCTGGCAGTCCCCTCTGAAAAGCTACAAGATTACTCAGAGCTTCGGAAAGAGCGGTCATCTCGGCGTTGATATGAAAAGTGATAATACCGCGGTATACGCTGCCGCTTCCGGCACAGTGGTTGCCACAGGCTTAAACGGCACGGGAACAAATGCATCTTCAACCAAATCTCCCAAAGGCAACGGATACTATGTTGTAATTAAGCATACGTTTAACAATAAGACAGTTTACAGTATGTACGGTCACCTTGCAGCAAACTCAATCAAGGTAAAGGCAGGCGATGAAGTTACCAAGACCACACAGATAGGTACTATGGGTAATACAGGCAGAAGCACCGGCCCCCACCTCCACTTCGCAATTGCAGACACTAAAAAGAACGGTTCCTACTACGGTTATATGGAAGACGGCAAAGACTTCACCGCTGCATCCAGGAAAGAAACCAGAAGCGGCGTAACCTTCTACAATCCTATAGCTGCAATAAATAACGGAACCCTCGGATAAGACCACCCGGAGTCAGGAAGCAGAAAGCTTCCTGACTCCGAATAAATTAATTGACAGATAGAGAACACTTTATTATAATTAAATTATCACATAAGGAGGCATAATTATGGTAACCGGCAGAGAAGAAAATATAAGAAAATTTACAGAATGGCTTGATAAACAACCAACACCAAAAAACAAAAGAGATAAAGAAGAATATGTAAAAAGGGTAACAGACGGCAACTACCATCCACTTGCAGCATATATCAAAAAATACGGTAAAAGCAACGTGGTACTACCCGAGGAATCACTTTCCGACCTATATCACGCTTCTATTAACTTAGACCTTGAACCCAAATATATGAGTATACTTAATAAGTGTATGTATTACCGCCTTTCCGCTGAAGAAGAGATTTCGCCTTCTTTTGAAAAATGCGGAGACGGTCTTTCGTTGTACCGGTTAATTTCTGCAATTCACCGTGTAAGAGATGCTACGGACAAAAATGCCTACAGGCTTATATTGTCCGCGCTTTTACTTACGGATGAAGCCTCTGTATCAGAGGATACCGCCGTCGATCACCTGCGCCCCGAAAAAAGCGACAGATATAAGCTTTATCGTCATATTATGCTTTCCAACCTGCTGAAAAAATTTGATTCTGTATCAGAAAGGCTTTCAGAAGTTCTTCTTACTCTCTCTCCCTATGAACCTCTGTACAATTCAAAACTCACATATATGCATGAAAGTATGACAAAAGTCGGAAAGGAACTTCTCAAGGCCTTCAGCGATAAAGAAGGCTTCAACGAAAGTGCCGTTCATCATCTGTTGCGTCAGCTTGCAGGCGCATCAAGCGACACATTGGCCACTTTCAACAAAACCGATTTGTCCAATCATTATGCAAATCTTATTGCACGACTTGCCATAATTGCCCTTGACAATCAGGGACACGGCTTTTCAGGAAATCGCATTAACATAAAATCAGACAGCCGGGAAGACTTACTTCTTTATACACTGCTTGCTCCGTTTTCCGGGAGCCTCTCTGTTGAAATCCTGGAAGATGCAGGACTTCTTGAATCTGCATATATAAAACGTCTTATTTACAGCGGTCTTTTATATCCCTTCGTTGTTCCGGGTTCAAAATACACACGGCTTGTAACCGCAGGCGGCTACGACAGCGGTCTTCCCGAAACAAAGGAAGGAATAAATCTTCTGAAAAAAATTTCAGAGCACCCTGATCTTGAAGCTGTGATGCACAGATTTTTAAGTGAAATTTATGCATCACAGCAAAAAGAACTCAAGGCTCTTTACAAAAACCATTTACACCACATAGACAAGGGACTTTTCACCTTCCCCAAAGAGCTTGTTACTCTCCTCGCCTCTTTGAGAGAGGAAGATGCTGCGGATAAAAAGAATTTAAGGCTTGAAACTGTTCTTACAAAAATTTTAGCAGTGGCCCATTGGGTATGTTCAAGACTTTTCATAACAGGCACCAAAGAGCGGTTTGAAAGCGAATTCCGCCTCTCAAAGCTCCTTACAGCACGCCCCGTAACTGCAAGCAGCGCCATCGGTGCCATTCCTGACTTTTTTGATAAAATAAAGGATGCAGATAAAAAGAATCTTACCTTTAACAAAAGAAAGGAAAATATTTTACTGGCAAAAATCAAACTGTCAGCTTCGGAAGATGCTTTAAGCGTTTCTGATTCTGCCTTAGCCGCAGAAAATTTTGATGTTGCCGAATACTATATAACCGCATCATTAAAGCTTTCAAAGGATGCAATTAGAATCGCACTTTCTTTAGGCGATATATTCACGGCCGCTGATGCCTCATCACTTTGCGCGGAAGGTTATGCGCATCTGGCGCTTATAAGGCATACCGGACATTCTGCCGCTATGCTTTTGAATGATGCCGTGATTCCCGCATCAAAGTGCCTGAAGGAAGCTGAGGAGCTTTTGGAAAGCACACCCGACACATCATGTACAGAGTTTACAATATCCAGAAGATGCTATTCTGAGGCGGTCGAATTCTGCAGCGATACATTCTATTCTCCTGCTTCTCCGATATTTAAGGTTCTTTCCTCCGACGAAAGCATTAAAATTCCCTTCACTCTTGATTATTCCCAGCTTTATGAAAGTGCATCAAGACTTAAGCTCGATGAAATCCCCGAAGATGTCAGAAAGAGTGCCCATACGTGGATTCCCCACAAAAGAGAGCAGGGACAATTTTTCCGCCCATTCTATGTAACGGATTTTGACAGTGAGCTTACCGTAAGAAAAAATCTTACTTCTGAAGATATCCAGCCGCTGCTTATGAAATCAGTTTTAAGCGGCAATACCATTAAATTAACCGCAAATCAGCTTGCGGATAATCCGGAGCTTTTGCTCCTTTCGGATTCTCCCGGTTTTCTTACCTTGCTTCAAAAGGGCTATATTTCCCTTTCTCTTTACAGCAATGTAAAATCTCTTAAGGAATATGTGGCATCAAGCTTTAAGAAGCAGAGCTTTATATTCAGTTCGCTTCCCGAGCTTAACTATTACGGAGAAAACTATGACAGCAAAAAAGCCTCCTCCATAATGGAAAAAAGACTGCTTGCAATGGACTATATTCTGGGAAACAAAGATATATCAGCTCTTCCCTCATCCTTAAGAGAAAGCCTTTCTCTCTACAAGGACCGCATTACCCTGCTTGATGAAAATCTTCCCACCGCTTCAAAATATTATAATTATCAGAGGCCCCTCGGTATAAGCTTAAGCTTTTCTGAGCAGATGAATGACTTCTTTGAGAAAAGGAAAAACATCGCAAAATTCGCTTCACTTTCCCGTATCCACGAGATAATAAAAATACATATGCCCGAAAACTACGAGCGGAGCCATTACAAGCTTTACACAGACAGAATTGAAAAGGGTAACTTAAAAGGCTTAAGCCTTTCAGCAGAGGACAAAAAATTCCTTTTATCCTTCGCATCACCTGACAATACCAAAACATCAGCTCTTATGTCGGACATTTTAACCGAATGTCAGAATACTGTTTTAGGCTCCCGCGTATCTCCCTTTATCCATTATACATACCGCAGTGAAAGTAAGCTCCTGGCTCCCGAAGGCGAGCTCTTAAAGCCCATATCTGCGGAAAGCGAAACTAAATATAACGATATTCTCCGTGTGGACGAAACCGGTGAAACCATAGACTTCGAGGCACTTTTCTCCTGCCTTTCATTTATGGAAAGAAATATCAGGGAAGCAGGAGACGCCTTTCTCCCTGATAAGGTGGCTTATACCCTTTCAAACCCCTCTTTATCCTACAGCATAGGAAAAGAAGGTGCATTGGTGCTTGATGAAGCAAAGCTTCAGATAACATCAGGCAAAAATCTTTCCGTTGCCAATTCCGGCAAAGACACCTCGGACAGCACCTTACACTTAGAGCGCAAAAGGAGGATATGATATGGAACACCGATACTTAAAAAGATATATTATGTCCCGCTGTGTCCCCGAGGATGTTTTTAATGACTACACTCCCGAAAGCGATGCAAGGCCTCCTCTGCACGCAGAAATTTACGAAAAATGGATGTGGGTTAAGGAATGGCTTGACAAAAAATTGGTTGAATATCCTCTTTTCCTTGACGTTGAGCTTAAGGAGCGCACCGAAAAGTATTTCCGCCTTATGGAAGAAAGGCCTGAACTTTTTTCGCCCCTTGACGGAAAATTTCCCATATGCAGGGATCTTAAAAAAATCCTCTCTTTTCAGGAAGCCAACAAGGACAGAAAGGACCGTAATTTCAAGGTGGGAGTTATGTTCGACAATTCTCCCTTTTATATGGTGGTTTCAGACCTTATTGAAGGCGATAATCCCTATACATATTCAAGAATAGTTTATCCCAAAGAATGCGGCGGAACGGTTATCGTTCCCGTGTATACCACAGCCTCGGGAGAAAACAAATTTATTCTCATTAAAAATATGCGCCACCCCATAAGAAAGGAATCCTTTGAATTTCCGAGGGGCTTTTTAGAGGACGGATGCACCGAGAGCGAAAATGCACTTAAAGAGCTTTCTGAGGAGCTTTCTAAAAAGCCGGGCTTTACAGATACTTATGCAGAGGCACTTTCCCGTCTCGGGGACACCTATCCCGATTCGGGGCTTTCATCAGCAAGAGTATCAATTTATCTGGCTCACCTTAAAAAGGAGATAGACGAAGTAAATACCGATGAAGAAGGCATAACAGGTTATATCACCCTTACCGAAACGGAGCTTTCCGAAAAAATCAAAAACGGCGAAATAACAGACGGATTAACTCAAAATGCATTTTTAATGTATTTGTCAAATAAAAAAGAGGCTTAGCCTCTTTTTTTATTGACACAAAAAAAATTAAGGTGTATCATATAAAATAAGGAAGTGTTTATATGAAAAAGATTTTCCCTTATATAAAACCACAGTTTTTTGCAATAATTATGGGGCTTACCATAAAATTTATAGGTACTATTATGGATCTTTTCCTCCCCTATATCCTTGCACATATCATAGATGATGTTGTACCAACCGGAAATATCAACGAAGTATATTTTTGGGGTTTTGTTATGCTTATAGTTTCGGCAATAGCTTTAATCGGAAACATAGTCGCAAACAGAATGGCTGCAAAGGTTGCAAGAAATGCAACCCGTGCCATCCGCCACGATTTATTTACCAAAATTTCATATCTTTCATCCTCTGAGATTGATTCCTTTACTATCCCCTCCCTCGAGGCAAGACTCACCAGCGACACCTATCATCTGCACCATATGATAGGTATGATGCAGAGAATGGGCGTAAGGGCTCCCATACTTTTAATAGGCGGACTTATAATTGCATTTTCTCTTGAGCCCGTACTGGCACTTGTTCTCCTTTGCCTTCTTCCCTTTATGGGATATTCGGTATGGACAATTTCAAGAAAGGGCGTGCCGCTTTACTCTTCCCTTCAGGCTTCTGTTGACAATATGATAAGGGCTGTAAGAGAGCACGCAAGCGGAATAAGGGTGATAAAAGCCCTTTCCAAGGTTGAGTATGAAAAGGAGCGATTCGACAAGGCAAACCGCGATGTTGTGAAAAATGAAAAAAGAGCCGGGCTTACCATGGCTCTCACAAATCCCGTTATGAATATTTTCCTTAATATGGGGCTCACACTGGTTATACTGGTCGGTGCTTACCGTGTTAATGCAGGCGTTTCGGAAACAGGTAAAATAATTGCATTTTTATCTTATTTCACCATTATTCTCAACGCAATGATGTCAATTACAAGAATTTTTGTTATGACCTCGAAGGGCAGTGCCTCCGCAAAGCGTATCGGTGATGTATTGTCATCCCCGGGAAACCTTCCCATAATGGCGGATGGACCCATTAAAACCAATGCCCACATAGTTTTTGATGATGTGACTTTTTCCTACAACAAGAAAAAAGACAATATAAAAAACATAAGCTTTTCATTGAAAAAGGGCGAAACCTTGGGCATTATCGGCGCAACGGGAAGCGGAAAAAGCACCGTTATAAACCTTCTTATGCGCCTTTACGATGCTGATACGGGAAAAATTTACATAAACGGCGAATCGGTGCGTTCCATCCCCCACGAAAAGCTTCATAAAATGTTCGGAACGGTTTTCCAGGGCGATGTTCTTTTTGCCGATACCATAAGAAATAACATTGACTTCGGAAGAAATCTGACAGACGGGCAAATAGAAAGTGCCGCAAAACACGCCTGCGCCTTTGAATTCATTGATGCTCTTCCCGACAAATTCGGTCATATGCTTACAGGTAAGGGTGCAAATCTTTCCGGCGGTCAGAAGCAAAGAGTTCTCCTTGCCCGTGCCTTTGCAGGAGGGAATGACATCCTTATACTTGACGATTCATCAAGCGCTCTTGACTATAAGACGGATGCAACGCTTCGCAAAAACATTAAAGAGAATTATAGCGATACCACCTCAATAATAATAGCCCAGCGCATAAGCTCCATCAGGCATGCAGACCTCATATTAATGCTTGACGAGGGCGAAATAATAGGAAGAGGCACACACGATGACCTTATGAAAAATTGCCCCGCCTACAAGGAAATTGCCGAAACGCAGATGGGAGGCGGTCACTTTGAGTAAGAGAAACGAAGAAAACAAAGTTCAGGATAAAAAGAAAACCCTCTTAAGGCTCGGAAAATACCTTATGCAGCATAAGCTGATGCTGCTCTTTGCAATCATTTTAACCGTAACAAGCAATGTCTTTTCTCTAATAGGCCCCCGCCTTTCGGGTAACGCCATTGATGCAATAGGCCTTTCAAAGGGCGAAGCGGATTTCCCCAGGGTATTTTACTATTGTACACTGATGATTATAATGTACGCCCTTTCCGCACTTTTGTCCTATGCCCTTTCGGTTTTGATGGTTAATTTAAGCCAGAAAATCATATACAAGATGCGAAAGGATTTATCTGATAAGCTTTTATCTATGCCGGTAAGCTTTTTTGACCGTCATCAGACCGGCGATATCGTAAGCAGAATGTCCTATGACATCGACACCATAAACTCCTCTCTCTCCCACGATTTCGTGCAGATATCAACAAGTGCCATCACTATCCTGGGTTCACTTTTTATGATGATAAAAATTTCACCTGTGCTGGTACTGATTTTTGCCGTGACAATTCCCATTTCTCTTCTTATGACAAGGTACAAGGCAAAAAAGGTGCGTCCCCTTTTCAAAAAGAGAAGTGCAAAGCTCGGAGAGCTTAACGGCTATGCCGAGGAGATTATAACAGGACAGAAATCCATCAAGACCTATAACTCGGAGGATGTTTATATTGACCGCTTTGACGGCAAAAATACCGATGCGGTAAGCGCTCACTACGAAGCGGAGTATCACGGAAGCACAATGGGCCCCTCCGTAAACTTTGTAAACAACTTGTCTTTAGCTCTTATAAGTATGTTCGGTGCAATCCTTTTCTTAAAGGGCAAGCTTACGCCGGGTAATTTATCTACCTTCGTTTTGTATTCAAGAAAGTTTTCAGGCCCCATAAACGAAATCGCCAACATTTTAAGTGAGCTTCAGTCTTCATTAGCTGCAGCAGAGCGGGTTTTCCGCCTTATTGATGAGGAAAGCGAACCCGCCGATTTACCTGCTGCAAAGGCTATGGAAAATGTCCGCGGAAATGTGGAATTAAGGAATATCGACTTTTCCTACGACGGAATAAAAACCGTTCTAAAAAATGTCAACCTGAAGGCTGATAAAGGCTCACTCATTGCAATTGTAGGCCCGACGGGTGCCGGCAAAACCACGATAATAAATCTTTTAATGCGGTTTTACGATCCTGCCTCGGGAGAAATAACACTTGACGGCACGCCTTATCTTGACATAACGAGAGATTCTCTCCGCTCATCTTTCGCCATGGTGCTTCAGGACACCTGGCTCTTTGGCGGAACGATTTACGAAAACATTGCCTACGGAAACAAAAATGCCACACGCGAGGATGTGGTAAGATGTGCAAAAGCCGCAAAAATCCACAACTACATAATGGCTCTTCCCGAAGGCTATGACACCTATTTATCCGAGGACGGAATAAACATATCCCAGGGACAAAAGCAGCTGCTTACCATAGCAAGAGCAATGCTTTTAGACTCCAAAATGCTTATACTTGACGAAGCCACAAGCAACGTAGACACCCGCACTGAAAAGGAAATCCAGTCGGCAATGACTACCCTTATGAAGGGCAAGACCTGCTTTGTAATAGCTCACCGCTTATCAACGGTCGAAAACGCCGATGTCATACTTGTTATAAACGACGGCGAAATAAAAGAGCAGGGCACACATAGAAAGCTTCTTGAAAAAGGCGGAATTTACGCATCAATGTATAACTCACAGTACGAATAAGAAAGGACAGTTTATAATGCAAAAACTTACATCTTTAATTTTAACAGCACTTTTAGTATTCTCTTTAATATCTTCCTTTGCAGCAGACAGAGTTGAAATTTCTTTTGCTATAGGTGATTCAACGCTGCTCATTAACGGCAAGGAGGTTAATGTAGAAACGCCTTATATTGCAGGCGAAGGCACAACATTGGTTCCTTTAAGAGTTATAACAGAAGCCTTTGGCGCAGCTGTCTCCTGGGATGGTGAAACCAAAACAATAACCCTTAATTTCCCCCGTAAAACCATAATTCTGGTTATAGATAATAACACTGCAAAAGTAAACGGACAGGAAATGCTTCTCCCGGTTGCCCCCACCCTTTCAGCCTCCGGCGTAACAATGGTTCCCTTACGTTTTATATCCGAAACCTTCGGTGCAGAAGTCGGCTACAAAGACGGCTATATAACAGTTACCTATCCTCCGGTTGACCCTAACGAACCTATCACTATAGAAAACGATTACTGGCTGATGAAGGCCTCTGCAAAATGGAATCCTGAAGGCGATGACCGCAATGCTCATTTTGTAAATAAGGAGCTTGATGTCGAAATTAAAGTTTCAACAATGGATGATAACTTTACCCTTACCTCTGAACGTAAAAATTATGTAAAAGGCATATATGAAAAGGAACTTGCCGAAGGAGCTACCGTTGTAAAAGCTATGACTGACACCAAACTCAACGGTTATAACGGCTATATCTATGCCGTAAAGCACGAAAACGGCTATGTCTCTTTAGTTTACTGCCTCTGCGAAAAGAATTGTATAGTTACTATGGAATACATTTACAACGAAAGCAAGCACACGCCAGAATCGGAGAAGGAAAGCAGAACTGTTATACATTCTTATAAAATGAAATAGGATAATTCCGTTAATAAAAAATGCTTCAGGCAAATGAAGTGAACCCCAAAGTTTAGACAAAAATTTAATATTAACTTGCTTGTGAATGAGTTCGGTATTGTACCGGGCTCATTCCTTTTAATTTCATAGAAATTCTTTCGTTGTTGTAATAATCAATATATCTTTTTAATTCATCAATGAAAGTGTTAACACTTTCAAATTTTTCGCCATAAAACATTTCGACCTTTAATCTTCCAAAAAAGTTTTCCATAGTGCCATTATCCATACAATTTCCCTTACGAGACATACTTTGTGTAATGTTATGTTCAGCCAGCAACCGTTGATATTCAGCTTGCTGATATTGCCAACCTTGATCAGAATGAAATAATGGTTTTGCATCAACGGGAAGTTTCTTGAACAAACCGTCAAGCATTTCTCTGATTTGATACAAATTTGGACTTAATGAAATAGAGTAAGATACAATTTCTCTATTGTATAAATCCATAACAGGTGACAAATAGACCTTATCATCACATACTTTAAATTCAGTTACATCGGTTGTAAGTTTTTCAAACGGTTTTGATGCTGCGAAATCTCTTCGAAGCAGGTTATCTGCAATTTTACCAATTTCACCTTTGTATGAATGATATTTTCCATTTTTGCGTTGTTTTCCTCTGATGTTAAGTTCGTTCATCAATTTTAATACAGTTTTATGGTTGATTATATATCCTTTTTGTTTAAGCACGGATAAAATTCTTCTGTATCCATATCTTCCTTTGTTCTGATTGAATATGTCAAGCATAACTTCTTTAATTTCTTTGTACTTATCAGTATCTTTTAATTTTAGATAATAATAAAAGGTGCTTCTTGCAACTCCTGATAATTTCAACAAGTCATTTAGTGGATATCTATGCCTTAGTTCAGCAATAACAACTACTTTTTCCTGCTTTCTCGCTGTATCCTCTCCTGAACTAAGGCATCTAATTTTTTTAAATATTCTATCTCCATTCTAAGACGCTGATTTTCTGCAATTAAATCTTCTTCAACGTTCTTATCAAATTTAGGTGGGCGACCTTTTCTCGTTCCACTTGCTTTACAAGCTCTGCCTCGTCTTTCTTTCATTAGACCTTCGGCTCCTTCTTCTAAAAATATGCGTTCCCACAACCTGATTTTAGAAAGATGATTAACTTCTGGTTCGTCCTTCCAATATTTTCGTATGGTTTCACAATACCCAAGGTGGTGTTCTCGCATATCCATTATAACAGACATTTTGAATTCTGGCGAGTATGTTTTGTTTTTTCTTCCTGTTTTACCCATAAAAAATATGCACCTCCAAAAGTGTCTAACTTTTGGGGTGCATATCAAAAGCCTGAAGCATTTTTCAATTTATTTCCACATCATCCACGGAATTTTCAAGCAAAATATTTATAAGTTCATTTCTTGAACGGTTACTTTCTGCAGACAAATCATCTATCTTTTTAAGTGTTCCTTCCTTTATCCGTACAGAGATCACTTTATATCCGTCATCGCCCTTTTTATTTATCTTTATACTACCCTTAGACACTAACATCACCTCTTGATATAATTATAATATATTTATATCCACTAATGTATATTATATTTATATTCATTTTATATTCACAAGCACTTGACTTTCCTCTAATATTGTGCTAGTATGTAAACATATATTTATTGACGTCATATGAGATGTGTGATAGAATAAATCAATTATAATATTAAGGAGTTTTATATGAAAAAGTCATTTTATATCCTGCTCGTTGTATTGCTTATAGCATCGTTTGCAACCGCTTCTGCAAACGATACCGTTTCAGTAATTGTTGACGGAAAAAAGCTTGATACTCCGGCACTTTTAATTGACAATACAACCTATGTTCCGCTTCGTGCCGTATCGGAGACTATGGGGGCAGAGGTAGCCTGGGACGGGGAAACAAGAAGTGCCATTGTAAATTCTGCTGATAGTGAAAAAGCCGCAGCCGATGCCATAGGCGAAGCAAGTAAAAGCGTTGTGGCAATTACCGGAAATGCGAAAAAACACTTCGGGCTTATGGCTCACGGAACAGGCGTGGTGATAAAATCCGGAGGTATAATTCTTACCAATGCCCACGTTGTAGAGGATATGGAAAATCTTACGGTAATCCTTCACGACGGAAGTAACTTTCCCGCCAAGGTGCAGTACATAGATACAGAGGCTGATCTTGCGGTGGTAAAGATAAATAAGCTTGGCTTAAAGCCCATCGTTTTCGGAGATGCTTCCTCGGTTATTCCCGGAAAAACCGTTTATGCCATAGGCACTCCCCTTTCTCTTTCAATGAGAAACACGGTTACAAAGGGCATTGTAAGTGCGGTAAATGTTTCCGCCACAGATTCTTACTATCCTCTTCTTCAGACAGATGCGGCAATCAACGGTGGTAACTCAGGCGGTCCTCTGATAACCACTGACGGCAAGCTTATCGGCATAAATTCTTCTAAATTTGTAGGTCTTGGAATAGAAGGACTTGCTTTCTCTATTCCTCTTGATACCATAAACTTCGTATTATCCCAGTTTGAGAAAAACGGCAAGGTGCTCCGCCCCGATATCGGAATTTCCTTTGAAAATTCCTGGGAAGCAAGTGTTGGTCTTCCTACGGCAAAAGGAATAACAGTGGTTTCATCAACCAACGCATCTGTCGTAAAGGGCGATGAATTGATTTCCGTAAACGGCGTTTTGGTTCACAGTATTACTGACTATAACACAGCACTCCGCGATACAGCGAAAGACGGCAGCATTCTTTTAACAATAAAAAGAAACGGTGAAAAAATAGACTTAGCCGTTCCGTATACATTAAAATAAGAAAGGAAAATCACCATGAAAAAACTTCTCGCACTATTATTATGTTTTGTTATGACCTTCTCTCTCATTTCTTCCTTTGCAGAAGAAGAAAAGGATACATCAAAAATTGAAATCTCCTTCAAGGTCGGAGATTCCACACTTTTAATCAACGGAAAGGAAGTTACTGTTGAAACACCTTATATAGCAGGCGAAGGGACAACACTTGTTCCCTTAAGAGTTATAACCGAAGCCTTCGGTGCAGAGGTTTTATGGGAGGGTGAAACAAAGACAATCACCTTAAATTATCCTGATGTTACCATCATACTTCAGATAGATAACAAAACCGCAAAGGTAAATGACCATACTGAGGAATTGCCCGTAGCTCCCACACTTTCAGCTTCAGGCGTTACAATGGTTCCCCTTCGCTTTATCTCCGAAACCTTCGGGGCAGAAGTCGGATATAACGAAGGTGCAATCACCGTAACCAAATCCACGGATGATTTCGGTACAACCGTATCCACACTTACACAGAAGGAAAAAATCGGAGACTCCTATTACGGCTGGACAATGAATACTCCCAAAAACCTTACTCTTGCTGATAAGAGCTTTGACGGAAGAGACATTCTTTTCACAGCGGATAACACCGAAATCTCCCTTGCAATATTCACTCTTCCGAAAGATTTTTCTCCGGAAAAAGACTTTATAGATTCAAAAACAGAACTGGCAAGCGAAGGAGCCCTTATCCGTGCCGATATGTTAAAGGATGAATCGGGAAATTCTTACTATATAATTCAGACAAAGGACAAAGAAGTTTTTGTTGATGTAAGAAGATTTTTTACCGAAGACTACGTTTACAGCCTTATTTCCGCAGTATCGGCTGATGATTTGACAACAAGGGACAGCACTCTTTCAATTATTGACAGTTTCCGTATCGAAAATATCTCTGAAGAAGTTTATGACCTTTCGGAAGTCAAAGACGGAATGCGTTTTTACGAAAACGAAGACCTTAAGTTAAGCCTTAACCTTCCTGCCAATTATACCGTAACAGAAATGGCAATAAATGAGCTTATGTTTTCCGCCATGGAAAAAGAAGATATCCCCATTTCATATGCACATCTTGTATTTTATTCAAAGACAGATAAGGTAAATGCAAAGCTTTTAGCCGAGTCTGACAGTGCAACCCGTAAAAAATATCATAACAGTGAATTTGTAACCATTTCCGATGTAACCGAATTTGAATTAAACGGAATGACAGTATACAAATATACTCAGGAAGTAAAAGGTACAGAGAAACAGGATTTTTCCTTTGAAGATATTTTCTTCGACCTCGGAGATTATGTGTATAACATCGGATTTGAGATAGAAGAAGGGGCAAAGCTTGATGTCGATGCAATCCTTTCTTCCCTTAAAGCCGAAGCACTTGACTCTGAACAAACAGGACATATTATGCGAAATGTGAATGATCCCGGAATAATCCTTCCCGTAAAAAATTCCTACTGGTCGATGCAGATTCCTGCAACCTGGCAAGCTTCAACGGAACCTACTCCAAACGGAGCGATATATACGCATCCTTACAGCAATGCTTTAATTGTAATAACCGGAGCAAGCGGAGAAAGACTTTCCGACAGCAAGATGGAAGCCAACATCAAAAAAAATGTCCGTGAACTTAAAAACGATAAGGAAAACACCATAATAAGCGACGTTAAAAGTGTAAAGTTTAACGGAAACAAATACTACACCTATTCATATAAAAGCAAAGGCGAAGAATCTACTGTATACGTAACCGCATATGCTGTTCACAAAGAAGGTATTTCTTATGCAATTTTGTTCGCTGTTGATGAAATTTATAAAACCAAGCAGATTGAATCAGAATTTGACTCCATAATAAAAACCTTCCGAATCGAATACAAATCAGAAGATTAAAAATCAGATACAATAAAAATCCCGAAGAATTTCTCTTCGGGATTTTTTCTTTTATTCCTCGTCGGGCTCGTCCCAGTTATGGTAAACGTCCTGAACGTCGTCATCATCCTCCAGCATCTCAACCAGCTTTGTCATATTCTTAATCTGGTCGGGATCTGTAAGCTCAACGGTTGTGATGGGTGCATAAGTATCCTCAGTATCTGCAACGGTAACACCTGCACTTGTAAGTGCTTCGGATACGTTCCATACGTCGGCAGGCTCTGTTATAATTTCAAAGCATTCTTCATTGTCGGTAATATCAAGAGCACCTGCTTCAAGAGCTGTCATTGTAAGCTCATCCTCGTCAGCCACGTTTTCCTTTTCAACAAGGATTATACCTTTTCTTTCAAACATAATGGAAGCGCAACCGTTTGTACCCAGATTTCCTCCGTACTTATCGAAGTAGTGACGCATATTGGCTGCTGTACGGTTACGGTTATCGGTAAGTGCCTTTACCATTACCGCTATACCATTGGGGCCATAGCCTTCGTATGTGATATCCTCATAGTTATCAGCTTCACCCTCACCTGCAGCCTTCTTTATACAACGCTGAATGTTGTCATTGGGCATATTGTTGGACTTAGCCTTTGCAATAATATCCTTAAGTCTTGCATTTGCATTGGGATCGGGACCGCCCATCTTAACGATTACGGCAATTTCACGTCCGAGCTTTGTAAAAATCTTCGCTCTTTCGCCGTCGGTCTTTTCTTTTTTTCTTTTAATGTTATTCCATTTGGAATGGCCTGACATTTTCTTCACTCCTTTTATATACTAACTAATTAATAATACACTATTTCAAAGAAAAAATCAAGTATCTTAAAGAAATTTTACAAATAAAATTTTCATTGACATTATTCTTTATTTAAGGTATGATTAATATAATAAGAAAAAGGGAGTGTCAAAGTTGACAGAATTTTTCGTAGAACAATTCCAGAGCCTTACAGAAGGCGTAAAATACTTAATGACATTTTTAATTTCCATGCTTCCCATTGTGGAGCTTCGCGGAGCTGTTCCCGTAGGCACAGCTCTCGGACTTGACACCTTATGGATACTGATTGTTTCCATAATAGGAAATTTGCTTCCTGTTCCCTTTATCATCCTTTTTGCCAGACCTATTGTAAGATGGCTTAAGAAAACCCGTTTATTATCCCCCCTTGCAAATAAGCTTGAAGAAAAGGTTGAAAAAAACAAGGATAAAATCACGAAATACGAAAGATTGGGGCTTTTTATATTTGTCGCAATCCCTCTCCCCGGAACCGGAGCGTGGACGGGAGCACTGGTTGCCTCCTTCCTTGAAATGCGCATAAAAGACAGCTTTCCCGCCATTTCATTGGGAGTAGTCGGTGCCGGCATTATTATGACTCTCGGTTCTCAGGCAGTAAAATTTTTATTTTCTCTTTTCTGACACCAAAATCCTCTTTTTTCATACCATAGTAAAAAGGAGGATTTTATGTTACCATTAATTGCCGCCATCTCTTCACTTTTAGTTTTTTTGTCTCTCTTTTTTCTGGCAGGGGCAATTCGTGAAAAACCAAAGTGCAGCATCATAATAACCGCACTTTCGGCAGAAAGCATCGCACATCTTTTAGCCGTATCGGATAATGCAAAATCCAATTCGGTTTATATAGTAACAAACACTTACGATGAAAAATATTTCAACTACCTTGAAAAACACTACAATATACGGGAGGTACTGACAGTTGTCGACAGAGATACTTGAAGGAACGGTTGAACACATAACCTATCAGAATCAGAATAACGGGTATACAGTTTGCGATATCTCAAGCGACAATGCTTTAATTTGTGCCGTAGGCTGTATGCCCTCTCTGGCGTGTGGCGAGCAGGTGCGTCTGACCGGCTCCTGGGTAAACAATCCCTCCTACGGTGAGCAGTTTTCCGTAACTATGTTTGAACGCCTTATGCCAAAAGAAGCAGGCGCCATCCTTTTATACCTTTCTTCGGGAATTATCAAAGGCGTAGGGGAAGCCACCGCCCGTAAAATTGTGGACGAGTTCGGAAGCGATACCTTAAAAGTAATTGAATCAGACCCGGTTAAGCTTTCAAAAATCAAGGGCATAACAAAGGACAAAGCTTATGCCATTCAGGCATCCTACATAGAAAAAAGGACTGTTCAGAACACCATAATGTTCCTTCAGAACTACGGTGTCAGCGTAGAAATGGCTATGCGCGCCCACACAACGCTGGGAAACAATGCGGTAAACGAAATAAAGCAGAATCCTTATATCCTTTGTGATAAGGTTCACGGTATCGGCTTTGAATCCGCTGATAAAATCGCTATGGCGATGCTTGGCGAAACCACCGCGCCCGACAGAATAAAAAGCGGCATCCGCCATGTTTTATCCACCGTTGCCATTGCAATGGGACACACCTATCTCCCGGAAACTCAGCTCACGGAATATACAGCGGGACTCTTAAATGTGGATGAAGAGCTTGTAATAAACCAGTATACCGCCCTTTTACTCGAAAAGGAGCTTTATGCCTTTGAATCCTACGATGAGGGCAAATGTTTCCAGCTTTCAATGTATTACAACGCAGAAAAGCAGATTTCAAAAAAGCTTGCGGCATTAAAAAAAGAGCCCCTCGAAGAAGAACTTGCCTCCCTTGATGCCCATATAAGAAACTCCGAGAAAAAAAGCGGAATAATCCTTTCAGAGGAGCAGAAATATGCCGTAAAAAGGGCAATTTACGGTGGCGTTACCGTAATCACCGGAGGCCCCGGTACAGGTAAAACCACAATCATCAGAACAATTATTCACTGCCTTGAAGCAAAGGGGCTTTCCTACTGTCTTGCCGCCCCCACGGGGAGAGCCGCAAAAAGAATGTCGGATGCCTGCCTGTGTGAGGCTAAAACCTTACACCGTTTACTTGAAATCGAATATTCCAAAGGGGATGTCCCCTACTTTTCCCACGATGAAAATAACCCGCTTGATACCGACTTTTTAATTGTGGATGAGGTCAGTATGGTGGACACGCTTTTAATGAACAGCTTAACAAAGGCGCTTGCTCCCGGCACGGGCCTTATCCTTTTAGGCGATGCTGACCAGCTCCCCTCTGTAGGTGCCGGCAGCGTCCTTAAGGATATTATTCAAAGTGAGGCTGTTGAAACCCTTCACCTTACCTACATCTACCGTCAGGCGGCGGAAAGCATGATAGTAACCAATGCCCACAGAATCAATAACGGAGAAATGCCAACCTATAACAAATCCGATAATGACTTTTTCCTTGTGGTGAGGCAAAATGCCCAGGCTATAACCGACACTATAACAGACCTTTGTAAAAACCGTCTGCCGAGAAAATATAACTTCAATCCCCTTACGGATATTCAGGTGGTAACTCCCGTCAAAAAGTCTTTAATAGGAACATTTGCGCTAAACGCTTCTCTTCAGGAGGCATTAAATCCCCCCGATAAAAATAAATCGGAGCTAAGAATGGCTGATATTATATTCCGCGAAGGCGACAAGGTTATGCAAACGGAAAACGACTATAACTTAGAGTGGACAAAAGGCTCAGAAACCGGAAGCGGAATTTTCAACGGCGATATGGGGATAATCGAAAGCATAAATAAATTCCATAAAGCGGTTAAAATCCGCTTTGATGACGGAAGAGAAGCAAGCTACACCTACGACCAGATGACTCACATCACCCTTGCCTACGCCGTAACAGTACATAAGAGTCAGGGCAGTGAATTTGAATGTGTGGTTATGCCGGTGTATAAGTGTGCTCCCCAGCTTATGACGAGAAATTTATTCTACACCGCAGTAACAAGAGCGAAAACTTTGGTTGTCCTTGTGGGAATGATGGAAGCCTGTGAGGAAATGGTAAGAAATAATTCCGAAAGGAAGAGGTATTCTGCACTTTGCGATAAATTGGCATAAGCCAATTCGGGAGGCAGATAGACCTCCGCCCCTGTATCTATATATTATGATTAGCTTAAAAGCCTGAGGCAATGCCTCAGGCTTTTATTCTTTCTCTTATAATTCTGTACTCTTCCGGAGTGAAAAGTCTGTTTATTACGTTAAGCATTTCCTTGGCTGAAAGCCTTTTCGGAAGATTTACTTCCTTTAAGAATTTTTCCCTCAGTGCAGCACTCCCCATACCGCCTGCAAAGCCGTCAGAATAAAATTCATAATAGGAAACTTCGCTCTTTTTCTCTTTTTTTACGTCGGCTTCGGATAAAAGCTTTATCAAAACCTCATCCTCCATACCCTCAACCCCAAGGAGTCCTTCCTTTGAAGGCTCTTCTTTCCGTTTTTCCTTTCCTTTTACATCGGGAATATAGAGATTTAAGATTTCTCCCTCATGGCAGAAGCTTTTTATGTGGTTTCTTATGGCAAAGCCCGCACGGTCGGAATCTGTCAGTATAATAATTCCCGTTTTCATGCAAAGTGCCTTAATCATATCCTTCATAGCTTTGTCTCGGAAAATACGGAAGCCGTTGGTGGCAATGATATGGGCATCCACCAAGTTAGAGAGCTTTATTTTATCGTAATTTCCTTCAACTATAATTGTTCTTTCTATCTTAAGCATATGTACCTCAGAAATTTATGATTGTTCTGTAAACCTGCTCGGCATAGGTGTCGCTCATTCCCGAAATATAATCGATTATCGCCCTTGCATAATCCACCTTGTTTTCGGAAATATTGTAAATTTTCTTGTTTTTGAGCTTAGATTCGTCAAAGTCTCCCGTAAGCTCCCAATACTGCTCTATCCAGTGAAGGAAGCTTTTCATAAATGGATAATAGTCAGATGCTTTTTTTATCTCAGAAGGAGTAGACGCCCCGTCATACGCCATATAAAGGGTGTCAAAAATCTTATTCAGGGCAACCTCGGCAAACTCCTTATACCCCGTGAGGCGGTAATGTCCGTAGATGTGCTGATAGTTGAATTCCTTTATAAGCTTCATAAGGTGCACCCTCTGAGGTGACAGGCATATTCCGTTTTCTATGTTACTGCTTTCGCACACATCGGAAATAAATTCGCTTATTAAAACCGTGTTGTTTATATGCTCGATACTCACACCGGACAGCTTCTTGTCTTCCTTTAAGATTTTAACAAGCTCAGATAACTGCTCGCGGGTTAAAATCTTAAGAATAAGGGCATCCTCCAGGTCTCTTCCGAGATAGGATATTTTATCCGCCAGCTTTACAACACAGCCCTCCCAGGTGTAGGGTGAAAAGTCGGAGGCTTTTTTGAATTTCTTAAGGTCAACCGCCTCATTTCTCGGAAACAGATGGTTTTCATCCACCTCACCGCAATGGGATATGATACCGTCCCTTACGGCGTAGGTAAGATTCATATTTTTGCGGCGGCTTTTATCGTCTTCAAGAAGCTCCAAATCATCCACAAGATGCAAACTGTTACGCTCGTGCCAGAAGCCCTCGGCAACGCCGTTATTCACGGCAATTCTGTGAAGCACACCCTCACCCGAATGGCCGAAGGGTGCGTGCCCCAAATCGTGTCCCATGGATATTGCACGTGTTAATTCCGTATTAAGCCCAAGGTGGCTTCCGATGGTGTAGCTTACGGATTCAACGTGCCCCACGTGCTCGATTCTTGTGCAGATATGGTCGCTCTTTGGCGAAAAGAACACCTGGGTTTTGTGCTTAAGGCGGCGATATGCCATGGAGTGAATGATTCTCGTATAGTCACGTCCGAACTCCGTCCTCACATCGGCGCTTCTGTTATATATTGAGTTTTCTCTTTTTACGGCATTTTCCCACTTAGGGTTTTCCGGGAAAAGTGCCTCTTTTGCAAATTTCATTGTATCACCTATAAATTGATAATTATATCAAAAAGCTCAGAAGGCTCGGATATTATAAATTCTGCTCCCGCACCCTTCAGCTCTTCCTCGGTGCGAAAGCCCCACTTAACCCCGATTGTATGTAAGTGCGCCGCCTTTCCCGTTTCTATGTCAACGGCTGTATCTCCAACGAAGACAGAGTGTTCCCTTTCCCCTTTAAGCTCCCCTAAAATATCCAGGGTAGATGCCGGGTCCGGCTTTAACGGAAAAGAATCCCTTGCTCCGTGGCAAAGGTCGATAAGCTCTTCTCCAAGCACCTTTTTAACAACATCAACCGTCGCAAAGTCGGGCTTATTTGATATAATACCCGTTTTTATTCCTGCCTCTTTAAGCTTTTTAAGCATTTCCACGATTCCGTCATAGGGGCGTGTAAGATATAAGCTGTCAGCGTTGTATATTTCGTTGTAATGGGCAAAAACCTTGTCGAAATCTTCCTCCGTATACTTTCCCGTTGCTTCAAGCGCCCGTCTTATAAGCTTAACTGCACCGTTGCCTGCAAAATATTTATAGCGGTCAACAGGGAAGGTTGGAAAACCGAAGTCGGACAATGCCTTATTTCCGTAGTATGCAATGGTGTCTATGGTATTTAAAAGCGTTCCGTCAAGGTCAAAAATCACTGCTTTCATAAGTTTCTCCTCATTCCGTCATATATAAATAAGTGAAGTTTCCTTTCACCGTAAATTCTCCCAGGGCTGCAGGGATAAAGAAGGTGTCTCCCGCCTTAGCTTCTGTCCTTCCGCCCTCGTAAATAATTTCGGCAGAGCCTTCTTCAAAGAATATGAGTGCATAACGGTCTTTAGTTTCTTCCTTTTCTTCACTTCCGACAACTTTAACAAGCCCGAAATGCTCGCACCTGCAAAGGCGAGTTCTGCTCTCTGAAAGCTTTTCTCTTTCCACATTTTTATAGGTTGAAACCTCCGCCGTGGCAATGGCTTCTTCTCTGTGAATTTCTCTCAAATTTCCGTTTTTATCCCGTCTTTCATAGTCGTAAACCCTGAAGGTTGTATCGCTTGACTGCTGAAGCTCCGCAATTACGATGCCCTCGCCTATGGCGTGTACGGTTTTAGCCGGAACGAAGAAAAAGTCACCCTTTTTAACGGGAACCTCTGATAAAAGGTGCTCCATTCCGCCCTCATAGCAGGCGGATTTGAATTCTGCGGGGGTAACCCCCTCATTGAATCCTAAATAAAGGAAGGCCCCTTCCTTTGCGGAAAGCACATACCAGCACTCGGTTTTGCTTTCTCCGCCGCCCAAAAATTCCGCAGCTTCCTTATCGGGATGAACCTGAACGGAAAGCTTTTCCCTCGCATCAATAAGCTTGAATAAAAGATTAAAGCCGCCCTCTCCTGTCATTTCGGGATTTTCTGTAAGAAGGGTAAAATCTCCCTCCTCTGTCTTACTTAAGAAGTCGGGAACCACCGAAGCCTCAAAGGATTCACCTGTGGTATTTGTCGGGATATCCTTTCCGAAAAGTGTCTTAAGACTGTCTCCTCCCCACAAAACATCTTTGAAAGCCGGAGTAAGTTTATATATTTTTTTCATTTGCATCACCCTATTTTTATTATTTTTTAATTATATATCAATTCCGCTTCTTTGTCAACTTTGAAACCTCGGATGCAAGAAGGGGAAAAAGAGCAAAAAGCATAACCGCCAGCGCACCGGAAACATCAAGACATACAGTTTTGAAAATCCTGCAAAAAACAGGAATACTGCAGGATATATACTGCAAAAAGACGCCTATAACCAAAGATATGCCAAGCCATCTGTTCTTCTGCTTTTTCGGAGAAAAGACACTTCTTTCGCTCCTCACCGAAAAAGCATGTATAAGCTGCGAAATGCTTAAGGTACAAAAAGCCATGGTGCGTCCCAGTGCTTCTCCCCCTCCTATTCTCGTGCATCCGTAGACAAAGGAGGCATATGCCGTCATCCCGATAAGCAGCCCCTCCGATACAATCTGAAAAAACAGCCCGTCAGCAAAAAAGCCTTTTCCGGGATTTCTTGGTTTTCTTTCCATTACTTCCCCGTCTCCCCTGTCCATTCCCAAAGAAATTGCAGGAAGAGAATCTGTAATTAAGTTAACCCACAAAAGCTCTACGGGATAGAGTATAGCTCCCTTCCCCATAACAAAGCCGGCCATCATCAGAAATACTTCTCCGATATTTGAAGAAAGCAGAAAATGGATTGCATTTTTTATATTGTCGAAAAGCACTCTGCCTTCTGCCACAGCGCTGACGATTGTTGCAAAGTTATCGTCAGTCAGTACCATATCCGATGCCGACCTTGCAACCTCTGTTCCGCTTTTTCCCATAGCACATCCGATATCTGCTGCCGACAGTGCAGGAGCATCGTTCACTCCGTCTCCGGTCATTGCGACGATGTGTCCCTGTTTTTTCAGCATCTTTACAATTCTCACCTTGTGTTCGGGAAGCACCCTTGCGAAAACCGACACTCCGGAAACTGCCTTCATAAGCTCGTCGTCATTCATTCTGTCAAGCTCTTCTCCCGTAAGTGCGCCGCCATTTGCAACGGAAAGCTCCTGGGCAACGGAAAGTGCTGTACTTTTATGATCTCCGGTAATCATAACAACTCTGATTCCCGCCTTTTTACAAAGCCTTACTGCACTGTACGCCTCCTTTCTCAAGGGATCATAAAGTGCCGCCATCCCGATAAAGGTAAAATCTGCCTCACTTTTGTCCGGCTTTGCCGTCTTCTTTGCAGCCACGGCAATAACCCTTCTTCCGCTGGATGCCATATCATCCAGCTTCTTTTTCAGTTTTTCTCTGTCCGAAGATGTCATTTTCCTTCTTTCATCGTTTTCATATATATGGGTGCAAAAGGGAATGATTATGTCTGCGGCACCCTTAACCAGTGTCATAAATCCCGCATCCAGCCTGTTTACAGTAACCATCCTTTTTCTTTTGGAGGAAAAGGGAATTTCCTCTACACGGCAATATTTTTCATCAAGAGCTTTTTTCTCCTCCACGCAACCGTCAATAATTGCTTTTTCTGTGGGATTTCCCTCTCCGTCGGAACAGATTGCCATCAGCATCAATACCTTTTCTCGGTCGCCCGTAACCTCCCTTACGGTCATTTTATTTTCTGTTAATGTTCCCGTTTTGTCAGAGCATATGCACGTAGCGCTGCCCAGCGTTTCAACTGCGGACAGGTTTCTTACAACCGCCTTCTTTTTAGCCATTTTGGAAACCGACAGAGCCAGCATAACTGTTACTATGGCGGAAAGTCCTTCCGGAATTGCCGCAACAGCCAATGATACCGCCGTCATAAACATAAACAGCGGATCATAATTTTTAACTATTCCGATAAAAAAGAGGAGTACACAACAAAAAAGCGCAGAAAGAGCCATAACCTTTCCGGATTTGGAAAGCTTTACGGCAAGTGGGGTTTTCTCTTCCTTTTCTTCGTTTATCATTCCCGCAAGATGACCAACCGCAGTGTTCATTCCGGTTTCCGTGACTACATATACTCCGTGCCCTCCCGTTACCAGGCTTGAAGAAAAAAGGCAGTTTGTCCTTTCGGCCTGAGGTGTATTTTTATCCGAAACGCAATCCGCCTTTTCAATCGGCATGGATTCTCCCGTAAGAGCGGACTCGTCAACGGACAGTGCGGATGATGAAAGGATTCTTCCGTCTGCCGGAACCCTGTCCCCCGCTTTAAGATATACTATATCCCCCGGAACCAGCTCCGACGAATCCACCGACTTTTTAACTCCGTCACGAAGTACCGTGCTTTTTTGAACAATCATCTCCTTAAGAGCCTCTATCGCAGCATCGGCACGGCTTTCCTGCACAATTCCTATTACCGCATTTATTATCACTATTGAAAGTATGATCAGCGGCTCCGTAAAATCATTTTCACCGCCAAGGAGCGATACTCCATAAGAAAGAAGGGATGCGACAAGAAGTGCAATTATGGAAAAATCGGCAAACTGCGAAAAAAATCTCCCGACTATTCCTTTTTTCTTTTTCCCTTTTATTACATTCCTTCCGCAGGACAGAAGCCTTTTTTCCGCTTCCTCTTCAGTAAGTCCCGCATTCCCCGATAAAAGCCTCTTTAACACTTCTTCCTTTTTCATATTATGGTACATCAAAAATCATCCCCTTTATTCACATATTATTCATAAAAAATTAGCTCTATGATAATAAAAAGTGCTTTTCTTTTCGATTTTTTTATGATATACTTTACGATAGATAAATATATTCACAAATAATTAAGGAGGCTCATTATGAGAACAGACGGAAGAAGCTTAAACGAAACAAGAAAAGTTAAAATCACAAGAGATTTCACAAAATATGCCAAGGGAAGCATTTTAATAGAAACCGGAGAAACAAAGGTAATAGTCACCGCATCGGTTGACGAAAAGGTGCCCCCTTTCAAAAAGGACTCGGGAACAGGATGGATTACCGCAGAGTATTCCATGCTCCCCTCTGCAACGGCTGAACGTAACAGCCGCGATATCCAAAAGCTTAAGCTTAACGGCAGAAGTGCCGAAATCCAGCGTCTTATAGGAAGATGTATACGGGCAGGCTTTGATATGGATAAAATAGGTGAGCGTACAATCCAGATTGACTGTGATGTAATTCAGGCTGACGGCGGAACAAGAACCGCATCCATTACCGGTGCTTTCGTTGCAACCGTAATTGCCATAGCAAAGCTTATGGACGAGGGCCTTATAAAAGAAAACCCCGTAAAGAGCCAGATTGCCGCAGTAAGCCTCGGCAAGGTCGGCGGTGAAATTATGACAGACCTGTGCTATGAAGAGGACTGCCGTGCCGATGTTGATATGAACTTAATTTTGGATGGCGACGAAAACATCGTTGAAATTCAGGGTGCCGCAGAACACGGTACCTACAAAAAAGCTGAGCTTGATGCTCTTTTCGAGCTCGGTGCTGCATCCATAAGAAAGCTTTTCGAAGCACAGAGAGCCGTTATGACAGAAAACGAGCTGTCTCTTTTGAAATAAGAAAGGGATGATTCTATGCGTCTTATAATGGCAACAAACAACCAGGGTAAGGTTAAGGAATTATCTGCACTTTTAAGCTCTGATTTTGAGGTTCTTTCATTAAAAGAGGCAGGATTTGAAATTGAGGTTGAAGAGGACGGCACAACCTTTACTGAAAATGCCGTAAAAAAGGCTCTCGAAACCTATAAAGTAACAAAAACCCCTTCCATAGGCGACGACTCCGGGCTTTGCGTTGAAGCACTTTCAGGCGCTCCGGGAATATACTCTGCCCGCTGGGCGGGAGAAGGAGCAAGTCAGGACGAGTTAATCGGAAAACTCCATTCTGAGCTTTCGGGAAAGGAAAACAGGAAGGCAAAATTCGTCTCCGTAATCGCCCTTGCTTTTTCCGAGGAAGATATCGTCATTGCAGAAGGTGAATGTCAGGGTGTAATAATCGACGAAAAAAGAGGTGACGGAGGCTTTGGCTATGATCCCGTTTTCTATGTTCCCTCTCTCGGCAAAACCTTTTCAGAGCTTTCTTTAGATGAAAAAAATAAAATAAGCCACAGGGCAAACGCACTTTTCGCGCTGTGCGACAAGCTTAAAGAACGTGGCATTTTAAAATAAAACAAGACCGCAGATGCGGCCTTGCCATCTCATTTACTCAGCAGATGCAACCGCAGTTGCAGTCGTTTGTGTTGTTGGAACCTGTACCGCAGCCTGTGCCGTTACCTGTACCGCAGCAGCAGAAAATAAGTATAAGAACTATAATCCAGAGGCATCCGCAGTTGTTGTTTGAACCAAACATAAATAAACTCCTTTCAAAATAAGAAACAATTGCCTGACGGAAGATTTTTTGTTTCCTGCCCGCAAAACGCGGGCAGGCATAAACAATCAGTTGCAGCCGCCGTATGTGCCGCTGCCGGATAAAAGGATTATTATAAGGATTATAATAATCCAGGATCCGTTATTGTTATTTGTGCAAAACATAAAAATCCTCCTTAAATTTAAGAGACCATTTCTCTTGACGGAGCTCTATTTAAGCTCCCAAGACATAATATGTAAAATTATATTTTTTGGTTACACATAAATAGTAGGAAAGGATCAAAAAAAATGAGATTTTTAATATTGTCGGTTACTGCAGGTCAGGGCCATCACAAATGTGCAAAAGCATTATCCGATGCCCTGATAAAAAAAGGACACACCGCAGAAACATTGGATGTTTATAAATTTGTTTTTTCCCCGCTTGGCGAAACAATCGATAAAGGCTATCTTCTTTCCACTAAGCATATTCCCGAGCTTTACGGTAAGTTTTACCAGATAGCGGATGAGCGCGGCATAGGTTCCGCCATAACAAAGGAATCCCAGAAGCTTGTGTATAAAAAGGTTGCTGAATATATAAATGAATTTGAGCCCGATTGCCTTATATGCACCCATGTTTTCCCTTCCATAATGCTTACATCTGCAAAAAAGCACAAAAAAATCGGAAATATTCCCACAATAGGCATAATAACCGATTTTACGGTGCATCCCTACTGGCAGAAGAGCAACCTTGACGCCTACGTTGTTCCGAGTGAGCTTCTCGGTTATCAGTGTATGAAAAAAAATATCCCGGAGGAAAAGGTTTATCCGTTAGGGATTCCGATTTCCGAAAAATTTTCCGAAAACATTCCCGCCTCCGATGCAAGAAAAGCTCTCGGTATAGAAGATAAAAATACCATACTGTTTATGACAGGAAGTATGGGCTTTGGCAATGTTCCGGAGCTTATCGGAAAAATCGACTCTCTGGATGGGGATTTTCAGATTTTATGTGTATGCGGAAACAACAGGGAAAATTTTAACGAAATTTCTTCCTGCGAATACCGCCATAACGTATATACATACGGCTTTGTGGACAATATAAATGTTATGATGGATGCATCCGATTTCATAATAACAAAGCCCGGAGGACTTTCGGTTTCGGAAAGTCTCGCCAAGCATCTGCCCATGATTTTAGTGGAGCCTATCCCGGGTCAGGAAACAAGAAACAGAGAGTTTTTATTAAACTCCGGTCTTGCCGTTGCGGTAAGCCGGACTCTTCCCCTGGAGGAGGCTGTATACCGTCTTAACAAAAACAGCGGCATTCTCTCTTCCATGAAGACTCTTACAGACCATTATGCCCATCCGAATTCCGCTTTAGACGTTTCAGACCTCGCCATCCGCCTCGCAGAAGGCAAGCGGTAAAGAAAGGAAATTTCTATGAAAAAAATTGAAATTAAAAAGGGAATAAATCTTTATCTTTTCCCCGAAAAGAAATTCAAGACCTATTACGCAGGGGTGTATTTTCACACCCCCTTAAATGCCGATACCGCCACAGAGAATGCCCTTCTCCCGCTTGTCCTTAAGCGCGGAAGCAAAAACTATCCGACAAAGGCATCGATATCTGAAAAGCTTGATATGCTTATGGGCGCATCCTTTTCGGCATATGTTCAGAAAAAAGGAGAAAGCCAGCTTCTCTCCTTTTCAATAAGCGGCGTTTCAGACAGCTTTGCTCCCTTCGGAGAATGCTTTAAGGACGGCATCAATCTTCTTGCCGATGTGGCATTAAACCCCATAATTCCTTTTGATGAGGAGTACTTAAAAAGCGAGAAGCAGCATCTTTCCGAAATAATCGAAAGTGAGAAAAATGACAAAAGACATTATTCCGTTTTAAGATGTAAGGAAGAAATGAACAAGGGAACGCCTTATGCCGTTCCCGAATCAGGATACGCAGGTAAAATAGAAGAAATAAGCCCCGAAAGCCTTGAAAAGCGCTATTATGACATAATATCGTCTTCTCCTGTTGACATTCTGGTTGTAGGCAATTTTGATGAAGACAGCGCTGCAGGCGTAATTACCGCCTGCCTTTCCCGCCTTCCCGAAAGGAATTGCGACTACCCTGTAACAACCCCCTCTCTTCCTGAAGATGTCTCTACCGTAACGGAAGCAATGGCTGTTTCCCAGGGCAAGCTCTGTATAGGCTTTACTACTCCCGTTCCTTCCGCTATGAGTGAGGACTATGCAGCCCTCACCGTTTACAATTCCATTTTCGGCGGCGGCGCTCATTCCAAGCTCTTTATGAATGTAAGGGAAAAGCTCTCTCTTGCCTACTATGCGGGAAGCAGCTATGAACGGGCCAAAGGCATAATTATAGTTTCCAGCGGAATCGAAAGCAAAAACTTCGAAAAGGCACGGGACGAAATCTTCCTCCAGCACAAGGCAATGACTGACGGCGACATTACAGATACAGAGCTGGCGGTTTCAAAGAAAGCACTGATTAATTCCCTTAAAGCAACGGGAGATTCCGTAGGCTCCATTGCAGCCTTCTCCCTATCCTCAATTTTGCAGAATATGACACTCACAAGAGAAGAGCTGGCAGAACGAATTGACAATGTAACAAAAGAAGATATTGTGAGAGTAGGCAAAAATATAGCTCCCAAAACAATTTACTTCCTGAAAGGAGCTGACAGATAATGTATTTTACAGAAAAATATTACTCCGATATGAAGGAAACCCTCTATGAGGGCGAGCATAAAAGCGGTCTTAAGGTTTATGTTCTTCCCAAAACCGGTTTTACCAAAAGCTATGCCATACTTGCCACACGCTACGGCTCGGTTAATAACCATTTCACCGCTCCCGGGGATACAGAAGCCACAAAAATTCCCGATGGCATAGCCCACTATCTCGAACATAAAATGTTCGATCAGGAAGACGGAAGCAACGTTTTCGACAAATTTTCCGCCTACGGTGCCAACGCAAATGCCTTCACCGGCTTTACGATGACGGCCTACCTTTTCTCCGCAGCATCGAATTTCTACGAAAACCTTGAAACTTTACTGGATTACACGATGCATCCCTACTACACAGACGAAACCGTAGAAAAGGAACAGGGCATTATCGGGCAGGAAATAAGAATGTACGAGGATGAGCCTGACTGGAATGTTTATTTCAATGCTCTGCGTGCGATGTATAATGTAAATCCCGTTAATATAGATATTGCAGGGACAGTTGAGTCCATTGCAGAAATAACCAAGGAAAAGCTTTATAAGTGCTATAACACCTTTTACCATCCTTCAAATATGGTACTTTTTGCAACAGGAGCCGTTAACCCCACCAAGATAGGCGAATATGTTGAGCGCCTGATTACCGCTTCAGACAACCCCGGAGAAATAATAAATCATTTCCCCGATGAACCTTCACATATTGCAAAAAAGGAAATCAAAAACCATTTCGACATAGGCACGCCGCAGTTTGTGGTTGCCTTTAAGGATGCATATATTCCGGGAAAAGGTGAGGACTATGTCAGAACAGATGCAGAAATGAGTATTCTCCTGGAAATTCTTGCCGGCAGAGGAAGCCGTCTTTACAACACTCTTTACGAAAAAAATCTTATAAACGACAGTTTTGACGCATCCTACGAAGGAGAGCTTACCTATGCTTTTTCCGCCTTTTCAGGCGAAAGTCAGAACCCCGATGCCGTATATAAGGCTGTTTGCGACGAGGTAACACTCCTCAAAAAAGAAGGCATTGCCAAAGATGCCTTCGAGCGGGCAAAACGTGTATGCTACGGAAAAGCCGTATCCCTTTTTGACAGACAGGAAAGTTTTTCAAATGCTTTTTGCCGCTTTGCCACAAAGGATGCAGATCTCTTAACCTATCCCTCTTTTGTAGGAAAGGCAACCTTTGAAGATATCACCAAAAGACTTTATCAGCTTGATACCGAAAGGTGTGTGCTTTCCGCAATTTATCCCAAGAAGGAGGCTTAAATATGAAAACCCATGTTGAGTTTCCCAATCTCGGGATTGACCTTGTGCTAAACCGCAGAATAATCGAATTTGATGCCTTGGGTGGCGGCATATACTATTATGCCGTCATCATCTGCCTGGGCTTTTTCCTCGCCTGGCTTTACATAAACCGCAAAGAAAAAAATGCAGGAGTGAGTACCGAGCCTATTTTAGATATGGTTCTTTATGCCCTTCCTGCCGCAATAATATGCGCAAGACTTTACTATGTCATATTTTCCTTTGACAGCTATAAGGACAACCTTTCGGATGTTTTTAAAATCTGGGAAGGCGGGCTTGCGATTTACGGCGGAGTTATAGGTGCTATGGCAACCATAATAATTTACTGTAAAGTAAAAAAGCTTTCTGCCCTTCACTATCTTGACCTGGTTTCCTTCGGACTTTTTATAGGACAGGCCGTCGGCCGCTGGGGAAACTTTGTAAACGGTGAGGCGCACGGATCAATTTGCTCCGATGATTTTTTGCTCGGTATGTGCATAAACGGAAGCGGCCCCTTCCACCCCACATTTTTATATGAATCTATGCTTAACACCATTGGCTTTTTAACTCTTCATTTCCTGTCAAAGAAGGTGAAGTACGAAGGCTTCTGCCTTTATTTCTACCTTGCCTGGTACGGCCTTATCCGCTTCTTTATTGAAGGTATGAGAACAGACAGCCTCTATATTCCCGGAACTGAAATAAGGACAAGTCAGGCTCTCTCTTTAATGCTGTTTGCAGCAGGTTCGGCAATGCTTATCTTAAAGGCAGTAAAAAGCCGACAAAAAACATCACAAGAACTATAAATTTCCTTTGACTTGGCTTGCCTTTTATGGTAAAATAACATTATAATGGATAAATATCACTACAAGGAGGTTCAAACTATGACCATTATGAAAAAGGCTTTGTGTCTTATTCTGGCATTTTGCATGCTTTCAATTCCTGTAAGCTTTGCAGAAGAAACAGACACATTAACTTCTTCCGCTGCTGCGACAGAAGAAGCCTCAACCGAGTTCTCAGATATAGATTATTCAACACCCACGGGTATTTCCATCGAAGCTCTGGTTGAAAAAAATATCATCACCGGTTTCCCTGACGGCACATACAAAGCCGAGCAGACCTTAACCCGTGCTGAATTTGCAAAAATAATAGTTTGCTTTTTGGGAAGCTCCACAGAAAGCAATCAGGATTCCGGATTCCCGGACGTTGACAATGTCGGCGGAAGTGCCCATTGGGCAAAAGCTTACATAAAAATCGCAAAGGATATGAAGATAATTGACGGGTTCCCGGATGGCACATTCGCACCCGACGCTCCTGTTACATACGAGCAGGCAGTAAAGATGATTATGTGTGCCCTGGGCTTCACCAATCTCTCTTATCCCGACGGATACATTCAGCTTGCAATGCAGAAAAAGCTTTTTGTAAACTCCACCCACACATCAGGACAAAGTGCAGCTATCACAAGAGGTACTACCGCAATCTTTATTTATAATGCACTCTCTATCACTCCCAACAATAAAACCACCGATAACACCAATGCCACATTCACCGGGGTAAGCTTCGGAAGCGGCGGCGGCAGCGGCAGCGGCGGCGGT
>JAFQQJ010000032.1 GCA_017411325.1 Clostridia bacterium | reverse complement strand
TTCTATCTATATAGATTGTAAAAAGTTTCAATATCTAACTATATTGTAGCATTTTTTTGCCTATTTG
The DNA here is from genome assembly GCA_017411325.1 of Clostridia bacterium. Classification (GTDB taxonomy): domain Bacteria; phylum Bacillota; class Clostridia; order CAKSNL01; family HGM11501; genus HGM11501. Next base: position 52,880 of record JAFQQJ010000032.1, on the reverse strand, counting down.
TCATCTATTTACGCATAATTATCTTAAAAAATGTATATTTTTTGTTCACCAATACTCATGTAGGACAGAGACTTTAAATAAGAAAAAAAGTTCAGAGCCGCAGGCTCTGAACTTTTTTAGTTTCTTAAAGAATGAATTGGTGCGGGGATTCTTCCGCCACGTGCAATAAATTCTTCACTTGATGCTTTATTTACGCTCATTACGGGGCCGGTACCAAGTAATCCGCCGAATTCCACGGTGTCTCCCACGGTTTTGCCGGGAGCGGGAATAAGTCTTACTGCGGTGGTTTTATTGTTAATCATACCGATTGCCGCCTCGTCTGCAATAATTGCGGAAATTGTGGAAGCGGGGGTGTCTCCGGGGATACAAATCATATCAAGTCCAACGGAGCAAACGCAGGTCATTGCTTCAAGCTTTTCTAATGTTAAAGCACCGCTTCTTGCGGCGGCAATCATTCCCTCGTCTTCGCTTACGGGGATGAATGCACCGGATAAGCCGCCCACATTGGAGCTTGCCATTACGCCGCCTTTTTTAACGGCGTCGTTAAGAAGGGCAAGGGCTGCGGTGGTTCCGTGGGTTCCGCAGGTCTCAAGTCCCATCGCCTCTAAGATTCTTGCTACACTGTCGCCCACAGCGGGAGTGGGGGCAAGGGAAAGGTCAACTATTCCGAAAGGAGCATTTAAGCGCTTTGAAGCTTCCTTTGCAACAAGCTGACCGATTCGGGTAATCTTGAATGCGGTTTTCTTAATTGCTTCTGCCACCTTGTCTATGGGCTGGCCCTGCATTTTATCAAGCACACATTTTACAACACCGGGGCCTGATACACCGACATTTATGGCGGTTTCAGGCTCACTTACACCGTGAAAAGCTCCTGCCATAAAGGGGTTATCCTCAACGGGGTTGCAGAAAACAACCAGCTTTGCACAACCAAAACCGTCATTCTTTTCAGTAAGGCGTGCGGTTTCCTTTATGATTTCTCCCATTTTCTTTACCGCATCCATATTTATGCCTGCCTTGGTGGAGCCCACGGCAACAGAGGAGCATACAATGTCCGTTGTGGCAAGTGCTTCGGGGATGGAATCGATAAAGCGTAAATCCGCATCGGAAAAGCCCTTCTGCACAAGGGCGGAATATCCGCCCAAAAAGTTTACGCCGACATTTTTAGCCGCTTTGTCAAGCGCCTTTGCAAGAGCCAAAGGATCGCCTGATGCCGAAGCAATTATGGAAATGGGGGTAACCGAAATTCTTTTGTTTATAATCGGAACGCCGAGCTCCTTTTCGATTTCCTCACCGGTTATAACAAGGTTTTCTGCCTTTTTGCATATTTTATCATATACATTGTCGGCACAGATTTTGGAGTCCCCCGACATACAGTCAAGAAGGGAAATACCCATTGTGATTGTACGTACGTCAAGATGCTCCTTTTGTATCATTTCAAGGGTTTCGCCGATTTCAAAAGAGGTAAACATTATTAAGCCTCCTTATATTCTGTGCATAGCGGAAAAAAGCTTCTGATTCTGGATGATTATATTAACACCAAGCTCTTCTCCCACTTTGTTGAGCCCTGCGTTAAGCTCATCAAAGCTCTTTTCCGAAAGGGATGTGTCAACCATCATAATCATGGTGAAGGTTTCGCCCATGATAGTCTGGGAAATGTCTAAAATATTAACCTTGGACTCAGCCAAAAATGTGCTTACCTTGGCAATGATGCCTACGGTGTCCTGACCTACAACTGTTACTATTGCTTTCATATTATATACCTCACTTTTATTATTTGTTATTTCTTTGTCTTACCGCTTCGTATAAAAGTATACTTGCGGCACAGGATGCATTCAATGATTCTGTCTGTCCGAACATGGGGATTGAAACGGAAAAGTCACAGTTTTTAAGAACCAATGGTGCGATGCCGTCCCCTTCGTTTCCTATTACTATGGCAAGAGGGCCCGTTAAGTTACAGCGGTACATATTGTCTCCGCCGCCTGCGGCACCCGCAATCCATAAGCCTTCCTTTTTAAGAGTCTCGATTGTTTTTGTTATGTTCGTAACCTTGGCAACCGGAGTGTAGGAAAGTGCCCCTGCACTTGCTTTCTCAACTACTGCAGACAAGCCCACAGCTTCGTGCTTTGCGATTATTACACCGTGTGCCCCTGCGGCATTTGCGCTTCTTATGATAGCACCTAAATTGTGGGGATCGGTTATTCTGTCGCAGATTACGATAAATGCGTCCTCGTTTTTCTCCTTTGCAATGGCAAGGATTTCATCAACGGAAACATATTCTTTTGCCGCCGCTTTTGCAATTACTCCCTGATGGTGGCCTGTTTCGCTCATTTCGTCAAGCTTTTCAGAAAGAACATATGAAACGGGGATTTTCTTCTCGTTTGCAAGGGCGATTATTCTTGTTAAGGTGGCATCCCCTTTTTTTACATATATTTTATCAATAGCACGACCTGAACGCAGTGCTTCCGTAACCGGGTTTCTGCCTTCTAAGGTATCCTTGAAATCTTCCATTTTTCCACCTCCGGAATTTAATAGGTAGATTATAGCACAGTTTTTTTGTAAAATCAATATTCAATACGGCGAAAAATAAGAGCTTTCTGCATATGGTATTGTATTTAATTGTTATCGTTGCGTTTTATCTTGCGATAAGACGCAGGAGATACACCGTACTGTTTTTTGAATTTTCGTGAAAAATATTTAACATCGTCAAAGCCAAGCTCTTCCGAAATCTGGGAAACGCTTGTTGCCGTTGTTGTAAGAAGCTCTGCCGCTTTCTGCATAAGGTGATCGGATAAGTACTGTATGGGGGAAACTCCGATAAGCTTTTTGAACTTGTGGGAAAAATGGTCTGTTTTAAGCGAGCAAAGTGCGGCATAGTCCGAAACGGTCGTGGAGTAAGAAGCCTTTTCTTCCATTGCGGAAAGTGCAGGGAGAATCTGTTGATAGTCACGGTGAAGGCTTGAGTCTTCATCCATACTTCGGGATAAAAGAACAAGAATATCCAAAAACAGAGAAATGGATTTTGTTTTATAGTGTTTGGGCTTGTGGTTTAATTCCTCAGCCATAGACTTTAATGAAGGAAGCAAGGAAAGAGGGGAATCTGAACGGTATATCACCATAGGCTCAAAGTTGTTTTCATCCATAAGCTCTTTTGCCATAGAGCCTGAAAAATGCAACCATATATAACTTAATTTGTGCCCCTCTTTAGAGTGAAACATCTGGGGTGTATAGGGTGGAAAAAATATAAAATCTCCCTGATGCAGAATTGTGGTTTTGCCTTCGATTTTAAAATAGAATGTGCCTGAGGTTATAACGAGCAAGAGGTAGTCTTTTCTGCCTAAAGGTCGTTTTACATACACCGGATCGGTGGATGTGTAAAAATACCCGCAGGAATTTATGTTAAGTGTGCTCGCAGGGATATTTTCCATAAATATATTAAGATAGTGCATATAAATATGTGGCATAAAATACCTTCTTTCTTAAAGTCAGTATAGCACGAAAAAGCAGAAAAGTCCACCTTTTTGTCAAAAAAATCGGGTTGATTTTCGGGTGCTGTATGTAGTATTATAATATTGAAGAGAACTTAAGTAAAAGGAGGAATTGTTATGAAGCGTGTAATAGCGGTTTTTGCTACAGCTTGCATAATGCTTTCGTGTATCGGCACAGTATCGGCGGAAGAAAAGGTTTTTCTGCCCTCTGACGTTACCGAATGCAGTATAGCCGTTAAAACGGAAAGTGCAATAAAAAATCCCAACAGAGGTGCTGTTATATGTCTGGGTGAAGTGGATATGACAGGAAAACAGAGCCTTTATGCAGAGGCGGATATATCTCTCGGTGCAAGAGCTGAGGGAGAAACTCTTGCTGTGGTTACAGATGATCCGGCAAATGGTACGCCCATCGGGTATATAGCTTTGACAACCAACGGAGAAGGTGTAAGCTTCGGGACTAAGCTTACACCCACCGAAGGAGTCCACAAGCTCTACCTTGTAGGTGTTTACGGAAAAGGAAACAGCGACAAAAACATAATGATTAAAAAATTCACGTTGTCGGATGCTCCCTACGAAAACAATGCTGCTTCTGAAAAGGTATCGGATGATGCGGTAACAGATGTTTACTCCGACACCTGGGAGGCGATTGACCATATGGGACGCCGTGTTGCGGACTACGGCGAGGTTGGCGCGCCTAAAAACGAAGAGCGTATTGTAGGTATGTACTACTGGAACTGGTTTGGCGGAATAACCGGGGAAGGAACAATAGCTTCCGATATCATAAAAAAAGCACCGGCAGCAAAGGATGACTATCTGCACGAGGCATGGCCCAAGAAGGTAAGCTCTTTTTACTGGAGCGAACCTGTTTTCGGTTATTACGGCACAAATGATATATGGGTTTTGAGGCGCCACGCCGAAATGCTTGCAACAGCAGGGGTAGACGTTATATTTTTCGACTATACAAACGACGGAAATACATATCTTCCTATGCTTGATAAGGTGGTAGAAGCATTTCGTCTTGCCAAGGAAAGCGGTGTGAAAGTGCCGAAAATCAGCGCAATGACTGACTGGGGAACGGGAGATAAAGAGCTGTCTTACAGAGCCCTTTCGTCATTGTACTTCCATGCTTTTTATGAAAATGACTATTCGGATGTCTGGTTTTATTACGAAGGAAAACCCTTCCTTTTCGGATCATCGATTCCTGAAAGAGCCATTCCGAATTCAAAAAATGATATGGAAAAATATGTAACGAGCGAAGAAATAGGGGAGTTTTTCTCGTATAGAATACACGGTGTCAAAAATAATCCCAAATATGAAGGCTGGTATTTTCTTGAAAACTTCCCCCAGATTTTAAGAGGAACAACAGATGACGGCAGACCTGAATTTATGTCGGTGGGGGTTGCGATAAATCAGTCTACTGTTATAGGAACAAAGGAAACAGGCGCATTTTCGGATCCCTATGCAAAGGGAAGAGGATACAGCGAAGCCTTTGGTGAGGACTACAGCAATGACGGAAAGCATAATGCGTGGTTTTTCCGCGAACAGTCGGCGCTGGCGCTTGAAGCAGAACCTCATTTTGTAGCTGTTGTAGGCTGGAACGAGTGGAAAGCTGCCCGTCTTGAAACCTACGGAAGCTTTAATAATGCCTTTGTGGATACTTTTGATGATGAAAACAGCCGTGATTTTGAACCGAGCAGAGGAGAACTTAAAGACGGATACTATTATCTTCTTACAGACTTTATCCGTAAATACAAGGGTGTGAGAAAGGCTCCTTTTGCAGAAAATGCAAAGACGATTGATGTGGCAGGAGGAGTTGAACAGTGGAGTGATGTAGGACCAATGTATTACAATATCACTTCCCGCTATGAAAGAGTGCCTCTGAGCGATACCTACACTTATAAGACAAAACAGTATAATGTTATAGCAAGGGCAAAGGCTTCATACGATGCGGATAACTTCTATTTTATGGCAGAGTGTGATGCTCCCATAATTGAAAATCCCGAATTTATGCATCTTTTGGTCAATACAGACAGAAATTATGCGACGGGATGGGAAGGCTATGACCTTTCTGTAAATGTAACCGGCAGAGGTGATGTTGCACTCTGGCAAAACGGCGCCTGGGTAAAGGCAGGAACTGCAACCGAGGGTATTTCAGGGAATGCATATATGCTTTCCGTGCCCCGAATTTATGTTTCTGAAGGAGCTATTGATATTTCATTCAAATGGACGGACGGAGTCAGCACAGAAGACATTCTTGACTTTTATGTAGATGGCTCTGTTGCACCCCTCGGAAGGTTCAACTACCGCTATTATGAGGAAAAGATAAGTCTTACGGACAGTCAGAGATGGGATTTATATGATGTGTCATTGCTCAAGGCAGGGAAAGCTTCAATGGTTGTAAACGGCGGAGAGCAGTATGTATATGAAAAGGACCTCCGCATTACTCCTGTTGAAAGAGACGGAATGCTCTATGTTCCGAGCGATACACTTTTAGAGCTTCTCGGCTACGGAAGAAGCAAGACGGAATATGTACCGGGGTATAACAGATTTTTAAGCTACAGCTTCAATATGAACTATGAACTTACAGAAATGGAAAATTACACCTGGGTATATACCACCGTGGGAAGCAAAGATGCCCGCATAAACGGACGAAGCACCACTCTTACTCATCCGTTATATGCTGAAAACGGCATTGTATGGGTGCCACTTTCATATCTTGAAATTTGCCACGGCAAGGTCGTAACAGCTTTGGGAGACGGCAGTTATATATTATCTTCCGATGCTGTAAGTGAAAGTGTCAGAGCTTCGGCTTTGAGCGCACTGCCTGCTCTTGACTAACGGAGGTGCTTTAAGTGAAATTATTAAAACGTATATTTTTCTTCATTGTTGCCTTATGTATGATATCTGTTACGGCATATGCGGAGAGCGAAGCTGTTTCGCTGCTGAGAGAGGATGCCCTCACTTCAGATGGCTCCTGGGTTATAGAAGTCTCAGGGGCAAAAGCGGGATATGGTATAGAGAGAGCTTTTGACGGCAATGTTAAAACATATTGGCATTCAAATTATGATAATTCGGGCAGTACGATTACAAGCCGCGATGAACCGCCCCATATCATTACGGTTACATTTCCCGAAAGCAAAACCATAAGCGGTGTCCGCTATGTACCGAGACAGATAAACGGTGCGGATACCTCTGATGCCGGCATATGGAAAACGGCTGAAATTTACACCTCTGTTGACGGTGAAAATTTCACTCTTGCGGCAGAAAAAAACTATTCTGCATCGATAATAAGTGAGCGTGTGGCGGAGGATACACAGATTCCCGAAGGAAGCTATAAGGCAGTGAGAATAACCGTAACAAGCTCTAGAAGCAGTTATGGTACGGCAGGAGAAATACAGTTTTTTAAGGGCGAAGCAGAAAAGCTTATTGAAAAAGAAACTGCTCCTTCTGAAAAATTGCCCGGCGCAATAGGCTTTGATTCAAATGTGAGAGAGGGCTGTATCAGCCGTACGCAGTGGAGAATAAAAGCATCAACGGTAAGAGGAGGCTTTCCTGCCGAAAACATACTTGACGGAAAGGAAAAGACCTACTGGCACAGTAATTACATAAGCGAGGGTACAACGATTACAAGCTTTGATTCGCCTCCCTATGAGGTGGAGCTTATTCTTCCTTCTGCATCGGAAGTAAGCGGTATGATTCTTTGTCCCAGAAAGGACCAGGATATAGGAAGATTCCTTCGTTTTAACGTATGGGCATCTCCCGACGATAATGAAGAATATCAGAGGATTTTAAGCGATGCGGAAATTTCGAAGGGTAAGACCGAGGAGATAATTGATTTCTACGGAAACATCAAGGTTAAGAGAATAAAGCTTGAAATTCTTGCAACCAATGCGAGATACGGCTGCCTTTCGGAGCTTTATCTCATGGCAAAGAAGGAAGATTATTCCTTTATTTCCTATGACAAGGTTAAGGATGGGGTTGAAGCAAACAGGCTTTATCCTATGGATCAGTCAGAATTTGTTGCTGCAAGCTCTGCAGCATCCTTCCAGAATAAAGAGGACATATACGGTCCCGATAAGGCGTTTGACGGCAGTAAATCTACAATCTGGCTGACAAATCCCGGTGAAACCGATATAACAATGACGCTGGATATGGCAGGCATACATACGGTAAATGCCCTTGAAGTTACTCCCCGTCAGGACAGGTTGGACGGCACCTGGCTTACATTTTCCGTTCTGGCATCAATTGACGGAGAAAACTTTGAGCCGGTTTTTGAAAAAATCAACTGGGAAGAAAATAAGGATGTTAAAAAACTTACCTTTGAGGGCGGACTTAAGGCAAGATTTATAAAGTTTGAAATTATATCGTCAAATATAAATGTGGCTTCGGCAGCAGAAATTCAGCTATATCAGACAAGGGATAATAAAGATGCAAGCAAAAAACACTATCGCCTGAAAATCGGTGAAAAGAAAATAGAGGTTCTCCACGGTGAAGGAAAAACCATTGAACTTGACGTATCGCCCTTCATTGTAAACGGCACAACATTGATTCCTCTTCGCGGTTTGCTTGAGGAAATGGGTGCTGAAATTACATGGAACGGGGAAGACCAGAGCATTTTGGTTAAATCGGAAAAAGTCAATATGGAGTTTACTCTCCAGATTGCAAATAAGCTGGTATATGTAAAGCATCCTGCCTACGGAGACATACGTTATACCCTTCTTACAACTCCGGAAATCAAAGATAACCGCACCTTTATTCCTTTGCGTTTCGTATCTGAAATTTTAGGCTATGAAGTTTTCTGGGATGGAGAAAGTCAGACCATCGATATTACAAAATGATTTTAAAGCAGAGGCGCCCGACGGCGCCCTCTGCTTTTTTATGGGTATTGACAGAAAGTCGTTTCACTGATAGAATATAGGTTCAGGAGTGATAAAATGGCTTTGATTACATTAAAGGGCGGAAGTAAGTATTTCGGTGAGGAATGTCTTTTCGAAAGCCTTGATTTTCATATTGACGAAGGTGAGAGGGTTGGACTTGTAGGCGTAAACGGCGCCGGCAAAACCTCTCTTTTTAAGGTGCTTACGGGAGAGATGAGTTTGGATTCGGGCAATCTTTTCATTGCACCCACCCTTAAAATGGGCTATATGCGCCAGAACATCGAATATGATTCGGATAAAACCATATGGGAAGAGGTTATGGCTGAATTTTCTTCCCTTCTTGATATTGAAAAAGAGCTTGATGAAATAAGACTTGACCTTGAAAAGCCGGAAGGTGTTGACGAGGGAAAGATAAAACGTCAGGACTACCTTATGCAATGCTATGAACGCGAGGGTGGGTTTGAATATAAAAGCCGTGCAAAGGGTGCTTTAATCGGTCTCGGATTTAAGGAAGCGGATTTTGACAGGAAATTCCGCTCGCTTTCAGGAGGAGAAAAAACAAGATTGCTTCTTTGCAGACTTCTTCTCGGAAAATATGATATGCTTCTTTTAGACGAGCCTACAAACCACCTTGATATGAGTTCGATTGAATGGCTGGAAGGCTTTCTTAAAGCCTATAAGGGCTCCTTTATCGTAATTTCCCACGACAGATATTTCCTTGATAAAACAACCAACAAAACCCTCGGAATGAGCCACGGGAAAATCACGTCCTATACGGGCTCATATTCCGACTTCATAAAAAAGAAGGATGCCGACGATGCGGCAAGGGCTAAAAAGTATGACCTTCAGAAAAAGGAAATAAAGCGTTTGGAGGGCATCATAGAACAACAGAAGCGCTGGGGCAGGGAAAAGAACATAAAAACTGCGGAGAGTAAGCAGAAAATGATTGACCGTATTGCAGAAAGTATGGAAAGTCCCGAGGAAGCGGAAAAGGCAATCCGTTTCAGCTTCAATGTAAAAGAGGGCGGTGCCAACGAGGTTCTCACCGCAGAGCATATAAATAAGGCCTTTGGTGCAAAGAAGTTTTTGTCAGATGCGGAAATGAAAATTATGAAGGGCGAGCGCGTTTTCTTAATCGGAGATAACGGATGCGGAAAAACCACCCTTCTCAAAATGATACTGGGGCAGGAAGCGGCAGACTACGGTGTTATAAGAATCGGTAACGGCATATCCATAGGCTACTACGAACAGCAGCATATGAGCCTGGATCCTTATAAAACCGTTTATGATACGCTTTCCGACGAATATCCCTTTATGGACAGAACTGAAATAAGAAGCGCACTTGCGGCATTTTTGTTCCGTGGAGAGGATTGCTTCAAGGAAATATCTTCCCTTTCGGGCGGAGAAAAGGCAAGGGTGTTACTCAGCAAGATTATGCTGTCTGAGGCAAACTTCTTAATCCTTGACGAGCCCACAAACCATCTTGATATTTTTTCAAAAGAGGCTCTGGAGGATGCACTCCGAAGCTATGAGGGGACGATTTTGGCCGTTTCCCACGACAGATATTTTATAAACAGCACAGCAGATAAAATATATAAAATGGAAAACGGACAGCTTACCTGCTATAACGGAAACTATGACTATTGCTTAGAGAAGACAAGGGAGCAGAAGCTTTCGGCAGAAGCAGCTGAGGTAAAAGGCGGCGGGCTTGACTATAAAAAGCAGAAGGAGCTTGCCGCAAGCATAAGAAAGGCTGAAAACCTTATATCAAAAACCGAAGCAGAAATTGCCGAATGCGAGGCAAAAATAGAAGAGCTTACAAACCTTATGTTTTCCGAGGAAGGATCAGATGCCGATAAGGCTATGACCTGGCACAATGAAAAGACAGAGCTTGAAAAAAGGCTTTCAGAACTTTACGGAATATGGGAAAAAGCCGAAGAAGATTTGAGCAGGCTTTCCGGAAATTGATGAGATTGTGATTTTATTTGAGAGAAAAGGAGAAAAAATATATGAAAAGAATATTTATGGGATTTCTTGCCGTAGCTATGATATTTCAAATGGTGGTTGTTTCAGCTTCAGATATGACCTTTGCTGATGTTTCGGAAAGCGACTGGTATTATTCTCAGGTCATGGCTATGACCGAAAAGGGATTATTCAAGGGAAAGGGCAATAATATGTTTTGCCCTGATGACACCATTACGGAGGCGGAGTTTTTAACTGTCATAATGAGAGCTTTATATCCCGATGAGGATTTGAATGCAAAGGAAGGCGAAGAATGGTGGCGACCGGCTTATAATCTGGCGATAGAAAAGGGTGTTGTCGAGAGAGATGAATATGAAGGCACTTCTATAGGAACTATATCCGGAGCTAATTACGATATTAATACTATGGCTTCGAATATTCCGATTAAAAGAAAGCAGATGGCAGTGCTGACGGTGAGGGCATTGAAGGCGGCAGGAGAAACGGAGCTTCAGCCGTATAGTTACATTCCCGACCTTAAAGAAGCAAATGAATACTATCGGGAGAGCATACGCCTTGCTTACGGTGCCGGCTTGCTGGTGGGTGATAATGAAGGATTTTTTAAGCCTGACGGGACATTGACAAGGGCTGAGGCAAGTACGGTTCTTTACAGAATTATCGAACCAACGGCAAGAGTGAAGATTGATTTTGATTCCTATGTCCCGATAACAATATATGAAGGACAGCAGAGAACTGCCAGAAACGCACAGGAGGGGGATATCTTTGTTAAGGCAGATGGTACTAAGGTTGTTCTAAAAAAAGGACCCAACGGAATTTTGGGCGAAGGTCAGTGCGTAGCGCCAGATGTCAATTTCTTTATGTATGCGGTAAAAACGAAGAGCGGAACCTGGATGTACAACCCCGATTTGAGAGAAAAACTTTACGACAGCACAGGCAATCATTTACACAATCAGGATTACAGGATAAACCGAAGTACCGGAGAAGGACACTGGTCAGATGAAATCCAGGCTCTTTGCGAAGTATATCCAAAGCCCGATAGGGATGGTGCATACCAGGGAGAAGTAAGTAATGATCCTTATAAGTTATGGGTTTGGGAATTTGGAATGTGGTGGTGGAATTTTGATAGATACAAAGGTACAACGCAATAAGTGATATATTTTGTATAAGTTAGTCTTGCAATATAGTAATTTATGGTGTATAATATAATGATAGAAAATTTGTAAATAAAACGCTAAAGAAAGTGTGGTAAATATTATGGCAGAAAACATTACAAATGCTCCCGAAAAGGAAGTTGACTTAAACGAGCTTATGAAGGTTCGTCGCGAAAAGCTTGCTGCATTGCAGGAAGCAGGCTGCGACCCCTTTACAATTACAAAGTATGACGTAACACATCACGGTGAAGAAGTAAAGGCAAATTATGATGAGCTTGAAGGCAAGGAGGTTTCCATTGCAGGACGTATGATGTCAAAGCGTATTATGGGTAAGGCATCCTTCTGTCACGTTCAGGACTTAAAGGGCACAATTCAGGTATATGTTGCCCGTGATGCCGTGGGTGAGGAAGAGTATGCCGCATTCAAGAAGTATGACATCGGAGATATGGTTGGTGTTGTGGGAACGGTCTTCAAGACAAAGACTGAGGAAATTTCCATCCACGCAACACGCCTTACTCTTTTAACTAAGAGCCTTCGTCCCCTTCCCGAAAAGTTCCACGGTCTTACAAATACAGATATGCGTTACCGTCAGAGATACTTGGACCTTGTTATGAATCCCGAATCAAAGGATACATTCATAAAGCGCTCAAAGATTATAAGCACAATCCGTCGTTTCCTTGACGGACAGGGCTTTATTGAAGTTGAAACTCCCATGCTTGTTGCAAATGCAGGCGGTGCGGCAGCACGCCCCTTTGAAACACATTTCAATGCACTTAATGAGGATTTCAAGCTTCGTATTTCTCTTGAGCTTTACTTAAAGAGATTGATCGTAGGCGGTCTTGAAAGAGTTTACGAAATCGGAAGAGTGTTCAGAAACGAAGGACTTGACACCCGTCACAATCCCGAGTTCACTCTTATGGAGCTTTATCAGGCATATACCGACTACCACGGAATGATGGATCTGACAGAAAATCTTTTCCGTCACGTGGCCCGGGAGGTTCTTGGCACAACAAAAATTTCCTATAACGGCGTTGAAATGGACCTTGGAAAGCCTTTCGAAAGAATCACAATGCTTGATGCGGTTAAGAAGTATTCCGGCGTTGATTTTAATGAAATCGCCACATTGGAAGAGGCAAGACGCGTTGCAGACGAGCATCACGTTGAATATGAAGAACGTCACAAGAAGGGTGACATCTTAAACCTCTTCTTTGAAGCCTTTGTTGAAGAGCATCTTATTCAGCCCACCTTCGTAATGGATCATCCCATTGAAATTTCTCCCCTTACAAAGAAAAAGCCCGAAAACCCCGACTATGTTGAACGCTTCGAGTTCTTTATGAACGGTTGGGAAATGGCAAACGCATATTCTGAACTTAACGATCCCATCGACCAGAGAGAGCGTTTTGCCGCTCAGGAAGAGCAGTTTGCAAACGGCGATGAGGAAGCAAACCACACCGACGAGGATTTCTTAAATGCTCTTGAAATCGGTATGCCTCCCACAGGCGGTATCGGCTACGGTATCGACCGTATGTGTATGCTCTTTACAGACTCTGCCGCAATCAGAGACGTATTATTCTTCCCCACAATGAAGACACTGGATAAATAAACCCGGTGTTTATGCGGGTTTGAGGGCGTTAGAAAGTGAAATCTACGCCCGATTTACGCCCCAAATTTAATAACTTGTGAAAATGTTTATGCAAGAATTAATCCCCAAAGTGAAATTTATCACTTTGGGGATTGTCTTATCTGTGTATTCAGGACAACTATCATATTGATAGTTGTCCTGTTTTTATCTGCGGTGTGCCCGGTGCAGAAAAAGCACTCTCTGAAAGAAGCGGGGAAGAAAAAATATTTTAAGACGGCCTGAGCACAGATGCTGAAATGCATATATGCGTTCGGAGGGTTATTCGTTTGCTGAAAAAAGAAATAATTTGGCAAAAACGCATAATTGTCTTGTGACGTTTGATGCACTTACTCCTGAGGAAAAGGCAAAGGATGATGACTAATATATCCTGGTAATGAAGAGCGGGAAAAGGAAAATGAGCATGAACTTAAGAGCTGTGAAGATCATTCATTTGTTGCAGAACTCGTATGGGGCGGTTCTCCTTCGGCGATACTTCTCTCGCAGCTTAGTAGAACAACGCTGATTGTGCGGAAAAATACATAGTTACGATATTAACGGGTTAAAAAATACATTGAAATATATTTGTGATGTGATATAATTGTAATGTAGCATAGCTATATAAGAGGGGTGAAGTCAATGAAGAAAACATATGAAGCACCTGTTGCAGAGATTGAAGTTATTACAACAAAGGATATTATCACTATTAGCGGAATTGACGAGTCAGTCGATATGAGCAGTTTTATAATTATAGAGACAGATTTCTGATATTATCGGTGCAGCATAATAAAACATTACAGGAATGGCAATAGCCATTCCTCGTTTTAGTGTAAATGAGAGCGCAAGTGTTGCGTTTTGGAAGAGGCTTTTGGTGTAAAACTAAGGGATTTACAGGAGCCTGAAAAAAAGTTTAAAAAAATTAAAAAAAAGTCTTGACAAATGCATCAATTGTTGCTATAATATGATACGTGCTCTGTGAGAGAGCAACAAATAAATAAACGGTATGCGAGAGTGGCGGAACTGGCAGACGCGCACGTTTAAGGGGCGTGTGATTTCATCGTACGGGTTCAATTCCCGTCTCTCGCACCATTTTTTTGCCGAATTGTGTAATGGTAGCACGGCAGACTCTGACTCTGTTTGTCTGGGTTCAAATCCTAGTTCGGCAACCATGAAAAAGTGTACTGAATATTCAGTACACTTTTTTATATTTTCCGAACGAATAAGGATTTGAACGTAGTCGTAGGCGTTTTTGCGAAGAAAAACGCCGAAGGTTTTTCCGAGTAGGAAAAACTCAAATCCTATTAGTGCAAGTTTGCGAGCCTCTGAACGAAGTCATAGGCGTTTTTGCAAAGAAAAACGCCGAAGTTTTTTCCGACAGGAAAAAATCAAATCCTAGTTCGGACACGGGGCGCTAACCTGTAAATTTTATCATTACACTATAACTATTATTTTTGTACAGTACCCAACGGGTGCTGTTATTTTTTTGTCTGCCAAATGCGGGGGACAAACCGCAGAAAACAGTTGAAATTTCGTATATTCTGTGCTATAATCAATTTTAATGTGATTTATTTACGAAAGGAAGATATAAATGGAAGGTAAAGTATTGGCAAGAGTGGGGAATCTCACGGTAACAGAAGAGGAAGTTAACGAAATGATAATGTCCTTAATGCAGAGAGGACAGAATCTTAACAACCCCGAAGGCAGAGCAATGGTTTTGGAGCAGATGATTGCAAACAAGCTGTTTTTACTTGATGCGGGAAAAAATATGTATGAATACAATGCTGAGTTCAAGGCACAGCTTCAAAAGGTAAAGGAAGATATGCTCATAAGCTTTGCTATGGCAAAGGCATTAGAAACCGTAAAGCCTGCGACAGACGATGAAATAAAGGCGTTTTACGAAGAAAATAAGGAACGCTTCGGTAAGGGCGAAAGCGTAAATGCAAGCCATATCTTAGTCGATTCCGAGGACAAGGCAAATGAGATACTTGCAAAAATCAATGCGGGCGAAATTTCCTTTGAAGATGCAGCAAGAGCGGAAAGCTCCTGCCCCTCCAAGGAAAACGGCGGAAACCTTGGCGAATTTACCAGAGGTCAGATGGTTAAGGAATTTGACGAAGCGGTATTCGCTATGGAAGTCGGCGAAATAAAGGGCCCTGTTAAGACACAGTTTGGCTTCCACCTTATAAAGCTTTGTGCTAAAAACGAAGCAAAGACTTATGAATTTGAAGAAATCAAGTCTGAGCTTTCAGATATGGTTACAAAAGAAAAGCAGCAGAAGGCATATCAGAGCAAGATTAATCAGCTTAAAATTTTATACCCTGTGGATAAAATGTAAGGAGGAATTACGATGAGCTCAAATAAAATAGTTCAGGCGGCGGTAGCAAACCACACAATAATTCCCGCATTCAACATTCCTTATCTTCCTATGGCGGAGGCTGTAATAAAGGCGATTGTTGACGAAAACTCCGTTGCAATGGTTCAGGTTGCCCGTCTTGAATGGGAAAAGTTTGAATCAGAAAGCCCCGAGGCTGTTGCAAAGGAATACTTCAAATATAAAAAGGACGGATACACTCTTTTGCATCTTGACCACGTTCCCGCAATCGACGAGGACTTTAAAAAGGTTGACTATATGGATATCATCAGGCGTGCACTTGAATGCGGCTATCAGTCTGTAATGGTTGACGGCTCCCGTCTTCCTCTTGATGAAAATATTGCAACAACATTAGAGGTTGCAAATCTTGCAAAAACCTACGGTGCGGCTGTCGAGGCTGAGCTTGGCGCAGTATCAGGTCACGAGGGAAGCGGAATCGGCTTAAGCTATGAAGAGCTTTTTGCCACAAAGAAAGGCTTTACAAAGCCCGAAGAGGCAACACGCTTCGCCAAAGAGTCCGGCTGTGACTGGTTAAGCGTTGCGGCAGGAAGCTTCCACGGTGCAATCGCAGCATCCACAAAGCATCTTAAAAAGCCCAATGCAAGACTTGATATAGACCACATCAGAACTCTTTCCGAAGTAACGGGCAAAATGCCTCTGGTGCTTCACGGCGGAAGCGGAATTGAACAGGACTATATTCTCCGTGCTATGGAATCCGGTATTGCGAAAATCAACGTAGGTACGGAAATCCGTCAGCCCTATGAGTTTGCTTTAGAAGAAAAGCCCGGCGATATCGCATACGCTCAGGAAAAGGTTTACGAGCGTACAAGATGGGTAATTCACGAATTTTTAAGAACAACCGACAACCACGATAAGCTTGTAAAATAATAAAAAGGCGTCGCTTTGCGACGCCTTTTTATGTTGCAATAAGCTTCAGCAGGTGGTATAATTGGGGTGTAAAGATGTCTGCAGATTGCGGGAGGTGCAATATGGATAATGGAATTACATTGGTGTTAAAAAAAGAGAAAAACTTAATTGAATTTACAGCTATTGACTATTCTGAAAAAATTGCACATAGTGATAAAGAAAATAAAATAGATTATGTCACTAGAATAAATAAGGTAGAATGCAGATTTTATTTTGAATGTGAAGGATGGGGCTTTGGCGGAGTAAGCGATGTTTATGTGACGACATATGATTTTAAAAGGCTTTCGGATGGCTTTGTAAGTCTGTTGAACGGAGATATTGACGAGTTTTCCCTGAAAACAACTATTGGATTATTTGAAATAAGGGCATATGTAAAGAAAGAAAATTATTACTTCAGTTTTATTATTTCCAATTATCTCGATAATGAAAAAATAGAAATATCTTTTGAAGAATTAAGTAAGAAACAGATTGAAATTTACGCAGATATATTTTCGAAGTGGGCAACGAAATTTCCGGTTTTAACCGAGGAGCAGCTTTTAGAAGTTTATAAAGAACCTTGGTAAATTGCAGCATAATATGAAAGGAAGATAAAAATGAAAGTTTTGTCAATCGGAAACAGCTTTTCGCAGGATGCACAAAGATACCTGCATCAGATTGCTTCTTCTGACGGATTTTCTCTTGAGGCATACAATCTTTATATTGGCGGATGCCCGCTTTCACGGCACTATCAGAATATGATAAGCAATGATGATATATATTCCCTTGAAATAAACGGAAAATCAACGGGCACTTTTATTTCCGTTAAGGATGCTCTTTTAATGGAAGAGTGGGATGTTATAACATTACAGCAGCTAAGCAGTGAAGCACCCCGCTTTGAAACCTACGAGCCCTACTTAACGGAGCTTGCAGGTTTTGTGAGAAAGCTTGCACCGAAGGCAAAAATTGCAATCCATCAGACCTGGGCTTATGAAAAGGACAACCGGCGCCTCACAGAAGAGCTTTCCTATAAAACACCCGATGATATGCTTTCTGACATAAAGGAGGCATACGAAAAAGCGGCAAAAGCCATAAATGCCGACTTTATAATTCCGTCGGGCGAGGTTTTCGGAAGAATGATAAAAAACGGAATAGAAAAGGTGCATAGGGACACCTTCCACGCCTCCTTCGGCCTCGGAAGATACGCTCTCGGCCTTACCTGGTACAAAGCTTTGACCGGAAATGATGTGGCAAAAAACACCTTTTCAGACTTTGACGAAGAAGTTACCGGGAAAGAAATTGAAATAGTAAAACAATCTGTAAATGAAGTATAAAAAACACCGCAGTGCATTACAAATGCACTGTGGTGTTTTTGCTTTAATCAAACCACAAAGTCGTTCTTTAAGTTTATGCCTTCTGCTCCGAGTTCTGCCACGATGCCCTTAACGATATCAATAACCTCTTCCTTGGTAAGAGTTCTCTCGGGATGTGAGAAGATAAGTCTTACGGTGATGGATTTGCCGCTTTCATCAACGTAGGTATCAACAACGCTTACGTCCTTGATAAGGGCACAGGATGCGTTTTCGATAGCCTTTGCGATGGGAGCGTAGGTTTCTGTGATGAATGATAAGTCGATTTCGATTTCGGGGAATCTTGAATTCTCTCTGTAAGCGATGCTTGCATTCTTAACGGATGCAAAGGTCGCCATATCAATCTCTGCATAAACAATGTTGGCCTTTTTGTCAATCTTCTTTGCGATTGCGGAATTTACGATGCCGATTTCACCGATTTCCTTACCGCCCATAGAAATTGCATTCAGGTTCTTTATGTGCTGATAGGAATGTGTTGCTTCCTTCTTTGCGAATGAAAGCTTTTCGTGCTTTAAGTCATCTGCGATAACAGAAAGGATATCACGAAGCTCAAAGTAAATGCTTTCAAGCTCCTTGGTCTTTGAATAAAGAGTGATGCAAAGCTTCTTATGCTCGTCGCAAAGTCCGTCCTCACGGAAGCCCTCTAAAACCCGTCCGATTTCAAATACGGAAAAATCGGTGTCGAAGCCCACGTTTGACTTAACCTGGCAAAGCTGTGTGGGAACGATGGATTTTCTTATTGTCTTGATGTTGGGGTTTGTGGCGTTGATAAGCTCAACATTCTTTTCAATTTCAATTCCCAGATCCTTATATTCATCGTAGTATGCCCAGATGTAGGAATGAAGCTCGTGCATTGAATAGCGCTTAACCAATATATCCTTGATTCTGTCCTCGTCGCTCTTTTCAACAGCGGCTCTTATGGGATATAAGGGAACTGCGGCGGTGTTGATATCAAAGTTGTCATAGCCGTAGATACGGGTGATTTCTTCAATAATGTCAGCCTTCATTGTAACGTCCTTTGTTGCTCTCCAGGAAGGAACGGTAACGGAGTATTCGCCGCCCTTTTCAGATACGCCAAAGCCGAGTGCAGTAAGTGTTTCAACGATTGTGCTATCCGGAATGTCAATGCCTGTGTACTTGTCAACAAATGCCTTGTTGAAAGAAAGGCTGATTTCGTCATACTTTGTTATATATTCATCTGTAAGAGCGGAAACAACAACTGCCTCGCTATCGATATCTGTAAGAAGCTTTACAAATCTTGCAACTGCAGTAACTGTCATTTCGGGGTCTAAGCTCTTTTCATAGCGCTGGGAAGCATCTGTTCTGTGAGCAAGACGAACGGTTGACTTACGGATGGATGCCGCATCGAATGTTGCAGACTCCAATGTAAGTGTCTTTGTATCTTCTACGATTTCGGAATCAAGTCCGCCCATAATACCTGCGATTGCAACGGGAGTGTCACCGTTACAGATCATAAGTGTATTTTCGTCAATGTCACGTTCCACACCGTCAAGAGTCCGGAACTTGAAGGGAGATGAGAATCTCTTAACTCTGATTTTTTCCACCTTACGTGAGTCGAATGCATGCATAGGCTGGCCCATTTCAAGCATAAGATAGTTTGTAAGGTCGGCAAGGAAGTTGATTGCTCTCATTCCGCAGTAGTAAAGACGGATTCTCATATTAACGGGGCTTACGTTTCTTGAAATACCCTCAAACTGAAGGCAGGAGTATCTCTGACATAAGGGGTCTTCAATCTTTAAGTCCACCTTTTTAAGGTTTTCATAAGCCTTAAGGTCAGCTACGGGAAGGGGCTTAAGCTCACGCTTTGCGATTGCCGCAAACTCACGGGCAATTCCGTAGTGTCCCCAGAGGTCGGGGCGGTTTGTAAGTGACTTATTATCAACCTCGAAAATGATGTCTTCAATTTCGTAAACGGACTTAAGATCTGTACCTAAAGGAATATCGTCTGTGATTTCCATAATACCGTCGTTACTGTCGCTTAAGCCAAGCTCCTTTTCGGAACAGCACATACCGTTTGAGGTATAGCCTGCAAGCTTTCTGGGTGCGATTGTGATGTCGCCAACCTGAGCACCTAATTTTGCAAAAGCGGTCTTAAGACCAACTCTTACATTGGGAGCACCGCAGACAACGTCAACAAGCTCATCCTCACCGATATCAACCTTTAAAAGGTGAAGCTTCTTTGATTCGGGATGATTTTCAACTGATTTTATTTCTGCACAAACGATGCCGGAAATGTCGGCACCCTTATGGAAAATGTCGTTTTCAACCTCTGCTGTGGCAAGAGAGAATTTTGCAATTAAATCCATTTTGTCAAGGCCCGTAAGGTCAACAAAATCGGAAATCCAGTTCATTGATAAAAACATATCTGCCGCTCCTTTCTTATTTGTCGTCCGTGAACTGAGAAAGACTCTTAAGAGAGCCTGAGTTAAGGTCACGGATATCTTTAATGCCGTACTTCATCATTGCAAGACGGGTAAGACCAAGACCGAAGGCAAAGCCTGTGTATTCCTCGGGGTCAATTCCGCCTGCCTTTAAAACCTCGGGATGAATCATACCGCAGG
This sequence comes from Clostridia bacterium, assembly GCA_017411325.1. Taxonomy (GTDB): domain Bacteria; phylum Bacillota; class Clostridia; order CAKSNL01; family HGM11501; genus HGM11501. The sequence goes on along the minus strand of JAFQQJ010000032.1, from coordinate 32,543 downwards.
GGCAAAGCTCAAGCCAGCCGCTGTGCTTACAGGAGGGACAGCCTTCGCCGCCGCAGATAAGACAGCTTATGTCAAGCTCAAATCCGGGTTCCACAAAGGGGAAGAAGCCGGGACGTAAGCGAACCTTTATGTCCTTCTGGAAAACCTCTGAAAGCATGGTCTTCATAAAGAAGATAAGGTTTGAAATGGAGATGTTTTTGTCAACCATAACGCCTTCCATCTGGAAGAAGGTGTTTTCGTGGCAGGCATCTGTTGCTTCGTTACGGAAGCATCTTCCGGGGAAAATAGCCTTGATGGGCTTACCCTCGTTGATTAATGCATCCTTGTACTTTTTGTAAATTGCGTTCTGTGCCGCAGAGGTGTGGGACTTAAGCAACTGACCGTTTTCAAGGTAGTAGGTATCCTGCATATCTCTTGCGGGATGGTCTTTGGGAATATTAAGTGCCTCAAAGCACTCATAGTCTGTTACAATTTCGCTGTAGTCTTCAATGGCAAAGCCCATAGACTTAAATACCTCTTCACACTGCCTCTGAACAAGTGTGATGGGGTGGTATGAGCCTCTCTTAAGTGTAGGGGGCATTGAAATGTCAAATTCGGGCATTCTTGCAAGCTCTGCTTCAAGCTCCTTTTTCTTAAGTTCCTCTCTCTTTTCTGTAATTTTTTCGTTAACCTCGTCCTTAAGCACGTTAACCGTCTGTCCGAAAACCTTCTTTTCTTCGGGTGACAGGTTTTTCATTTCCTGCATAAGGCCTGTGATGTAGCCCTTTTTGCCGGTGTATTCAACACGTAAGTTTTCAAGCTCTTCCATGGTGTTAACCTTGGAAAGTGCTTCGGCAAAGGCAAGCTTTAACTCATTTGTTTTATCTGCCATATTTAAAAATCCTTTCATATAAATTTTCTTTTGATTATGTCTTAAAATATAAAAAGCCCGTCCCATTGTCTGGGACGAGCGTTTGCCCGCGGTACCACCCGGATTCGGAATTCTGTCATTCTGAGGTGCAGGCGTTTGTAAAACGCCGAAACCCGAAGAATCTCTTATTCCGCTCTTTAGTCATCCATGGCGTGGGATGATGCACCCTGCTTAATCAAAGCTTTCGCAGGACACTCCAATGCTGAAATTCATATGCTGTTATCTTAAGGCGCTCTCAGCCGGTGACGCCCATTCTCTTAAAGAATCACTCGCATACTACTTACACATCTTCATAGTATCTACATTATTATATCAGCTTTTTTTGATTTGTCAAGTGGGAAAAGAAAGCAAAAACTTAAATAAACTATTGTAATGTGAATGAAAATCTGCTAAAATAAATTTATTGGAGGAATTTTATGTTTAAGTATGTTCTTTTTGACCTTGACGGAACCTTAACCGATTCTGCAAGGGGGATTAAAAACTGCATAATATATTCCTGTGGAAAAATGGGACTCACCGTGCCGACAGATGAAGTGCTTGACACCTTTTTGGGCCCTCCGCTGGCTGAAAAATATGCCGAGGTTTTTTCTTTAAGTAAGGAAGAGGCAGACCGTGCGGTTGACATTTACCGTGAAAGATTTGCGTCCATCGGTCTTTTCGAAAACGATGTGTACGAAGGCGTTTTTGAAATGCTTAAAAGTCTTAAAGATGCGGGATGTATCCTTGGTGTTGCCACAAGCAAGCCTGAAATTTATGCAAAAAAAATACTTGATCACTTTGATTTGACAAAGTATTTTGATGTACTGGCGGGAAGCGACTTAAAGGGCGGAAAGCACGACAAAACCGACGTTTTGAAAGAGGCACTTTCAAAGATTAACCCAAAGGAAAAGGCAGTTATGGTGGGTGACCGTTGCTTTGATATAGAAAGTGCACACATTCTGGGGACATATTCTCTTGCCGTTACCTACGGCTACGGCAAGAAAGAGGAAATAGACAATTCAAAGCCTGATTTTGTGGCGAAAAGCCCGTCGGAAATTGCGGAAATAATTTTAGGAAAGAGGGAATTTTGATGGAAGGCTTTAACATACAGCGCGTTGAAAAAATAACCGGCTGCTGCGTGGTTAATTTAACGGGTATAGAAAACAAAGTCGGAACGGCTTATAAAATATTTTCTGCTCTTGCAAAGGAAGAAATAAATGTCATAATAATACTTCAGAGTGTCAACGCCATAAGCACAAAGGCAAATGTGGGCTTTGTTATAGATGAATATGATGCGGAAAAAACGGAAGAAATTCTTAAGGCCTCCGACATAGGGGGAAGGCTTGAAATAAAAAGAGATATTTCCCTTCTTTCCGTTGCCGGGGTGGGGCTTTACCATAACCCCGACATTTCGGCAAAAATTTTCGAGGCACTTTACGACAGGGGAATTGACATTCATCTGATTTCCCGCGGAGAAATGAAAATCCTTGCGGCGATAGATTCAGACAGAATCGACGAGGCATATAAGGCTGTTTCAAAGGGACTTGGAAGCCTGTAAGTAATTATATAATTTTTACGACGGCACTGATTAAAGGTGCTGTCGTTTTTTTGTTGATGAATTACTCTTTTATATTCAGTTCAACAAATAGGATTGTGTTTATTGACTTGCTTGCAATTTTATGTTATAATGTGCAAAAATAATTTGTCACCGGAGGCTGTGTACCGTAGTACCGTAATGCCGGATTAGGTGTCCAAGTGAGCTTGGGTTGTTGCGCTTGCAAAGCCCAAGCTCTATTTTTATTCTGGAGGTATTTTTATGAAAAACACGAAGGTTACTCTTGTTCCGCTTACGGCAGAAGACCGTGAGCAATTTATCATTGACAATCAATGGGCGTTCAAATACGGCGCTATGATGGAGTTCGGTGAACGGGACGACCATATTGACGATGACGGTGAGATTATCTCTCGCACAACCATTGAAAAATCCATCGGTAATCCCAAAAGCGAAACCTACCGCATTATGCTTGACGGTGAGAAGGTCGGTGGATTGATACTTACGATTGACAGCGAAACTCATCATAACCACTTGGATATTCTTTTTGTATTGCCCGAAGCACACAGCAAAGGTATCGGTTATGGCGCGTGGCAAGCGGTTGAGGCTCTGCATCCCGAAACGGAGGTTTGGGAAACCTGCACACCGTATTTCGAAAAGCGCAATATCCATTTTTATGTAAACAAGTGCGGTTTTCAAATCGACCAATTTTGGTGCGAACATTTTCAGCCTGAACACGATATGTTCGATGATGAGAAACATGGTCCGGACGAGGGACCCGGTGAAATGTTTCGTTTCATTAAGGTGATGAAGGCTTAACCCTACAAATTCTTATTTGTTTAGCCTATAGTATGCCGTTGCTTTTTTGTCATCTGTTAATTGAATGAGACTTTTTGTTGACAAAGGTGGGCGTCCGTGTTATAATTAATGCAACCGATTGCACGAAGCTTTGAGAAAGGAGAAAAAGGTATGGCTGAAGTTACAATTTATACCATTGCAAAAGAGCTTAATATGACGCCTTCCATGGTGAGCCGTGCTTTTAATCCGGCAGGGAAGATAAATGAGGAAAAGCGAAAGCTGGTTTTGGAAACTGCAAAGAAATATAACTTTTCGCCCAACCGCTTTGCATCCCGCTTATCCATGAAGCCCATAAAAATAGGCATATTCATAAGAAGCAGATACAAGGTAAACTTAGACAGAATGATTATCGGCATAGAAAACGCCTACGAAAAGCTTAAGGACTATAAGATAAGCTATGAGGTTGTGGTGAGAAATCCCCTTACAGACCCGAGTCTTGACTATGAAGAAGAACTGTTGAAATTCAAAGACTGCGACGGTGTTTTGGTTGCGGGCTTAAGCTTTGATAAATACACAAATGCACTGGCTAAGCTTTACGAAGTAAATAAAAATCTGGTGCAGGTTCAGTCTGTAAACGAAAACGTGGGTTATCTTTTTGCATCCAAGCATTCGGAAGAGGTATCATCGTGCCTGGCGGCGGAATTTTTATATAATTCTCTTCGTAAAAGCGGGCGTAAAAACGTGCTTCTTTTCACCGGCGATACGAAAAATACCCAGCACATAATTGCAGAAAAGTTTTTTAAAGAAGCTTGTGATGCTTACGGCATAAATGTGGTTGAAAGCATATCAATGATGGATAACGAGGAGTACTTCGGTGAAATCCTTCCTTCGGTGATGGAGAAATACAAAGGCACATTTGACGGAATTTATATAACCAGCGGCTTTTCAAAGCCATTATGCCGCTATCTTGAAGAAAATCCTTCGGACATTTCCCTTGTAACCTTTGATATACACGAGGATATAAAGAAATATCTTTCAAGGGGGATAGTTTCTGCGGCGATCAATCAGAATGTGGCACTTCAGATGCAAAACGCCTTTGAAAGCCTGGCACATCACATAATTTCCGAAGAGGAAATTCCGAAAATGCTCTATACCGACATTGATCTTGTACTGAAAAGCAATATGCATCAGTTTGAATAGAAAGGGGTGTCATTCTGAGCAAGCGAAGCGAGCGAAGAATCTCTGTCCATTTGAAGGCATCCCTCGATTCTGAAAATAATATTTTTTGCCCCAAAATGCAACCGGTTGCATAATGTATAGAATATAATTAAAAGGAGATATAAAAATGAACAAGTATGAAAGACTTTCGGAGAAGCTTAAAAACAGGGAAAAGGTAATAGGCACGACAATGGCAATGTTCCGCTGTCCCTTTATTTTGGAAAAGATGAACAGAGACGACCTTGATTTCATCCTTTTCGACGGTGAACACGGTGTATTTGATGTTCAGAGCTCCATTGAAATGTTTCAGGTCTGCCGTCTTATGGGGCTTCCCGTATTTCTTCGTGCCCAGGATGCGGAATATCACTTAATTGCAAAGGCAATCGATATGGGTGCAGACGGAATTATGCTTCCCAGAACCGAAAGCCTGGAACAGCTCAGAACGGCAGTTGACGCTCTTTTATTCGCTCCCGACGGAAGAAAGGGTATGGGCGGACACGGACAGATGAGAAAGGGCGAAAAGTATGAAGATTTCAAGAAAACCCGTTTCCTGATGCCTCAGATTGAATCCCCCAAGGGAATTGAGCTTCTTCCCAAAATGCTGGAAGAATATGGTGAATACATAAGTGCGGTTATGATAGGTCCTTATGACCTTTCCGTAATGGTGGGAACACCCTGCGACATCAAGAGCGATATTATGATTGAGTCCATTCAGAAAATATTTGACATCAGCAATTCCTACTCTAAGTCCTGCGGCATTTTCTGCGATGATGAAGTGCTTGCACAGAAATACCGTGATATGGGCTGTAACGTGCTCTGGACAGCAACGGACAAGGACTTTTTCCTTCGTGGCTATAACGAGGAAATGGCAGTGCTCACCAAAATAAAATAACATTTTCGGAGGGAAATATGAAATATTCTAAAATTGAAGGGCTTTCAAAGGATATATCAAGGCTTGTTTTCGGAACGGCAACACCTCTTCTTTTTGCGGCGGTGGCCGACGGTGCAGGCAAAAAGGAAATTGATGAAGCCTTCAGCCTTCTTGACGATATGTACTCTCTTGGCATAAATACATTTGACTGTGCGGCACACTACGGCGAAGTGATACTGGGCCGCTGGATGGAAGCACGTGGCATAAGAGAAAACTGCGTTGTTCTTACAAAGGGTGCACACCCCAATAAATACAGACAGCGTGTAAACGATTTTGATATTTTATCCGATGCCAACGATTCACTCTGCAAGCTTAAAACCGACTGCATCGATATTTATATGCTTCACAGGGACAATAAGGCCACGCCCGTAAGCGAAATTATAAACGCCTTAAACCGCCTTTATGACGAAGGTAAAATCAAAACCTTCGGTGGCTCCAACTGGACGCACGAAAGGATAGAAGAGGCCAACGAATATGCATATAAGCACAATCTTTTAGGCTTTACATCTTCAAGTCCCAACTTTGGGTTAGCAGAGCAGATAGCCGATCCCTGGCGATGCGATGCGGCATTCGGTGACGGATGCATAACAATATCGGGCACGGAAAATAAGGCTGCAAGGCATTGGTACAGGGAAAACAATATGCCTGTATTTGCATATTCAAGCCTTGCGAGAGGATTTTTCTCGGGTGCATTTAAAAGCGAAAACCCTGAAGATGCGAAAAAGGTTATGGATGAGCCGGGATTAATCGGCTATTTTTCCGATAACAATTTAGAGCGCTTAAGACGCTGTGAGATACTTGCAAAAGAAAAGGGGTTAAAGGTTCCGCAGGTGGCAATGGCGTGGATTTACAGTCAGGATTTTCCCGTGTTTGCACTTTCAAGCCCTCAGAATAAGGAGCAGGCAGAGGAAAATATAAAGGCAATGGAAGTAACACTAACAAAAGAAGAGGCTTTATGGCTTAATCTTGAGGAGGCGTAAGTATGATTCCCCGTTTCAGCTTAAAATACGGCGATGTTTTTTGCACTTCGGAAAGCTTAGATGAAAAAAAGACGGACAGCGGACTTTTATACACCTTGCCGGATGGCGTAAAGGTGACCCTTAAGGCAAAGGAATTAGGCGGGTTTGACGCCATTGAATGGGTGCTTCATTTTGAAAACACATCCTTAGAAAACTCAGAAATCCTTTCTGAAATTTACGATTGCGATGTGCTCCTGCCGCTTGATATTCCGCCTGAAACCAAGCCCGGCTATATGCCGAAGGACGGCTCCCTTTGCGTAATCAGTATGAAGGGAACGGTTGACGGAAGCAACTACTGGAAAAAGGATGCCTTAAGTGCATCGGAGTTTGAGTTTACTCCCGAATGGCTTGAAAAAGGGCAGAGGAAAAAGAGCTTTGCAAATTTCGGTGCTCGTTCAAGTGACACCTTTATGCCTTTTTTTGACGTTACGGCAAAGGGAAAAGGCTATATATGCGCCATAGGCTGGAGCGGCGGATGGACTGCAAGCTTTGAGCGGACAGAGGGCGGATGCATCATGAAATCAGGACTTTCCGACGCATCGTTTTACTTAAAGCCCGGAGAAAAAATAAGAACCACTTCCGTCCTTGTAATGAAGTATGATGATGAAGAGGAAAAGCACAACAAGTTCCGCGCCCTTATAAGGGAGCATTTTTCGCATAAAAACGAAGGAAGGACGGCAAGGGACGGTCTTATGGCTTTTGAACTCTGGGGAGGGCTTCCGACAGATGAGATGAAAAGGAGGATAGGAGAGCTTAAAGACCACGGCATCAGATTTGAGGAAATATGGATTGATGCGGGCTGGTACGGAAACTGCACTAACTGCACAGATACCTTCAGCGGTGACTGGGGCACAAAAACAGGAGACTGGTTTGTAAATAAAAACGTCCATCCGGGAAAGCTTTCCGATGTGGCAGAATGTGCAAGAGATGCTGATATGAATCTTATGCTCTGGATTGAGGCGGAGCGTGCGGTAAACGGAACTGAAATTTATAAAAAGCACCCCGAGTGGTTTATGGATGACGGTCATGGCGGAATGCATAAGGTTCTCAAGTTCGGAAACGAAGAAGCATTCAGCTACATAAAGGAAACTATATGTCACTACATAAGGGAGCTTAAGCTTTCCTGCTACCGTCAGGACTCCAACGTGCCGCTTTCCGATTACTTTAGTAACAACGACGAAGAGGGAAGGCGGGGAATTACGGAAATTACCCATATTACAAAGCTTTATGAGCTGTGGGATTATCTGCTTTCAGAATTTCCGGGACTTATTATAGATAACTGCGCATCGGGCGGAAGAAGGATTGACATTGAAACCTTAAAGCGGTCAATCCCCTTCTTCAGAAGCGACTATCAGTGCAACTTCAACGAAAATTCCGAGGTGCTTCAGGCACACAACGCAAATATCTCCTGCTATATTCCATATAACGGCTGTACTTCAAAAACCAAAAACGATGACTATGCCATAAGAAGCTCCTATTCCGCAAGCTGGGGCGGGGCATATTACAATGCAATTTTCCAGGATATGACTGAGGAGGACTTTGTCTGGGCGAAAAAGATTTCGGATGAGTATTTAAGAATCAGAAAATACTTTCCGAAGGACTTTTACAACCACGGCTCGGTAAGGTTTGACGATACATCCTGGGCAATTTTCCAGTATCACGACAGGAATACGGACAGCGGAATAGTGCTGGCATTCAGAAGGGAAAAATCACCCTTTGGTACGGCAAATATCACTCTTAAAGGAGTAAAGGGTGATTATACTTTTGAAAACTTAAACGACGGAACAAAATTTATGGGAAGCGCCGAAATGAAAATTACCCTGCCCGATAAAAGAAGCAGCGTAATTTTTGAATACAGGAAATAAAAAAATGGCTGAAAAGCCATTTTTTTATTGAAGGTAAGCCTTTCTTATGATAAAATAAAATCAGAAAAGAAAAAGGAGGCGTTTATTTTGAGAAAATACACAGGCTACATTCTCGCTATGCTGTTTTCGCTGTACTATATAATTATGAGTATAGGCGGAAGCATTGTTTCATTTACCCCGGTTCTTTTATGGCTTTTGTGCTTCTGGGCGTCGGCGTTTTTCATTCATAAAGGCTTTTTCTGGGGTGCTGCCTTCGGAGTGCTTCCCGCCCTTCATATGATTTATATGGGCACGAGAGAGTCCGGGCAGGTTATGGATATAGAAATTCCTCTGGGCGTTATACTTATTCTTTTTTATTTTGGACATGGTCTTTATCTTTGGTTTAAGCGAAACACTCTTGAAAAAGCAGGGAATAAAGAGGCGCTTATTCTAATGCTTAAAATGGCTTTGTCGATAGTTTCGGCGTTTTTATGCTTTTACGCGGGAATTTTATCTTCAATAATACTTTCCTTTGAAGGCATAAATTCCAATATAGCATTTATTTCCGTATTCGTTTTGCCTACACTGCTTTTCCCTTTGATATGGCTTAAGAAAAGGAAAAAGTTTATAATTATATGGCTCATTTTCGCCATAATTTACGCCATCTTACTCGGTGTAAACTACGGTATGATAAAGTACGATGAAAAAATTACGGTAAATACATCGCCCAATATCAATGTGCACGAGTATCTGCCCTTTAAGGAAGATTCAAAAATCGTAAAGTACAGAAGCGAAACTTTGCAATTTACAGAAAACCCTCCGAAAATAGACGGAGCGGCGGCTCTTTTTCCCGTATACTCGGCTTTTGTAAATGCAACCTACCCCGAAACCACGGAGCTTGACTACGGCACCTTTGAATATAACAATACCCCGGTTGGCTACAAGCTTTTAGCCGAGAGACAGTCAGATATTTTCATCGGAGTGTACCCGTCTGAGGAGCAGAAGGCCTATGCAAATGAGCAGGGCACAACCTTTAAGTACACACCCATAGGAAGCGAAGCCTTTGTCTTCTTTGTGCATAAGGATAACCCAATTGAAAGCCTGACAGCGGAAGAAATTAAAGGGATTTATTCGGGCAGAATCACAAACTGGAAGGAAGTCGGAGGAAAGAATGAGGAAATTTCCGCATATCAGCGGAATGAAGGAAGCGGAAGTCAGAGTATGTTAAAGCGCTTTATGGGAGATACTCCCATAATGGAGCCGCCTACACATCTTCGAAACGACTTTATGGCAGGAATTATCGAAGAGGTTGCCGATTACAGAAGTAAGTCGGGCTCCATCGGCTTTTCATTCAGATACTATGTGGAAGGAATTATTAAAAATCCCGATATTAAAATGATTGCAGTTGACGGTACTCTCCCGACTGAAGAAAACATCAAAAACGGAACATACCCCATAGTTACACCCATTTATGCGGTGACCTATGAGGAGCAGACAAACGAAAATGTCGATAAGCTTCTTCATTGGATTTTGTCCGGAGAGGGACAGAAAATAATTGAAGAAACCGGCTATGTCGGAATAGCGGAATAACAAAAAATCCTTGAGCATCAGCTCAAGGATTTTTTGGGCGTGATTTTTATATGTTTTACATATAAAAATCATGATTGCCGATAGATTTATAAAATGTTCTGTTTTTTATAATCCAGGAGCTTTGAGCTGTGCGGGGATTTAAGAAATAAAGGCTCTTTCCCGCAGTATTTACCCCTGAAAGAGCTTTCTTTGCGGCGGAAATACTTTTGTAAGAAGGTGTTTTATAAATACTTCCGTTCATAACAGGTTCAAACTGCACGCCGCCCTTTTTATCAAAAATAACTCCGTAAATGGTATTCGGAAAAAGCTTTGATGCCACGCGGTTAAGTACCACATTTCCCACGGCAATAAGCCCTTTTTCGCTTTCGCCGTCAGCCTCGGCGTGAATGATTTTTGAAAGCCAGTAAACCTCGTCGTGATTGTAGGTATTGTCCTTTAGGTGGGAGGGGACGCTGATGCCATCCTTTTTGATTAAAACGCGGTAATATTTTTCGTCCCAGGAAACGTCAGAATCATAATTTTCCGAAACAAAGCGCACCGGAACAAAAATTCTTCCGTCACGGATAAAGCTTTTCACCACCTGCTTTTTACCGTCCACATAGCAGAGATTGCTGTCGGGCAGAAATCTGAGCTCAGAGTAATCATCCTCCACCACTGCAAAGCGGGCGCTTGAATCCCATATGCAGGAAAGCCCCAGAGCTTCACTTACCGCGCGTATGGGAATATACACGCTTCCGTTTTTTATAAAGGGATCTGAATCGGTATAAATTTTTGTGCCGTTTACCTCGATGTCAATCATCATGCTTTCCGCTTTTGCACTATGTCCCGAGGGAATAAGTGCGAAAAAAACAAAAAACAGGAAAATGTATAAAAATTTCACTTTTTTCCCTCCTTTCGTATGTTTTATGACATAAAAAGCCACGAACCCATAATATCAAAAGGAACGTGACTTTTCAATACAAAATATCTGGTATAAAAGTAATTATATGGCACTTCCGCCGTCAACCGTCAGAATCTGCCCGGTTATGAAAGAAGCGCTTTCCGTGGCAAGGAAATATACGCTTTCGGCAACCTCAATGGGGGTGCCGCCCCGCATCAGGGGAGTTTCGGAAAAGAAGGCTTCTTTATCTTCACGGGTTAAAGCGCTGTTCATTTTGGTGTCAATAAAGCCCGGAGCAACGGCGTTTACACGGATATTTGACGGGCCGTATTCCTTGGCAAGCGCCTTGGTTAAGCCAATCACCCCCGCCTTTGCGGCAGAGTACACACTTTCCATGGAAGCACCTGTGATACCCCAGATGGATGAGATGTTTACGATTGAACCTGAGTGGGTTTTGACCATATAAGAAAGGGCTTCGCGGCAGGCATAGAATGTGCCGTATAAATCAATTTTCATAATGCGGTCAAACTCTTCATCGGAAACATCCGTGGCTAAATTGCTTTTTGCAATCCCGGCATTGTTTATAAGGATGTCGCAACCCTTGATGTTTGAAAAAGCCTCTTTAACAGAGGAGGAAGAAGATACATCCACCTTTACGGGAGTTATGCCGGGCATTTTATCCTTCATTTCGTAAATTTCCGCTTCGGAAGAAAAATATCCCGCATATACAAGATAGCCGTTATTGTAAAATTTTTCGGTTATTGCCTTGCCGATACCGCCTGACGCACCTGTGATAAAAACTTTCTTCATATAATCACCCTTGTAAGAAAAGGGTTTGTGAAACCACAAACCCTTTATGAAATTAATTAAAATGCAAGTCTCTCTTCAATGTAGGACTTAACCTGATCAATGGGAATACGGATCTGCTCCATTGTGTCACGGTCACGAAGTGTTACGCAGTTATCTGCAGGAGTGTTTTCGTCGCCAACTGTCTGGAAGTCAACTGTGATGCAGAAGGGAGTACCGATTTCGTCCTGTCTTCTGTAACGCTTACCGATAGAGCCTGCTTCGTCATATTCACACATAAAGTACTTGGAAAGCTCGGAATATACTTCTTCAGCTTTTTCGCCGAGCTTCTTTGAAAGGGGTAAAACTGCTGCCTTGATGGGCGCAAGAGCGGGATGGAAGTGAAGAACTGTTCTTACATCGCCCTCTGCAATTTCCTCTTCGTCATAAGCTTCAACCAAGAAGGCAAGAACAACACGGTCAGCACCCAGGGAGGGTTCAACAACATAGGGTGTGTACTTTTCATTTGTCATGGGATCCATATAAGTAAGCTCTTCGCCGGAGTGATTGGTGTGCTGAGTTAAGTCAAAGTCTGTTCTGTCAGCAATACCCCAAAGCTCGCCCCAGCCGAAGGGGAACATAAACTCGATGTCTGTTGTAGCCTTGGAATAGTGAGAAAGCTCTTCGGGGCTGTGATCACGGAACTTTAAGCTCTCTTCGCGAACGCCGAGAGAGAAGAGCCAGTTCTTGCAGTAATCTTTCCAGTACATAAACCAGTCAAGGTCTGTTCCGGGTGCGCAGAAGAATTCAAGCTCCATCTGTTCAAACTCTCTGGTACGGAAAGTAAAGTTACCGGGAGTGATTTCGTTACGGAAGGACTTACCGATCTGTGCAATACCGAAGGGAACCTTACGTCTTGTGGTTCTCTGTACGTTCTTGAAGTTTACAAAAATACCCTGAGCTGTTTCGGGACGAAGGTAAATTTCGTTTTTAGCATCTTCTGTTACACCCTGGAAGGTCTTGAACATAAGATTGAACTTACGGATGTCTGTAAAGTTGTGCGCTCCGCAGTCGGGGCAGGCAATGTTGTTGTCGCGGATAAATTCAAGCATCTTTTCGTTGCTCCAACCGTCAACTACAACTGATTCACCCTTTTCGTGGCAGAAGTCTTCGATTAACTTATCTGCTCTGAAACGGGATTTACATTCCTTACAGTCCATGAGGGGGTCGGAGAAACCGCCAACGTGACCGGATGCAACCCAAACCTGGGGATTCATAAGTATTGCGGCGTCAAGTCCCACATTGTACTTTGACTCCTGCACGAATTTTTTCCACCATGCTCTTTTAACGTTGTTCTTAAGCTCAACTCCTAAAGGACCGTAATCCCAGGTGTTTGAAAGACCGCCGTATATTTCGGAACCGGAATATACAAATCCTCTGCCCTTACAGAGGGCAACAACCTTTTCCATGGTTTTCTGTTCATTTTTCATCATAATAAAAACATTCCTTTCACTCTTGCCGCCGGATTGCGGCAATCGCATATTCTTTTGGTATGTAAATTACCAATAATATTATTTTAACAAAATAAGAAGATTTGTCAAGTAATAACCTTGATTTTTATAAATTTGTGTGATATAATATATCATTATATATAAATAAATGTAAAAATTTGAAAGCGAGGTATGCAAAATGTCTGTTCGTTCAAGAAGACAGATGATGTTTTCGTTGTTTATCGTAGGTTTGGTCGTCGCTGTTATTGCCGGCGCGGTAGGATTTGCGACGGGATACGGTGTTAATTCCGCACGTAGACTCAAACTTGTGGAATCCAACAGGCTGTTAATGGAAGAAAATGCGGCGCTTTCTGAGATTGAATTGGATATGGAAGAGAAAAATGCCCTTGAAGCTGAAAACGAAGAGCTGAAAGCTGAGCTTGAAGCTCTTAAGGCGGAAAAACAGGCACTTTCCGATAAACTTGCGGAGACAGAAGGAGTCCTTTCGGAAACAAGGGAAACCTTAAGTGAAACAGAGTCTGCACTTACCGAGGTTGAGGAAAAAGCCGCAGAGGATCCGGGGTATAAACAGTCGAAATTTGTGGACAAACTTACAAAGTGGTTTATAATAGGTATCGTAGGCATCCTTGTGATTATGGGTGTAATGATGCTTCTTGTTCCTAAAAAGAGCAAAATGTATGAGGAACAAGAGGAAGATGAGTGCGAAGAAAACGATGAAGAGTATTACGACGGGGAAGAAAAAGAAACAAAAGAGGTTTCTGTTGCTCCGGAGGAAAAAGAAGTTACAAGGAAAATTCCCGTGATTAAAGAGGAAGAGCCTGAGGCTGAAGCGGAAAAAGAAAACACTTTTGAGGACACCGAAGAGGCTGTACAGACGGAAATGTTTTTCCCCGAAGAGGAGGACGTGAAAGAGCTTCCTGAAGAAAAAGAAGAAAGCACACAAAAGGTTCCCGATTCTCTTGAGGAGCTTATGCGTGAGAGCATAAAGAGGAACGAGCAATGACAGAACGGATAATATCAACTATTCTCTTTATAATAGGCGGCGTCGTCTGCTACGGTGCAGGTAAAATCGCACCCCTCATTTTTAAGGAAAAGGTAACTGATGAAAAAATACTTAATGTAAAAATAGCAGGATATATAGTGGTTTTGATTGCACTTTTTATCCTGTTCGTGTAGAAAGGACATAAGGAAATGATAGAACTTGAAAAGAATTATAACCCGGGGAAGTCTGAGGAAAAGCTTTATAAAAGATGGGAGGAAAGAGGCTATTTTCACGCGGAAGCAGATCCTGATAAAAAGCCTTATACTATAGTTATTCCTCCTCCCAACGTAACAGGTCAGCTTCATATGGGACACGCTTTTGACGAAACGTTGCAGGATATACTTATCCGTTTTAAGAGAATGCAGGGCTACTCTGCTCTCTGGGTTCCCGGAACAGACCACGCGGGCATTGCGACACAGATAAAGGTTGAGGCGGAGCTTCGTACAAAGGAAGGCCTTACAAGATATGATCTCGGAAGAGAAAAATTCCTTGAGAGAGTATGGGACTGGAAGGAAAAATACGGAAGCCGTATTATAAGCCAGCTTAAGAAAATCGGCTGCTCCTGCGACTGGGACAGAGAACGCTTCACTATGGATGAAGGCTGCTCCAAGGCAGTAAGAGAGGTTTTTGTAAACCTTTATAACAAGGGACTTATATACAGAGGGCCCCGAATCATCAACTGGTGCCCCAACTGCATCACAGCCCTTTCGAACGAAGAGGTTGAGCATGCTGAGCACGCAGGTAATTTCTGGCACATAAAGTATCAGATTAAGGGAACCGACGACTATGTTGTTATCGCAACAACAAGACCTGAAACCCTTTTCGGTGATACTGCCGTTGCGGTAAACCCCGAGGATGAAAGATATAAAGATATCGTAGGAAAGACACTTCTTCTTCCTCTTACCGACAGAGAAATTCCCGTTATTGCCGACGAATATGTTGATAAGGAGTTCGGAACAGGCTGTGTTAAGATTACACCTGCTCACGATCCCAATGACTTTGAAGTAGGAAAACGTCACGACCTTGAAATTATAAAGGTTATGAATGATGATGCCACAATGAACTCATACGCAGGAAAGTATGAGGGAATGGACCGCTACGAATGCCGTAAGGCTATGATAAAAGACCTTACCGATATGGGACTTCTTGTCAAGACAGAAGAGCATTCTCATAACGTAGGTCAGTGCTACCGCTGCGGAACAACAATTGAACCTATCGTATCAGACCAGTGGTTTGTTAAGATGCAGCCCCTTGCGGAAGCTGCTATCAAAGCTGTAGACAGCAAGGAAACAGAATTTGTTCCCGACCGTTTTTCAAAGACATATATGAACTGGATGGAAAACGTATACGACTGGTGTATTTCACGTCAGCTCTGGTGGGGACACAGAATTCCCGCATTCTATTGCGATTCCTGTGGCGAAATGACAGTATCCAAAGAAGACATCACGGTATGTCCCAAGTGCGGAAAGCCCGTACGTCAGGAAGAGGACGTTCTTGATACCTGGTTCTCTTCTGCACTCTGGCCCTTCTCAACACTGGGCTGGCCCGAAAAAACAAAGGATCTTGATTATTTCTATCCCACAAGCACACTTGTAACAGGCTATGACATTATCTTCTTCTGGGTATCCAGAATGATATTCTCCGCCTGCGAGCATACGGGAAAAGCACCCTTCAAGCATGTGTTTATCCATGGTCTTGTTCGTGACGGTAACGGCGAAAAAATGTCAAAATCAAAAGGAAACGGTGTTGATCCCCTTCAGATTATTGATATGTACGGTGCCGATGCATTAAGATTCACCCTTGTAACAGGTGTTGCACCCGGTAACGATATGAGATTCCCCGTAACCTATGATCCTCCCGTTGAAAAGGGCAAAAACCCCAATCCCGAGGTAAACAAGATTGTAGGTGCTCCCGGAGTTGAGGCAAGCCGTAACTTTGCAAACAAGCTTTGGAACGCTGCACGTTTCGTACTTATGAATCTTGAAACAGATGACTACACTCTTCCTTCCGAGGACGAGCTTTGCGCAGAGGATAAGTGGATTGTAAGCCGTCTTAACACTCTTATCGGCGAAGTTACAAGAAGCCTTGAAAAGTTCGATATCGGTATTGCGATTTCCGCAATTTACAGCTTTGTATGGGACTGGTACTGTGACTGGTATATTGAGCTTGTAAAACCCAGACTTTACAATAAGGATAACCCCACAAAGCTTGCCGCACAGAGAACACTTGCTTATGTATTAATCAATTCCTTAAAGCTTTTGCATCCTGTTATGCCCTTCGTAACAGAAGAAATTTACACCGCACTTTACGGTGAGGATGAAAGCATTATGGTGTCAAAATGGCCCGAATATTCCGATAAGCTCACCTTCAGTGAAGAATTTGCCGAAACCGAGCTTGTTATTGGTGCAATTCGTGCTGCAAGAAACCTTCGTACAGAAATGAACGTGCCTCCTTCAAAGAAGGCAAAGCTCATCATCGTTTCCGAAAACGATGAACCCTTCAGAAAGGGACAGGCTTTCTTTGAAAAGCTTGCATCCGCATCTGAGGTTGAGTACTTAAACAGCGAAGAAGGAATAACCGGTAACACAGTAAGCCAGGTAACAGAGGGTGCTAAAATTATCATTCCTCTTGACGAGCTTGTTGACAGAGAAAAGGAACTCGAACGCTTAAACGGCGAAAAGGAAAGACTTCTTTCCGAAATTGCCCGTGTCGAAAAGCTTCTTTCAAATCAGGGCTATATTGCAAAGGCTCCCGCCGCTTTGGTTGAAAAGGAAAGAGCAAAGGGCGAAAGCTTTAAGAAGATGCTTACAGACGTTGAAGAGAGCATAAAGAAATATCAGTAATAAAAATCGGGCTTTCTTTTGAAAGCCCGATTTTTGAAGGGAAGATTAAAATGAATAAAAACGAAGCACTTTCTTTCATTCACGGCACACTTAAATTCGGCTCTGTTTTAGGGCTGGATTCAATAAAAAATCTTATGGAATACCTTGGTAATCCGCAAAAGGGAATGAAATTCATTCACGTTGCAGGCACAAACGGCAAGGGCTCTGTATGCTCCATGCTTTCGGAAATGCTTATAAGTGCGGGCTATAATACGGGACTTTATACGTCGCCTGCCCTTGTAAACTTTAACGAAAGAATACGCCTTAACGGAAAAGAAATTTCAGATAGTGATCTTGCACTTTGCACCGAAAAGGTAAAAGAAGCCTGCGAAAAAATGGAAGAGGAAGGATTAGCACATCCCACCGAGTTTGAAATAGTAACAGCCATCGCCTTTTTATACTATAAAATGAAAAAGGCGGATATCGTGGTGCTTGAGGTTGGTATGGGCGGAAGACTGGATGCCACCAATATCATAGAAAATCCCCTTGTAACGGTAATTACATCCATAAGCTTAGACCATACGGACAGATTAGGCAGCACGATAGCGGAAATTGCAGGAGAAAAGTGCGGAATAATTAAAAAAGGCTCCGTTACCGTTACAAGTGCATATCAGAATCCCGAAGCACTTTCCGTCATAGAAAAAACGGCGGAAAATTTAATCGTTGCAAAAAAACCGCAGCTTAAGGATGAAACCTTATCGGGACTTACCTTTGATTATGCAAATATGGAGAATCTCTTTTTGTCACTTACGGGAATCCATCAGCTTGAAAATGTATCGATAGCAATTGCTGTTGCAAAAGTGATAGGGCTTTTTGATGATGATATAAGGAATGGGCTTAAAAATGTAACTCACCCTGCCAGAATGGAAGTAATAAGGGAAAATCCTCCCGTAATTCTTGACGGGGCGCATAACCCTTCTGCTATGGGGCATCTTAAGGAAAATGTAAAAAAGTTCCTTAAGGGCCACAAAAAAACGCTGATAATAGGAATGCTCCGCGATAAAGACTATGAGGAGTGTGCAGCTTTAATCGGATGTGAATTTGACAGAATAATAACCGTTGATGTGCCCGGAAGCCGGGCACTTCCGAAGGAAGAGCTTGCCGAGGTTATGAAAAAATACTGCAATGATGTAACAAGCCTGGACTTAAAGGATGCTGCAGCAAAAATTGATGAAAGCGGAGCTTTTGTAATTGCAGGCTCACTCTATATGGCAGGAGAATTTAAGGAAAAATATCAGCATTTAATATAACTAAAGGAGGGTTTGCGGTGCAACATTTTTTCAAAAAGGCTTTACTTCCGGATAAGGATGCGGATGTTTTCATAACATCAGCAGAAATAGATGGCGCCGTAAAGCCCTTTCTGCCCGAAAAGCTTGCCGAAGGAATAAGGCATCACGCCGATCTTACAATCTGCCATCTTGGCGGTAAAAGATTTGTAACAGCTTTGGGTACCGGGGAATATTATAAAGAAAGAATAAAAAACGCCGATATAAAGGAAGGGTTTACAGAAGTTAAAAGCCCCTATCCACTTGACGCGGCATACTGCGCGGCGGTTTTCGGAAAATTTGCCGTGGCAAACGAAAAAATTACCGATCCTTATCTTCTTTCGGTATTAAAGGAAGAATTTACCTTTATAAATGTTTCCCAGGGTTATGCAAAGTGCAATATATGCCCCATAAGGGAAAATGCGGTAATCACAGAGGATGAGGGAATTTATAAAAAGCTTTCCGATTATATGGATGTTCTTTTAATCGGAAAGGGTGATATTTCCCTTCCGCCTTATGAATACGGATTTTTCGGAGGAAGCACGGGAATGATAGGTAAGGATAAGCTTTTCGTAAACGGAAAGCTGAAAACTCACAGAGATGCTGAAAAAATTTATGCTTTTTTAGAAAAATATTCCGTAAAAGCAATTGAAAGAGAAGGAAAAATTTCAGACGTGGGATCTGTAATAGCCATTTTTTAGGCTCAGGAAAGGAAGTTTTTATTGGCAATTAAAATTACAAATCTTCCAACGAAGGCGAAAAGTGCATTAAAGGATATAATAAAAAGCGACGGCACGTTAAAAAACGAGAAAGAGGCTTTTTTTGCCCTTTCTGACTATCTTATTTTATCTGAGGAACCTTCAGCCGTCTACGATATAGCAAATTTTGTGGCAAGAAATGACAGAGCGCTTTCGGGAGAAATCGCAAAACGGTCGTTTATAAAACTGTCGGAGGATGAGGAATTTTCCATTCATAAGAGACGGAATACTCTCGTTGAAAGTCTGACAGATTGCGCAAAAGGGCGGAAGGAGCTTAACTTTGAAGGCTTTTTAACCTTCCGCACGGAAAAATATATAAGGCTTTTATACAATGCTGTATATAAGGCGGCAGAAGAAGTATTTTTAGAGCAGGAATATATGGAGATGACCGCCCTTTTAAGGGAATCTGTCAGAGAAACAAAATCCCTTATCAGGGAAGCGCATATTTACGGCTGCTTCATCTTCGATGAAGGCGGCAACGAAATCACATCGGAAAAAGGTCTTTATTTAGTAAAGCCCGACAGAATGCTTGAAAAGCTTCTTAATCTGGCACCGGAACGGATTTATATACACTATCCGCCGGAGGGAGAAATGCTTTCTGCCATTGAGGAGGTCTTTTCTCCGAATGTAATTTATATAAACTGAAGAAAAGGTGAAACTATGAAAACTGTGCTTTGTGCCGTAAATTCGGCGTATGTTCATAAAAATCTTGCGGTATTAAAGCTTTCAAAATATCTCGGAGACAAGGTCAATGTGCGGGAATTTAACATAAATTCTCCCCGCGACTTTATATATAATGAACTGTTAAAAGAAAAGGCGGATATTTACTGCTTTTCAACCTACATATGGAATATTGAGTGCATAAAGGCGGTATCGGAAAGACTTAAGAAGGCAACAGGAGCCGTAATTATTCTCGGCGGCCCCGAGGCAGGGGGAGATGCCGAAGGACTTATAAAAAGCTGTCCTTATATTGATTATGTGATTAAGGGCGAAGGCGAGCTTGCCTTGGAACATCTTCTGTCGGCAATTGAAAAAGGTGAAAAGGCAGCTTTTTCCGGTATATATGATGAAATGGGAGGAAGCGGAATTGCTCCATCCTTAAAAGATTTGCCGTTTTGCTATGATGAGCGGGATATTACGGAAAATCCCGGAAAGATTTTTTACTATGAAACAAGCCGCGGGTGCTTCAATAAGTGTGCTTACTGCATATCGGGAAGGGAAGATGTATGCCTTTACGATGAGGAAAAGGTGAAAGCAGAGCTTTTACATATGACAAGCTTTAATCTTCCTTTGATAAAGCTGGTTGACAGAAGCTTTAATGCCTACGGAAAAAGAAGCGAAAGAATGCTCCGCTTTTTATCTGAAGAAACGGGAGAAACCTGTTTTCATTTAGAGGTTGCACCCGATCTTTTTACAGAGGAAATGCTGGGTATTATAAAAAATGCAAAAAAGGGCAAATTTCAGTTTGAAGCGGGAATACAGTCATTAAATGAAGAAACATTATCGGCAATCGGAAGAATGTGCGACAATGAAAAAGCTGTTTCAAATCTTAAAAAAATAATTTCCTTCGGAAATGTCAATGTTCATACGGATATTATTGCAGGGCTTCCTTTGGAAAATATGGAAAGCTTTATAAAAACCTTTAACGGAGTTTATGCCCTTAAGGCAAAAAGAATGGATGTGGGCTTTTTGAAGGTGCTCAAAGGAACGGCGATGGAAGAAATTGCAGAAAAATACGGCATTGTTTATGAAAGCGTACCGCCTTATGAGGTTATAAAAACCGATGCATTGACAGCCTTTGATTTATCGGAAATCAAAAAAGTGCACCTCGCCTTAGACAGAATTTATAACGGCGGTGCTTTTTCAAATACCGTTTCATATCTTGAAAAAGATTACAGCTCCTTCTTTGAAATGTATAAGACTCTCGGCGGTATAATAGAAGAAGGAATGAGCTTATCAAAGGTATTTTCCGCTATTCTTATAAAGTTTCCGCATCTTAAAAAGCCGCTTATAGAAGACTTTATGCTGTCGGGAGAAAAGAGTGTACCTTTCGGCTTTGACAATATCTATATAGATAAGTTTTCGGAAAAGTGCATTTCGTTTCTTGCGGAAAACTGTAAAAGCTACTTTCCTCATCTTTCACACCTTCATCCCGGTGCGGCATATAAGAAGCTTAAGTTTTATGCTTTTGCAGAAGGCATATTTGTATCGGACAGAGAAGGTCAAAAAGTATTTGATATAACGGGCGAAATGTGAGAAATTTATAAAGCTTAATAAAAGTGCCCGACGGCAAGTTTGCCGTCGGGCACTTTTTAGTTAGATGCATATTTTATTTTATATATAAAGTAAATTCTATTTCTTTTTCCCAGATTGCGTCGGCTTTAAGAACACCGCAATATCCGTTGCCGACGCCTGAAACACGGTAGTCTGCACGGACATTGGTAAAGCCGTTTGGCTTAAGCTCGTCTGTGTGTTTTGCAAATTCAAGGGTGTCGGCATCAAAGGATGAAACATTTATCTCCATCTTATCCTCTGCCATAATTTCCATCCCCGATGGGAAGCTTAATTTCTTTACGCCATAGTGGTTTCCGTGTTCCTGGGGGAAGGGATAGGGAACATATTCCCTGTTTGCACTTGAGGTATAAAAGCCGTAGCGTGTATGAAGCAACATATCCTTGTAGCACTCATAAGGTCCCATTCCGTAATATGTAAATTCGGAATTGTTTACGGAAAGCTTAAAGTCATATCCGAGTCTCGGAAGCGGAGCAGGCATTTGGGGCTTTACATTACACTTTGTATTGATTTTAACAGTTCCGTCATCGAAAAATTCATATTCCTGGATATATCTTAAATAAGGATATCTTGACACTCCGGCAAGGGAGCCACTTACCGTGATTTTATTGTCCGAAATATAGCAGGAATAGATTTTTATGTGTGTATGGTTCATATTTTCGGAAGCTATCTCATCATCACGGAATATCCACTTTTTTCTGTTGTATGCCTCGTGGTCAAATGTGGCACGATATGTTGAAAGGGTAATGGGTGAAGCTAAATTTTCTATTCCGTTTTTAACCGCACTTGTAATTGCACCCTTGTGCTTTGAAAATGTATAGCTAAAGCCTTCGCCTGATATATATATGTTATCGCCTTCGGAATCGGAAAGAACAAGCTTATTGCCCATCTTGATTTCTTCTGTTGCAAATCCTTCCAAATCAAAGGACTGCATTGCCTTTTCTTCGTCATCTTTTTCAAGACTGAAAACAAGGTGTGCCCCGTATTTACATTTTCCGCTTAAGTTGAAGGGAACTTCAAATTCTGTGGTTTCGTGAGGGGGAGCGGAAATATCAATTACGGCTTTTTCTTTTGTTTCTCCGTCCACTTCAAGTATAAGGATGGCTTTGAATTCGGATAAATCTGTGTGGCTGTGTCTGTTTGTTACGATAAGAACATTTCCCGAAAGCTCTGCCTTTATGTACTGGAAGGCATATTTTAAGTTTAATGCACCTGTCTTAATGCTTCGGTCTGCAAAAACAATGCCGTCTGCACAGCCGTTTTTGCTGTGTATCTCTTCGCCGAAATCGCCGCCGTATTTCAAAACTCCTTTGTCAAGCACTCCGTGGTCAGCCCATTCCCATACGGAACCGCCCAAAGCGTGCTTGCAGCTGTAAAACTTATCTACAAATTTTTCCATTTGCCCGGGGCCGTTTCCTCTTGCATGGGCATATTCGATGGCATAAAACGGTCTTTTATCGTCTGTGGCGAGAATAGTATCAAGATCAGCCAATCCGGGATACATTCTGCAACGGACATCCGTGTCACAGGCATAATCAATAAACCTTGCTCTTTCGTAAAATACCGGTCTTGATTTATCACGCTTATGTCCCCATTCAAGCATTGCATCAAAATTCTTGCCGTAGCTTGATTCGTTACCGCAGGACCACATTATAACGGAGGGGTGATTTTTATCTCTTTCAACCATACGCTCCATACGGTCGATAAACATATCCTTCCAGTCCGCCTGTTCGCAGGGCCAGAGGCCGTCGAGATCGAATTTTTCACAAGTAATACCTGAATGCTTGGTGGTAAAGCCGTGGCTTTCCATATCCGCTTCGTCTATAACATAAAAGCCAAGCTCGTCAGTCATATTCAAAAATTCCGGAACGGGAGGATAGTGACTTGTGCGGATTGAGTTTATATTAAGGCTTTTCATTAAAAGCAACTCAGAATATAACTCACTGTCTGTCTGATAATAGCCTGTTCTGGGATTAGTGTCGTGGTGGTTGATTCCCATAATTTTTATAACAGAACCGTTTACCAGAACTTCGCCGTCTGAATTTATCACTATTTCTCTCATACCCACCTTAAAGGGGATAAATTCTCCCGCCTTTTCTACCACTACCGTGTATAAATAGGGCTTTTCCGCACTCCATAAAATGGGGGTTTCAACGGACTTTCCGAGGCAATTTCCGTCTTTATCGAAAATTTCATAATTTTCTTCGGACACTTCGATTTTTTTTGTGTCTGCTTTGATTTCAACATCTTTTACATGGCCTTTTGCGCGGCTTAAAAGATATACATCACGGAAAATGCCGTTCATTCTTAAACAGTCCTGGTCTTCAAGATAGCTTCCTATGCACCACTTTAATACTTTTACGGTTAAGGTGTTGGTGCCTTTTGTTACAAACTTTGTTATGTCAAATTCTGCCTGCATTCTTGAGCCTTGTGTGTATCCTGCATATTTTTCGTTTACATAAAGGAACATACAGGTGGCAACACCTTCGAAAACGATGTATGTTTCACGATTTTTCCACTCTGTCGTTATTTCAAACTCCCTTTTATATACACCGCAGGGGTTATCGTCGGGAACGAAAGGAGGGTCTACCGGGAAAGGATAGTTGTAGTTTGTATACTGATGTCTGTCGTAGCCTTCCGTCTGCCAGCAGGAGGGAACTTTTATCCGGTCAGTAAATTCTATATCATTGATGTCAGAGGGGGATGAGTTTTCGCTTTCATAATATTTAAATTCCCATACACCGTTTAAAAGTTTATAGTAGGCGGAAGTTTCTCTCTTGCCCGACAGTGCTTTTTCCTTTGTATCATAGGGAATGTAATAGCTTCTTTGTTTTTCTCTGTTTTCATAGGTTTTATCGGGCATTTCATAAATTCTTTGTTTCATAAAATTGACCTCCTTATTATAAATATATCTCAATAATATCACTATTTAATAATAATTTCCTTGAATTTTCCGATATAAATTATAAAAAGTATTAAATTTTAGTTGATTTCTTCCGTTTTTTAATATAATATGGAATAGCGAGGTGACAGACTATGCATTATGATAATGAACCGCTTTTCGGGATAAGGAGAGATAAAGGCGTATACAGAATGCCTGAGCCGCATTTTCATGCTCACCACGAGCTGTATTTTTTAATCAGCGGAAAAACAAAATATTTTGTAAACGGCGAAATATTTATGCTTTCGCCGGGGGATCTTATTTTTATTCCGAAGGGTGATTTTCATCAGACAAATTATCCTGATCCCGATAACATTGAACGTGTAACGATAGTTTTTAACGATGAATTTTCGGGGGAGCAGTTTAAGTCTTATGTCGATATACTTTCCGCACACAAATATTTCAGAATCCCGAAAGACTGTATAAATATATTTCACGGTCTTATAAGACAGATAGAAGCTGAAGAGTCAAATAAAGAGAAGGATTATATTAATATGGAAAAATTCTATCTCGGTCAGCTTTTAATTATGATTTTAAGATACAGAGAAAAAGAGCAGACTGTAAAATTAAGCTATTCCTGTCAATTGGCACAGGATGCCGCAAAATATATAAATGCAAATTATAATAAGGAACTTACATTGGAGTCTATGGCTGAAAAATATTCTGTAAATGCCGACTATTTTTCGAAAATTTTCAAAAAAGCAACCGGCGTGGGATTTTCAAAATATTTAAATGCAACCCGTTTATCTGCGGCACAGGAGATGCTTGCAACAACAACTGTGAGCATAACGGATGTTGCGCTTGAATGCGGATTCAATGACAGCAACTATTTCATTCAGGTGTTTAAGAAAGTTCACGGTATGACACCGAAAAAATATTCGATGCAGTTTCGCCTAAAAAAATAAATTGCTAAATTTTACATGAGTAAAAAAGCCTCCCAAAGCGCAAATTATTACTGTACAACGAATCGGGAGGTGATACGAATGACAAGAAATAAGAAGCTTGTACCTGAAGCAAAGGCTGCTCTTGATAAGTTCAAGATGGAATGTGCTTCTGAGGTTGGTGTAAACCTTAAGAACGGTTACAACGGCGATCTTACCGCTAAGGAAAACGGCAGTGTCGGCGGTCAGATGGTTAATGACATATGTCCCGTACGAACAATGGAATTCTCCCGCAAATGCCGTACAGTCAAGGGCTATGAAACAAGGGTTAAATATGATTTCAGGATCGTGGTGTAGAGCCTGACGGATAGATTTTTAATATTACAAAATTTAGTCAAGTATAAATTACTCATTTATACTTGACTAAATTGTTTTTATGTGCTATTATTTAATTAACCTTAAAGGAGGCGATATATATGTTTATAGGCAGACAGCGCGAGCTTGATGAGCTCAATAAGCGATATAATTCCGATAAATTTGAATTTATGGTTATCTATGGTAGACGTCGTGTAGGTAAAACTGCGCTCATCAATGAATTTATAGGGAACAAAAAAGCCATTTACTTTATGGGCGTTGAGAGTAATGCAAAGCAGAACCTTGAAAACTTTTCAAAAAACATTTTGGAATTTACAAGCGGTATCGAAACGGAATCATCGTTCCTTTCGTTTCAGGCTGCACTTGAATATGTATTCAGACTTGCAGAAAAAGAAAGAATCATACTTGCTATTGATGAATATCCTTATGTGGCACGTTCTTCAAAGAGCCTTGCCTCAACTTTGCAACTTATGATTGATAAATATAGAGATACATCGAAACTGATGCTTATTCTTTGCGGCTCTTCTATGTCATATATGGAAGATCACGTGCTTGCATATAAAGCACCTCTGTACGGAAGAAGAACGGCACAGATTAAGCTTTTACCCTTTGACTTTGAGGAGACCTGCCGATATTTTGAAAATCTGTCTGATGAAGATAAAGCTCTTATTTACGGCATTGTAGGCGGGACGCCTCAATATCTTTTACAGATGGATGATAAATTGAGCATAGAGGAAAATATCAAAAATACCTATCTGAATCCGATTTCATTCCTTTATGAAGAGCCTACCAATCTGCTTAAGCAGGAAGTTCGCGAGCCGGCTATCTATACTGCTATTATCACAGCTATTGCAACCGGGGCATCGAGAATGTCCGAAATTTCCACCAAGGTAGGGGAAGATACCAATGTGTGTACGAATTACATTAAGAATCTTATGAATCTTGGTATAGTGCAGAAAGAAACACCGTATGGTGAGAAAGCTTCCCGTAAGTCGGTTTATTCAATAGAGGATAATATGTTCCGCTTCTGGTATCGTTTTGTGCTTGAAAATAACTCAATTATAGCCCGTGGTGCCGCGGATTTGGCATATAAACGAATTGAACCTCAGCTTTCCGATTATATGGGAAGGGTTTTTGAAGAAATATGTAAACAGTATCTGTGGAAACAGCTTCTTTCGGGTAACTGCCCTGTAGAGTTTTCCTCTATCGGACGTTGGTGGGGTAACGATTCGCAAAATAAGTGCCAGACTGAAATTGATATTATGGGAGAACAGGATAAAAATACGGCACTTTTTGCAGAGTGTAAATGGACCAACGAAAAAGTTGACATCGGTATTTTAGAAACTCTTATAAAACGCAGTAATTTATTCTCATATAAAACAAAACATTACTACCTTTTCTCAAAATCAGGCTTTACAAAAGGGTGTATTGATAAAGCAAACGAGATGTTTAATGTAACATTGGTTGAGTTTACGGATATAATGAAAAATCATTTGAGGACTTAAAAAGAGGAATAGCAACTATTATTAAATAATAAAAAATTAAAACGAGACGTCTTTATTTGCGGCATAAAAGAGTTGCTGCTTATGAATGATGGATACGCCGCCAAAGACATTGGTGCACGTTTCGGAAAAGGCACCAATACAATAACCGCTCTGGTATCAAAAGCTAAAAAATATCTTCGCAAAGTCCCGGAGCTTCAGCTTTTATATGGAGAATAGGTATGAGAAATAAATGGTTTTTGATACCGCTTATAAACTTTGTTCTTGTAATCGTGCTATTCAAATTTGTTATTTATTTAGGATATGTCCCTACAAACTCAATGGAACCGACTATTATGGCAGGGGAAAAAATATTCGGAAGCAGGATAATTGGAAAACTTGAGGTGGGGGATGTAGTTATATTTGAGTATGAGAGCAGGTATTTGGTTAAACGTATTGCGGCAGTTTGCGGAGAGGAAATACAGGGAGGTGGGATAGTCCCTGATAATTGTTACTATGTTCTTGGTGATAACAGTGAGGATTCTTATGATTCTCGCTATTGGAAAAACCAGTTTATACACAGAGATCAGATAATTGCAAGAGTTTTTACTATGAAGAGGCCGTCTGTAGAATTAAAAAACTACAGACGGCCTCTTTTTGTTTTGAGCCGTTGTGGTAAAAATGATTATATAATCAAACACTCCTAAACATTATTTATAGATACGAAGAGCAATGTTTTTGTAGAATGTGGCTTGTAATAAGAAGTTTATTTTATCAACCAATGAAAAATATGTTGACAAATATTTGAGTCAAAGTTATAATATATTTATCACCGAATAAAAAAGGGAGGATTTTTATGAAAAAAATATTTACGGCGGTTGTGTTAATTTGTCTTATAGCTTCTTTAGTTGGTTGCGGAGGAAAGGTGACATTTAACACAGAAGATTGGGGCGAGATGGAGATAAGGGTGGCAGGGTACAGACTTTTCAATGACGACCCCTTAAACTACGAATTTGCGGCAGGAGCAGATAAATTTTCGGAAGAATACGGCACTAAGGTTACATTTATGGTTGGCGGAAACGATGGTATGGGAGATGATCTTGTTGCAGGAATCATCGCAGGAGATCCTTGGGAGATTCAGTATTGCTTCGGTATTTCTGTTTTCCCGATGACATTTGCGGAAGAACTTTATACCCCCATAACCGAATACGTTGACTTTGCAAACAATGATATGATTGATGAAGTTACCGTGGAAGGTTCAAAATGGCTCGGTGAATATTACGGAGTAAGCTCACTTCCTATGCAGGAGGTTTGGTACCTTGCTTACAATGAGACATGGATGAAAGAACTTGGCATTAAGACTCCTTATGAATATTATGAAGAAGGTAAGTGGGATATGGAGGCTTACAAGGAGATAAACGAAAAAGCTCTTTCTCTCGGAGCAAGCTCATCCAGTACGTATACAAGACCACATATGAGCGGTAAATATCTTGCTTCTTGGGATGACGAATCTGGAAAAGTTACTGTTACATATGACAGTCCTGAAAATATAGAGTGGCTCAGTTTCTGGGCTGACTTGCTTTCCGATGCAAGATATTCGATTACCGGCAGCGGCAGGGTTTCAGGAAGAAACGTTATTATGCGTGATGATGTTATGCCTAACCTCATAAAAGACGAGCTTAGTCAGGAAACCACGGATACAATAAGATACATTCATTTCCCCAATGAAAACGGTGAACTTGGTGTATATCTTACAGACTCGCATTTCCTGTTCCCGACGGGAGTTAAGGAAGAAAAGTTGCCCTGTGCATTTATGCTGGCTTGTTATATGACAGATATGAAATCTCAAATGGTAACCGAAAATGTATATAAGCCTAATATGACAGAGGCGGATTTTGAAATTTGGGAGAAGAACCTTGAAAATGCATATTATCTTCCAAGATATTTCTTCCCTGAATCGGATATGTATCAGGTAAGAAGACAGTTTAGGGAAGACGTTGCGGCAGGAAAGGCTGTAGCGACCCATATTGCTGAAAACACAGAATCGCTTAAGGCGAAAGCAGACGAATTTAATGAAAAATATGCACAATAATTTGTAAGGAATATTGAACAAATATGAAAGGACAGAATATTATGAACATTGTTTTCCCCGGAATTAATAATGAAGATATAGAGTATGCATTGGAGTGCCTGGATGATTGCAAGCAACCAAATGCTGAAATGTATGGTTTTATGTACCCTTATTTTACACCCGGAGGGATGTACGGAAAACAATGGTGGCAGCTTGATTCGTCCCTTGCTCTGTCGGGTTACAAGTGGATAGACCGTGGATTTTCAGAAACTTCTCTTTGGAATTTTATTGAATCCCAAAAGGAAGACGGAAGAATATGTCTTTGGGGAAGAGATTCTCTGGCCCCTGCCGAGGGCGAAGAAAACGGGCTTTCGCAAACCGAAGGGGTATCGTCGCTTCCGAAATTATTCGATGTAACATATCACATACTGAAAGGCTCAGAAAATGAAAAATTAAAAAAGGCCGCATATCAGATGTTGAAAAAGTATTTAGAGTGGTGGTTCTCGGCACGACTTCACACAGAAACAGGGCTTATAACATCCGTTTTTGAGGAAACATTTATACCCTATTTCGGGTGTGCAGGAGAATATGCTGCGGTAGACACAAATGTGGAAGTCTTTGTAGGATGTCATTACACCTGTCTCTTGGCAAAAGAGTTAGGAGATACAAATTATGCCGAACTATTGGAAAAGCGGATGTCTTCTCTTAAAAAGAGCATAAATAAATATCTCTGGAACGAAGATAAGGAAGCCTTTTATCCTTATGATACAAAGGAGAAAAATAGTGTTGATATTCTTATGGCATCAACCTTTAATCCGTTGAGATTTTGTATTGTAGACCAAGATAAAAAAGAAAAACTTTTGAATTTGATGAAAGACGACGATCATTTCAACTGGAACACAATTCCATTAACCTCTGTGTCGAAAAAGGATAAAATATTTACAACCACAGAGGGAAATTATATGGGAAATCCGAGCTGGAGCGGAAATTGCTGGACTCTTACAAATGAAGTAGTAGTACGAGGTCTTCTTGACTCAGGAGAAGAAGAACTTGCGGCAGAGCTTGCACTTAAGACCATAAGAGCATTCAATCATAATTTATCGGAATTTGTAAATCCTTTTGATGGAAAGGGACACGGAGTGCTTAAGTATGCCTGGACGGCATCGCAATACCTGGAACTTCTGATTGAGGTGATTTTCGGCATAAATTATGATGCAAAAAATAAAGAAATAATAATTTCACCAAAGCTTACCAAAGAGCTTAGCGAAGAAAACCTGGCTCTTGAAAACCTTAATGTTACAGATGATATAAGCATTTCTGTATATATTGAGAGAGGGAAGGTTGATTATAAGATTTCCGACAGCATTATAAATGTAATGGTTAAATAAAAAAGCGTAGAGGGTAAGTATATAAAGCAATGAAATGAAAGGGGATATGAATGATTTCATATCCCCTTTTATTATTCAATTAAATCCTGTTATTGGGAAAAAATTAGCCTATCTTTTCTGGGGAAAATTTCGGTTTTCCCGGAATTTAGTTTATATATGCAGAATGGAATTACTCATTGAGTGAAAAAATATATTGACAACGACGGGAAAATGTAGTATAATATTTTTATCATCGGGTGAAAAAATATTATACAATACACGCAAATTGATATACTCTATTTTATCATCCCGCAAAAAACATTATAGGAGGTACTGCAATGAAAAAAATAATTTCAATGTTGCTGGCTCTGTCCATGACAGTTGGATTGGTCTTCGGAATGACTGTTATTAACAGTTTTGCTCTTGAAGCCGATGAACTGGATATGACAGATTGGATTGCGGAGTCAGACAGCTCTACCAGTGAAGAAAACTGGCCTTTGTCAAACATGTTTGATGGAGAACTAGAGACAGAATGGTTCGGAAAAACCCCTGTTCAGGATGGTCGGTATCATTCATTTACAGTGGATATGACAGAGATTAAGATGTTTTCGGGTGTAAGGCTCTACTATAAGCAGGACGGAAACGGAACTTATACAAATGGTCTTCGTCAGGTTACTCTTTTTACAAAAGATTCCGAGGAAGAGGATTGGACTGCTGTTAAAACAGTAAATTACGAGACAGATGCCGATATTTATGAAATCAACTTTGGCAAGGTGGTAAAGGCTCGATATATAAAATATCAGGTAGAAGCTGTAAACGATTCGGGTTCATGGTGGGGAACGGTACGTGTACAGGAATTCAGAGTGCTTGCTCCCGATTATAATCTTGCTGAGGATGAAGCTGAAATTACTGAAAGCTGGAGTGTTGAGGCAGGAAATCTCGACTCATGGTGGGCAGGAGAATATCCTGAAACAGTTGCAACAGAATATGTAATAGACGGAAATCTTGGAACCCGTTGGCAGGGATTTTCCTCAGGCGGGGATATGTCGGGACAGTATGTTGTGATAGATATGGGAGAGGCAACGAATATATCAGGTGTAAGAGCGTATATTCCTGCTGACCACATTGCACAGGCATACCCCCTTTCTGTTACCGTCTCTGTATCTGATAACGGCAGTGACTGGAAAGAAGTGAAGAGCGAAAGCTATACCTATGATGAATCTATAAAAGAGCTTGTTGTGGATTTCGGCAAGAATGTTGAAATTCAGTATATAAAGTATGCAATAACATCAAAGCCTGCAGCAGAAGGAGCGTCATGTATAGCAGAACTTCGTGCACTTACAGCAAAAAACAGCTATGATGATTACACTTATGATACGCTTCCTCTGTTCCCGGTAGCGGACGATGAAATCGGCATAACAAGTGATTGGAGTGCAGAAGGCGATATAAATGAGTACTTCACAGCCAATACATCAGCTTTGACCATAGACGGAAGCGATGCAACTCTCTGGTTCGCACCTGCAGCACAGAATGGAGCAACACCTTCTATGATAGTTAATATGGGCGAAGCGAAGAGCTTTTCCGGCGCAAGAGTATATTATAACATAGACGGAAACGGAGCTGGTCTTACCAACGGATTAAGAAGTGTAACACTTCTTGCCTCCGATAATGGTGATGATTGGAAAGCGCTTAAAACCGTAACATATACTACAGACGAAACCGTTTACGAAATAGACCTTGGATATAACATAGAAACACAGTATATCAAGTATCAGATAAACAGCATAAACGACTCCGGCTCCTGGTACGGAACACCGATGGTTAAAGAATTCCGCGCACTTTCCGCAAAAGAGGCGTATGTGGATGAAACTCTTGACAGTCTTCCTTTATTTGCCGTAGCGGAAGACGAAATAGCTCCCACAGCAAGCTGGTCAATAAGCGTAAATGCTACAAACGAATGGTTTCCCGACAATGCGGATGCAAACCTCATTATGGACGGAAATGTAGCAACACAGTGGGTTGGACCTTTTGTAGGAAGCAACGGAATAAATGATCCTGGTGCTGTAGTAAATATGGGCGAAGTTAAGTCAATTTCCGGTGTACGTGCATATATTAATGACTTCTCATCGTATAACAGTTATCCCATAAAAGTGGCAGTATCTGTATCTGA
>JAFQQJ010000031.1 GCA_017411325.1 Clostridia bacterium | reverse complement strand
CCTGCGATTTTTCTTCATTTTGAGCCTTTTTGCTACGAACAAACTTCACCCTCGACGTATCTATATACGCCTTCGGGTAACTTTCGAAAAGTCTGTAAACAGACTTTCTCAATTCAGTTTGTCCGTTCTGAAGCATTTTTTCCTATCTCCTGAAAAAGGGGCTGTAATTATTTTACAGCCCCTTTTTCTTTTATTCAACAGTTACTCCAAGTGTGGAAGGCACTATCTGCACAAAGGTAAGACCGGGATTAAGCTCTATTTCTTCTCCGTTTACCGTGTACTTAGCCTTTGCGGAGCGGTCTGTCTTTTCCCAGGTGATATCAATAGCCTTACCGCCTGTTATATATTTTCCCGCACCCTTTCCTGTGTCGTAAAGATCCTGTCTTCCCTTGCCCTCTCCGTCGTTTAAGTTCACATTCTGCATCTCTAAAACAATAATATTCATAACAGAAATGCTCTTGCCTGACTGCATTGTGTGGGCAGAGCCTCTTCTCACTCTGTCATAGAGCCCGGTTTCTTCGTTGAAGGTATAACTTATATTACACTGTGAATAGGGAATTGAAACCTTTGTTGCAGGATTTCCTTCTTCGGGCACGGTGTAGTTTTTAAGGTAGTTATATGTAACGGAGGTATCTCTCCTGTAGCCGTGAGAATCAGCCGCCTTATCAAGTCTTGCAAAATCGGTATAGAGATTGTGCCAGGTATTGTTGTAGGTGGAATCTCTGAAAAACGGCGCACTCTCATAAAGACCGTTTATGTTGTTTACCCCTCTTGACGATATTTCAGACTGTGCCCTGGGGCTCCATCCGCAGTGAGCATAAATCGCATCGTTTTCAAGAGCAAAGTCAAGAAAATAGTGGCGTGATGAACGCACGGGGCCTATTTTCCCGTTGGCAGGTGCATCTTCTCCGAAGAATGTATCCTTGAAAAGCGCCATCATACGGGTATTTCCGCCTTCAACATACACTTCATAAATCATAAATGCATTTTCAAGGCCCGCCTGAGGTCCCTTATAGTCAGCATCGTTATCTATCATAACCGCAATGCTTCGTCCGCCTTCTGTTACCTTATCATAGAAAGGATCAGCAGGAACAACGGGTTCTTCCTCTATAATTTCTTCAGGAATTTCCTCAATTACTTCCTCCACAGGTTCTGCCGTACAGCCCGCAAAAAGTGCTGTAATCATCAATACCGCCATAATCAATGCTAAAATTTTCTTCATGACATATCTCCTTCTTTTATGATTATTTTCTACAGTATACCACAAAATAACCCCTATTGTAAATAGCGACTTGAAAAAAAAGAAATTATATTGTATAATGTAAAATAAGGAAAATTTAATGTCTTTGAAAGGATGATTTATATGCGCGCCGTTATTCAGCGTGTAACTTCCGCCTCCTGCCGTGTTGACGGCAATGTGACCGGAGAAATAGAAAAAGGCTTTTTGGTCTTTTTAGGCGTCGGCGAAGGCGATACCGATGCTGACCTTGACTATATCGTAAAGAAAACCCTGGGGCTTCGCATTTTTGAGGACGAAAATGAAAAGATGAACCTTTCTCTTTCGAATGTTGGCGGAAGCATTCTTGCAATTTCCCAATTTACCTTATACGGAGATGTAAGAAAGGGAAACCGCCCTGCCTTCGTAAGTGCAGCTGCACCCGAAATCGGCGAAGCATATTTTGAAAAGTACAAAGCAAGATTAAAAGAGGCAGGCTTAAAGGTTGAAAGCGGAATTTTCGGTGCGGATATGAAAATTTCTCTTCTCAACGACGGCCCCGTTACCATATTACTGGACAGCAAAAAGCTGTTCTGAAAGGACTGATTTTATGAAACTGTCAGTTTTGGATACC
Organism: Clostridia bacterium; assembly: GCA_017411325.1. GTDB lineage: Bacteria > Bacillota > Clostridia > CAKSNL01 > HGM11501 > HGM11501. The sequence continues at coordinate 92,558 of JAFQQJ010000031.1, read as the reverse complement.
ACTCTCCGTGACGGATGTCAGGGCGTAAAGGTGTCCTATTCCGTAAACGACAAGCTTAAAATAATAAAGCTTTTAGATGATTTCGGAGTAACCTATATCGAAGTGGGAAACCCGGCATACTCCTTAAAGGATGAGGAGCTTTTCAAGGAGATAAAGAAGCTCTCCCTTAAAAATTCCAAAATTGCCTGCTTTGGTGCAACACGGCATTCCGGCGTTAAGGCAGAGGATGACAAGGCTCTTTTATCGCTGCGCGATTCCGGCACGGATGTATGCGTTATTTTCGGAAAAGCCTGGGATCTGCACGTTACCGAGGTACTAAAGACCGAGCTTTCCGAGAATCTTTCCATGATTTTTGATTCCGTTAAATTCTTGAAGGATTCGGGAAAGGAAGTAATTTTTGATGCCGAGCACTTTTTTGACGGCTATAAAGTAAATCCCGACTATGCAATTTCCGCAATAAAGGCAGCCGCCGATGCAGGTGCCGACACCGTTTGCCTCTGCGATACCAACGGCGGTGCTTTTCCCGATGAAATAAAGGAAATCACTGAAAAAGTGGCTTCTCTTTTAAATTGCCCCGTGGGTATCCACGCCCACAACGATTCGGGAATGGCGATATCAAACAGCATTTTCTCCGTTTACGGCGGTGCTCTTCACGTTCAGGGCACTATGATAGGAACGGGCGAGCGATGCGGAAACGCCAATTTGTCGGCGGTAATCGCAAACCTTCAGTTAAAGAAAGGCTATGATATCGTTGCTGACATTTCTTCCCTTACCTACACCTGCCGTGCCATTGCGGACATATCCAACTTAAGTATGAGAGATCTGCCTTATGTGGGCAGAAACGCCTTTTCCCACAAGGCGGGCACCCACATTGACGGTGTTATGAAAAATCCTGCTTCCTTTGAGCATATCGATCCCGAAACCGTGGGCAACGACAGAAGCTATCTTATAAGCGAGGTTGCGGGAAAAAGCGCGGCTTATGCTATGATGAAAAAGATTATCCCCGGAATCGAAAAGGATTCACCCGAGGTGGCAAAGGTCGTTGAAAGGCTTAAGGAGCTTGAATTCAAGGGTTATCAGTTTGAAGGAGCCCTTGCTTCCTTCGAGCTTGAGATAAGAAAGGCTTTAGGTCTTTACGACAAGCCCTTCTTTGACATTGACCGTCTCCGCCTTTTAATTGAGCAGGATGCAGAGCGGGATACCGACGGCTATTCCTCGGCGTACATCAAAGTTTTTGCAGGCAACGATTCGGAAATTAATGCCAGCGACTCCACTTCCGGGCCGGTTAATGCCATGGACACGGCCATAAGAAAGGCTCTTGAAAAATTCTATCCCGAAATTTCCAAGGTAAAATTAACCGACTATAAGGTTAGAGTTATTGACTCCGGTGCCGCCACAGAGGCTCTGGTACGGGTTATGATAGAATCCTCCGACGGGCTTGATTCCTGGACAACTATCGGCGTTTCAAAGGATATTATTATGGCATCAAAGGAAGCGTTACTTGATTCACTTGAGTATTATTTAATTAAAAACCACAAATAAAAAACTATCCCAAAACAGAATATGCGTAAATGTATGTAGGGGCGGATGCCCTCATCCGCCCGGCTTAACGGGACAGCAGGCATCAACCCCTACATTTTTAATTTATATGCATAAAATGTTTATCCGGATAGTTTTTATTGCAGCAATCGCATCCGCCGTCGGGACAGCCTATGCACCTTTTGCCTTTTTTCTTTTCTTTTATTATATAGAATACGGCAAGCCCGACGATTATTACCAATACTGCACCGATGATTATGTCCGTCATACCTTCTCCTTTGCCTTTTGGGCAGCCTTAAGAGCATATTCCGCTTTAAGCTTCTTATCAGACTTTATGCAAAGGTATACTACAATTGCCGCCATAACGATAATTGCAATAAGTCCTCCTGTAAAGCCATTTCCAAAGTGTCCTTCCGAGATTAAAGTGCCAATCTGATATGCAAGGAAGCCTACCGTAAAGCCAACTCCGAGCTGAAGGCAGATACCTCCGAAGAGCCATTTCTTGCTCTTCATTTCCGCATTCATTGCTCCGATTGCCGCAAAGCAGGGCGGTGTGAAGAGGTTGAACATCATATAAGCAAGAGCCGATGCGGGAACAAGTCCCAATGCATCTGCTACAACACTTCCTTCTCCCACAAGCTCAAGGTCGCCGTTGATTACCGCGGAAAGGCCGAACAAGGTTGCCACGGTTCCCACAACATTTTCTTTTGCGATGAAGCCTGTGATTGCGCAGGCAACCAGCTTCCAGGATGCAAAGCCGATAACGGGGATTATAATCCAGTCAATGGGGCCGCAGATATAGGCAAGTATGGAGTCCGAGCCGTTTTCTGCCGCAAGGCTGAAGGTGGGTGTAAGGTTGCTTAAAACAGTTATAAGCACGTTACATACAAGGATGATTGTACCTGCCTTTACTATGTATGACCAGCCGCGCTGACACATGGAAAGCGCCGCTCTTCTTATGCTGGGGAATTTATATTCGGGAAGCTCTATGATAAAGAAGGATTTTCTTGCTTTATAGGCAGTGATTTTGTTAACCAAAAGTGCACACAAAAGGATGATTACGATACCTGCAAAGTACATTGCAGTACCAACCCAGGCTGACTCTGCAAAGAAAGCACCTACAAACAACGAGATGACGGGAAGCTTCGCTCCGCAGGGCATAAAGGGTGCAAGCATTGCGGTTGCTCTTCTTTCACGCTCGTTTCTTATGGTACGGCACGCCATAACGCCGGGGATTGCACAGCCTGTACCGATAACGAAGGGGATTACGGATTTGCCTGAAAGTCCAACCTTTTTGAAGATGGGATCAAGCACAACCGTTGCACGTGCCATATATCCGCAGTCCTCCAAAAGGGCAATCATAAAATACATTACCATAACAAGGGGTAAAAAGCTTACAACGGCACCTACACCGTCAACAATGGCACTTGATACAAGTGTTTTTAAAAGCTCGGAGGAGGATGATTCCATCCAGCCGTCCACAACAGCGCCGAAGGCTTCAATCCAGCCAACCAGAAGGTCTGAAATCATAGGGCCGAGCCAAGCCTGGGAAACCCAGAACACAAACCACATTACAACGGCGAAAATCGGAATACCAAGCCATTTGTTGGTTAAAACAGCATCAATCTTATCCTGGAAGTTTTTATCCTTTGTGAAAACCTTTCTTGTTTCAACAGAAGAAACGATTTTGTTTACAAATTCAAATCTCTTTTTGTCCGCCGCAACAACCACTGCTTTATCCGTAAGGTCGATGTCGCCCTGGGTGTAGGGTGCCTCCTGTCCTTTTCCAATCACGCCGATTGCAGCAGAAACAACCTCAGAAAGTCCGTCAGCCGATGTGGAAATTGTTTCAACAACGGGACAGTTCAAAAGCTCAGACAAAAGCTTTGTGTCAATTTTTGTTTCCTTCTTTTCGTTGATGTCGCTCTTATTTAACGCAACCACCATGGGAATTCCAAGCTCCAGAAGCTGAGTTGTGAAAAACAGGCTTCTGCTTAAGTTTGTTGCATCAACGATGTTTATAATCGCATCGGGATTTTCGTTTTTAACGTAGCTGCTTGTAATACTCTCCTCCGATGTGAATGGTGACATTGAATATGCGCCGGGAAGGTCAACTGCGATTATCCCTTCCTCTCCGTTACAAAGACTTTTCTTGATGGCGCTTTCCTTTTTGTCAACCGTTACGCCTGCCCAGTTTCCCACTTTTTCGTTTTTACCGGTAAGACCGTTATACATAGTGGTTTTACCTGAGTTGGGATTGCCTGCCAAAGCAATTCTCATAAAGCTTCCTCCTCAAAATTAATTGTATTTTATATGCGTCCTATGCGTTAGTCGCGACTAACTCACGGGGAAAATAAAAAGTTATGCCAAAGCATGCCTTAAATTGATATGGCCCCGGCTAACTCATTATCTATATTATATCTGCCGTCCTTTATGGAAACGACGCATCCGCCTTTAAGGTGTGAAATGACAGTTATTGCTTCGCCTTGATAGCAGCCCAAAGAAAACAGAAACGCATCAAGCTCCTCATCGTCTGTATCAATTGCCTTTATGATGTATTCTTTTCCTTCTTCAGCTTCTCTTAATGTCATATATGTCTCACCTCATCCTCAAAGTTAGTTTACTCTAACCGCAAATAGAATACCACTGTTATGGGCTTTTGTCAAGAAAAAATTTACAGATTTTTTTATTTTTATAAAATTATACAATTAAAAAGCCCACTTTATTCCTCATTTAGGGAATTTTGCAAAAAGGCCGGTTAAATCCCCTTTGACATTGCGGCGTATTTATGGTAGAATATATATAATAAATTTTATGAGGGATAAATATGATTATTAAAGAATCCGGCGAGAATTATCTCGAAACCATACATATGCTTAATAAAAGATGCGGCCACGTCAGAAGCATCGACATAGCAACCGAGCTTTCGGTTACCAAGCCCAGCGTTTCCGTTGCAATGAAAAAGCTACGCGAGGAGGGCTTTATTGTAATTGATTCATCAGGCAGCATCACCCTGACGGAAAAGGGGCTTTCCATTGCGGAAACTATGTATGAGCGCCACAGAATTATTGCAAAGGCGCTGATTGCTATGGGCGTCAGCGAAGAAACAGCCTACGAGGACAGCTGTAAAATTGAGCATCACATAAGCGAAGAAAGCTTTGAAAAATTAAAGGAATACCTTGTGTCCAAAGGATTCTGATATATTGTAAAGGAGAATGGTTATGAAATCAAAATGGGCGTCATTTTTCCTGTGCCTGTTTTTAGGTTATCTCGGAATACATAAATTTTACGAAGGAAGAATATTGCTCGGTATAGTTTACTTATGTACCGGCGGTCTTTTCGGCTTTGGAGTTGTAATAGATTTAATAATTCTTCTTTTCAAGCCCAATCCCTATTATCCGTAATTTCATTTTACAAAAAACGGTTGTGCAGAATCTGCACAACCGTTTTTATTATTTAAATCTTATAAAGCCATAGCTTTCAAGGATTCTGAAATAGTCAGCCAATCTTTCATACAAGGGCTCGGCCTTATCGCCAAACTCTTCCGAAAGCTCTCTTCCGAGCTCAAGCAAATCCTTTTCGCCGTCAATACGGGGCCAGAGGAAGCTTCCCGTCTCATCAAGATGGATAAAGCTTACCTTCGGTTTATTAAAAAGCTTCTGGCAAAGACGGTTAAAAAAGCCTTTGTTTTCCTTCTCCAAAGTTACCTTTCCCTCTTCTTCAATGCTCCAGGAAAGCTCTTTTGCTCTTTCGGGCTTTCTTAAAAGATAGTTTTCACCTTTCACTTCTTTTTTCATAATTATTTACGCTTTTTCCAAACGGAGAACTTAAGCACGGTTAAAATTATGATTGCAAAAAGCACTATGCTTCCGATGTTCATAAATGCGGAAGAAAGGTTAAGCTTTGCCGAAAGGTCAATCATTTCGCCTACGCCGAATACCGCAAGAAGGGCAAGAAGAATGCCGACTAAGCCTTCACCTGCTATCATACCGGAGCAGAAAAGCACGCCATCGTTAACAATTTTCTCTTTTTCTTCCTTTTCCTTCTTCATCCTGTCAAGAGCAAGACGGATAAGACCGCCAACCATAATGCAGGCATTAAGCTGAACAGGAAGATAAATACCGATTGCGAAGGGAAGCACGGGGATTCCGATTATTTCAACAACAACGGCAATTACAACGCCGATTGCAACAAGTCCCCAGGGGAGGTTTCCGTCCATAACACCTTCAACGATTAATTTCATAAGAGTTGCCTGAGGTGCGCCGAGCTCGGCAGAGCCAAAGCCCCACGCCTTATCAAGAAGATAAAGTGTTCCGCCGATTGCAAGAGCAGATGCAACAACGCCGACAATTTCACCGATCTGCTGCTTTTTAGGTGTTGAGCCCAAAAGAAAACCTGTCTTTAAGTCCTGGCTGGTGTCACCTGCAATTGCAGATACTATGCAAATGATTGAGCCTATTGCAATGGCGCTTGTCATACCGGCAATACCTGTCTGACCTGTGATTTTAAGAACCAATGTTGCAATTAAAAGTGTTGCGATCGCCATACCGGAAACGGGGTTGTTACTGCTTCCTACAAGTCCTACCATACGGGAGGATACAGCCGCAAAGAAGAAGCCGAAAATAACAACGATAACCGCACCGATGGGGCTTACGGGAATTGCGGGAACAAGCCATACTAAAAGTGTAAGTATGACAATTGCAAGAATTACAATCTTTAAGCTTAAGTCCTTCTCTGTGCGCTTATCGGATGCCGCACCGGATGATGCCATAGACTTCATTGCACCGCTGAAGGTTGTAACAATCAGAGGGAGGGACTTAATTAAGCTTATGATACCGCCTGCAGCTAAAGCCCCTGCACCGATGTAGCGGATATAGCTTGACCAGATGGCAGAGGCACCGCCCTCTGCAAACATTTCGCTGATGGGAGCACTTCCGGGATAGAGAATGATGTCCGCACCGAACATAACGATGAGGGGAATAATTACCATCCAGGAAAGCACACCGCCTGCAAACATATAGGAAGAAATTCTTGCACCGCAGATATATCCAACGCTCATAACAGCGGGGTAAATTTGTGTTCCGATTTCGCCTGCAAAGCCCTTGAACTTAAGACTTACTTCGCCTGCAACCAGTTTAAGTCCGTCAATTATAAACTTGAAAAGTGCCGCAAAGCCCATACCCGCAAATACGGTGGATGCGTTTGCACCGCCCTTTTCACCTGCAAGTAAAACCTCTGCACAGGCACTACCCTCGGGATAAGGAAGGATGCCGTGCTCCTTAACGATTAAGGCGTTACGGAGAGGAACCATGAAAAATACACCGAGAAGACCGCCGATTAAAGCGATTAATGTAATTTCGATGATGCCGGGCTTGTCCGTTTTACCCTCTGCCGCCCACAAAAAGAGCGCGGGAAGAGTAAAAATTGCACCTGCCGCCAGGGATTCGCCTGCAGAGCCTATGGTCTGCACAACATTACTCTCAAGTATAGAGTTTTTACGCATAAGTACGCGTATAACACCCATTGCAATAACTGCCGCGGGAATTGAAGCGGAAACTGTCATACCTACTCTGAGTCCTAAATATGCGTTTGCCGCACCGAAAATAACTGCAAGAAGAATACCCATAATGATGGAAGTAACAGTTAATTCGGGTGTAACCTTATCCGCAGGGACATAAGGCTTGAATTCTTTCTGATTATCCATATAATCATCCTTTCGTGAAAAACTACATACCGCAAAATTTTATCACACAAAAGCAAAAAAAGCAAGACTTTTTTTGCTTTTCTTACATTTATCTGCAATTTTCGAGTACTTTTATGAGGATTTCGTAAAAATCTTTTGTGGACGATACGGAAAGCTTCTCTCCCACCGTGTGAACATCCTTAAGCATCGCTCCGATGGCAATGGCATCGAGGTTATTAATCTTCGATGCGAAAAGACCGCATTCAAGTCCCGCATGAATTGCTTCAACCAAAGGCTCTTTTCCGTTCTTTTCCTTGTAAATTCTCTTATAAAGCTCCTGAAGGGGCGAATTTTTCTTAAATTCCCAGGGAGGATAGTGCCCGAAGGTTTCACATTCTGCTCCGATAAGGTTTGCAAGCGCCGTCATTTTTTCCTCCAAGGCGTAAAGAGCACTTTCCTTATTGCTGCGAAGGGCAAAGTGAGCTTTAACGGATTTTTCCGTTGTTTCAAGGATACCCAGATTCAGCGAGGTTTCCACAAGATTATCTATTTCCTTGCTCATTTCAATTACGCCATTGGGGGCAACGGTAAGAAGAGCAATCACCCTTTCGGCGCAATCCTTTTTGAAAGCCGCAGATTTTTCTTCCGGCAAAATTTCGCATTCTGCCGTAAAGGAAGGCTCTCTTGATGAAATTTCTTTTTTTATTATTTTTATATATCTGTCACATTCTGCCGTGAATTCTTCCGCCTTTTCTGCAATAACCAGAGCTTCGCTTTCCAGCGGAATGGCATTTGCTTTTGTTCCTCCCGAAACATTCTTTATATAAAAGGAAGCTTTTCCTTTCATATGGTTAAGGATTCTTCCAAGCAGCATATCGGCATTTACTCTGCCTTCCGATATCTGAATTCCCGAATGTCCTCCTGAAAGTCCTGCGATTTTAATTTTCACAAAAGTTCCTTCTGCTTCGGTTTTCTCTATGGGAAGGTTTATTATAAAGTCGCTTCCTCCGGCGCAGGATACCGTGAGCACCTCAGGCTCTTCCGCGTCCATATTAATAAGCTTCTTTCCCGAAAGGCGCGTCATATCAAGCTTACCCGCACCGATCATTCCGATTTCCTCGTCGGATGTAAATACCGCTTCGATTGCGGGATGGGAAAGGCTGTCGTCGGAAAGAACGGCAAGGGCTGCCGCAACACCGAGACCGTTATCGGCGCCCAAGGTTGTTCCCTCTGCCTTTATGAAATCCCCGTCAATGTAAATACGGAGACCTTCCTTTTCAAAATCTATATCGCAGCCGGCTGTTTTCTGCCACACAATATCCGTATGGCTCTGAAGGATGACACCCTCTGCATTTTCAAAACCCTTTGCGGCGGGTTTATAAATTATGACATTGTCAGCCCCGTCGGTGTAAAACCGAAGATTTCTTTCCTTTGCAAAATTTATAAGATAGTCCCTTATCCCGCTTCTTACTCCGGAGCCTCTGGGAATTGCGGATATATCTTCAAAAAACGAAAACAGGCTTTCGGGCTTTAATCCTTCAAGTTTTCTCATATAAACACTCCTTAAGTATTGATTGTATTTAAGTATACCATAGTTTTCCTCATTTTTCAATCTAAAATACAAAATATTTCTTCCGCAAAATTTCTGTATTCCACAGCATTATCGCAATATATAAATATATACATATTCATATATGTATATATTTATATCAAAATGAAGCCGCCCCGAAGGACGGCTGTAATTATACGGCTCTCAGTAAAAGTCCCAGCATCTTTTTCTGCAGCTGCCAGAAGCCTATACGCGAAACATCGGCATTTGCCACAAGATTTACCTCTGCCACGGTTTCTTCTCCCACAATACACCTTACCCTTCCAAGCACCTGACCTTTTGACACAGGTGCAGTTATAAATTCATCAGTTTCAACAACAAGCTCGGCTTTTCCCGCATCACTGCGCCTTATAAGTGCATACATATTGCTTTCGGGGGCAAGCCCTACCTTTTCCTCTCTGCCCTTTTTAATCTCAATTTCACCAAGCGATGTATTGATATCCGGCCCATACCACAGGCTGTAGCCCGAAAAGCCGTAATCAAGCAAAGCCTTCGCATCAGAAAATCTGTCATTTGACGTGGGACACCCCATCACTACCGCGATAAGCTGCATCCCGTTTCTCTCCGCAGTTGCACTTATACAGCACCCGGCCTCGTCCGTAGAGCCCGTTTTAAGTCCGTTTGCACCTTCATAAAAACGGATAAGGCGGTTGGTGTTGGCAAGCTGAAATTCCCCGTTTCTCAAAGAATCCGTCCATATTTTTGTAAATTCAAATATTTCCTTATGCTTAAGAAGTTCATTTGATACAATGGCAATATCCCGCGCGCTCATTTTATGTCCTTCTGCAGGCAGTCCGTTGGTATTCATAAACACCGTATTTACCATTCCAAGCTCTGCCGCCCGTTTATTCATTCTTTCCACGAAAGCCTCCACCGAGCCTTCCAGATGCTCTGCCATAGCGACCGAGGCATCGTTTCCGCTTGCCACAACTATGCCTTTTAAAAGGTCGTATACGCTCATACGCTCTCCTGATTCCAGAAATATGGTTGAACCGCCCATGGATTTTGCCCGTTCCGACGCCGTTACCATATCATCATAGCCTATTTTTCCCGCTTTTATATCCTCCATGATAAGAAGAATTGTCATTATCTTGGTTATGCTGGCAGGGGGAAGCGGGGCATCTGCATTATTTTCGAGCAGAACCTGCCCTGTTGAGCTTTCCATAAGGACAAAGCTTTTTGCCGTAAGAGCGGAAACATCCCGGCTGTGTGCCATAACGACGGAAAACATAACGGAAAATGCGACGATAAAGCCTGTCAATCTCTTAAAAAACACCATAAAAAAACCTCCACACTGCATATTATGCAATGCGAAGGCTTAAAATACATTAATTTCCCATAAGTCCCCGTTCAGCCATACTGGTATAGCCTTTGCCGCACACTATGAAATGGTCAATCATTTCAATTTCCATGGGCGCAAGCGCTTTTGCAATATTTTTAGTCATTTCGATATCCTCATAGGATGGCTGAAGAATTCCCGACGGATGATTGTGGCAAAGCACTATATATTTTGCATTTACACTTACCACATTTTCAACGATTTTTCTTATGTCGATATGCACCTTATCGATAACTCCCCTTGAAAGAACCGTACTTTTCTTTACATTCTTTTTGGTATCAAGGCAGATAAGTGCCAAAACCTCCTCTGTTTCGTTGCCGATAAAATCAGAACAGTAAAGTCCTGCGGACGTAACATTGTCAAAAACAGTTTTCGTATCCGTCCATTTCGAGCGGTTGTAAACACTCTGAAGCTTTCCTAAAGCACTTAAGTATACTGCGGCATTTTCGCCTATTCCCGGAACTTTTTTAAGCGCTTCAATATCTGCATCGAGAACAGCAGAAAGTGTACCGAATTCATCAAGGAGAGCATGAGCAAGAGGATTAGTATCACATCTCGGAATGGCGTAAAAAAGCATCATCTCCAATACCTCGTGGTCGAACCATCCGTTAAAGCCGTTATCTGAAAATTTCTTTTTCACTCTTTCCCTGTGATTCTTGTGGGCATTTGCTTCGGACATTTTTTGCGCCTCCGTAATTATTATTATAAATTATTATAACATATGTCGCATCTGTTGTAAATACGGAAAATGCGAGTGATAGCAAGAAAGGGTTTGCTTTGCAAACGCCTATGACAAGGGAGCACCTTCGCACTATCTTATCCGGTGCTTATTACGGGGAGTTCGACTCCCCTCTTCTGTAAGGTCGACATAAAAAAAGCGTACTGAAAAATCAGTACGCTTTTTTATGGTGACCTTACGGGGAGTCGAACCCCGGTTTGAGCCGTGAGAGGGCTCCGTCCTAGGCCACTAGACGATAAGGCCATTACCTTATATATTATACACACTTTTTTTCATTTGTCAAGAGTATAAATACAGTTTTTAAGTAAAAAAAATCTTTAAAATTGCCAATGTTTGTGATATACTAAGGTATATATATTAAAAAGGAGTGAATAGAATGATTCTTGCAATTGACATAGGTAACTCAAACATCGTGGTAGGCGCCATAAAAAACGGTGAAATCAGCTTTATTTCCCGCCTTGAGACGAACCACAACCGTCTGGAGGATGAATATGCCACATACATCCTCGGAATACTTCAGCTTTACGGTGTTGACAAAAACGAGTTTGAAGGCGCAATCATTTCAAGCGTTGTTCCTCCCCTTTCCGCCGTTTTGTCCCGTGCAACGGAAAAGCTTATCGGAAAAACCCCGCTGATATTGGGCCCAGGCATCAAAACCGGTCTTAATATAAAAACGGACAACCCCTCACAGCTTGGAAGCGACATCGTTGCAAATAATGTTGCCGCACTCACCAAGTACGGCGGACCTGTTATCGTTATAGATATGGGAACGGCAACGACTATTTCCGTAAGCGATGAGAAAAACTCCTTTGTCGGCTGTGCCATTATGCCCGGCATTACCACATCACTCAATGCCCTGACAAAAAAGGCGGCGCTCCTTCAGGAAATAAGCTTTGAAGCGCCAAAGTGTGCCATTGGCACCAACACCCCCGACTGTATGCGCTCCGGCGTAATATTGGGCGCCGCATCTATGGTTGACGGAATGGTTGAACGCTTTTTATCAGAGCTCGGGAAGAGCGCAAAGGTAATTGCAACCGGCGGTCACGCAAGATATGTTGTTCCCCATTGCAAATCGGAAATAACATATGATCCTGACCTTCTCCTTACAGGACTTTACACAATTTACCAAAAGAACATTACGGAGGGATAAAAATGATATCCAGATCCAGGAGCTTTGCCCTTATCGGCATTGATGCCTTCACCGTGACAGTTGAGGCAGACCTTGCCGCAGGGCTTCCCGCCTTTGACATTGTGGGCCTTCCCGATGCCGCCATAAAGGAGGCAAAGGAACGTGTAAAGGCGGCCTTAAGAAATTCAGGCTTTTCCCTTCCTCCCCAGAAAATAATTGTAAATCTGGCTCCCGCCGACATAAAGAAGGAAGGAAGCGGCTTTGATCTTGCCATTGCTTTGGCACTTTTGGTGGCAGACAAAAAGCTTCCCCAGAGTGCCCTTGACGATTTCGCCTTCTTCGGGGAGCTTTCCCTGGCAGGCGAAATAAAGGGAATAAACGGCATTTTATCCCTTGCACTGGGTGCCGCAGAAAAGGGCATAAAAAACATCATCGTCCCTTCCGATAATGCCGTGGAAGCCTCCCTTGCCGAAGGCGTCAATGTGTACGCCGCAGAAACCCTCTATGAGATTTTTGAGTTTCTGAAGGGTGATAAAAAAATCGAGCCCACGGTTTCGGACACAGAAGCCCTGATTAAAAACAACGCCGTATACGATGTGGACTTTGCAGATGTAAAGGGGCAGCCGCTTTTGAAGCGGGCAATGGAAATTGCCGCAGCAGGAGGCCACAACGTGATCATTATGGGCTCTCCCGGCTCCGGAAAATCTATGCTCGCAAAGCGTATTCCCACAATTCTTCCCGATATGAATATTAACGAGGCCATAGACACAACAAGGGTTTACAGTGCGGCAGGTATGCTTTCAAAGGAAAGCCCCGTAATTGCCGCCCGCCCCTTCCGCTCACCTCATCATAATATATCCGTCGCAGGACTTATCGGCGGAGGCACAGATTCAAAGCCCGGAGAGGTTTCCCTTTCCCATAACGGCGTTTTATTCCTTGATGAGTTTTTAGAATTTCCACCCAAAGCCCTTGAAGGAATGCGCCAGCCCCTGGAGGACGGGAAGGTCACGATTGCAAGAGCCACAGCCTCCAATACATATCCCTGTAAGATTATGCTGGTTTTAGCCGCAAACCCCTGTCCCTGCGGTTATCACGGAGACAAGAGAAGGCGGTGCACCTGCTCGCAGAACGCCATAAATAAATATCTTGCAAGGCTGAGTGGCCCCCTTCTTGACAGAATTGATATTCAGGTGGAAGCCTCAAGCCTTACCTTTGATACCTTAAGTGAAGCCAGAGGCGAGAGCAGCGAAGACATAAAAAAGAGGGTAACACGCGCAAGGCTCATTCAGAAGGAACGCTTCAAAAGCGACACTTTCCTTAACTCTGATATGAAAACAGAAGAGGATTTCAAGAAATACTGCCCCCTTGACGAGAATTGCAGAAATCTCCTTGAAAACGCCTTTAAGGTTTTAGGCCTCAGCATGAGAGGATACAACTCCCTTATGACAGTAACAAGAACCATTGCCGATCTTGACGGTGCCGAAAAAATAAATGTTACGCATCTGAGTGAAGCCATTTCTTACCGCAGACTGGAAAACAAATATTGGAACAGGTGATTACATGTTTAAAAAAAGGACTCTGGACGGCAAGGTAAATTTCGTTGTCCGCATACTATTTGTCCTTGCCTTTCTGGAAACCGTGGTTTTTGCGGTTTTCACAAATGATTATTCAAACATAATAAATGCTTTCACGGCTCTTCTGGGCTTCGCACTTACCTTCGTGCCCGAAGCCGTTGAAAACATTTCAAAACGGCGTCTCCGATTTTCAAGCGGAGTAAAAATTGCCATTGTGCTATTCATTTTCGCGGCAGAGCTTCTCGGCGAAATCAACAGCTTTTATGAAAAGATTTCCTGGTGGGACAATATGCTCCACTCCCTTTCCGGAGCAATACTGGCATTAATTGGCTTTATGCTGGTTTACGCCATGAATGAATCGGAAAAAGTGGAAATTCACTTAAGCCCTCTGTTTATTGCCGCATTTGCATTTTTCTTTGCTGTTGCGGCAGGTGCCGTATGGGAAATTTTCGAATTTGCGGGAGACAGGCTCTTTTCAATGAATATGCAAAAGTTCCGTCCTCCCGAGGGAGTAAATGTGCTGAACACCGATGCCTGGCGCTATGATGCGGGGCTGATTGACACCATGACAGACATTATCCTTGATACCGTAACTGCTTTCGCCGTTGCAGTTTTGGGCTTTATCAAAATCAAAACGGGAAAATGGAGATCGGAAAATTATAAAAAGAAAGAAGACAGCGGCAAATAACAAAAAAACACTTTGGACTAATCTCCAAAGTGTTTTTTATTTCTTTCATCAGCCGCCGAGATATGCCTTTTTAACCATTTCGCTTCCTGCCAGCTCTTCACCCGTACCGGATAAAACAATGCTTCCGGTCTCAAGTACATATGCACGGTCGGAAATCGCAAGGGATTTACCTGCATTCTGCTCAACCAGTAAAATGGTTGTCCCGTCCTTATTGATGTCCTTTATGATTTCAAATACCTGGTCAACAAGGAGGGGCGAGAGTCCCATAGAAGGCTCGTCCAGCATTAAAAGCTTGGGGTGGCTCATAAGGGCACGTCCCATGGCAAGCATCTGCTGTTCACCGCCCGAAAGTGTTCCCGCAATCTGATTGCGACGCTCGGAAAGTCTGGGGAAACGGGCATAGATATTTTCAATATCCGCTTTGAAGGACTGATTGTTTTTCTCGGAATATGCCCCCATTAAAAGGTTTTCATAAACCGTAAGCTCCTGGAAAATTCTTCTTCCCTCGGGAACCTGGCTCATTTTATGATGAACAATTTTATGGCAGGGCATTTTTGTAATATCCACGCCGTCATAAATGACAGTTCCGCCGCTTTTGGGAATAAGACCGATAACGCTCTGCATAGTGGTGGTTTTACCTGCACCGTTTGCACCGATAAGCGTCACGATTTCGCCTTCGTTTACCTCGAAGCTTATACCCTTCAAAGCACCGATAACACCGTAATGTACGGTTAAATCCTTAACTTCAAGTAATGCCATAATTAACCTCCTATATAAGCCTTAATAACTTCGGGGTCGTTTAAGGCAACCTCGGGTGTACCCTGAGCAAGAACTGTACCGAAATTAAGCACCGTAAGCTCATCGCAAAGGCCCGAAACGAACTTCATATCGTGCTCGATAAGAAGAATTGTAACATCAAATTCATCGCGGATGCGACGGATGATTTCCATAAGGTCCTCAGTTTCGTGGGGGTTCATACCTGCCGCAGGCTCATCCAGGCACAAAAGCTTGGGGTTTGTTGCAAGGGCACGGGCGATTTCAAGCTTTCTCTGCTTACCGTAGGGAAGGTTGCAGGAAAGATTGTTTCGCTCGTCAATTAAACCAACCACATTTAATATCTCCTTTGCACGCTCACGCATTGCCTTCTCTGTCTTAAAGAAGGAAGGAAGGCGGAAGATACTTGCAAAAACGCCGCATTTAAACTGAGGCTGATTATGAAGTCCAACCATTACGTTTCTTATAACGGTCATATTGTTAAAAAGACGGATGTTCTGGAAGGTTCTTGCAATGCCCTTGTGGTTAATGGTTTCCTGACTTTTGCCTGTAAGATTTTCACCATCCAGATAAAAGTTTCCGTAGGTAGGCTTGTAAACGCCGGTAATCATATTGAACACCGTGGTTTTACCTGCACCGTTGGGGCCAACCAGACCGTAAAGCTGTTTTTTCTTTATTTCAAGATTTAAATCCTGCACCGCCTTTAAGCCACCGAAGGATATGCCGAGGTTTTCAATTTTCAAAACTGTTTCCGACATTACTGCTCCTCCTTTTTGCCCTTATCGGGGGTGTAGCTGTTGACCTGAAGGTCAACGGATAAAACTTCGTTCATCTCAATCTTGGTAGGAACGCGGTCCCACTTAGCTTCGTCCTCACGTCTCTTTGCGGGATCCTCGTGATAAGCCATAAGCTTTATCTTTTTAAGAAGTGCCGCAAAGTTATACTTCTCTCTGAAGCCCTTAAGTGCCGGTGCGTTGTTGTAGATAACAAGCACGATTAAGATAAGGGCATACAAAAAGTCCTGAAGCACCGCAAGGTTACCTGTAAGCTTGGTCTGAAGCCATACATCAAGGAAGGTGATGAGTGATGCCGCAATTATGGAACCGTTGATGCTTCCCATACCGCCAAGCACAACCATAACCAGTATTTCGATGGAGTAGTTATAGCCGAACTTCATACTCTGCACGGTGTAGTTGCTGTAGCTGTATAAAACGCCGGCAATACCTGCAAAGAAGGAAGAAACGGTAAATACGATAAGCTTGTACTTTGTAACATTAATACCCGTTGCCTTTGCCGCAATTTCGTTGTCACGGATTGCGGTAATTGCACGACCGTGCTTTGAACGGATTATATTCTGTACCGCCGCAAGGCACAAAAGCACAAGAACGAAAGCGATGATGAAAAGCACGCTTTTATCGTATCGGGGAGTATCAAGACCGAGGGATCCGCCGAAGGACTCTCTTGAAGAGTTCATAAAGACGGACTTTACGATTTCGCCGAATGCGAGGGTAACAATTGCAAGATAGTCGCCACGAAGTCTGAGTGCGGGAAGGCCTATTACAACACCGCAAAGTGCCGCAACGGCACCGCCCACAAGAAGGGCAATTATCAAAGTAACAATTCCATTACCGAGTATGGGCTGAAGCAATACCGCCACCTTACCGCCAAGATATGCGCCAACGCACATAAAGCCGGCATGGCCCAGAGAAAGCTCACCTAAAAAGCCTACAACCATACTTAAGGATACCGCCAGGATAATGGAAATTGCAATTTTCTCAAGCAGATAAATGTTGGAGGAGGAAAGGGAGCCCGTTAAGGACATGATGGCGAAAACAAGGGCAACTGCCGCAACTACGATGTAGTTTGCATAATTTTTCCATTCTATTTTTTTCATCATACCTTCTCCCTCCTTTTCTTACCCATAAGTCCCGAAGGTCTTACAAGAAGGATTACAATAAGAATCAAAAACTCAATTGCATCGGTATAGGGAGCAATTGCGGGAATTTTAAAGGAAATTGCCTCAACCACGCCAAGCAGAATACCGCCAAGCATTGCACCGGGGATTGAACCGATACCGCCTATTACCGCCGCTGTGAATGCCTTGATACCGGGCATTGCACCCAATGTATTTGAAAGGCTGGGGGATTTCATAAGCATGAAAAAGCCTGCAAATGCCGCAAGAGCAGAACCGATTGCAAAGGTAATTGTGATGATTCCGTTTACGTTTATACCCATAAGCTGTGCTGCGCCCTTATCCTCGGACACCGCAATCATAGCTCGTCCCGTTTTAGTATACTTTACAAAAAGGGTAAGTATTGTCATTATTGCAAAACAGCACACAAGGGTTACAACTGTGTAAACTGGAATTTTAAGTCCTCCGAATTCGAAGTTTCCGAGATTTGCTATAATTACCATTTTGGGTGCAGAACCGAAAATCATCTGTGCCGTGCTCTGAAGAAGATAGCTTACACCGATTGCCGTAATCAAAACCGCAAGGGGCGATGCTCCTCGGAGAGGCTTATATGCAATCTTTTCAGCCAATATACCCAGTAAAACGCAGAAAATGACAGCGCCGATAAGCCCAATTACAGGGTTACCGAAACCTGCCAGCGAAAGATATATAATATATCCGCCCACCATGATAATGTCACCGTGAGCAAAGTTAAGCATTTTTGCAATACCGTAAACCATGGTATAGCCAAGGGCTATCATGGCATAGGTACTGCCAACGCTTAAGCCGTTTATCAAAGTTTCTAAAAATTCCATAGTCTTCCCTACTTTAAGCGAATTTGCCGGTGCAAAATTTGCACCGGCAAAAACTATTTTATTTTATTGAATTATTCAGCTACTTCTTCAGCAACTAAAGCAGCATCAGCAGCCTTGATTACATACTTAACAGCACCCTTTTCAACATAGCCTGTTTCAGCCCATGTGATGTTGTCGCCTGTTACACCGGAATATGTAAATCCGCCGTTGAACTTAGCCTTTAAGAGCTCACAAAGCTCGCTTGCAGAAATTGTTACAGGAATTTCTGTGCCTTCTGCAATGATTTCAGACATTGCATTGTAGATAGCATATACGCAGTCATATGCGGAAGCACCGAACTGATTTAATGTATCAGCGCCGAACTTTTCTGTGTACTTAGCGATGAAATCAGCAGCAGCGCCTTCAGTTGCCTTGGAGTTGAAGTGAGAAAGCATTGTTACTTCCTGGGGAATTGCTGTGATGTCAAAGCCTTCTGCAGATTCGATACCGTCGAAACCGTCGCATCCGTAGTAAACTGTGTTTGCAGCAACCTGATCCTTTGCCTGAGTCATAAAGATGGAAGCAGGTGTGTAGTAGATGGGCATAAAGATGAATGTGCAATCCTTAAGTGTGCTGATCTGTGCGGAGAAATCTGTTGCGTTTGCATCAGTGAATACAGCTTCAACTGTTGTGATGGATTCATCTAAGTTTGCCTTGAACTGTTCGAAAATACCGTTTGAATACGGATCGTCTGACTTGTAGAAGATACCGATTGTCTGACCTGCGTAATTTTCGTTTACATAGTCAGCTGCAACAGCACCCTGGTTACCGTCAGCGAAGCACATCTGATATCCGTTTGCATTCTGGGGAATCTTATCACCGGATGCAGAGGGTGTTAAGAAGAACACGTTATCCTCTAAAGAAAGGTTGGAAAATTCCATACCGGGAGCAGTTGTAACAGTACCTAAGGATACCTGCATACCTGCTTCAAGCATTGCGGAATAGTTTGTGGAAACCTTTGTAGCATCGTGTGTATCGTCTGTTGCGATAAACTTGAATGTTACTCCGTTAAGACCGCCATTAGCATTGATTTCGTCAATAGCCATCTGAGCTGCATTCTGAACTGCAACACCGTAAACTGCAGCACCGCCTGTCAAAGGACCGGACACGCCTAAAACATACTCTGTGTTTGCTTCTGTGTAGCTCTTTTCGCCGCAGCCTGCAAATGCAAGCATCATGCAAAGAGCAAGAGCCACTGCCAATACTTTTTTGAACATTTTGATTACCTCTTTTCTAAAATTAAATTATCCGACGGATAATTTTTATTTACCCTATATTTTATCACAATAAAGCGCTTCTTTTAAATTGTAAAATTGCTGAAATTACATATTCTTTCCCTGTCACTTTTTTGTCAATTTCACCAAATCAGCAAAGTATTTCCAATATCCTTCCGGAAAGAAGCACAGCTTCCTGCACCATTGCGGTTCCCGACGGGAATAATGTGGTGTTGGTTGTGCCCTTTATGATGCCGGCTTCGTTAAGTGTTGCCATAGCTCCAACAGCCCAGGACGATACCTTATCACGGTCTGCATATACTTTATCAACGGAAGACTTCTTTTCAATTAATGTTACGCCTTTTTCCTTTTCAACAAATTCAATGGCACGAAGGAACATTACGGCAATTTCTTCCCTTGTCACAAAGCTTCCCGGGTTATAGAGGTTATTGCCTCTTCCGGAAACGATTCCTGCCGCCTTCGCCTTGGATCCTGCAACAGAGTGGGTGTCATCGAAATTTTCCTCCGATAAGGGAAGCTCGCGTCCCACCGCTTTTTCCGTAAGGGCTACAATAAGCTCTGCAAATTCCGCCCTTGTGATACGGCTCTTAAAGCCGCAATCAAGACTTTCGGGAACAATGCCCGCTTCCTTTGCCTTATTAAATTCTTTTTCTGCCCAGATGTCGGGCTTATCAATCAGCTTCTGACACTCTCTCCAGGTCCAGCCATCGGACCAGAGGAAGCTTTCGCTGTGATGATGAAAGCCTCCGCAGTAGCAGGAATAGGGCGTGGGTAAATCGCCCTTATGCACGGTGTCAACTCTTCCTTCTTCATTAAAGCCCCGATAATAGGTTACACTTTCGGGGATTACAAGCTTTTTAAGGTTGGTGTTTTCCTGCATATCCCTTATTTCCTTAACGGTGTCGGAAAGGTTTACAACCTCCAATGTGTCCGACCGGGAAATAGCACCGGGTTCTACAATTTCTGTTCCTTCATTTATATTAAGCTCGGAAAGAGTGGTATATTCAAAGGAATATTCGCCTATTACTTTAACTGATTCGGGAACCGTGTACGCCTTAACCTTCTTTCCCGAAGGGAATGCAATAAGCTTTGTCATATCCTTTGAAAACAAAACGCCGTCAACGCTTGTGAAATTTTGATTGTTTTCATCAACTGTGATTTTTTCAAGGGTGTGAAGCTTGTTTGAAAATGCCTTATAATCAATTTCTTCCACGGTCGATGGCAAATGAAGCTCTGTCACGGGACAATGGGAAAAAGCATCGTGTCCGATTTTTTTAACCCCTTCGGGTATATTTATTCTGGAAATAGCAGATTCCCTGAATGCCCTGCCGCCGATTATTTCAAGCCCCTCCGGAAGGGTAAGCTCTGTTAACGACTTACAGTAATAAAAAGCATCGCTTCCTATTTCCTTTAAGGTGGAAGGAAGGGTTACTTTCGAAAGATCCCGGAACTGCTGGAAAATATCGTGATCCAAGCTTGTAATTCCCTCGCCGACGATGACCTCACGCACACGCCAGGAATTAGATATATATTCGGCATATTCGGCATCTGTAAAGCCTTTTCCCGTTTCATAATCAGCGTGCTGCGTTGCCTCGCCCGTGCCTTCTATGGTTAAAATGCCGGTCTTACTGCTGTAATGATAGGTAGCATTTTCGCCTAACCAACCCGACTTTTCCCAGTTTCCGAACGCTTCATTTGCGCTCACATAAGTAAAGAGCATAAGTGCAGTTAATAAAAGTGATAATATTTTCTTCATAATACTCCTCCTTTTTAAATAATATAAATTACCGTAGGGCTTGCCGGAAACGGAGCGTCGGAAACCGCCGCCCCCTACATTTTTATATCATATATTATATCATTTCCCTCCCATAAACGCAAGACTTGACATTCAGCCCGCTTTATGCTATTATATCCTTGCGGTATGGCTTGTGTTTCAGGCTTTGCTGCCCACTATTTTTTCTAACCGTGAAGTAGATTCTTAGCGGAAAGGCGAGATAAATAAGCATTTTTTCTCCCTTTGCGTTCTGCGAAGGGATTTTTTAATATCTGAAAGGAGATTTTTTATGAATTTTTTGGAAAAATATAAAGAGGATTTCCGTCCCTATGACGAGATGGAAAAGGACTTCATCGATGATGATTTAATATGGGAGAAGTTAAACGCCCACGAAAACCCCACAAAGGAAGAGGTTCGTGCCGTCCTCAAAAAGGCAGAAGAGTGTGTAAGACTTGAGCCTGACGAAATGGCGATTTTAATTCAGAACAAGGATCCCGAAACCATTGAGGAAATGTTTGCCCTTGCAAAAACACTTAAGGAAGAGGTTTACGGCGACAGAATCGTATTTTTCGCGCCCCTTTACTTAAGCGACGAATGTGCAAACAACTGCACCTACTGCGGGTTCCGTTCATCCAACACGGCAATGCACAGAAAAACCCTTACAATGGACGAAATTGAAGAAGAAGTCAAAATTATGATTGACGAGGGACAAAAGCGTACCATTCTGGTTTACGGCGAGTCCCCCCACACCGAGGTTTCCTATATGGTGGACAGCATCAAAAAGGTTTATGCCACCAAAACAAAAAACGGCGAAATCCGCCGTGCCAACATCAATGCCGCTCCCTTAAGGGTTGAGGAGCTTCGTAAGCTTAAGGAAGTGGGAATCGGAACCTTCCAGGTGTTCCAGGAAACCTATCACCACGAAACCTATAAAAAGGTTCATCCCGAAGGCACAATCAAAGGTCACTACCGCTGGAGACTTTATGCCATGGACAGAGCTCAGGAGGCAGGCGTTGATGACTGCGGCCTCGGCGTACTTTTCGGTCTTTACGACTGGAGATTCGAGCTTATGGGCTTAATGTATCACACAATTCACTTAGAGGAAACCTTCAACGGCGTAGGCCCCCACACAATTTCCTTCCCCAGAATCACCCCTGCAAAGGACACTCCCTATGCAGAAAACCCCGAATATCAGGTTTCCGATGAGGACTTTAAGAAGCTGGTTGCAATACTTCGTCTTTCCGTTCCCTACACCGGCTTAATCTGTACCGCAAGAGAAAAGGACGAGGTAAGAAGCGCAGTTTTGGAATACGGCGTATCCCAGATTGACGCCGGCACAAGAATCGGCGTTGGCGCTTACACCAAGTCCAAGATGGCAAACACCATGGCTGACAAGGAACAGTTTACCATAAACGATTCAAGAAGCTTAGATGACGTGGTATACGAAATCTGCAAGCGCGGAAACATTCCTTCCTTCTGCACCGCCTGCTACAGAGCGGGAAGAACGGGTGAAGAATTTATGAAGGTGGCAAAAACAAAGTTCGTTCATAACTTCTGCATTCCCAATGCTATTTTAACCTTCAAGGAGTACCTTGTTGACTACGCATCCCCCGCCACAAAGGAGCTTGGCGAAAAGACAATAGCAGAGCACCTCGCGCAGTTTGAAGGAAGTGCTATGCATAAAAAGCTTACCGATATGCTTATCCGAATTGAAAACGGCGAGCACGATTTAAGACTGTAATGTAAAAGGGGCGATTTAATCGCCCCTTTATTGCACCTTACTCCCGCTGTCAAAGCATCAAAAGCAGAAGGCAGATGCCCTCATCTGCCCAAGCTTCAGATTCTGCGTTCCGCTAAGCTTCATTCAGAATGACAAAATCACAAAAAAATCACCATCCGTCGGATGGTGATTTTTATTATGCCTTAATTATTTCTTTAATTCTTTCTTTGCCTTTATAGCGTCCTTTGCTTCCTGACCTACAACCTTGGAAAGAGCAACAAGTGCTATAACGTTGGGGATAACCATAAGATAGTTAAAGAAGTCTGTAAGCTCCCAAACGAGGTCGTTGGACGCAAGTGTTCCGAGGAAGATAAATACTATTGCAATTACGGCATAGATAATGTTTGCAGCCTTCTTGTTCTTGAAGAGATACTGAACGTTTATCTTACCGAAGAAGTTCCAGCTGATAATTGTGGAGAATGCAAAGAAGAGTAAGCAGATTGCAACGAAGATGTTACCGAAGTTTCCGAGTGCGGGAAGAGCTGTTGTATAAGCTGTCTGCATCGCATTGGTCTTTGTAACGGTCTGCCAAGCTGTGCTTCCGTTTGCATAAAGTGTGGAAATAATAACAAGTGCTGTCATTGTAAGAACGATGAATGTGTCAATAAATACGCCGATCATAGCAACAACACCCTGGTCGTGTGCCTTTTCAACGTTTGCCTGAGCGTGAGCGTGAGGTGTAGAACCCATACCTGCTTCGTTGGAGAAAAGACCGCGCTTTGCACCCTGGCTGATTGCTGTCTTAATTGCCGCACCGAAGGTACCACCGATTAAAGCCTGGGGAGTGAATGCATACTTGAAGATCATTCCGAAGGTTTCGGGAATAGCCTTGAAGTTAATGCCAAGGATTACAAGACCGCCTGCAAGGAAAAGCACTGCCATAACGGGAACGAGCTTTTCTGTTACAGATGCAATTCTCTGGATACCACCGATGAAAATAATAGCGCAGATAGCGGAAATGATAATACCGATAACCCAGGTGGGAATACCGAATGCTGTGTTACAGGACTCTGCGATGGAGTTGGACTGTACCATGGAGCCCATGAAGCCAAGGGCAAGTGTGATTGCAATTGCGAAGAATACGGAAAGGAAGGTACCAAAGCCGTTGGGGAACGCCTTCTTTATGTAGTAAACGGGACCGCCGTGGATTTCGCCTGCCGCATCGGTTTCTCTTGTCTTCTGAGCAAGAACTGCCTCGGCATAGATTGTTGCCATACCCAAGAATGCGATGATCCACATCCAGAAGATAGCACCGGGACCACCAACCAAGATAGCGCCGGATGCACCAACGATGTTACCTGTACCAACCTGAGCCGCAATAGCTGTTGCCAAAGCCTGGAAGGAGCTTAAACCGCCGCCCTGCTGCTTGCCGCCGAAAAGCTTGATGTTGCCGAAAACCTTTTTCATACCCTCGCCGAAGCAGCGAATCTGTACAAAACCGGTTTTGAAGCTGAATAAAAGACCTGCACCTATGAGGAGGATTATTAAAATGTAATCCGCCAGATAGCCGTTGGCTTTCGCCACAATACTTAACAATTTTTCCTGCATATAAATGCCTCCTAAAAAAATAAAAAAGTTATCGATTAAACACCGATAACTCCAAAGAAAAAGAACTGCCAACCCAAAAGCTGTCATATGCTCTGTCCTTTTGCCTGAGAGATTCGGCGTTTAGCCTTTGCCCCTTCGGCACTCTAATAAAAGAGATTCTCCAGAGTTCCCTATGCTTCCGGTCTCACAAGATTCTGAAAGCATCAAGCGGGTATTTAATTTCAATTATGATAGCACACTTCGCCTGCTTTGTCAAGATAAAAATAAAAAACTGTCGGATTGTATTGAAAAACGGCATATTTTGTGATATTATACAGTTATATTATATAATAAAGGAGAGTTTCTATGTTTGATATAGCTTCCATCGATAAAAACTTTTTTACAAGCAATGCCATTGACGAAAGTGACATTGCCTTTCACGATGCAAAAGATGACATATTTTCCCTTCACGGTGTGTTTTATGAAAACGGATGCTACCGCCGCCTTCCCGAAAGCGTGGGAGTAAATGTAAACGACGGTGTAAAAATCCTGCATACTCATACTGCGGGCGGAAGACTCCGTTTTATGACGGATTCTCCCTATATCGTTTTAAACGCCACTTTTATAAATTTAACAAAAGCAACGCATATGCCCTTCACATGCTCCATCGGCTTTGATATATACTGCGACAATATCTATCATTCCACCTTTGTTCCGGCTCTTGGTGTAACAGAAGAGGGCTTCACCCAGCTTAAAAGATGTGACGGAAAAATGCATACTTATGAGATAAACTTCCCCTTATATTCCGGTGTGAGGGAGCTTGCAATCGGTATAAAAAAGGGCGCTGAAATAAAAAAAGCGGCAGATTACAAAATTAAAACTCCCGTTGTTTACTACGGTTCATCCATCACCCAGGGTGGCTGTGCAAGCCGTCCCGGTACAAGCTATCAGGCAATTATCCACAGAAGTATTGATGCAGACTATATAAACCTCGGTTTTTCAGGCTCCTGCCTGGCTGAAGATGCTATGCTCGACTATATATCAAACCTTGATATGAGCGTTTTTGTGTATGACTATGACCACAACGCTCCGACTCCCGAATTTTTAGAAAAAACCCACGAGCCTTTCTATAAAAAGCTTCGTGAAAGAAGACCTGATCTTCCCATAATTATGGTCAGCGCCCCCACCTTGACAGGCGGAATGTGGACAGTAAGAAGAGAGCATATAAAGTCAAATTACGAAAAAGGTATTGCCGCAGGCGATAAAAACCTTTACTTTGTGGACGGCTATGAAATTTTCGAGGGTAACTATGACTGCACCGTTGACGGATGTCATCCCACGGATACAGGCTTTTACTTTATGGCAAAGCACATAGGCAAAGCCGTAAAGACAGCACTTGGCTTATAATAAGGAGTAATTTTCATGAGCAATCTTACCCACTATCTGTGCCCCTTATGTAAATCGTCATTTATAAAGCTTGCGGAAGAAGCTTCCTTAAGCTGTCCCTACTGCGAAAGCAAAGCGGAATCATATACACCGTCTGACAGCAGCGGCATGCCCGAATTTATAATTCCTTTCAAGGTTACAAAAGAGGACGCCGCAAGAAGGTTTAAGGAAATTTCAAAAAAGGTCCCCTTTTTACCCGGAGAATTTGAAAAAGCGGATTTAATTTCTTCCCTTAAGGGCTTTTATATCCCCTTCTGGCTGTTTGACGGAAGGTGCAATGCGAAGCTTACATATCAGGCACAGAAGATTCACCGCTTCCGCAATAAGCGCGGTGCTCCCTATGCCTTCTATCAGTCTTTTTCGGTTGACCGGGAAGGAAGCGTTGATTATGAGGATATCCCCGTGGATGCTTCCCTTCAGGCGGATAATGCCTATACCGAGGCGTTGGAGCCCTACGATTCATCGGAAATAGTTCCATTCCGGGAAGAATATCTTAAAGACTACTTTGCAGAAAAGGCAAACGTATCCGAAAAAGAGGCACAGAAAATAGCCGAAGAAAGGCTTCATAACACACTGGAAAGGGACTTTTCAGAATCACTTACCGAATATGAAAATGTATCGAAAGACAAGGCAGAATTCGGAATGTCTGACAGAAATTCCGACTGTAACCTGCTTCCGGTGTGGCTTATGAATATAAGCTACAAAGAAAAGCTTTACCGCTATGCCGTAAACGGGCAAACGGGAAAGGTGGTGGGCGAAATTCCCATTTCCGTAAAAAAGCGGAATTTGTATTTTATAAAAGCCTTCCTTATATCTGCGATTCCCACGGCACTTCTGACTCTCGGAATACTTTCCCTTTTCTCTGTTTTCGGGAAAAATTTCAGGAACCCTGAAATTTTTGTTTCATTTCTTCTCATAACAATCCCCTATATTTCAGCACTCATCGCAACAAATATAAAGCTCAGGGCCCCAACAAAACCTGCAAGGAATAAATTTGCGGAAAACTATGTGGATAAAAAAGCTTACAAATTCATAAAGAAAAAGAAGCATTATATGTATACGGAGCTTAACCTTGTCGCATACCGGAAAACTTTATCTATGTGGCGTGAACGTTATTTTGGTTATAACAACGAAAGGAGATACTGATAGGTTTTATTATGGATAATATTAAAAATTACAAATGTCCCGCCTGCGCATCAACCCTTATCTTTAATGCAGATACCCAAAATTTATTCTGTGAATCCTGCGGAAACGAATATACCTTAGAATCACTGGCGGAAATTGAAAACACCGAAGCAGAAAAAGGAAAGGAAAGCTACGACTGGAGCAGTTACACCCCAAGGAGCTTCCCCGAAAGCGAAGCGGGTGCTCTTTCCTCCTACAGTTGCCCTTCCTGCTCTGCGGAAATTACGGGCGATGCAGCCTTGGGTGCAACGGTCTGTCCCTACTGCGGAAACGCCACCATCATCAAAAAGCAGTTTGAAGGAAGCTTAATGCCCGACTATATCATTCCCTTCCGCGTAAATAAAAAGGAAGCTATGGAATGCTTTGAAAACGCCGCGGCGAAAGCACCCTTTTTACCTGACGAATTCAAATCCAAGAAAAAAATTGAGGAAATGAGCGGAATTTATCTCCCCTACTGGATGTTTGATGCATCCTGCGATGCCCACTTCACCTATTCGGGAAGACGTGTAAAATGTTGGAGCGATGCCAATTACAACTACACCAAGACAGATTATTACAAGCTCATCCGCGGCGGAGGCATAAGCTTTTCAGGTATACCCGTTGACGGAAGCGAAAAAACCGACAACACCTACACAGAAGCGCTGGAGCCCTACGATTATAATGAAGCTGTCGAGTTTAATACCGCTTATCTTTCAGGCTATCTTGCAGATAAGTATGACGTATCTCCGGAGGACGGAAGCATCCGTGCCAACGAAAGAATTAAAAACAGCACAAAATCGGAATTTATGGCTACTACATCTACATTTTCAGGAGTTACCGAAACAAGCGGCAGCGTAAATCTTTATGATACCAAAACCCGTTATGCCCTTCTTCCCTGCTGGATGCTTAATATAAAATATGAAGGTACAAACTATAAATATGCCATAAACGGTCAGACCGGTAAGGTGGTGGGCGAATACCCCGTGTGTAAGAAAAAGCGCAACCGCTTTATACTTAAATGCTATGCCGTTTCGCTTATCATTACCACAGCGATCACCTTGCTCGGCGCTTACTTTATGATGTAGGAGGATATTATGAGTTATACAGATTTTTTACTTGAAAACATCGGGCTTATCGCAGGAATAATAATAATTCTTCCCATTATAATTGTACTCATTATGACCTTCGTTAAGCTTTCGCAGATGAAAACGGCAAATCCCGACGATTATGCCGCAAACTACATAGATAAGGGAAGCTTCCGCCTTACAGAATCACGGGATGTTTTCCTGTACAGCAATCTTTCAAAAACACCCCGCCCGAAACCCCAGAACAAAAACTGACGATAAGTGCCGCACAAGCGGCACTTTTTCAACGTTTTATATTTATGCATTTCTATATATCTATTTTATCATTTTGAGACATTTCTATGTCGCAATCGGGCTTTTTTGTATTCCTGATTGACTTTTTTATTTGCTTATGTTAATATGGTCAAAAAAGGAGGTTATCTTATGTTTAAATACGGCACTCCCGAATCTGTCGGAATTGACTCTTCCAAAATAAAAGAATATATAAAGGTGCTCCAAGGCGCCAACCTTTCCACCCACGATATTATAATAATGAGAAACGGCACAATAGTTTATGAAAACTACTGGAAGCCCTTTCATAAGGACTATCTTCACAGAATGTACTCTGTTACAAAAAGCTTTGTATCCATCGCTGTGGGCTTTCTTATTCAGGAAGGCAAAATCGGTTTGGATACCAAAATCTGCGACGTGTTCCCTCCCGAAATAACGGAGGGTGCCTGCGAAAATGTAAGAAAGCAGACCATCCGTAATATGCTTATGATGGCAACGGGCTGGCCCTGTGGTGCCGCCTACTTCTTCTCCCGAAAACCCAACGACCGTTTAAGGGACTATTTCTGGGCAAGCGGTGCATTTAACGGCATTTCAAGAGAGCCCGGCACATATTTTGAATACGACTCCACCGGCTCGTTTGTTATGGGCGCTATGGTTGAGGAGCTTACAGGCAAAACCTTAATGGAATATTTAAGGGAAAAGTTTATGGATAAAATCGGAGTTTCAAAGGAAGCTTATATGCTGACCTGCCCCGGCGGTCACGCCTGGAGCGACTCTGCATTAATCTGCAAGCCCACCGATTTACTTAAAGTGGCAAACTTCTGTATGCACTACGGCAATCACGAGGGAGAGCAGATACTTAGTGCCGACTATTTGAAGGAAGCAACAAGCAACTTAATTGACGTTCACAGAGGCGAGGGCTACGGCTATGGTTATCAGTTCTGGACTCTTCCTTATAATTCCTTCTATTTCAACGGAATGGGAAGCCAGTTTGCCGTTTGCTCCCCCGACAAGGATATGATTTTAATCTGCAATGCGGATAATCAGGGTAACGGTACTGCGGAAAAGACCATTATCAACTCATATTTTGAGCTTGTTCATAATACGGCATCAGATAGCCCCCTTCCTGAAAACAAAATCGCGCATGATGAGCTTAAGAGCTATTCCGAAAGCTTAGAGCTTTGGCACTGCAACGGAAGAGAGGACGAAAAGTCGGCAAAAATCAACGGCAAAACCTTTGTATTTTCCGATAACCCCATGACTCTTTCAAAAGTCCGCTTTACTTTTTCCGGGGACGAAGGCAAAATGGAATATACCAATAAACGTGGTGCAAAGGTGCTTAATTTTGCCTTTGACAGAAACTATTTTGAGCCCTTCCCCGAGGGAGGATATTCAGGGGATGTTGCCTGCGGAAGCGTTCCCGATCTTCACTTTAAGTCGGCAAACTCCGCCATGTGGGTTGGCGATACGCTTCAGATAGAAGTGCAGATAATTGATACCTATTTCGGCAGACTTCATATGTATTTTGATTTTTCCGAAAGCGGCAAGGTTAAGGTTACAATGCAAAAAATCGCCGAGGACTTCCTCCACGAATACCAGGGCGAAGCCGAAGGATGCGAGGAATAAAATAAAAAGGAGCATACTAAAGCCTATAAATACAGTATAAAAATTCTACGATCCAGGCTAACATATAAATCTCATAAATAACAAAATTGCGAAAGGAGCATACGTATGGATTATTCCGAATACTCGATTAACTCTAAAAAAACAATCAAAAAAATAGCCTCCCTTTTTTATCTTAATTACGAAGGGGAGTTTGGCTATTATAGCTCTTTCAGGAATGTTTGCCAAAAAAATATAATATCAATGAGATTGGCAATCCCTGGTAAAGGAGGCGGTCATATCAAGTCAACTCCCTATATTGAAGAGTACTCGGAAGAAGACTCAGAATCTATCAGAAACTTCATTTGCGAAAAAATAGGCCACCTAAAACAAATCGAAGAGCCTAAACTGTATGAAGTCCCACAATATTTCAGAGTCGTTTACACCGATGGAAGTTGTGACCATTATCAATTTGATGATGATTTTTTCGAAGTATTCAAAATGTACAAAGATAATCATAAAGAAAAGCTCGAAAACACCAAGAAAATCATTTCTGTTCCATACCTTATTTTTGAAGATATAAATTATTCTGAAAAAATCAAAATAATGGACGACATTGCAACCATCATCAAAAACAAAAAAATCACAGATATTCTTTCTTATGCAACAGCAGACTGCACATTAGAAGAAAAATATAACTCATTTCTTTGCATAAAAGGAAAAACAACAATAGAAAAAGAAATCAAAAAAAGAAGTGGCTTTATGAAAAGAAAATTATCAAAAGCACATCTCTATACCACTTTAGAAGGTTCATTAAACGAAAGCGGAGAAAGCATAGTTAAAATTAAGATAGAGGCTCATCGACCACCGCAAAATAAAATCACTTACTTGCTGGAGCCTGTATTCAACGAGTCTGATAAAATAACCAACTTTAAGTTTACTCTATTCAAAGAGTGCGATCAAAACTCTAAAACTCTTTACGGTGATGGCTTATCCAAAGCAAAACAAGCTATTTACAACGACTATAAGATAGAATAATTATACCGATCAAAATCCTTAATCTTAAGTAAAAAAAACAGCGCTATCATCGGCTGTTTGAGAAAGTGCGAAAACTACAGGATTTTCAAAAAAATATAAAAAGGAGCTTTGATAATCAAAGCTCCTTTTTTACTTGACAAATGTGTGTTTTTTCAGTATAATACTGTTTGTTGGTCTAATATAATGATAATATCGGGAGCGAGCGGAGTAAATGCCACAAAGCATTTACGAAGCAAGGAAAACAAACGTTGAAAACCGGATAAGGTTTTCCGGTTGTTTTCTTGGCAGTAGAAGCGACAAAAAATTGTCGCGGAAAATTCACATTGCATAGTTTAATATCGGGATGCATTGGCAGCAAGGCAATCGCATCTGCTTTGGGCTGAAGGTTCGACCGCCGCCGGGGGCGGATTAAGGGAGAAGCTTCAGGGAAGGCGGTTAACAGGCCCCGCCGAGTGGCGGCGAAGCCGAGAGGGGCGCAGGGAACCTGCGGATAATTTATAATACAACTTAATAACGGGATGCATTGGCAGTTTGCCGTATGCGTTCAATGCACAGTTTAGTACCGGGATGTAGCGCAGTTTGGTAGCGCATCTGCTTTGGGAGCAGAGGGCCGCAGGTTCAAATCCTGTCATCCCGACCAAAAAGAAGGAGTATCCAAAGGGTACTTCTTCTTTTTATTTGTTAATGTAAGGATTTGAACCTTAAGAAGGCACGAGCCGTTAATAAAACGATTGATAATCGTTTTTAGGCAAGTGGTGCGATGGTTGGTACCGAAATGCGAAGCATTTGGGTAACCGAGCAGACAAGACGCAAAGCGGCTGTATCCTGTCATCCCGACCATACAAATAAAGGTATCAACGCGAGTTGATACCTTTATTTTTTTGCCTATGCAAAAATGACGGGACTTGAACCTTAAGAAAGCAACGAGCTTAAAAAAAGATAATAAAATCCTTGCGATCGTATTTCAGGTTGATAAGAATGCAAAGAGTATCTAATTGGAGTTCCTTGAAAAATTCAGGAACACAAAAAAGTGTTTGATGGAAATTCTTACGGTATAGAAAACGGCAAGCTTTCGGTAATGCTTGAAAATAGAACGGTATATATGTTTGTGCTTGAATAATACAGAAAAAACTGAGCAACTGCTCAGTTTTTTCTGTATTCAGACGGCGTAATTCCATATGTCCTTTTGAATATTCTGTTAAAATAAGTTACATTATTAAAACCCACCTTATTTGCTATATCAAGGATTGAATTATCGGAATTTCCAAGAAGATATTGTGCCTTTTTAAGTCTTCTCAGGTTGATGTAATCACTGAAGCTCTTCCCTGTTTCTCTCTTAAAAAACCGCCCTAAATACTGCTCGTTATAGTGAAAAAGCTTGGCTATATGCGAGATTCTTATGTCAAATTCAAGGTTGTCCTCTATGTAGCTTTTGATATTGTCAATAACAGGATTGTTTTCGGGCTTTGCGGTATAGTTTTCCAGAAGTACACGGATATAACTTTCCAAAAGCCTGCCTATATCCCTGCATTTATCTTCGTCAAAATCCTTTTCCAAGGTATCTAACAGCCACTTTCTTTCACCTATATGCAGCTTGAGTCTTGGAAACCCCTTTTCTTCATCATAGATATTTCCGATATAAATAATACTTGCCACCTCGTCATTTATAACAACAGGTCTTGTATATTCGTAAATGCCGTTTATGCATACACCGCCAAAATCTTTTTTTGTTTTCAGCGCCTTGTAAACGGCTTTGTTTCTGCAACGGTAGCACCTGTCAAAATTCTGTGTCTTGAACTCATCACACAAAACTCCTGCATGAATTTCCTGCCTGTGCGGAAGCTTTACCATATCATTTCCGTAGCTTCCTAAAAAAAGCACCCCTATATGCAGGTTTGTCCCATATTGCAGATAATTTATCAAATCATATAACTTGCTGTATTCCATTTACACTCTCCGATATATATTTTTGCTTATTATAGCATATATGTATTGTTTGTTCAAGCATTTGTATTTGTTTTATAAGATTTTTTCCATAAAAATGATAATATATAGTTGAGGTGAAAAATTATGAAAAAATATAATCTTATAGTAGTAGGCGGTGGCTTGGCAGGCGTTGCGGCGGCTGTGAGCGGCGCAAGAGAGGGATTGTCGGTGCTTTTAGTAGAGAAATTCGGCTGTCTTGGCGGTGCTATGACAAACAGCCTGGTATATCCATTTATGGAATTTGCAACAAGGGACGGTAAGATTCTCTCGGCAGGTATTTTTAGTGAAATGCTCGAACGAAAGAAAAAGTATAAAGACACATCGTGGGAGAGCTACAAATGTGTATTTGACGATATGGCAGTAGAGGCAGGTGTAGATGTGCTGTTCCATGCTACTGTATTTGAGGCAAAAACGGAAGGACGACAGATAAAGAGCGTATCTGTTGCTACAAAATCGGGCGTGATGGAGTTTGAGGCAGATTACTTTATCGACTGTTCGGGAGATGGTGAGCTTATTGCAATGACAAACTGCGATCATCAGCTCGGAAGAGAATCTGACGGCTTAAGCCAGCCTATGACTACATGTTTTCGCGTATGTGGTGTAGATGTAGAGCTTTATGACAGCGAAAGACCGATGCTTCAGGAAAAGTATGCTAAACTACAGGCTGAAAAGAAGATAATAAATCCAAGAGAGAATATCTTAGTATTCTACGGCTACGGCAAGGGGATTGTACATTTTAATACCACAAGAATTGTAAAGCATAACCCCGTTGATGCGGTGGAAATAGGTAAGGCGGAAATGCTTGCAAGAAAGCAGATTATGGAAATGATGGACTTTTTGAAGGAAAATTCCAAGGCATTCAAGGATGCTACACTTGTTTCGGTGGCAAGCCATATAGGTGTAAGAGAAAGCCGAAAGCTAAAGGGTGTGCATATCCTTACTGCTGACGAGCTTACAAGCTGTATGGATTTCGAGGATACAATAGCACTCGGTAATTATGATATAGATATACATAACCCTGCAGGTACTGGTACAACTATCATACATATTCCGCTTAATCAATATTATAAAATCCCATACCGAACACTTTTGCCTAAGGAGTATGACAATATGCTTGTTGCAGGCAGATGCTTAAGTGCAACTCATGAGGCACATTCTTCGGTCAGAATAATGCCAATTTGTGCTTGTCTGGGAGAAGCGGCAGGAACTGCGGCGGCACTTGCTCATAATACAAATAAGAATGCTCACACCGTAGATATTAAGGCTTTGAGAACAAGACTTAAAGAAAATGGTGCTGCACTGTAAGGAGATAAGAAAATGAGAAAAGAACTGGATATAATTATCCCTATATCGCTTGATTTGGACTGGCCGACAAAAGATATAATAATAGATGATATAATGGAGCTTTATAACAATTACAGTTTTACCAGATTCGCACTTGCAGCACCTTGTGGCGGTTGGAGAGCAGTGGGATTTCCTCCAAGAGAGTTTTACGAGGAAAGGGCAAAGCTGTTCGCTGAAGTAAAGAGTGAGCTTTCGCCTTACGGCATAGACTGTGGTTGGTGGATTACAGCTACACTAAAATCGGGACGTTCTGATGAATTTACAGGAGTAGTAAGAGAGGACGGAACAGAATCACCATTCCAGAACTGTCCGTTTGACGAGAATTTCAAAAAGCAATTTGCCGAAATGACGGCACTCTTTGCCGAAATTGCAAAGCCTGCATTTATTATAACCGAGGATGATTATACTCTTGGAACAGGCTGTTTTTGTAAGAATCATTTAGACGAGTTTGCAAGTCGAGAGGGCAAATACTATTCGAGGGACGAGCTTTTGAGTGCTTTTAACTCTGATACCGACGAAGGCTATGCACTTATGAGGAGATGGCGCGAGCTTACTAAGGAGTCTATGGTTAGCTTTGCTGATGCAATCCGCAAAGAGGTGGATAAGAAATCTCCCGAAATCCCTATCGGTTATATGCAGTCGGGTGCCGCTGACTATGAAGGAGATGCTACCGAAGCTATTGCAAGAGCATTGGCAGGACCTAATCATACACCGTTTTCACGTCTGTTTGGTGTAGCTTATTGTGGAATAGAGTCAAAGGATATACCGCATACGATGTTCCATCCCTTGTATTCCAAACAGCATATTAAGGGTGATTTTGACTTTTATCACGAATCGGATACATTTCCTCATACCAGATTTTTTACAGAGGGAAAACAGATGAAGGTTATTATGTCGGCAGCCTATTCTTACGGCTATATCGGCTCAACCTTCAATATCCAACAGCTCTTGGACGATGCTAATGAGGAAAAGACCTTTCCTGCTATGTTCAAAAGTGAACGCAAGAAATTTAATGCTTTGTTTAATGCTGTTAAGGGTTGCAGAATAACAGGTGCCCAGCTTTGCTATGACCCGTTTTGGAACACGGCAGATAAAAAATCGACAGAACATGTTTATCCGTTATGGATAAGAGCGGTAAGCCTTTTCGGAATACCTCATACAACAGAGGAATCGGATGTTGCTTTCTGGGACATAAGACAAGCAAAGCATGCCGATGATGAAACAGTATTAAAATATCTTTCAAAAGGCTTGTTTCTCGACGGAACTGCTGCAAAGGCACTTTGCGAAAGAGGCTTTGGAGAATACTTAGGTGTCGAAATAGGTGATGATGTTGCAACACATCCTCTTTGCTGGGACTTGGGCGCAAGAGAGATTATCTGCGAAAAATTCAGGACAGAGGGCAAAGGAAAGAATATGCCAGCGGCGCATATGTTTGCAAACGGAAGAAACGGCAAGCTTCTTAAAATCACGGTTACAGACCAGAATGCTGATGTAATAAGCGAAGAGTATAATTATTTAAAGGAATTTATCTCACCTGCAATGACAAGATTCGAAAATAAGCTTGGCGGTAAGGTGGTAATACTCGGTCAAACACTCAACGACAACTATTCGCAATCTCTCTTTAACTACCGCAGGAAAAAACTCTTTGAAGAACTGCTTTTGTGGTGCGGTGATAAATACCTTTTTGTGAGGAAAGAACCGAATATATATACCATAGTGAATGAACCTGTGAGTGATAAGGAGTTTATGGGGATTGTAACACTTATAAACCTCGGCGCAGACACTATTTCGGATATCACACTGCACCTGCCTGAAAAGTGGGCAGTTGCAAAGGGATTTTATATTCTTAACCAAGACGGTGAATGGGAAAAGGCAGAATGTGTAAATGAAAATCAGGAGCTTAAGCTTGGGCTTGAGCTTGATTACTGTGAACCTTTATATTTGATGATAAAATAATTAAATGGACCATCTCTGAATTATGCGATTTGACGCCGTTTACTTGTTATTTTTATTTTGACACGTTATGAACACTCACACCACGTCGAAGCAAAGTTCGCTTTGCTTCGACGTTTTTATGCAAAAAAGTCATCCGCCCGCTTCCTTGCTTCTCCTCTTTCACAAAAAGTCACGCTCGGCTCACCTGCTCGGTTGTAAACGCCCTCACAACGGCTCGCTGTCGCTACCAACTT
Organism: Clostridia bacterium; assembly: GCA_017411325.1. GTDB lineage: Bacteria > Bacillota > Clostridia > CAKSNL01 > HGM11501 > HGM11501. Next base: position 56,239 of record JAFQQJ010000031.1, on the reverse strand, counting down.
TTTGTGAGTTTTATTCTGACACGTTATGAATACTCGCACCAAAAAGAGAGAGTACCTAAAGGGTACTCTCTCTTTTTATTTGCTAATATAAGGTTTCGAAAAATTATTTCCAGCCATCTCCGCCGCACGTATGACACCTAACTCTGCCATTGATGCAGCCGGAAGCAGTGCATCTTTCAGTAACATAGGTTCTATAGTAGATATCATATGTCCTGTATGTCCCTCCGACGCAAAACGTACAATCATTCCATCCCGCGTTACACATATAGCACGCATCAGACATATCTCTGCCGTAAGAATTATTTCCTGTGTTTTTTTCTTTAGTATACCCATCCTCCAAATATTCATCAACACGATTTTCTCCTATCGTTACAGGATTTCCCTTCCAATCGTATACTGTCACAGGCTTACCCCAATACCAACCTACGTTTTCATATGCCTTAATTCTCATTTCTCCGACAACTATGGTTCTGCCGTCCAAAGATTGCAATGTAACAGGCTCGCCCCAATACCATCCAACCGCTTCATAATCAGGTACTCTGTTTTCTCCGACAACTATAGTTCTTCCATCCAAAGCGTACATAGTGGTAGGCTTTCCCCAGTAATACCCCATTCTCTCATACTCGGGAGCCCTGTTCGTACCCGTGTCTGCAACTTTTTCATATTCCGAATCGTAAATAGTTGTAACGTCACCCCAGTACCAGCCGTGTTCCTCAAACTCGAGAACTCTGTTCAAGCCGACAGTTACAGATACTTTTTGTAAATTTCTGCCGATTTTTTCAAACCCATACATAGTTTGAGGTTCTCCCCAGTACCAACCAACTTTTTCATAATCACGAACTCTGTTTTTGCCGATAATCATAGTCCTGCCATCCAAAGCCTGCACAGTTACAGGCTCGCCCCAGTACCAGCCAACACTTTCATAGGCGGCAATATTTTCCCACTCGACTGACAACGTTCTGCCGTCCAGAGCGTACATAGTCACATAGGGACTGTAATCATCTCCGTATTCATTCCAATCGTCCATGCCCGAGAAATTAACAATCTCCGGCACGCCGTTTATTTCGGCCCAGGTTTCCGCCCATACATTGACGCATAAAACGGACATTATGACAGCAAGCACCACAGTTAAACCAATAAATTTTCTTTTCACAGCACAGCACCTCCATATTTTAAATATTTCCCTTCATTTAATTATATCATTTTTCAATAACTTGTCAACAGTCTTATACCTCCCAAATTATAACTTACAACAAAATAAATTTAAAATATTTAAAAATTTCTCTTGACAAACTCTATCCTGCGTGCTATAATAGTTTTTGCGTTTAGCGAGAGTATCTGGGTGTAGCGCAGATTGGTAGCGTGCTTGAATGGGGTTCAAGAGGCCGGGAGTTCGAGTCTCCCCACTCAGACCAATAAAAAATGCTTGTCGACAGACAAGCATTTTTTATTGAACGAAATAAATCATTCTGATTTGTGAAATACCCTTCGGGCGTGAAATATTGCTTCGCAATGTGAAATGCCTGCGGGCGTTTGGATTTATTTCATTTCACTTGATGCAAGGCATCATATTTCACAATTTTGATAAAAATTATTTCACATTGAGCTTAAGCGAAATATTTCACTTAAAAAGCCGTAGGTTTATCCTACGGCTTTTTCAATTACAGCATGAATTCGTATAAATCCTTTGTTATAACCATTTCGCTGTTGGGATGGCTCTGAAGGAAGGATGCAGGCATAGTTTTTGATTCATCGGCAAGAGAAATTTTTCTTGCAATGCCCCACTGCCAGTCGCAGTAAAGGTAAACCTTTAACACCTTAGCTTTAAGAAGCTGCTTCATACCAATGGTTATACATCTTCTCGGGAAAATGTCAAGAGCTCCTGCAACCTTGTGAAGGCCGTTATTAACTATGGTTTCCCTTGCGATGTTCAAGCATCTTGTTCCGATATTCTTAAACTCCTCATCAGTGATTGCCTCGTCCGCCTCGGGGGGTTCATTAAATGCGATATGTCCGTTGATGCCCACACCCGTCAGGCAGATATCAACCTTGCCGAAGGATTCAATCAATGCATCGATTTCCGCTTCCTTGCCGGGCTCGGGGAAAAGGCGCTGGCTTTCGGGCATAACCAGTTCTGCATCAATTTTTGAATAGAGAAGTCTGTCCATAACAGCACGGAAGGAAAGATTATTGTCATAGTCAATCCACTTGCCATCCGCCGTAAGGTACTCATCCATATTTATAAACCAGGCGTTTTTAAGGCTGATTTTTTCCTCATTTATCACCTTTGCAAAGGGTTCATACTGCATTATGGGGCCAACGGGAAGAATTATTACTGTCTTTTCTCCCTTGGCGTTGTTTTCCTTAAGCACATCCGCCATTAATCGTGCCATTTCAACGTGCATATCCGTGGCTTTTTCCGCTACTCTGAAAGGAATTTTAGAATTTTTTGCCCATTCTTCCTTACTTATCTTATATATATCCATGTTTTACTCCTCCTAATAAAGTCTGAGAGCTTAACGCTCTAAGACTCAACTATTTTTCCGTTAACTATTGTCATTTCGGGATTAAGTTCTGCATCCGCGATGTAGATATCTGCCTTTTTGCCCTCGGCAATTGAGCCGTAGAGCTCATCAACCCCGATTACCCTTGCCGGGGTGATTGATGCCATTTTAACCGCATCAACAAGGGGTATCCCCTCTCCTGTTACATTCTTCAGCATAACACCAAGCGGTGTTATGCTTCCCGCAAAGCGTGTTCCGTCAAGAAGCCTTGCAACACCTAAATCCACAATGAATTTTGTTGCTTCGGTATCGTTTTCTCTGCCGAGAGTATAAACCCTTCCGTCCTTGGGCTGACCGCCTGCACGAAGACAGTCGGAAACCAAGACAAGCTTATCCGCGCCTTTCATTTTGTATGCCATTTTGAGAAGCTGGGGTATTATGTGGTGATTGTCTGCAAGAAGCTCCAGCGTAAGTCTGTCGTCCGTTAAGCCGATTTCCATAAGCCCTGCGCTTCGCTTTCCGTTTTCCACCCTTGCCGTTGACATGGCACAGTACCAATGGGTGCAAAGGCTCAAGCCCGCATCAATGGCAGGGTAGATTTCTTCCTCCTTGCCGTCATCGTGGCCGCCTGCCACAACTACGCCCAGGCTTTTAAGCTCCTTTATCATATCAGCCATTCCGGGAAGCTCCGTCGACACGGTAATCGTCTTTATCACATCGACATTCTTCGATATGAAATCATACCCGTCCGCCGGTCTCCTTAAATATTCTTCCTTTTGCGCACCCTTATTCTTAACCGATATAAATGGCCCCTCAATGTGTGCTCCGAGCACACGGCAGATGGGATTTTCCTTTGCCTTATACCGTCTTGTCATATCGATAAGCTTCAATATGTCTTCAACCGGTGCGGTTACGGAAGATGTCAAAAGAGATGTTGTTCCGTTTTTAGAATGAAAGGAAAGTGCCTTGTCGTAGGAATCAATCGTAGCATCTGAAAAGTCGCCCCCGAAGCCGCCGTGGGTGTGAATGTCGATAAGCCCCGGCATTACATATTTTCCGCTCGCATCAATTACTTCAATGCCCGAAAGGTCTTTTCCTATTTTTACTATTTCGTCGCCCTCAATTAATACATCAAAGCCCTTAAGGATTTCGTTTTCGGTTATTACATTTCCGTTTTTAATTAACATAGCATCCTCACTCAGCCAAAAGCTTTTCAAAATATTCTTTAGCCTTTATTATATCCCTTATCTGCGCTTCTCCTGAGATTTCACGCTCGATTGTGATATAGCGGTCATAGGACAGGCGACGGAATTCCTCAATTACGCCCTTAAAGTCCACCGCACCGTCACCCACGGGAGCTTCACGGCCGGTATGGCGTGTATCCGTTGGCAAAAATCCGTCCTTGCCGTGCATATTTCTTACATATTTTCCGAAAACCTTAAGTGCATCCACGGGATGACCGTAGCCGTACATAAGGATGTTTGCGGGATCGAAGTTTATGAAAAGATTGTCCGCTCCCACATCCTCGATTAAACGAAGAAGGGTGATGGGCGCCTCTCCCCCTGTTTCAAGAAGGAGATTTTGTCCCTTGGGACGGAAATAACTCGTAAGAGTGTTGATTCCGCAAATGAGCGTGCCGTACTCATCGGCAAAGGGGTTGTTGGGCACAAAGCCTGCGTGAATGATAATATCGGTAATGCCGATAATTTTTGCAAAGTCCGATGCCGCTTTTATGTAATCGATACGGCTTTTTCTGTAGGCTTCCACGTTGATGCCCGCGGTTTTATAGCCAAAGTATATGTCCCACACGGTGTCGTTATCGTTGTAACCCGCAAACATAGCGGAAATTTCAATGCCGTGCTTTTCCGCTGCCGCCTTGATTATTTCGGCATCCTCGTTTTTGTAGGCAGCAGGTTTATATACAAGCTGACAGGAAGGAAGACCAAGTTCCTTAACCTTACCAAACTCTTCGTCAGCCTTGGTAATATCTGTTATTCTTACTAAAGTTCCAAGCTTCATTTCTTCACCTTATTTCATCAATAGTAACATATCTGCCTTCTTTAGCAGACTTTTCTGCCGCTTCCAAAACCTTCTGGCAGGCAATTCCGTGCTCTAAGTGAGCGGTAAATTCGTCCTCAATTCCGTTTATCATATTTACAAAGTAGAGGGACTGATTTGCCTCATAGCCTGCGGGGGGTACAAGATGGCGGACAGTTCTTGACTTAACGTCCTCCTTGCCTGTGCAGATTTCAATATCCTGCTTACCTGCAATCCAGGAATAGCGAAGGCGGCCGTTTTCGCCGAATACCTCAAAGGTTATTCTGTCGTCATAGCCCGTTGCGGTTCTTGAAAGGGAAATTGTAACGGGAATATCCGACTCCGTCATACCGGTGATGTTGCACCAGTCATCGGTGGTAACCTTTTTGATTTCGCCCGTATCCTCTGTGGGACGCTCGGTAATATATGTACCGGTCTGTGCGAAGACGCCCTTGAATTCCTCGCCCCAGAAGCGCGCGATATCAATCATATGGCTTCCGAGATCTCCAAGTACGCCTGTGCCCGCTCTGTCCTTGTCAAATCTCCATTCAAGCTTTCTTCCTTCCCAGAGACCGCTGTCCTTGATGTAGGATATATAAATGTGATAGATTTTTCCGATTTCGCCGCTCTTTATAATATCTCTTACATATCTTGTATAAGGGCGATAGCGCCAGGAAAAACAGATGAAGGATTTGCTTTTTGCACTCTCTGCCTTATCATAAAGAGCCTTTGCCTCGGCATAGCTTAAGCCCATGGGCTTTTCTGTGCTGAAGGGAAGGCCCGCGTCAATTGCCGCAGATGCAATGGGGCAATGCATATGGTTGGGCGTACAGATGTCGATTGCATCAATAAGCCCGCTTTTTATCATTTCCTTATAATCTGTGAAAAGCGCAGAGTCGGAAAGGTTTAATTTTTCCTTTGCCAGTTTCAGCTTTTCGGGATTGATATCGCAAAGTGCGGTGATTTCTGCTTTGTCGGGGCAGGCTAAGTAGCCGGGAACGTGAACGCCCTGGCTTATTCCGCCGTAGCCCACAATACCTATACGAAGTTTTTTCATAAAAAACACCCCTTTTATATTATTAAGTTCAGTATAAAGGAAATAAGTCTTTTCGTCAACAGATAAAACGATACAAAACCATAACTTTCCGATACAAAAGTTGACATACATAAAATCCTCTGTTATAATTAATTATCATTAAAAGGCGGTGAATGAGTTGAATTATTTATCCCCCGATATGCTTTACGACCATAATTATTCGATAAAGGTAGTTAATGCGCTGAGACGATTCTGGGCAGACGGCCACGACAGCTTTTCCTCCATTGGTGAGCCCAAGGCGATGCATATGATTTTATATCTTGATTCCTGCGAGGCGGAATACACCCTTAAGGACGGGAGAAAGCTTTATGCCGGAAGCGGAAATATCGTCTATGCCCCGAAAAATTCCGAATACAGCGTCCGCTTTTTCCCCATTGACGGCGGAAGTACCGTGGGCGTTAACCTGTTTTTTTATAAGGATGGGGAGGATTTTTCCCTTTCTGATGATGTTTTGATTTTCGACACCGATTTCCCTCAGGATGTAAAGCGGTTTGAAAAGCTTTGCGCTTTGAGCAGTGCCGCCCTTTCATCCCCCGCCAAAATGAAGTCGGTTATGTATGACATTTTAGCGGACATAGGCTATTTTGAGCGGTCGAAAGCCCTTTTAAATAACCGTTTTTCCGTAATTGAAAAGGGCATAAGCTATCTTGAAAACGACATACTGGGTAATCTCACCATCGGGGAAATTGCCTCAATGTGCAGTGTCAGCGAAATATATTTCCGTCGTCTTTTCAAGGAATATTCTTCCCTTTCTCCATCAGAATACCGCATAAAGGTAAGAATAAAAAAGGCAAAGGAATTTCTGAAATACGAAAATTTAACGGTTACGGAAATTGCCGAGCGCGTGGGAATTTCGGACGCCGCCTATTTTGCAAAGCTGTTTAAGGCAAAGGTCGGCTTATCTCCCACGGAATACAGAAAGAAGAAAAGAAAATAAAAAATCACTTGTATGCAGTGTTGCATACAAGTGATTTTTTATTTGTGCATTATTGAAAATCTTACCCTCTCACCTTTAAGTGTGCGAAGGGGTGCTATGGTAAGGCGTGTGTCTCCTGTTGCATCGGATAAGTCATAGGTCAAATTTTCGATGTCACTTATGAAAATTTCTTCCCCCGCTTCAAGTATCATCAATGCATCATCTATCCCCTCAAGAAAAGAAAGTGCCGACTCCTTAACTGATGCAAAATTAATTGCCTCGGTGCCCTTTTCATAAGTAAAGGTGCCGCGCTTTGAAAGCTCATAGCCCACATCCACGGGCGTTATATATAAATAGTAGTCGAGCATTTTAAGAAGGTCGGAAAGGGCAGATGCCAGATTCTTTTCTCCCGAAACAAGGGTTAAATCAAGAAGGGGATTTTCTTCCTCGGGACTAAAGGCGAAAACCGCCGCATTAAGGCTTGAATAGCAGCCTTCTTCCGCCAGCTTATCCATCACCTTTTTAACCGACTTATCGTACTTAGATGAAAAAATAACCAGGACATCCGAATCGGCATAATCCTCTGCTTCAGAAAACTCATAGCCTGTTTTATCCATAAGGTTATCAAGCCCGTTACAGAAGACCGAGACCAGCATATCCGCTATTTCAGTTTTGTACCATTTCATAAAAAATCATCCTTATCTTGCAGTTCCCTTTATAATGGGAGAAAGCTTTTTATAAATTACAAGGGTAATAAACGCAAGGATTGCACCCTTTGAAATATTAAAGGGGGTAATAAGTGTCATAACCAGGTCGAATTTTACTGCCGCAGGTGCATCGGGCATATATAAAGGAAGCATTATAAAATAATTGATAAGCGCTCCCACAATGGAGTATGCAACGGTTGCAACAGCAAAGCCTAAAACCGCACGGCGTTTTGTTTTATGTCCCGCATAAATGAGCCCGAGAACCAGAACATAAACACCGTTTACACAGAAGTTTGCAAATTCGCCCACATAGCCTGTGGATGTGATAAAGCAATGAATTACATTTTTCATAAGCTCAATCATAACGCCGCAAAAGGGGCCCATTGAAAGGGTTCCGATTATTGCGGGAAGGTCGGAAAATTCGATTTCCAGAAAGCCGCCTACCTTAAGGCCCATAACCGAGCCTAAGTACTGCAATATTACCGCCATTGCGGAAAGCATTGCGGTTACCGTTAACATTCTTGTCTTTTTCATAATATCCTCTTTTCCGGTCTGTATGAGAAAAGCCCCTTTTTGCAAAATGCAAAAAGGGGCACAAAACATTCAAGCTTTCGTTTCTTCATCCGGACTTTAACAAATAAGCCTTACGCCTCATCTGCATAACCGTCGGTCAGGGAATCCAACCCCAATCAACCCTTCGCACTTACGTGCCGCAGGCTCTCGGACTCGTAGCCAACATCAAAAGGTTGCACCTTTTTCTTATGACTCTTTACCGCCGGTGAGGAATTTCACCTCGCCCCAAAACAAACCATTTATTTTAATGTCATTATACGCTTATGTCATTTTTTTGTCAATAGAAAAGGGGCTTAAAAACAGGGCATTATTTAAGTATTATTTGTGCAAATGTTTTAATTACAATATATCAAGCTCCTTAACCAGAGCAGAAACCCTTTCAATATTTGCCTTAAAAATATCCCTTCTTAAGGCAAAATACTCCATAAAAAGGGCATCGGTTATTGCCGCCTGACTTATTCTTGAGGTTATTGACATTTTATGCATGGGGCTTTCGTTGGTTTTGGTGTAAAGCAGAACGTCTGCACTTTTGGTTATCCGGCTTTTCGGGAAAGAGGTTATTGCAATTACATTTATCCCCCTTCTTTTTGCCGCCTCACAGATTTTAACTGTTGCCTTGTTTTCGCCCGAATGGGAAAATGCCAGAAGAACATCCCCCTCGCTGAAAAAGGCAAGATGCAGTGCCGCCTTATATAAATCGCTTTCGTCAAACACGCACTTTCCGGTACGGCGAAGCTTTATTGCCGCATCGCTTCCCGCAATGTGGCTTGTTCCCGTTCCGAATACCAGGATTTTTCCTGCATCTGAGATAAGCCCGGCTCCCTTAAAAAGGGCGGAAGAATCAATCCCCTTTAAGGTAAGCTTCATTGCGTCAATGTCTTCTTCTATTACGTTTTCTCCGTCCCTTGTAGCACTATTTTTTGCGATGCCGGATTTTGCAAGATGTATCTTAAAATCCTTATAGCCGCCATAGCCCGTCTTCTGGCAGAATCTTACAATACCCGCCACGCTCACGCCGGATTTTTCCGAAAGCTCATAAACACTCATAAACGCCACATCCTCAGGATGCGACATAATAAAAAGAGACAGCTTCTTTTCGCCTTCGCTAAAAAAAGGCATCCCTTCTTTCAGCATATCAAAAATGTTTTCAGCCATATTAATCGCCTCCATTTTAAGTATATTATATCTGTAAGTTTTTTTCAAGATATTTTGTAACAAAGTTACATTTTATTGACACATACTCTTGCACATAGTAAAATTTATATATATACCTTTTAAAAGGAGGCGCACTATGCATTACCTCATAATAGATTCGGGCGGAAGCAAAACAGAGCTTGCCATATTTTCTTATCCTTCAGAAATACCACTTAAAACCATTCGCTCTGCGGGCTTCGGTCTTCCTTCTGATTCGGGCGAAATAATAGAAGAGCTTTATAACATTCTTTGTGAAATAAAAAAAGATTTTGCACTTTCGCATATTGCGGTAAACCTGGGCGGAAAGAACACAGAAAGCTTTTCTCTTACACTTAAAGCCGTTTTCCCCGATGTTAAAATCTATATTTTCCGCGAAAGCGACGGCACTGCGGCTCTTTCCCTTGCTGAAAAGCACGGCTGTGACATAGTACTTTTACTTGGTACGGGAAGCATTGCCATCGGCAAAAACGGAAATGAGAAAATCGTAACAGGCGGCTGGGGAATGAACATAGGTGACGGCGGAAGCGGATATGACATCGGCTTATCCGCCATACGACACACTCTTTATTCGCTGGATGACACAAAAGAGCTTTCCCTTCTTGCAAAGGAAACAGCTCACCTTTCAGAGCCCATTGAAAAATGCGCCGACATAGGAAAAATAAGGGACATCCGTGACAGTGTAAGAAGCGGTATAAGCTATGCAACACGCTCTGAAATTGCAGCATATTCAAAAATTGTTTTTAAAATGTGTGAAAAGGGCGATGCTGCCGCACTTAAAATTATGTGTGAGGCGGGCGAAAAAATTGCCGATCTTGCCATTTTGAGTGCAAGAAAGCTTGGCCTTGAAAAAATTTCCGTAGCGGGATGCGGCGGTCTTATAAACGCCCTTCCCTATTTTAAGGACTCCTTTGAAAAAAAGGTAAAAGCATTCTTTCCCGATGCAAGCTTTTACTATAACCCTTCGGGAGTTTTTGAAGGAACCAAAGAATTTTTATTAAATGAGATAAAAGGAGAATAACTATGTTTCCAAAAGGATTAATTGTATCAAGTCAGGCTTTGGAGGGTAATCCCTTACGAAACTCGGAATATCTTGCCGTTATGGCAGAAGCGGCGGTAATAGGCGGTGCAAAAGCCATAAGAGCCAATGGTTATGAGGATATTTCCGCCATAAGAAAAAGAGTTTCCGTTCCGATTATCGGAATCGATAAAAGGAAGGATGAAACAGGGCACACCATAATAACCCCCGACATTGACGGTGTTGCCAGAATAATCGATGCCGGTGCAACAATTATTGCCCTTGATGCAACAGTGCAAAAGAGCAGCATAAAGGGAGATCCCTACGAGCTTATAAGAAAGATTCACGAAAGGTTCGGCATTCAGGTTATGGCGGACATTTCCACCCTTGAGGAAGCAAAAATGGCATCCGAGGCAGGGGCTGACGCAGTTTCCACCACCCTTTCGGGCTATGTTCCGGGGGCTTTATATGCTCCTTGTGACAAATACGTTCCCGATTTTTCACTTCTCCGTGAAATACTTGATGCACGCCTTTCCGCAAGGCTTGTGGCAGAGGGCCGTTTCTGGAGAATTGAGGATGTAAAAAAGGCTTTTGATATGGGCATCCACGCCATGGTAATCGGAAAAGCCATCACAAACCCCATGGCAATTACCACCTATTTCAACAGCGTAATAGAGGGGGACGTAAAATGAACACAGAATCGGTAAACGAAAAAACAACCCTGATATCGGACAGCTCCACCGAGGACGTTCTTTATATGATAAACGATGAGGATGCCCTTGTCCCCGGAATTGTGAGAAACCTTATTCCGAAAATTTCCCTTCTGGTTGACGAAGCGGTAAAGGCGGTAAAAAACGGAGGTAAAATTGTTTACTGCGGTGCGGGTACCAGCGGTAGGTTAGCCGTTGCCGATGCGGCAGAATGCCCTCCCACCTACGGTGCTGATCCCGAAACGATTTCCGCCGTAATTGCAGGCGGGATAGGCGCCATTGTAAATGCTTCCGAGGGCTGTGAAGACAGCGAAAAAGCCGCAAAGGATGCCTTTATTTCAAAAAACATTAAAAAGGGCGATATTGTTATCGGAATTTCCGCATCGGGCAATGCTCCATTTGTAGCCACATTTATGGCTGAAGCAAAAAAGGCGGGCTGCTTTGTCGGTGCAATAGTAAACAACGAAGGCACTAAAATGGCTGAGATAGCAGACCTCACCATAGAATCGCTGACGGGAGCCGAGGTTATCAAGGGCTCCACCCGAATGAAGGCAGGTACAAGTCAGAAGCTGATACTAAATATGTTTTCCACCGCATTTTTCATTAAAAGCGGCTATACCTACAAAAACTATATGGTAAATATGGTGACATCAAATACCAAGCTAAAAAAGCGTGCCGTTACAATGGTCTCAGAAATACTCGGGCTTGATTTTGAAAAATCCGGGCAACTTCTTTCCGAAAACGGATGGAATGTAAGGCGTGCCATAAACGCATACGATAAGGAGTGATTGTATGACTATAAGAATTAAAGACGGTGCCTTTTTAACGGGTGCCATGTATGCCCCCTTCTGCCGTACCGTATCTCCCCCTATGGAAGAATGGGAAAATGACATAAAAAATATGGCAGAATCGGGCTTCACCTGTGCCCACGGCTTTGCCGAGTGGCACGACATTGAATACGAAAAGGGAAAGTTTGACTTTACAAAAATTGATTATTTCATTGAGCTTTGCACAAAGTACGGCATAACGCCCCTTGTAAATGTGGCAACTCAAAACAACGTGGGATTTTACTCCCCCCGCTGGCTGATGGAGGAAAACAGAGGTAAAAGTCAGGGCTTTACCGACAACAACGGAAGCTACGATATGCATATGCAGTTCACCGTGTGCTGTATTGACGATCCCGCATATTTAGAATACGCCCACCGATATTTAAGGGAAGTTGCCCGCCATTTTGCGGGAGATTCCCGCGTGGCAGGATTCGTCCTCTGGGGTGAGCCTGTTTTATTCCGCCCGGGAAATTTTGATTCCTTCATCTGTTACTGTCCCCACACAATCGCCCGTTTCCGTAAGTGGCTAAAAGAAAAATACAAATCCATTGACTCTCTTAACAAATTCTGGGCATCGGAAGGTCCTTCGGATTTTGCTTCCTTTGACGCGGTTTATCCCCCCACCGGCACAAGCCGTCAGCGGGGAGGTTATACCTCCTGGGAGGATTTCAGAAGCTTTATGGAAGAAAATTTAGCCTCTCACATTAAAGATGCGGACAGAATATTTAAAGAAAACGGAGCAAATCAGCCCACCATCTGCGAAATGCTTACGGGAATTCAAAACAGTATTGACTCCTGGAAACTGGCAGAGTGTTGCGACATAATCGGCATAAGCTGCTTTATCAGACCGTCAAGGCAAACCGCACTTTATATGGCGATGTCCGAAAGCCTTGCAAAAGCCCTTTCCAAATCCACCTTTGTAATCGAAGCGCAGGGAGGCTCCCTTCGCTATATCGATCCCAAGTCGCCTTCGCTTAATGAGCTTACCACCACCCTTCTTCAGCGGGCAGGCTACGGCACCAAGGGACTTATGTACTGGTGCTGGCGTCCGAGGCAGAGCGACCTGGAAGGTAACGATTTCGGCTTAACCCGCCCCGACGGAACAGTGAGAAAGAAAACCTTAAAGCTTGCCGGGTTTTCAAAAAAGCTTGAATCGCTTTTTCCCGAAACCTACGAAAAGGCGGAGCATTATTCCGAGGTATGCATTTATCAGGACCAGTCCGTAAATCACATAATGGGCCCCGACAATATGAAGTCCTATCACTTAAATGCCGTGGTTGGCGCAAATTTTGCACTTTCAGATCTGCACATCCCTTCGGATTTTATATGTGCAAAGGAAATATTAAAAGGCTCTCTTTCACGTTATAAGGTGTTAATCCTCCCCTGTTCCTATGTGCTTTCCGAAGCCGTGGCTGAAAAAATAGCGGAATTTACAAAAAACGGCGGAACGGTTATCGCCGACTATCTCCTTGCCGATAAAAAGGTGGGAGGTCTTTGCTATACCAATATGCCCGCCGATTTTGAGACGATGTTCGGCATTGAAAAGGAAGATATATTATTTATCGAACATCCTTCCCAGCTTTCGGAAAACGACCTTGGCATAAGGCTTAAGACCGTGATTGAGGAGCTGGATGTAAAAGATGCAAAAGTCTTAAAAACCTGGCACGATATGCCGATAGTCACGAAGAAAACCTACGGAAAGGGAACGGCCTTCTACATTGCATCACAGATTTTCTACACTTACGCAACAGAGCTTGATAAGGATATAAGAAAAACACTTAAGGAAATTTTTTCATCAGCAGGTCTTTCCTCTCTTATCACCCTTGAAAAAGCGGATGAAGAAACAAACTCTCCCTTGATAAGCGCCATACTGTGTGACAGGGAAATGCATTTCCCTTCCGTTGTAACCCTGTCAAACACCGCCTTTGGTGAGATTACGGATAAAGCAACACTTCCCTTTAAGGCAAAAAATTCCCTCGGCGGTGAAATTTTATCAGAAAAGGCCCTTCCCGACGGCAAAACCGAAATTACCTTCCGTTTGGGCGACTTTGAAAGCATAGCATTTTACAGATAAAAAGAATAAACAGAAAATCAATTTTCATTTCATCTTCCGCCCATTTTGAAACAAAATTTTCTGTTCCCTGATAAGGTCATAGCATTTAAGCTTGTCATCTTCTAAATTCTCTTCAGAAAGCGACACGGCATTTATTCCGGAGTTTCCGTAAGTGGTGTAATAATATATCCCCTTATCGGTATTGCAGCAGGATGTATAATGGGTAATTTCATATTTTTCTCCTGCCTTTACCGCACCCCTTATCTGATATACCGAATAAAGAATGTGGAAAAACTGGTTGACTATTTCCGACTCGGTATTTCCGAAAACCGAGTTGAGTTTCAAAAAGCTCGTCTTTACAAACCTTGATGCCGAGGATAAATCGCCGGGAAGGGAAAGTCCTCCCATCCCCTTTGAATAAGGCCTTAAATCAACCTTGTCCGAAAACATATTCTTTGCCTCTTCTGCCGTTGCCGACATATAATTTGTGAGATTGAACATCTGCATATCAAACGGCGGGTTATTTGTCAGAACCCCGACAGGCGATTTAAAAACTCTTATTCCGTCCTTTGTCTGTTCCACAGCCACCGTTTCAAATTTATCTGCAATTATCCAATGCAGAGGCGACGGTTTCAGCATTTCGTCAAAGGCTTCATTTGTTATGCTCATATTATCAAGCAATCTGACGGCATCCTTTACCGAGATGCACTGTGTCAATATCCATGGAATAAGCTCAAAGGATGCAACATTACAAGCATCCGCCTTTTCCTCCGTATACTTTGCGCTATACGGAAAATTCAGCCCTGCCGCACTGAGGCCCGCTTCGTTTGTTGCATCAAAGTACAGCGGAAAGCCTTTTCTTTCAATTCCCATACCGATTATCGCATAATGTTTTTCTATCTTTTTGCCGTTCCGGAAAGAAAACTTGAAATTTCTTGAGGTAATTATGACCTTCTCTCCGAAAGAAAACTCAAAATCAAGATTTCTTCCAAAATAATTATCCTTAACCGTAACAGAAATTGCCGTACACAAAGATATCACTCCTTTAAGGTAGTCTGTGCACTTAGGCAAAATTTAATCATACAAACAAAAAACCGCCTGCCATAAAACCCTGGCAAGCGGTTTTAACTTTTAATAATTACTTGGAAAGAATAATCTTTGTAAGCTCAACGGGATCAACAATCTTACCGTCCTTGTAAACTCTCATATTACCGGAAGCAATTTCGTCGATTAATATAACCTCGCCGTTGTTGTAGCCGAATTCAAACTTGATATCCCAAAGGTCAAGTCCCATGGTCTTTAAATCGTCTGCAACGATTTTTGTAATCTTCAATGTCTGCTCCTTCATACTCTGGAACATCTCAAGGCTCATTACGCCAAGAGCAGCCAATCCTTCGCCTGTAACCAAGGGATCGCCCTTTTCATCGTTTTTAAATGTGCATTCAACATATCCTCCGGGAATGGGTGTTCCGTCTTCGATATATTCTCCGTATCTTCTGATAAAGCTTCCTGTTGCAACAAGGCGGCAGATAACTTCAAGTCCGTGACCGAAAACCTTGGCGGGAAGAACCTCCATTGTTGCATCCTCGATATTTGCAGAAACATAGTGAGTTTTGATGCCTGCTTTTTTGAGAAGCTCAAAATATCTTATGGATGTTTCAAGATTTGCCTTTCCGATACCCTCGATTGTAAGACCTACAGAGTTTTCACCGGGATCGAAAACGCCGTCTTTGCCTGTGCAATCGTCCTTGAACTTAAGCATTACATTGCCGTTGTCAAGAGAATATACGTCCTTTGTTTTGCCTTCATAAATTTTTTTCATATACCAACACTCCTTTTGAATGTGTCTTTTCTTAATATTTTACCACAAAAATCCTTTCTTGCATAGATATTTTTTAAAAAAATCTCACTTTTTTTAGGGGTTTAATTTTATTTAAAAAAACACTTGACAAATAAAATTCCTTGTGGTATACTACTTTAGCAAAACAAGCAGAAGCCTGCCGCTTCTCACCGACCGCCATAGCGGATTGGTAAATACTAAAAAAACCTTAAGGGGTTTTATCTGTATTTCTGCGGCATATTCTGCGCGCAGATTTTTTTATTTTAATCGGAGGTGTTTTTTATCAGTATCAAGGAATTGATGATCAATGAAGAAATTACCGCAAAGAGCGTAAGACTCATCGGTAGTGAGGGCGAGCAGCTCGGCATACTGGATATTGCCGAAGCACAGGCGCTGGCTGACGAGAAGGAGCTTGATTTGGTTCTTATGTCACCCAATGCTGACCCCCCTGTTTGCAAAATCATGGACTACGGCAAGTACCGTTTCGACCAGATGAAGAAGGAAAAGGAAAACCGTAAAAACCAGCACGTTGTTGATACAAAGGAAATCAAGATGACTCCTTCCATCGACACTCACGATTTTGAAACAAAAATGAACCACGCGAAAAAGTTTTTATCAGGCGGCGACAAGCTTAAGGTAACTATCCGCTTCCGCGGACGTGAGGTAAACCATTCTTTATTGGGAACTCAGCTTCTTGAGAGGGTAGAAGAAGCACTTAAAGATTTCGGTAACGTAGAAAAGAAACCTAAACTCGAGGGCCGTAACATGTTTATGATTGTTGCACCCTTCGAAAAGAAGTAAGGCAAAAAGCAGTAATGCTTATGTATAAAATACTACTGAGAGGAGTTAATAACTATGCCTAAGATTAAGACCCACAGAGGCGCGGCAAAGCGTTTAAGATTCACCAAAAACGGTAAAATCAAGCGCGGAAAGGCTTTCAAGAGCCATATATTGAACAAGAAGAGCACCAAGAGAAAAAGAAGACTCAGAAAGGGCGGTTACTTAAGCGTTTCCAACGCAAAGGTAATGAAGACCCTTATTCCTTACAAATAAGACAGGGAGGACTAAAAGATGGCTAGAATTAAAGGCGGATTATCCGCAAAGAAGAGACATAAGAAAATACTTAAGCTGGCTAAGGGCTATATCGGTGCACGTTCCAAGCAGTACAGAGTTGCTAAGCAGTCTGTAATGAAGGCTCTTGACTATGCTTACATCGGAAGAAAGTTAAGAAAGAGAGATTTCAGAAGACTCTGGATCACCAGAATCAGCGCAGCTTGCAAGATGAACGACATAAACTATTCCAGATTTATGAACGGTCTTAAGAAAGCTGACATCGCTCTTAACAGAAAGATGCTTTCTGAAATTGCTATCAACGATCCCGCAGCTTTCGCTGAGCTCGTTGCAAAGGCAAAGAGCGCTCTTTAATAAGAATGCGAAAAAGCGGTGTTTTACACCGCTTTTTATTTTTCAAGGAGAATCATTATGCTTACACTCTCTCCCTCTAACGATAAAATCAAATATATAAAAAAGCTTGCCAAGCGCTCCTTCCGTGAAAAGAGCGGCGAATTTATAATTGAAGGCAAGAGAAGCGTGCTTGACGCCATAGAAAACGGTGCGGAAATTTCCTATATTATCTGCCGTGAGGATACAGATTTTGCTTTCCCCGACGGTGTAAAGGTTTTTGCGACAGACAAGAAAACCTATGCAGAAATCACCGATACCGAGTCGCCCCAGGATATGCTGGCGGTGGCAAAGGCAAAGTGTGCGACCATTGAAGAAATCCTTAAAAGTGCACCCTCCCTTATTGTTTACTGCGACCGCCTTCAGGACCCGGGAAACCTGGGTACCATTGTCCGTACTGCAGATGCCAGGGGCGATGCGGCAGTAATTCTTTCAGAGGGCTGTGTGGATTTGTTCAATTCAAAGACCGTCCGCTCCACCATGAGCTCGGTTTTCAATTTGCCCATCGCAAAGGATGCCGTTACGGACATAGTTTTCCCCGAATTTAAGAAGGCGGGCTATAAAACCGTGGCAGGGGCACTTTCCGATAAGTCAACGGATTTATATGAAACCGACCTTTCGGGAAAATGCGTAATTATCGTGGGTAATGAGGGAAACGGCGTGTGCGATTATATTTTGGAAAACGCCGATATACTGACCATAATTCCTATGAACGGCAAGGCAGAATCATTAAACGCCTCCGTTTCCGCAGGAATTATGATGTATGAGCATTTAAGAAAATCAAGGTAAAAATACGCGTCTGCGGACGCGTATTTTTTATTGACAATAAATACAGGCATACATTATAATATAATTACCAAAACAAAAGGAGGATATTTTATGAAAAAAATAATACTTTTAATCACCATTGTCCTTGCACTTTGCGTAATACCCTCCGCATCGGAGGATGAAATTACGGTTTTAATCCCCGACTATGATTTTATTCTTGATACAAGCTCAATTTACTATTTTGATTCAATTTATCCCATCCTTTCATACAAGGATGTAACCTATTTTCCCATGACCTATGACTATATGGCGGCCCTTAAGGTTTCCTCCTCCTGGGTAGAGGGGGAAGGGCTTTTCATTGCCGCGCATCCCAAGGATTATTATATGGGTAACCTTCCCATATACGAAACCACACAAAACCCGAAATACAACAAGGCAACACTTGTTACCTACCCCGTTTATGTGAACGGCGTAAAAGTAAATAACTCCGAAGCAGAATACCCACTCTTCAACTTCCGCGGCATCACCTATTTCCCCCTTACCTACGATTATGCCACCGAAGAATTTTACTGGGACATTGACTTTTCCGAAAAGGACGGCAGGCGCACCCTTACCGTAAAGCCATGTTTCAGAGGCTTCGGAAGCTCCATGATAATCTTGAAGGAAACTCCCGACTATGCAATTATCCGAGGTCTTGCGGCGGGCGGCGAAGGATTTTTCCGCGTTGACTACAAAACCGACGAAATAACAAAAATCGAGCCCTTTGAATACAAGGAAGGACGGGAATTTATAATGTCCGACCGAAAGCTTGAGATTAAAGACAACCGCTTCGTGCTTGACGGACAGGTTCTTTCTGAAATTTCAGTTTTAGCCTCGGGGACTACCACCCTTGATGACTCAAAAGCAAGCTACACAGAATATACCGAAAACGGAATGCACTTTATAACCTTAAGCCTCGGCTATCACTATTCCGTTACACAGCCCCCCTATATCCCTTATGAACGTCACACCTACCTCGTTGTTGACGACTCCTTTATAAGAGTTACTGACAATTCTTATGTGGAAAAGGCTGTGAAAATCGGCGATGATGTTTACGTTTCCTCCCTCCGCTACACGGGATGGAAGGGAAATACCTTCCTTCACAAGCACTTACATCTCTGCAAGATTTCTCCGGACGGAGGCGTAACCTATATAAATGACCTTTTCCCCGACTTTAACAGCGTGGAATTAATCGGTGAAGCAAACGGAAAGGTTTATTTAAAATGCTTATGGATGCCTGAAGAGTATGCCATCAGTTTAAGCTCCAACAACTACAGTGTATCGCCCTATAACGACGGCTATTACTCCTTCGACGGAGAAAAGCTTACGCTTCTCAGGCGTTATATCTATTCGGATAAAGCCATTGCCTCCCCCGACGGAAAGATTTACATCACCAACGAACAGTTTGGTATAATAAAAAGAATTTATTAAAAAAACCGCAGCGAAATTCACTGCGGTTTTCCATAGTAAAAGCAATCAAGCTTCCATTTTTGCGGATTGGTATCAATGTATTCGGCAATTTTTTTATAATCCTCTTCATCACGGATTATATGGTCGTGGAAGGAACGCTGCCAAAGTGTTTTTCCGTATACGTTTGTAGTATAAGACTTTAACCGTCCCATTATGCTTTGTAGGGGAGGGGCTCCGTCCCCTCCCGTATCTTCAATAATCACTATTAAATGGATATGATTCGGCATAATAACATACCGGTCTATTTTTACGCCGGTATAATTATTGTCTATAAATTGTATTGCGGCTTCCGTTTCTTTTCCTAAAGGCGTTAATATATTTTCCGGGAGGGGACAGAGCCCCTCCCCTACGATTTCTCCCAATATACATTTTCTGTCCTTTGTACAAACCGTTACAAAGTATGCACCGGGCAAAGAATAATCATATCCTTTTAATCTTGCAGGTTTCCGTTTTGGTGGTACCATAGTATAGCTACTTTTCTCAGTTATAGGAGCTTTCCTTCTTTTCAAGGTCAAGCTTGCCGAGATACTTTTCAACGTCAAGACCTACAAACTCGCAGAAGTCAACCATTTCGGCAACGGTGTTGACATTTATGTCAATGCCGTTTTCCATTCTGTCGCGATATGCGATAACTTCCTTTTCGCCGTGGGTGTAAATTCTTTCCGCACCCTCAGCCTTGGGAGCTTCACGAAGCTCACGAAGGAAGGTTGAAAAATGCTCTTCAATTTCTGCAGGATTTCCGAAAATTGCAGGATTGATAACAGCAAAGCCGTGACAGGTGCCGCCCTTACCGTCGATATGGGTGTGATTTGAAGTGATACCCATAGAAAGGATGGAACAGAAAATTTCGCAAACCATACCATAGCCGTAGCCCTTGTGGCTTCCCAGCTGTTCGGTTTCACCGCCCAGGGGCATAATTCCGCCGCCTGCCTTGGCAACGATATTCTTAAGAACATCGGATGCATCGGAGGAGCCGTGTCCGTTTTTGTCAAGCGCCCAGCCCTCGGGAAGGGGCTTTTCCATTTTATTGTAAAGCTCAAGTTTTCCTCTTGTTACAACGGTTGTTGATGCATCGAAGAAGAAAGGATAGGGCTTTGCTGGCATTGCCATTGCGATGGGGTTAGAGCCGAGCATTGCCTTTTTACCGAAGGTGGGAACCATAATCGCCTCGGAATTTGTCATAGCAAAACCGATATAGCCCTTGTCCGCCGCCATTTTTGCATAGTATCCTGCAATACCGAAGTGGTTTGAATTTCTCACGTTGGCAATGCAGATGCCGCTCTTTTCAGCTTTTTCGATTGCCTTGGTCATTGCAAAATAGGAATTGAGCTGTCCCATACCATCGTTACCCTCGATTACAAGAGAAACGGGGGTTTCAAAGACGATTTCAGGCTTTGCATCAACCTTGATTAATCCCTTTTCAATACCCTTATGGTATCTTACAAGTCTCTGCATTCCGTGGCTTGCAATTCCGTAAAGGTCTGAAAGCAGAAGCACGTCCGTTATAATTTCGCTGTCACCCTTTGAAAAGCCGATTTTCTGAAATGCGGTTTCGCAGAATTCCTTTAACGCAGGATAGGTATATCTTATATCTTTAGCCATAAAAACATCTCCTTTTTATATTATGTATATTCTATCACAAATCCTTGCTGTATGCAAAGCATTTATCAAATTCTTTTACGGATTTTTTATATTCCGAGGGGCTTAAATGTGTTACACGCCTGAAAACCCGGGCAAAATATGCTGAATCGTTATAGCCGAGTTTCTGTGCCACCTCCGCCACGTTTTTGCTGTATTCCCTGAAAAGCCTTTTTGCTTCCTTCATTTTCATTTCGGTGAAGTAGGTGACAAAGCCCTTTCCCGTATTTTCCTTGAAAAACTTTTTTACCGTGGACTGGCTTATGTGCATAAAGCTTGCAACATCGGAAAGGGACACGTTTTCTGCAATGTTTTCCTCAAGAAATTTTACTATTCTGTCAAAGGAGTTTTCGTCAATTTTTGCTTTTACCCGCTCATTTTGGGCATTTTCCCTTAAAAGAAGAAGTAAAAATTCCGTTAAATACACCTTTATCAGCTGCTCTGAGCATTCCGAGGCTTCGGGATTTGCCGAAAGCATACCCTTATAATATTTTCCGATGGGCGTTATAAAGGCATTTTCCGTTTCGGTGATTACGTGGGATAAAACCGTCCTTAGTCTCGGCTCCAGATGAAAAAGCTTATCGGTAAAATAGTTCATTGCCTCATCGTGGCAGTCGAAGGATATTATCGCAAGGTTGGGCGCAGTTATGCCATCCGCCGCAACATTGTGCCATTGCATGGGCTTATGAAAGTAAACATCCCCCTGATTAAGTAAGATTTTCTTATCGTCCGCACCCACGGTGACATTGCCCTTGTCAACATAAACTATCTCCCAGAAGTCGTGCTTTTCACCCTCATAGATATAGTCCTTTGAATACTCAAAATAGTGCACCGTTCTTATGCTTTCAACGTTTATTATCTCCTTAAGCACGGTTTTGGTGTATTTCATAAAATCACCTCTTAAAATATTTTACCACCATATATTAAAAAATACAACAAAAATATCCGAAAATACCGAAACAAAAACTAAAAGTGCAAGACTTTTTTATAAATACTTGATATACTTAAGCTATAATAAGGAAAGGAATGATTTTGATGTTTGAAACGAAAATTGTATCTGCAATGGAAAAATGCTTTATTCACCAGACACCTTCTGAGTTTGCCGAAATTACCCGTCTTCGTATGTACAAAAACGAAAAAGCGGCAGTTCAGCTCCTGGTTTATGACGATGCTGATTCATGGAACGCAGTTCGCGTATTCCGTTTTGAGGTTGAAGGTGCGCTTTCCCCCTATACGAAAATTTCTGCAGTTGAAAATATTCCGAACTACCTTCCCACTCCCGTAACACCCAAGCTTGCCATGGAGTCGGACCCTGCCTTTTTAAACGGTGCAAAGCCCGGACTTTATCCCGATTTGCTTCATCCTTTAATTCACGACGGATGCTATGCTTTTTGTCAGCAGCAGCTTCGTGCTATGTGGTTTGAATTTAACCCCGAAGAAAATTTAGAGCCCGGAGTTTACGAAATCAAGCTTCGCATAACACACAAAAACGGTTTTCATGTAAAAGAAATTCCCTTTACTGTGGAAATTCTTCCCGCAAGCCTTCCTTCTGAAGACCACATCTGCACAAACTGGTTTTATGCAGACTGCCTTGCCGATTACTACGAGGTTGAGCCTTTCTCGGATAAGCATTTTGAAATTTGCGAAAACTTTATAAAAACCGCAGTTGAAAGCGGCATCAATATGATTTTAACTCCCGTTTTCACACCGCCCCTTGACACAGCACAGGGTGGAGAGCGAACAACCACACAGCTTGTCGGCGTAACGGTTGAAAACGGAAAGTACACCTTTGATTTTTCACTTTTTGACCGCTGGGTAGAAATTTGCGACCGCTGCGGCGTAAAATATTTTGAAATTTCCCACCTCTTCACCCAGTGGGGTGCACTCCACGCTCCCAAAGTTATGGCAACGGTAGACGGTGAATACAAGAGAATTTTCGGTTGGGAAACAGATTCTGTCGGAGAAGAATATGTTACCTTTATAAGACAGTTCTTAACCGAGTTTACCCAGTATATTGAGAAAAACGGCCTTAAAGACAGAACCTATTTCCACATTTCAGACGAGCCCAACGAAAAGCACGTTGACCGTTATATGCAGAACAGAGAAAACATCGTTGATATCTTAAAGGGCTTTAAGTCACTTGATGCTTTAAGCCACGTAGAATATTATCAGAAAGGACTTATCGAGGTTCCCGTTCCCTCCGAGTCAAGAATTGAAGACTTTATGGCAGAAGACATCGCTGAACGCTGGGTTTACTATTGCTGCGGCCCCTGGACGAAGGCGACAAACCGCTTCTTTGCCCAGAGTGGTGCACGCACAAGAAGCCTCGGAATGCAGATGTATAAGTACGGCATAAAGGGCTTTTTACACTGGGGCTACAACTATTATAATTCCCAGTTCTCCGACGAGCCCTTCAACCCCTTCTTAAATGCAAACCTTGGCTACTGGGGAAGCGCAGGCGACGGTTATATAGTATATCCCGGAAGAAGCGGAAAAGCCTGGGAATCCATAAGACTTTACTATATGTATAAGGCTTTTGAAGACATAAGAGTTTTAAGACTTTGCGAGTCCTTCTACGGAAAAGACAAGGTTGTTTCTGAAATTGAAGCTGTTTACGGAAAGACTTTAACATTTGAAGAATGTGCTGACGAAAGCGCGCTTATGCAGGCTATCCGTGACAGAATTGACGATTTAATAGTTGCTGCAATAAACAAGTAAGTGTAAAAGCACGAAGCTTTGCTTCGTGCTTTTATGAAAGGAACGATTTTATGCTTGAAACAAAAATTGTATCCGCAATGGATAAATGCTTTCTTCACCAGACACCTTCTGAATTTGCAGAAATAAAACGCCTTCGTATGTACAAAAACGAAAGGGCGGCAATTCAGCTCCTTGTATATGACGGCGAGTCAGGCAGTGCCGTCCGCCATCTGCGTTTTGAGGCGGAAGGTGCGCTTTCTCCCTATGTAAAAATCCTTGCGGTGGAAAATATCCCGAACTATCTTCCCACCCACGTTACCCCCGATAAGGCAATAAGTGCAGATCCCACATTCTTAAACGGCGCAAAGCCCGGACTTTATCCCGATCTGCTTCATCCCCTGATGCACGACGGATGCTACGCCCTTTGCAAAATGCAGCTTCGTGCTATGTGGATTGAATTTAATCCATGCGAAAATTTAGAGCCGGGAGTTTACGAAACAAAAATCCGTGTAACAACAAAGGACGGAATTTACTTAAAGGAAGAAATCATACCCGTGGAAATCCTTCCTACATCACTCCCCGAAGCAGACCACATCTGCACAACCTGGTTTTATGCGGACTGTATCGCCGATTACTACGAGGTTGAGCCCTTTTCCGACAGACACTTTGAAATTTGCGAAAACTTCATAAGGACAGCTGCAGAAAACGGCAACAATATGATTTTAACCCCCGTTTTTACACCGCCTCTTGACACAGCAGTTGGCGGAGAGCGGACAACCACACAGCTTATCGGCGTAACCGTAAATAAAGGCAAGTACACCTTTGACTTTTCGCTTTTCGACCGCTGGGTAGCTATGTGCAGGCGCTGCGGAATTGAATTTTTTGAAATTTCCCACCTCTTTACCCAGTGGGGTGCGCTCCATGCGCCCAAGATTATGGCGACGGTTGACGGTGAATACAAGAGAATTTTCGGTTGGGAGACAGACTCCGTCGGTGAAGAATACGTTTCCTTTATAAGACAGTTTTTAACAGAATTTACCGCCCACTTGGAAAAGTGCGGTCTTAAGGGCAAGACCTATTTCCACATTTCAGACGAGCCCAACGAAAAGCACATTGAGCGATATATGAAAAACAGGGAAAACATCGTTGATATACTTAAGGATTTCAAGTCGCTTGACGCTATAAGCCACGTGGAATACTATCAAAAGGGCTTAATCAACACCCCCGTTCCCTGCGAGGATCAGATTGAGGACTTTATGGCTGAAGATATCCCTGAGCGCTGGGTTTACTATTGCAGCGGCCCCTGGCTTAAGGCAAGCAACCGCTATTTCTGCCACAGCGGCGGACGTACCCGCTCCATCGGTATGCAGATGTATAAGTACGGCATAAAGGGCTTCCTGCACTGGGGCTACAACTTCTACAACAACGAGTTTTCGGATGATTGCTTTAATCCCTTCTTAAACGGCACGGCAGGCTACTGGGGCTGGGCAGGCGATGCCTTTTTGGTTTATCCCGGAAGACGGGGTAAGCCCCTGGAGTCTATGAGACTTTACTATATGTATAAGGCTTTTGAGGATATCCGCGTTTTAAGACTTTGCGAGTCCTTCTACGGAAAGGACTATGTTGTATCTGAAATTGAAGCTGTTTACGGAAAGACCTTGACATTCGCTGAATGTGCAGACGATACTGCCCTTATGCAGGCGATAAGAGACAGAATTGACGATTTGGTTATCAAGGCAATAACAGGGTAAAAGGAAGGAAACTTTTTATTATATAAAAATGGCACAAAGCTTTTGCTTTGTGCCATTTTTCTTATTCAAGACCTTTTAATTCTTCTTCATTAATGTCGCTTTCTGCGTCGTGACGAGCCTTTCCGTTGCGAAGGATTTTAAGTTCGTCTGCAGGAAAGTCCTTTAAGTCGGAGGTGTTGTTTCCGTCAATTCTTACGGTTACAATTCTACGAAGAAGGGCAATTTTTTCAACTGTTCCCTTGATTCCTCCCGGAATTTCAACCAAAGCGCCAACCTTGGGCATTGATTTTGTCAAATCTTCATATGCCTCCTGCTCATATTTAAGGCAACACATAAGCCTTCCGCAGGAACCGGAAATTTTCGTAGGATTAAGTGACAGCCCCTGCTCCTTTGCCATTTTTATAGACACGGGAACAAACGAATCAAGATAACCGCTGCAGCATAAAGTTCTTCCGCAGATACCTACACCGCCAATCATTTTAGCCTCGTCTCTTACACCGATCTGACGAAGCTCAATTCTTGTGCGGAATACTCCCGCCAGATCCTTTACAAGCTCACGGAAGTCAACTCTGCCGTCTGCCGTAAAGTAGAAAAGGAGATTGCTTCCGTCAAATGCACATTCCACATCCACAAGATTCATATCAAGCTTATGCTCATTTATCTTCTGCATACAGATTTTATATGCCTCTTCCTCACGGCGGCGGTTTCCCTCAAGCTTTTTCATATCCTCGTCATTTGCTTTTCTTATTACCTTCCTTAAGGGCTCAACCACCTGACAAGGCATAACCTCGTGGTTTTTCTGAGCAACGCATCCGCACTCTACTCCTCTTGCGGTATCTAAAACGGCATATTCGCCCTCTTCGAACTCAATCCCGACCGGATCGAAGAAATATATCTTTCCTACAGGCTTAAACCGTATTCCTACTACCTTAACCATTTAGTACCTCCCACATTTCTATAAAAAGATTAGTTATCCACAAATCGTAAATTGCATTTTTTGATTTTTTACTTTTCGCTTCCGAAAGAAGGAAAAGTGCCTTTGCCGCATTACTTCTTCCCACATTTTTTGCCGTTTTCTCAATTTCCGCGGAAAAATCCGAATTTAAAAAATCACCTGAGCCTTCCTTACATACGGAAAGGTCTCTGAAAAAGCTTAAGGCAATGTCAAAAAGAAGTGCTTCTTTATCTTCCCTCTCTTTGAAAAAGTCAGAAAGCTTTATGGCTCCAAACCTGCTTTTCGGAAAAGAGAGCATAAGCTGTATCGCCTCAGAGCGGAGTGCGGCAAATTCTTCACTTTCACACAAGGCAACAGCCTTTCCGATTAAACCGCCGGAAAAGCTTGCAAGAAAAGGAATTTCTCCTGCCTTTCCGGGATAATTTTCCCTCAATATCTCTGCAATTTTATCCTCCGATGCCGGATTAAGCTCATATATCACCGCACGGGATTTAATGGTGGCAAGAAGCGAATTGAGATTTTTAACCGCCAGAATAATAACACCGTAAGACGGCGGCTCCTCAAAGCTTTTAAGCATCGCATTCTGCCCCGGAGCTTCAAGTAAATCCGCCTCAGGAACAAAGATAATTTTCTTATCTGACAAAAGCGGCTTTATATACAAGTCCTCAAAGGCCTCTCTTACAACATTCACACCGATTATCTTTTTGTCCTTTTCGGGGTAAACCTCCCGGTAGTCGGGATGATTTCCTGTTTTATGCTTGATGCAGGAAGGACAGATTCCACAGGGGCGCATCTCCTTGCTTTCGCAATGAATTGCCATGGCAAAGGAGCGTGCAAGGGTTTTCTTTCCGATTCCTTCAGCACCCGAAAAAATTACGGCGTGAAAAATCCTGTCATTCTCTATTAAATGATTAAGCCCCTTTTTTATATCTTCATGTATCATATCAATAGCCCGTTGTATCGCCTAATGAATCGTCGTTTTCAATCCATTCATTAACCGATGTTACGGTATACTCCGTTTCGGTATTTCTGATAATAACTCTTTCAATGCCTGAATTTATTATCAGGCGCTTGCACATTGCACAGCTGCAGGCATCGTGAACAAGCTCTCCGGTGTCCGCCTCCACTCCCACAAGATAAAGAGTTGCACCGATCATATCCTTTCTCGACGCACTTATTATGGCGTTTGCCTCAGAATGAACGCTTCTGCACATTTCATAACGTTCACCCCTGGGAACATTAAGCATCATACGGCGGCAAGTCCCCATATCAAGGCAGTTTTTTCTGCCGCGGGGCGCGCCTGTGTAGCCGGTTGAAAGAATTTCATCATTTTTTACGATGATGGAACCGTAATTTCTGCGAAGGCAGGTACCGCGCTCCAATACAGTCTGGGCTATATCCAGATAATAATTGTGTTTATCGCGTCTTTCCATCTGAGTCACCCTTTCTTTTCCACATTAATCGTTAAATACTTTACTGTACATTTCGTCGAAGTTTACTTCCTGTGCCGCGGCTTCTTCCTTTTCCTCTCCGTTCTCAGGCACGCTTGCACTCTCTTCCTTTATTTCAAGAAGCCCGCTCTTAAGAGCTTCATAAAATTCGGAAGGTGATCGCTCAAACGCATCAAGCTGCGCACTTTCAAAGGTAAAATGAGATGCCTCTTTTTTGAGCACGGGATAAATTCTGTCCATATGGCTTTTTCCGCTTCCCATAAGAACGTGCTTTATCAGTAGTCCCGCAATGGGAATATCCTCATATTCCGGGAATAAGCTTGCCGCAATATAGGCAAAGCTTTTTATGTCGGCTTTCACATTACCCTCTGTGTTTACACAGGACTTAACCTTTGACTCAAGTCCCGAAACAACACACTTAAGCCCTTTATAGGAAACCCATATGTCTGAAGGCTCAAACCCGCCGAGAGCAAGAGGTCTCTCCGATGTATGAAGGTCAAAAATAACCTTTGCGAGATTTACGATAAGCTTAAGTCTCTGCTCCGTATAAAGATTTGAAATATCATCAAAGGACAAGCTTACATAGCCCTCAGGCACACTCGTCTTGACACATATTAAATTGTTACCTTCCTGATGGGGAATAACTTCAGGCCGCAGCACCGTTTTGCAGGATATGAAGCGACGCTTTATATCCTCATTTTCAAGATATGAAAATACCTCATCGGCAACCTCTGAACGGTGAAGGGCATACTGTGCCACAATGGCAAAGCCCCCTCCCTCCTCCGATGCAAGATATACCCTGTCGTAGGCGGTGTCCATTTCAAAGCTTTTTATAATCGAAATCACTTCGCAGTTGCCTATGGGCAGATTGTCCTCGGAATACTGCTCATTTTCCAGGTGGTAATAGCGCATTACCATACCAAAAAAGCTTATCACCTTTTCAAGCAGTGTTTTTGTATCTATCCTCTTTACCGCAATGCGGGGATTATCCGCAAGATATGCGGCATAGCGCATATCGTCAAGCACACCTTTTTCATATTTGCTTATTACGCCGTAGGAATACGCCGCACCAATCATATTGATGGGGGTTAAATCCTTGGTTCTGTCAAAGGCGATGTCATTACTGCAGCATATTACGGCAAGGAAGGTTTTTACCGCCTTGCCATAAAGAGATGCCGCTTTTTCGGGAAAGGTCTTAACAAAAGCATCCGCCGCAATACACTGTTTCGCCAGTGTGGCATTATGCTCAAATAGGCTATCGTAATTGGTTTTCATTAAAATCTATCCTTTTAGATTACTTTGCTACAATGTTTACAAGCTTTCCGGGAACAACGATAATCTTTACTATTGTTTTTCCCGAAAGTGCTTCAGTTACCTTTGCATCAGCAAGCGCTGTTTCCTTAATTGCATCTTCTGTTGCATCGGATGCAACCATAATTTTAGCCTTAATTTTTCCGCCCATCATAACCGCAAGCTCAATTTCCTCGTCAACGGTTTTAGCCTCGTCATAGGAAGGCCATGAAGTATCGGAAAGAACTCCGCCGAAGGAGAGCATTTCCCAAAGCTCTTCTGTGATATGAGGAGCGAAAGGATTAAGAAGAGTAATTAAAGTCTTATACTCTCCGCGTGTTACGCTGCCCTTCTTATAAAAATCATTAACAAGTGCCATTAATGCAGCAATTGCGGTATTGAACTTGATTTTTTCAATGTCGTCTCCTACCTTTTTAATGGTCTTATGCACATTGCTTTCAAGGTCTTTTGAATATTCATCGCCGCCTGTTATCATTTCTCTTAAGTTCCATACACGGTCTAAGAACTTGTGACATCCGGAAAGACCTTGCGTTGACCAGGGAGTTGCCTGATCGAAGGCTCCGATAAAGAGCTCATAGGTTCTGAATGCGTCAGCACCGTAGGTTTCAACCATCTCGTCGGGATTTACAACATTACCTCTGGATTTGGACATCTTTTCGCCGTTCTCACCTAAAATCATACCGTGGGAGCTGCGCTTTGCATAGGGCTCCTTTGTGGGAACTACGCCGATATCATACAAGAACTTGTGCCAGAATCTTGAATATAAAAGGTGAAGCGTGGTATGCTCCATACCGCCGTTGTACCAGTCAACGGGCATCCAGTAATCAAGTGCTTCCTTGGAAGCAAGTGCCTCGTTATTCTTGGGATCGGTATAACGGAGGAAGTACCAGGAAGAACCTGCCCACTGAGGCATGGTATCCGTTTCTCTCTTTGCAGCTTTTCCGCACTTGGGACAGGTTGTATTAACCCATTCTGTGCAGTTGTTAAGGGGAGATTCGCCGTTCTGACCGGGCTCAAACATTTCAATGTCGGGAAGTGTAAGAGGAAGGTTTTCATAGGGAACGGGAACATAGCCGCAACACTCGCAGTGAACGATGGGAATAGGCTCGCCCCAGTATCTCTGACGGGAGAATACCCAGTCACGGAGCTTGAAGTTTACCTTTCTTACGCCAAGGCCTTCTGCTTCTAACCAGTCTATAATCTTTTTCTGTGCTTCCTTAACGGAAAGACCGGTAAGTATGCCCGAATTTATCATTGTACCGGTTTCAACATCGGTGAATGCTTCCTTTTCAATATCGCAGTCGCCATCGATTACCTGAATTACGGGAAGGTCAAATTTCTTTGCAAAGTCAAAGTCTCTTGTATCGTGAGCGGGAACCGCCATAATTGCGCCTGTTCCGTAGGTCATCAATACATAGTCACTTGTCCAGATGGGAATTTCCTTGCCGTTTACGGGATTTACTGCCATAAGGCCCGAAAGAGCCACACCTGTCTTGTCCTTTGCAAGCTCGGTTCTTTCAAATTCGGACTTCTTTGCCGATTCTTCCTTATATGCCAATACATCAGCATAGTTTGTAATTTTTTCCTTATATTTTTCGATAAAGGGATGCTCGGGTGACACTACCATATATGTAGCACCGTAGAGTGTATCGGGACGGGTGGTGTAAACGGTCAATATATCCTCTGTTCCTGCGATTTTAAAGTTTACTTCTGCACCCTCGCTTCTTCCGATCCAGTTAATCTGCTGTGCCTTGATTCTATCTGCATAGTCAAGGTCTTCAAGGTCAGATAAAAGTCTGTCAGCATATTCTGTAATCTTAAGCATCCACTGGCTCTGCTGCTTCTGGATAACCTCTCCGCCGCAACGCTCGCACTTACCGCCAACAACCTCTTCGTTGGCAAGACCGCACTTACAGCTTGTGCACCAGTTGATGGGCATTTCCTTCTTATATGCAAGGCCCTTTTCAAACATTTTAAGGAAAATCCACTGGCTCCACTTATAATATCCGGGATCGGTGGTATTTATCTCACGGCTCCAGTCAAAGGAAAAGCCGATGGACTTAAGCTGACGCTTGAAGTTTTTGATGTTCTGCTCCGTAACGATACGGGGATGAACGTGGTTCTTTATGGCATAGTTTTCAGCGGGGAGACCGAAAGCATCCCAGCCGATGGCGAAAAGCACGTTTTCACCGTCAAGTCTTCTCTTTCTTGCAACGCTGTCAAGAGCGGTGTAGGATCTGGGGTGACCAACATGAAGTCCCTGTCCCGAAGGATAGGGGAATTCTACAAGAAGAAAGCTCTTTTTCTTGTCTTCGCCTGTTTTTGCAACGAAGCTCTCGTGCTCGTCCCAGTAGTTCTGCCATTTTTTGTCTATTGTTTTAAAATCGTACATATTAATTCATCCTTTCTGATGTTGCTTTTTAATTTTCGTCTTTCGGGGCATCCGCCCAGAGCCATTCCAGCGAATAAAACTGTCTTGCTTCCTCGCTGAATATATGAACTAAAACATCGCCGTAGTCAAGTAATATCCACTTGGCGCTGTTATAGCCTTCAACACGCAGGGGATCAATTCCCTTTTCTCCCAATCCCTCTTCCACATAATCCGAAAGTGCCTTTATGTGGGAGACAGATGTGCCCGACGCAATCACAAAGGCGTCGGTTACATTTGAAATATCAGTAAGGTCCATCACCGTTACATCTATTCCTTTTTTATCTTCAAGTATACTTTTTATTAAAGCTGTTTTTTCCTTGGTTTCCATTATTTTTTTCCTTTCGCTAAAATGAAATTCCTTGCTTTAAGGGTATCGGGATGTAAAAAGGAGCCCTTCATTTTTGCATATGAGATGGTTGCATCCATTGAGGCAACAAGTGCCTTGTCAATGTCTTCATACATAAGCCTTCTTATCTCTGAAAGCCCGGGGAAATCCTTCCTTCCCGGCTCAGTCATATCGGAAACAAAGATAATCTTTGAAAGCAGCGACATATCCTCGCTCCCCGTGGTGTGGTAATATATGGCGTCCAATATCTCTTTATCTTCTATGCCGTATTCCACTTCTGCGATTGCCGCACCCACATAGGAGTGGATTATCGGAGGAGCCTTTCTGTCGTCCTCCGACAAAGGAATATTATACTTATCGCAAAGAGCAAAAAGCTCATCATCCGTAAAATTCTTTGCCGAGTCGTGAAGTAGTCCTGCAAGATACGCCTTATCGGTATCCGCTCCGTAGTGCTTTGCAAGGGCGACTGCGGTATCCGCAACTCCAAGAGTGTGACGGAATCTTGATTCCTTTAGTGTTCCCTTAAGCTTTTTTATTATTTCGCTTAAGCTTTCTTTATAAAGCCCTTTTTCCTTTATATAGGATAATACCTTTTCATTCACCTTCGCGCCAACATCCTCCCCGTTTTTTATTTTCTCCCTTATTTCGGTTGAGGATATTCCGATGGGCGGAATTTTTATTTCCGTAAACGGAGGCTTAATTTCTGCCCCGCCCCTTGTGAAAACAACAAAGCGGCACATTTTAAGAAGCTCCTCCCACTTATACCAGGTGGTAAACTTTTCATACTGGTCGTCTCCGATGATGAAATAAAGCTCACAGGAAGGATAAAGCTTTTTAAATTCCTTTACGGTTTCAAAGCTGTAACACTTTGTTTCTTTTTTAATTTCAAAATCCGATACGGAAAGCTTTTCCTCATTTTCCAAGGCAAGACACACCATATTATAACGGTCTTCATTCGATGCCGTAAGCCCCGCTTTATGAGGACTTATGCCCGACGGGATAAATATAACCTCATCAAGGCAGAGGGCTTTTACCGCTTCTTTTGCAATTTCAATGTGTCCCTTGTGGATGGGATCAAAGCTTCCGCCGAAAAGAGCGATTTTTCTCATTTAAGATATTTCCTCTTTTCCTTTTCCCTGTGGGGACGGAAAAGCACGAAAACTCTTCCTATGCACTGAACGATGTTGGAAGCTGTTGCCGCCGCAACTGTTACTGCCGCACTTTTAGTGGGAAGGTCAGCGTTTTCAAGAATCTTTACCTTGATAAGCTCATTTGCTTCCAATGCTTCAGACAGGCTCTTACAAAGAGCATCTGTAATACCGCCCTTACCTATCTGATAATTTGCCTGTATATTATTTGCTTCGCCTCTTAAATAGGCTCTTTCTTTACTTGTTAACAAAAAAATCAGTCCTTATATTCAAATTCAATATCAATTACGCAAACCGTGTCACCCTCACGGCAGCCTGCTTCAACCAAAGCATCGATTATGCCGCGCTTACGCAGTGTCCTCTGGAAATATGCCACGGACTCGTCGTTTTCAAAGTTTACGCTGCCGACTAACCTTTCAACGAAGGGCCCGTCCACATAGTAAACACCGTCCTCGAAGGTGATTTCAAACTCATCTGAGGTTTCTGCTTCAAGGTCGTAGGCGATTTCTGTCTCAAACACGGGTATGGGAGGCAGAGTTTTAAGCTGACTTTCCACATAATTGAGAAGGGGCATCAGGCCCTGATGTGTTGCCGCGGAAATCAGGAAGCAGGGAATGTCACGCTCCTTAAGGTAGTTAAGAAATGCATCCTTCATCTCCTCGTCATATACAATATCCGACTTATTTGCCGCCACAACCTGGGGAAGTGCGGCAAGATTGGCATTATATGCCAAAAGCTCCTCGTTTATTTTTTCAAAATCCTCTATGGGGTTTCTTCCTTCGCTTCCCGACACATCCACAACGTGAATTATTATTCTCGTTCTTTCGATGTGACGCAAAAAGTCGTGGCCGAGGCCGAGGCCTTCGGATGCACCCTCGATTATTCCGGGGATGTCGGCTAAAACAAAGCTTCTTCCCTCGCCCATAAACACAACGCCCAAATTGGGCTGAAGTGTGGTAAAGTGATAGTTTGCAATTTTAGGCTGTGCCTTTGTTACGCAGGATAAAATTGTGCTTTTACCCACATTGGGAAAGCCCACAAGACCGACGTCCGCTATCATTTTAAGCTCCAGTGTCACGGTCTGCTCCTTTGTTTTTATTCCGCTTTTTGCAAACTGTGGTGCCTGGCGCACCGGGGTTGCAAAATGCTGATTTCCAAAGCCGCCGTTTCCGCCCTTTGCCACAACCACTCTTTTATTTTCGCCTGTCATATCGGCAAGAATTTTTCCTGTTTCCTTATCACGGATAAGTGTTCCTTCGGGAACACCGATTAAAAGGTCGGCTCCGCTTTTACCGAAGCATTTTTTCGCCTTTCCGTCCTCGCCGTTTTCCGCAAAATATTTTCTTTTGAATTTAAAATCCGCAAGAGTGTTAACCTCGGGATCTATTACAAAAACAATGTCGCCGCCCTTGCCGCCGTCACCGCCGTCGGGTCCGCCGGCAGGCACATAAATTTCACGTCTGAAGGACACAAGTCCGTTTCCGCCGTTACCTGCTTTTATTAAAATTTCCGCCTTATCTGCGAACACGTTAAGCGCTCCTCTCTTCCGCTGTTATCCTGATAGTATGCCGGACTTAATTTTTCTTTTCTGCCCGATATAAAAATCCGCATACCTTCCTTAGTATACTATATCTATATTATTTTATATTAAAATAGTGTTTTAGTCAAGTAAAACAAGCATATTTTCCGCGATTTTTGTATAAAATATCGTTATTGACTTATTAAATTCTGAGTGCTATAATAAATTTATTAAAAAACGGAGGTGTTTTTATGGACGCGGACAGTAGTCGATTATGTATTTTCAATAAAATATCGCACGGTTGTCAGGCGTCCGGAAGCGGCAGGTAATCCCCTGTCTCCTTTTGTTACGCTTTTTCGCCTGTGCGGAAAGGCGGTTTTTTTATGTTTGAAAAAGAAATTACGGAAAATTTATCCCTGCTGCTTTCCGAGAGAAAATTTTCTGAAATAAAAGAAATTTTAAAAGAGTTCAACGAGGTTGATATTGCAGAAATTCTCGCAGAATTAAAAGAGGAGGATGCGGTTAAGATTTTCCGCATTATCCCGAAAGAGCCTGCGGCGGAAATTTTCGCCTCCATGGACTCGGATTTGCAGGAAAGTGTAATTTCTGCCATTACGGACAGAGAGCTTCACAATATTTTAAACGAGCTTTTCGTGGATGATACGGTGGATCTGCTTGAGGAAATGCCTGCCAATATGGTAAACCGTATCTTAAAGCATACAGATCCCGATACCAGAAAATCGATAAATCAGCTTCTCCGCTATCCCGAGGATTCGGCGGGAAGCTTAATGAACACCGAATTTATCGACCTTAAAAAGGAAATGACCGTGAAGGGTGCTCTTGTCCATATCAGACGATTCGGTGATTCGGTTGAGGACATTTCCACTTTTTATGTTACGGAAAAGGACAGAGTTTTAATCGGTACACTCTCCCTTAAGGACATCATTCTTGCAAGCGAGGACACCTTAATCAGCGACATTATGGATGAACGAATCGTCTTCTGTCATACCGGTGACGATAAGGAAGAGGTTGCCGCGATGTTTACAAAGTACGGTTTACTCGCAATGCCGGTGGTTGATACCGAGAACAGAATTGTCGGCATCATTACCGTTGATGACGCCGTAACCGTTATTGAAGAAGAGACAACCGAGGACTTTGAAATTATGGCAGCGGTTACGCCTTCCGAGGATTCCTACCTTAAGACAGGCGTTTTCCGTCACTTTGCAAACAGAATTCCCTGGCTTATGATACTTATGCTTTCCGCCGCGATTACCGGTGCGATTATCGATTCCTTTGAATCCAGATTATCTTCTCTCGGCTTTCTCATCGGCTTTATACCAATGCTGATGAACACCGGCGGTAACTGCGGTTCTCAGACCTCAATTCTTATTATCCGCTGTCTTGCGCTGGGTGAGCTTAAAGGTCTTGATGTATTAAAAGCGTGGTTTAAGGAAATAAGGATTTCCCTCCTTTGCGGAGTTTCCCTTGCACTTGTCAACTTCATAAGAATTTTTA
This sequence comes from Clostridia bacterium, assembly GCA_017411325.1. GTDB lineage: Bacteria > Bacillota > Clostridia > CAKSNL01 > HGM11501 > HGM11501. Next base: position 20,267 of record JAFQQJ010000031.1, on the reverse strand, counting down.
TTATGAAATATTATTTCGGCGGCGGCGAATTTGCTTTAAGCCTTGTTATCGATATGGCGCTTACCGTAAGCATAAGTCTTTTGATTACGGTAATTTTTGCAAAAACCATCGGTTGTCTGCTTCCCGTGGGGGCAAAAAAGCTGGGCTTTGATCCCGCAATTATGGCATCGCCCTTCATCACAACCATCGTTGACTCGCTTTCACTTTTAATTTATTTTAATGTAGCACAAATAATTTTTAATGTATAATGCATAAACAGTCCGCCCTTTGGCTATACTTAACTCTGTAAGGAGTGATTTATATGATGATAGCGGACATAATTGCATTGGTGCTGGTCATTGTCGGTGCCGTAAACTGGGGTTCCATCGGTCTTTTCGGTGTTGACCTTGTCGCCACTCTTTTTGGCGGTCAGGCAGCACTCTTAAGCAGAATCATTTATTCCCTTGTGGGACTGGCGGGCATCTGGTGCATAACCCTTCTCTTCAAAGAGCGCGGCGTTATTTCCGACGACAGGCCCTTAGACTGAAAGCATCAAACCGACAGAACGAGGAGTCTGCCGGTTTTTTGTTTGGAAAAAGACGATTTCCAAACGGGAGGAGCAAGCCCCTCCCCTACGTACCGCCTGTATTGCCGATTGTGCTGCGACAGTAGGGGGTGGTCTCTGTGCCGTCCCGTTTGCGTTGCCAAAAAAGTGCTAAGCCAAACGGCAGTGTACCGATGCGACATGGCACAAATTCCCTTCGGGCAATTTGTGCTGCGACCGTAGGGGACGGTCTCTGTGCTGTCCCGTTTGTGTTGCTGCGATAGTGCTAAGCCATGCGGCAGTGTACCGATGCGACATAGCACAAATTCCCTGCGGGCAATTTGTGCTGCGACAAGTTCGAATCGCTGCATTGAATATTACCAAAGAAAAGAGCACCACCCTTTCGGGCAGTGCTCTTTTCTTTGGTATGCCCGATGCGATTCGAACGCACGGCACATAGCGTCGGAGGCTATTGCTCTATCCAACTGAGCTACGGGCACATATCAAAAGTAACTGCAGCACATATAATACCACAATTACTTTAATTTGTAAACACTATTTTGTCGCATTGTAAAAAATTTCTCTGCCGTCTGAAAGCAGAATTCTGTAGGTGGGCGTTGCCGTTGCTTCGGCAAATTTATTGTCTGCGCTGTCCACCTTATAGCCGACATTTACCGCTGATACCGAGCAGTTTGCTATACCCTCCTGGATAAGCCTCGGAAGCACCGACGTGGCGTGACGGATTTCCGTTTTATTTTCAGATCCTTCAATCACATAGAAAAAGCTTCCGTAAGCAACCGTCGTATTTCCTTTGACTTTAACGGAAATACGGCTTCCGTAAATGTCATAGCCTTTATATACGCTTTTGATTATAAGCTCTCCTCTGTACTCTGCCTTTACCGTATCTTTCAGGTCAAAGCCCAGCTCTTCAAGCCATTTTTCCGCTTCCTCCGCATTTTTTATTTTTACATTGCTTTCTATTACGAAGCTGTTGCCGTTTATTTCAACCGAACACTCATCATTGTAGAAAACATTGTTCTCTTTTTCATATCTTTTCCCGAGAATACCGCCCACAAACTCCGCTTCCGAAGCAAGAACATTCCGCACCGAAATACCGTTTATCTCGGGAATCTCCTCGTCAATTATTCCGTCGGGAATTTTAATTCCGCGTTTTTCCAGAAGCATCGATGTATCGCGAATGGTTCTTTCGTCCACCACCAGAGCCTCATGACGGAGCATTATATTCCATATTATAAGAAAAATATCAATTGCAAGAAACAGAAATATCAATACAGTTTTTATTTTCTTCCAGTTCATATAAAGCTCCTTTCTTCAACAATTATTCACAGATCACTATAGGCAATCCCGCAACATATCCTACCCAGCAGGGCAAAAGTCTTTCGCTTCCGCCATCTTCCATATATGCCGGAAACATATCCTCGATTTTCACAGGCTCTTCGGCATCCTCATAATTTGCCGCAATTTTGTCTATCGCCTCGTAAATATTCATAAAATCCCGATGTTTTTCCGAGCCGGAATAGCTTCTTAAAAGTATGCGGAATTTTGTTATGTTCCCCCCGGACACCGTCATCTCGGCAGCATGACGCATCTTTGTTTCCCCGTCGTTCATCTTTATTGCGATAGGAGTTCCCTCATAATAGTAGTCAAACAGAAACTCCGTGTCCCCGCTTGCATTAAGGCGGATATCCCTTGATACATTCATTGAAAATTCACCGTCCGGCGATGCTGCGGAATATACCTTTCCGGCAAAGCGGATTGCACTGTTAAGCTTCTCGTAAAGACTTGTTCCTCCTGCCAGCGGAATACCGTATTCCTTTGCTGTCGCCTCATATTCCACAAGTCCGTTTTTATAAATTTTAAGAGATGAATCATTTTCCAGATAAATAACCGTTCCTTCACTGTCAACATAACGGTAGAGCGAATCCGGGCTGTATGAAAAACATCTTATAACCTCATCCGGAATGCCGTTTTCAACAAGGTTGCGGCTTACAATTTCAGCCTTTTTACTGTCAGCCGTGGAAGCGGAATCCAGAACCAGAAAGGAATCAAGCAAGGTCTTCATCTTAACCGCATCGTCAGGTGACGATATATCCATATTCATCTGCAGTGCCATAACGCAATAGTTTTCGGGCGGAACATCCTCAGCATAGCCCACAAACTTTTCTATAAGCCCCGCTGTATTTTCATAGTTAAGCTCATAGCGCATAACATTTCCGTTTTCACCGTCAATTGCGATAAGTTCAAGGCTTTCCTCACCCGTAGGCATAATGAAAAAGTCCCTTACCGATGAAAGATCCGAGAAAGCCTCCGATTCTGCAACACCCATAAGCTGTCCGAAAAATCCACCCGGCATAGCAACCGAATAGTTGACATAGGCATACATTATCTGCTCGTTTAAAAGCTCTCTCACATTTTCTCCGGTAAGATTGGATTTAGCCCTGATGCTTACCTCTCCCTTCATAAAGGAAGTAAGAAGCTCCTCAATATCCGAATAAACATTTTTAAAAATACGGTCTCCGTTATAGAACACCGCACTTGAGCCTGAGCCGTCCGCAATTACTATTTTTCTCGCCTTGCTTAAATTTTCCATGGGCTGAGAATAGCTTTTTTCAAAAAATTCTCTGATTATGGGCCATTCTTTTACATTAACAAAAAGGCTATAGCCATCCGGCCATAACCTTTTATCAATCCATGTTTCTGAAGTAAGCCATATACTTAAAAGTATAAGCAACACGAGAACGAAGCTTTTGATACGTTCCTTCATTTTACTTCTCCCTGTTTATTTTATCCATCCGTTTATAAGACTCTTTATACTGTTGTACCAGCCAAGAGACACAAGGTTTATTTTGAAAAACACTCTCTGTACCCTTGTATTATCTTCAGTTACAGCCTGAACAGCCAGATTGTTATCGCCGGAAGAAAGCTGGACATTGAAGCAAAACAGCCCGCTTGCACCAACAGTTGTCTGCAAAACCTTTCCTTCATTATCCTGCTTGGGATAATAAAGACCGTCTTCACTGTTATATGTAAGCACCGTTACTGTACATCCGGGATTCGCAACTCCGGAAACGGGATAAACGCTCTTATTACTCTGGGACTGGGCATTCTCAGGCTTTTTAATTACCAGAATGTTTGCCGCATTTCCCACATCCTTATAAGTTACTCCTGCTGCAAGGCTGACAGCCGACATAGATACAAGCATAATCAAAACAAGAATCAAAGATATTAACTTTTTCATTATCGGCGCCTCCTTTCAGTATTCTGTAATTATTATAACACACCAATGTTACAGGAGTATTACATCGGAATTACTTTTGATTAACATATTAAAAAATGCTCTATCCGAGAAAAGGAAGGGTGATGGTAACCGTTGTTCCCCGGCCTTCATAGCTCTCAAGGCTTATGGTTCCGCCGTGGGCATCCACAATTTCCTTGGCTATGGCAAGACCTAATCCCGTTCCTCCCATGGCACGGCTTCTTGCTTTATCTACACGGTAAAAACGCTCAAATATACGCGCCTGATCTTCCTTAGGGATACCGATACCGTTATCCTTAACCCTGATATAGGCGTTTTCTTCGTCATGCTTTAAGCCGACCTCTATCGTTCCGCCGTCCTTTGTATACTTTATGGCATTGCCTACGATGTTTACCAAAACCTGTTCCATTCTGTCCTTATCCATCAGAATTGAAAACTCCTCCTCTGCGATATCACGGACAATTTTCTGCTTATGCTCCGATGCCTCTATGGAAAGACGGTCACACACCGAAGCAACAAGGGCAGGCAAATCTACGGGCAACTTCTGCATTTCCCTGTTGTTGTCAAGCTTGGACAGGGCAAGAAGGTCTCTTATGAGCCTTGTCATTCTGTCTGCTTCTTCATTTATGACACCAAGCATATGAGCTGTGGTTTCGTCCCCTGCTCCCATATCCATAAGGGTTTCCGTGTAGCTTTTAACAACCGTTATTGGAGTTCTGAGCTCGTGGGAAACGTTGGCAACAAACTCACGTCTCGCATCGTCAAGTTTCTGCTGACGGGTATAATCGTGGAACACCGCAACAACACCGTCTACCTTTCCGTTTTTCTGAAGCGGCGCAAGATAAACCCTTAAATGCTTTTCTCCCAGGCTTATACTGCTTTCAAATGGCTCCGTGGAAAGATATAAAAACTGACCAAGATTAATATCCGTACCCAGGGATTCAAAAAACTCATCAAAGCTGCCTATTTCTTCTTCCTCTATGTCAAGAAGCTTTGTTACCGCAGGATTTATATGAATCAGATTTCCGTCCGCATTGAACGCCATAACGCCGTCAGTCATATACAAAAGCACGGTTTCAACCTTATTTTTCTCAGCTTCAAGACGGATCATACCGGTTTCCAGTGCCTCTGACATATAGTTAAAGTCCTTGGTAAGCCGGCCGATTTCGTCGTCGTTGTTTACCTTTATTTTTCCCGTAAAGTTTCCTTCAGCCAGCTGTGATGCCGACTTCTGAAGTCTCTTAAGGGGCCTTATAAGTGTAATTGAAAGCACAAAGCCCAGAAAAACCGAAATGAAAATACCGATTACGAGCGCCAGGAAAATATTGGTCAGAATGCTTTTCATAACCTCAAACATTTCCACCTTGGTATCCGTCACATATATGATGTATGCAACCTCATCCCCGCTCATAAGCGGAACTGCATAGTCCATTATCGCACCGTGCTCGTTTATATCTCCTCCCACAACGCCGTTTAGCGCCGCAAGAACATTTCCCGTAATTTCATAGTCCGCATCAAGCGCTCTTCCCGAAAGGGAGAAAAGACATCTGGCATCATATCCCGAAAGGATATAAAGCTCACGGTAGGAGTCAATCCCGATTCTGACGGAAAACTTACCGAGAAGGTCACAAAGCTCGGAAAAAGAGCTTTGTGACGCACTATTAAGCTGTTTCGTCATACTCTCCGTAAATACGCTTTCTTCCATGTCAATGGCAAACTGCTCGTGATAATAGTGCTTGACGCCTCTTGCCGAGAATACGGCAACAAAAGTCATTACTATGACAGTAAGAAGTATAAACAGGGTGAGTATTTTCCACTGTATACTTTTGAACATAATTATTCTTCCTTTGAGAAGTAATATCCAACGCCGCGGCGTGTCATAATATACTTGGGCTCGCCGGGATCGTCCTCGATTTTTTCGCGGAGACGTCTTACCGTAACGTCAACGGTTCTCATATCTCCGTAATACTCATAGCCCCACACCTTTTCAAGAAGAGTCTCTCTTGAAAAAATACGGTTGGGAGATTCCGCAAGATACTTTACAAGCTCAAACTCCCTAAGTGTAAGCTCTATTACCTTACCGCTCTTCCTGAGTTCGTAGCTTGCCGTATTTATGGTGATTTCACCTATTTTTATGGTATTTTCCTCCGTGTCGGGAATATTCTCCTTACTTACGGTACGTCTTAAGTTCGCCTTGACTCTCGCCATAAGCTCCCGCACCGAGAAGGGCTTTGTAACATAGTCATCCGCGCCCAGCTCAAGGCCTAAAATCTTGTCGATTTCCTCTGTCCGTGCAGTAAGCATAACAATCGGAACCTCGCTCTCACGGCGGATTTTCTTGCAAACCTCAAAGCCATCCATCTTGGGAAGCATAACATCCAGCAGTACAAGGTCGGGATTAAGCGAAAAAGCCATATTGGCGCCCTCTTCACCATCCATTGCAACGGCAACGGCATAGCCTTCTCTCTCTAAATTTATTTTTAAGATATCGCCGATGGCTCTCTCGTCATCAACTACCAGAATTTTCTTCTTATCCATCTGTAGCCCTCCTTCAGGAATTAATAACCCAGCTCTTCATTTACTATAATTACCTTAACTCTGTCCTTTATTCTCTGGCGTGCCATTACCGTATAGCTTGCACAGATTCTGTCCTCGCTCTGACATCCGGCACACATTTTTTCATCATCCGCACCCATACAAAAGCCCTTTTCGCTGCAGTAGGTTTTCATCGAAAGCCTTTTTACATTTTTCGGTGCGGCAACGGTTTTCACCCTCTTTTCCGCTTCCTTTAAGCTTCCGACTATTTTGTTTTTACCCGCAAGAACTATTACAGACTTCGGGCCGAAAAGCATTGCGGCAACCCGGTTTGCATTGCCGTCCACGTTGTAAAGCTCGCCCTCTTCGGTTATGGCGTTACTGCTTGTAAGGTAGGTATCGGCAAAAAAGCTTTCCTTGAAAACCCTTGTTACTTCTTCCCTTGTAAGTCCTTCCTTGTAGCGGTCAAGGAAATTATAGTCTCCGCTCCGGAGCAAATCCAGAACGCCCGCCTCACCAAGGGTAACCGAGCCGCCCACGGAAACGGTTTCGCCCTTTGCCATAAGCTCCTTTATCAATCCGAGTGCCTCATTTTTATTTTCAACAAAATATGCCGCCATATTATTCTTTCTTAAATTTTCAAGAGTTTTTTCTATATTCATAAATTCCCTCCAAATGCATCCGCAGCGGTTTTTTCCACGGAATATTCTCCGTCTTCCCCGCTTTTACTTAAATATAAAAGATATTCTATGTTTCCGTTTTGTCCCGTGATGGGCGACGGAGTAAGTCCCTTTACGGAAAAGCCTATGCCCTTTGCGTATTCCGTTATATCGGAAAGCACTCTTATATGTGCTTTTTTATCCTTTACCACACCTTTTTTGCCGACAAACCCTCGCCCCGCCTCAAACTGAGGCTTTACAAGGCATACACCAAAGGCTCCCTCTCCCGAAAGGCGGAAAAGATGATAAAGCACCTGGGTAAGGGAAATAAACGACACATCCGCCGTGAAAAAATCCGCCTTTTCCGAAAGCTCCAGATTTCTTATATCGGTCTTTTCAAGATTTATAACTCTTTCATCTGCCTTAAGGCTTTCTGCAAGCTGATCCTGTCCTACGTCCACGGCGTAAACCTTCGATGCACCGTTTTTAAGCATAATTTCGGTGAAGCCCCCTGTGGATGCGCCTGCGTCTATACATATTTTCTCTTTCACATCAAGATGAAAAACCGAAAATGCCTTAAGAAGCTTTTTCGCCCCGCGCCCCACAAAGCTTTCTTCTTCACTTACGGTAACCGTCTGATTAAAAACGGAAGTGCTCGGCTTTTCACATACCTTACCGTCCAGCATCACCTTGCCTGCCAGAATCAATTCCTTTGCCTGCTCCCTGCTTCTTGCCAGAGAGTTTTCAACCATATATAAGTCAAGCCTCATTTTTTGCACCCGCTTCTTTTATGATGGCTTCTTTTATTCCTTCTTTGTCAAGACCGTATGCACTTAAAATATCCCCGGTCTTTCCGTGCTCGATAAATGCATTGGGGAAGGCTTTTATTCCGCCCTTTGCACGAAGAGCCGAGAAAATCGCCTCACCCATTCCGCCACGAATGACATTTGCCTCTACCGTTAAGAGACAGCCTGTCCCGGATACGGATTTTTTTATTTCTTCCAAATCAACAGGAGTTACGGTGGAAAGCTTTATTACCTCTGCCCGCACACCCTCTTTTTCAGCCTCAAGTGCCGCATCCAGCACATCCTTAAGCATAAGCCCTTCCGAAACAACCGTTATATCTGTCCCCTCTTTGCAAAGCTCTGCCTTTCCGAAGGTAAAGGATGAAAAGCCGCATTCCCTGTCGGAGCCCTTTGGATAGCGGATTGCTATGGGGCCGTCATATTCCTCCACCGCAAAACGGAGCATTTTTGAAAGCTCCGCAAAGGACGACGGAGAAAGCACTGGAAGATTCGGAATATTTCCGAGATAGGATAAGTCATAAATTCCCTGGTGGGTTTTTCCGTCCGCACCGGGAAGCCCCGCCCTGTCAAGGCAGAAAACCACATGAAGATTATTCATGACAACATCGTGCCATATTTCGTCGTACGCTCTTTGCATAAAGGTTGAGTAGGTAGCCACAACGGGAACAAGCCCGCCCTTTGCAAGGCCGGCGGCAAAGGTAACCGCGTGCTCCTCCGCAATTCCGCAATCGTAAAAACGGTCGGGAAAGCTTTCTGCAAAGCCCGAAAGGCCACAGCCCTTTGTCATTGCAGGGCATACCGCAACGATACGCTCGTTTTTCATTGCAAGAAGACAAAGCTCCATCCCGAAAGCACCCGAAAAATCCGACTTTATGCTGTGGGTTATACCCTTGTCCACCTCAAAGTCTGATACGCCGTGGAATTTTGAAGGTTCTCCCTCTGCATGGGCATAGCCTTTTCCCTTCACGGTTTTCACATGAAGAAGCACAGGGCCTTCGATATTTTTCGCACTGCTTATGTAGTATTCAAGCTGTTTGACGTTATGCCCGTCCACAGGTCCTAAATAGGTTATTCCGAGACTTTCGGCGAATACCGAAGGAACTATAGCCCCTTTAAGTCCGTTCTTTATGTGGCGAATTCCTTTTTCCAGTGCGGGGCCGATGCCCTTTAACAAGCCGAGAGCATCCTTGACACCGGACTTTGCCCTGTTATACCCCTTGCTTGCCCTTACCTTTGTAAGGAGATTTGACACAGCGCCGACATTCTCCGATATGGACATTCCGTTATCATTTAATATGATAAGAATATTTTTTTTCGTGTTTCCGATGTTATTTAATGCCTCATAGCAAAGACCGCCGGTAAAAGCACCGTCACCGATTAACGCAACGGTGCAGCCTTCTTCGCCCGTATGCATTTTTGCCGTGGCAATTCCGTCCGCCAGAGAAAGGCTTGTGCCGGAGTGACCTGTATCAAAAAGGTCGGTCTCACTTTCCTCACGTCTCGGAAAGCCCGACATTCCACCGGTCTTACGCAAATTTTCAAACCCATTCATTCTGCCGGTCAGAATTTTGTGGACATAGCTCTGATGTCCCACATCAAAAATAATTCTGTCGTTCTTTTTAAAATCAAAACATCTGTGCAGCATAACCGTAAGCTCAACAACACCCAGGTTAGATGCAAGATGTCCGCCTGTTTTGGAAACGCCGGCAATCAAAAAGTCCCTGATTTCGGAAGAAAGCATAGTAAGCCCCTCAAAATCAAGGTCTTTTAAGTCATCGTGTGTTAAATTTTCATTTAGTATTTTTCTTTTTTCCATTAGTTTTCGCATCCTTCTCAAAAACAGAAAGTGCTTTGGCAACCATGAACACTATATCATTGCTCTTGGAAATGGCAATTCCCTTACCGAAGGCCTTACCTCCTACGGTTAAAGATGCAACACATGCTGTGACAACAATACCGCCCCAGAACGCCATATCCGAATTTTTCACAAAAAGCATTCCTACAATAACAGCAGTGGTTGAACCCGAAACGATACCGCAGATGTCACCTATTACATCGTTACAGATATTGGAAACACGTTCCGCATTACGAAGAAGAGCGATACCTTTCGCCGCGCCCTTTACCTTTCTTGATGCCATGGAATGAAAGGGTGCTTCCTCCGCCGCGGTAGCCGCAGTTCCCACAATATCGAAAAGAACGCCTATTAAAATGATTGCAAGCAAAACGCAAAGTGCAATTCCTGCCGGAGCGCCCTTTATGGCAATCTCCGAAACGATGTTGATAAGTACTGAAAGCGAAAAAGTCAGAAGCATACTTAAAAATGCCCATTTTAAATATTTACGCTTTTGTTTCAAAGCCTTTTCCTGAGGATCGGGCTTACTACTTCGGACAGTATCCAAAAAAAATCACACTCCATAAATAAATCGCGGGAAATGCTTTCCCCCGCAAGGATTAAAAAATGAGGTGGCAATGCAAGAAGTAAATTTTGCGGCATAGGTTCGGTCGGATTTCCCGCCCTGATCCTCCCCCGTCGCCGATGGGAGCGGTTTCCCTTTAAATCAGCCCTTGTCAAGTCGCCTTAGACATTACCGAATTGCCACTAAGTCCGCACTACAATCCTTCCTGCACCACAAAAGGTACAGTCTAGAAGTTTTCCTTCACAGCACAAAACCGTTCCTATCCTCTTTTGCAGATATGCTTTCAAGAAGCTATAACCTCACTCTCTCGGCCAAGAGGGTGCTGTCTGTCCGCTATCCTACATACCCACTCAAGGCAGGCTACGCTACCCACAGCACAGAAAAGCACTGCATGGCAGGTTTAATCCTTACCCGTAGCTAAATTGTGTCCGCATTAACCACAAAGTAAAGTCTCCACGGAAAGAGGGTCATGCGCCGCATGCCATTGCGGTCCGCCCCCAGTCCTTAACTCCCAGCACACACCCCCGACCGGCATCGGAAGCAAGCACCAGGAACTTCATCGATGTGCCCTTAAGCGGCTTTTTACGACCGCCTTCAGAACAGCAAGTACTGACTAGAATACTGCGCCACCTTCCTATATTATAACATATTTTTTTCAAAAGTCAATGAGTGATGCTAATTTAATCGGGAAGCCCGACCATTTTAAAGTTGACAGAATTTTGACAAAATGTTATAATAGTAGCTGACTTTTGTCATAATTTTGCAAAATTCACCGTTTAAAATGATTACCGAAAGGATTTGAGACGATGAAAAAACGGCTTTTATGCCTTATCAGCGCAGTAATTTTAATTCTTTCCGTCAGCGTCAATGCCGCTGTTTTGGTGGACTATAATTATTCGGAGTCGGTTACTCCCGGTACTGTCCGCTATGTGTCCCAGATACGTTCAAGTGATGTATACTATCAGGATTACTGGGGAAGGTTTTCTCCCTGGGCGCACAATGAATGCGGAACGGCCTCTGTTTCTATGGCACTTTCTGCCATCGGAATCAACAAGACTCCATTAGACCTGGGCAACTACTGGATTTCCAGGGGATATACCTGGGGCAATCCGTTTTCCACGGTTCTTAATGATGTTCCCGGGGCAACAGGCGGTGAAACCTATGACTTTTTCGCCTCTTTTGACCGCTATATAAACGGCGACGGCTCCTACAGCCCCGTAATCATTTACTTTACGGCTGCAACCAACCCCAACCGCACCGGAAACCGTCACTTTGTTGTGGTTACCGAAAAGAAGGAGGACGGTTCCTTCAATGCAGTTAACCCCTCCAATAAGGCAATGCTTAACCTTAAAATCGAAAAGACCTCAGGCGGAAGTTTATATGTAACCGTTTACGGTCACAAGGGAACAACTTCAGGATATATTTCGGAATACGATTTTCGTTCGGCACAGTATCACAATCCCAATTTTGTTAAGCCGGCAGCGGAAGAAGTACCCCCTGCAGAAGCAGCACCTGCTACGGAAGAAACGGTTGCCGCAGAAGAAGTGATAACTGAAGAAGCGCAAGGAACAGAAGAAGCAACCGCACAAACCGAAAATACGGAAGCTCCCGCAAATGAACAGGAATCCCCTGTCATAACTCCCGAATTTTTATTCCCTGCGTCACTTGATGCTTCCGCACCTACGCACCTTTCCTTTGATTTTTGCGAAATAAGATTTGCTGACACCGGCTGTGATACATACACTATTTATTACAGAAGGGCAGATAATCCCGGAACAGGCGCTACCTTTAACGAGGTAACGGCAAAGGCAATAACCGCCACCGTCGGCGAGGGCTTAATTGCGAGAAACAACGACGGAACAATGAGTTTATTTATTCCCGGCGGCCTTATAGAGGGATATATGTATCGCTTCTTTGTATCAGATGCAAACGGCGTCTCCTGCACCTTTGCAACCTACGGAATAGCGAAATAATACAGACAGATGCAAAAACAGCTCCGGAAACCGGAGCTGTTTTTTTGCGTGTTGTACCTTCTGTGTCAACATAGTCCACGCTGATAAATAGCGGCATTAAATTAAATCTTCGGCTATTAATAACCCTTTGGCTCAAAGAAAACTGTAGTAAAGATTTTCCTGAACGGCACTTCTCTTTTTGACTTTATTTTTATTACGCTTACTCTTTCATCCTCAAGTAGCACATCGGGCAATATAACGTCTTCGTAAAGGTAAAAAGTAGCTTTGTTCCCTTTTGTAAGCATAACATAGCCTTCTTCCGATTCGATGTACAAATTATTGATATGACCACTTGAGCCGGTATAGTCTTTTATGCTTGGAAATATGGTTATAACTTCATCCTCTGCATAATAGTCAAAGCTGTATCTGCCACTGTGATAATTTATCCTGTATGTTCCGTCGCGATAGAACACACAGGTGAAATCATCCACGCCTTCCAAGGCTCTTTCGTAATCCAAGCTACGATGAATCCAATCAATAAATTCAGAGTGTAAATAATCTGCAAACCTTATTCCGAAGCATAAAAAAGTAATTACGCACAGAATAACCGCAATTAATACAAAAATCTTATGTCTCTTTACGAAGTTCATAACATCACCTTACTGTATTAAAATATACTCTTATTTTATACGGATTAACTGCTCTTAAAATTTGAGATATTTTAGCCACATCATTAGCTACAGTTCCCTTACTTATATTTATTGACCATTCTTCGTTTTCATTCTTGCTCACCGTCATCCTTTTTATTATTCGCCAAAGGATTGTAGTTTTTCATCCACGCTTCTATATAGGGATTTTTAAGGGGGTTTTATCTCTTTCTTTCAATAGGAATTTCAACTTCTTTATGGTCACCTATTGCATGAGAAACCGGAATGCTTAACCCAATTCCGTCCTTTGTAACATAGCTGTATACAGAATTTCCGCTGTCGCAGGAATAAAGCTTATCAAATTCAACATAATCATTTATGTAATATCTTTCTGAAACACTTTCGGTTTCATACATCACGAAGCTGTAATTTTTTTCATTCAAATCATTGATTACCGCATCAACATCGACGATATCGGAAAGCACCAGCTTCTCTCCTGTCACAAGGTCTATGTTCAATGTGTAAAAATGATATGTGGGGTGATTAGAGTATTTGCGGTCTCCATATCCCTTAAATATAATGCTTATTATTTCTTCGTCCATATATGCTATTTTATAGTCTATATCAAGCTTTAAATTTTCCGGGTCTCCATAATAGCTGAAGTCAAATATACTCACTGCCTCCCGTTCAATCAAAGCATTTATTTTGTCAGACCCTGTATAGAGCACGGGATATGTAATATTTATCTCTTTATAAGTATAGCTTTTGTCCTTCACGTGTTCGTAAACTGTTTCATCCGTTTTATATGATAAGACAATATCTGTATATTTTTCCGGCTCGGATGTTACTCCATTCAAAAGCTCATATTTCTTTATTTTGTTTTTATCTCCTATATCTCTGTAAAATATATAATCCGTTGTTACAATAATATGGGATATATTTCCTTCAACAAGCTTATGTTTTTCGCTTCCGTCGAAGCTGATGCAATAAAGGCTTCCCTTATCGCTCTGATTTCTGTAAAATATCCAATCCTTATTGCTGTTTAAGTTCCAGCACCTGTCCTTGCTTATACATTTTTCAACTTTATTTTCAATATCGTATAAAAAAAGCCTACCCTCTCTGTTATCATCCGAATAAATGAGCATCCCGTTTTCTTCAAATAAGTCGTTTGTATAAGAATCGTTGATTTTCACCTTGTCTGTACCGTCAAGCTTCATTGAGCATAATGCACTTTCATTTTCTATATCACAGTAATAAATTCTTCCGTCATATATGCAAAAACTCAATGCTCTTTGTGCCAAAAGCTTTCTGTCTTTTCCGTTTAAATTTGCAGAATAAAGCTTTCCCCAGTCGTCATCTTCGGATAAGCGGTAAAACATACGGTTATTATAAAACAACAGATTTCCCACTCTTTGGTTGACCAGTCTTTTCGTATATTTTCCGTCAATAGACGTTTTATTCACCATTCCCGGTGCCCCCGTTATATAATATATATATCCGTCACCGTAATTCATTTCGTAAAAGCGATGCCCGCCACCGGTTATTTTTTCTTCTTTCCCGTCGGAAGAAATTTTATAAAGACTGCAATCATCCTCCTCGCTGTTATAATAATATTCACCTCCAATTTCTATAACATATCCGCCGTTTTGAATATTCCCAGCAAATGACAAAATTTCTTTTGCCGGCTCTGTTTTTCTGCTGCAAAGGGAAAATATCAGAACGATTGAAAGCATCAGTGTCAACAATGCTACAAACAAAGCCACTTTTTTCATAAATTCACCGTCATCCTTTTTGCGTTTTTTACCCTCCTCAGTATACCACATCTGTCAAACTGTGGCAATGTTTTTTTAGGGCATACGTTTCGAACCGTATACCGGCCTCAGAGTTAACTCTGCAACATAATATTGTAACATACAAAGTTGCTTTTGCCAAGAACCACTTTCGCTTTGTGGGTTAATTTATCTTTTTAAGTTGCAGACAGTTGCAAAAACAGCTCCGGTTTCCGGAGCTGTTTTTTTGCGTGTTATTCAAGAAAGAGGGTGATTTCACCCGAGTTTCTTGTTTTGTTAAGGTCAATTACTCTCTGGTTTGATGAACCGCGGAACTTAAGCATTATGCTGTGAAGCTCTTCCTTAAACTCACCGTCAACCAGTATGTCGATTAAACCCAAAAGCTCATCTGTTTCACAGGTGTGCACCTTGCCGCCGGGAAGCAAATCCTCGTATAAATAACCCGTGTAGCACCAGATGTTTTTATCGGGATAGCGCTCCTTCACCTTTTTTACGAAAGGCAAAAGCCCCTTCTGATTAACCTTTTCCATAGGCTCTCCGCCGAGAAGCGAAAGCCCGTCGATATAGGAAGGCTCCATCATCTTTATAATGTCTTCTTCCGTTTCCTCTGTAAAAGGCTCACCTGATGCAAAATCCCAGGTTTCTTTATTGAAACAGTTTTTGCAGTGGTGGGTGCAGCCCGAAACGAAAAGGGAAACCCTTACGCCGAAGCCGTTTGCTATGTCGCAGTTTTTAATTGCCGAATAATTCATTATAAGTGCAGTACCCTTTCCTTGATTTCCTGAGTTCTGCCCTGATTCCAGTACTGTGAGCCGATGTATCCGCAGGTTCTTCTTGCAACGTTCATCTTTGCCTGGTCACGGTTTTTGCAGTTGGGGCATTCCCATACGAGCTTACCGTCATCTTCCTTGATAAGGATTTCGCCGTCATATCCGCAAACCTGGCAATAGTCGGACTTTGTATTAAGCTCCGCATACATAATGTTGTCGTAGATGAACTTCATTACGTTAAGCACTGCGGGGATATTGTCCTGCATATTGGGAACCTCAACATAGCTTATAGCACCGCCGGGAGAAAGTGCCTGGAATTTAGATTCAAGAGCCAATTTTGAGAACGCGTCGATATCCTCGGTTACGTGAACGTGATAGGAATTTGTGATGTAGTTCTTATCTGTTACGCCGCTGATTTTACCAAATCTCTTCTGAAGGCACTTGGCAAACTTGTATGTGGTGGACTCCAACGGTGTTCCGTAGAGTGAGTAGTCGATGTTTTCTGCTTCCTTCCACTTACGGCATGCGGCGTTAAGTGCTTCAAGCACCTTGATTCCGAATTCTTCGCCCTCTTTTTCGGTGAGCTTTTTGCCTGTTATAGCATATACACACTCCCAGAGACCTGCAAAGCCAAGGGAAATTGTGGAATATCCGCCGTGAAGAAGCTCCGTTATGGGTTTACCCTTGGGAAGACGTGCGATTGCTCCATACTGCCAGAGGATGGGAGCCGCGTCGGAAAGTGTTCCTTCAAGTCTTTCGTGACGGCACTGAAGTGCTCTGTGGCAAAGCTCAAGTCTTTCTTCAAGCACTTCCCAGAACTTCTTTTCGTCCTTGCTTTCAGCTCTTGCTGTGCAGGCAACGTCAACCAGGTTGATTGTTACAACGCCCTGATTGAAACGTCCGTAATACTTGGGCTTGCCGTTTTCGTCAACATAGGGAGTAAGGAAGCTTCTGCAACCCATACAGGTGTAGCAGTGCCCTTCGCCGTTTTTATCCTTTTTAAGCTCAAGCATAATTTTTTCGGAAATATAGTCGGGAACCATTCTCTTTGCGGTACACTTGGCCGCAAGCTCTGTCAAGTACCAGTAGGGAGAATCTTCCTTTATGTTGTCTTCTTCAAGAACGTAGATAAGCTTGGGGAATGCAGGTGTAACCAATACGCCCGCTTCATTTTTAACACCCTCGCATCTCTGACGGAGAACCTCTTCAATGATTAATGCAAGGTCTCTCTTCAAGCCGGGCTCCTTTGCCTCGTTAAGGTACATAAATACTGTAACGAAGGGAGCCTGACCGTTGGTGGTTAAAAGTGTAACAACCTGATACTGTATGGTCTGAACCCCGCGCTTGATTTCATCAAGCAGACGGGTTTCAACAATCTTTGTAAGCTTTTCTTCGGAAATTTCAATTTCCGCCTCGGCAAATTCAGCCTCTACCTGACGGCGGATTTTCTCTCTTGAAATCTGCACGAAGGGAGCAAGATGCGTAAGGCTTATGCTCTGTCCGCCGTACTGGTTGCTGGCAACCTGTGCGATAATCTGAGTTGCAATGTTGCAGGCGGTGGAAAAGCTGTGGGGCTTTTCAATCATAGTGCCGGAAATAACGGTACCGTTCTGAAGCATATCCTCTAAGTTTACAAGGTCGCAGTTGTGCATATGCTGTGCGAAATAGTCAGCATCGTGGAAGTGGATGATACCTGCTTCGTGTGCATCAACAATGTCCTGGGGTAAAAGGATTCTTCTTGTGATATCCTTACTTACCTCGCCCGCCATATAGTCACGCTGAACGCTGTTGACGGTGGGGTTTTTGTTGGAATTTTCCTGCTTAACCTCTTCGTTGTTACATTCGATAAGAGAAAGAATCTGATTGTCCGTTGTGTTTGCAACTCTGGCAAGGTTTCTTGTGAAACGGTATCTTATATATCTTTTTGCAGTTTCGGGAGCTCCCTGCAGAATGATGTGGGTTTCAACAAGCTCCTGAATTTCTTCCACGCTCATCGCTCTTCCGATGTCGCGGCAATAGTCCTCAATAACAAGGGAAATGTAGTCAATCTGACGGTCGGTAAGTTCCTTCTGACCGCTGGTTGCCGCATTTGCCCCCTCTATAGCCTTTTTGATTTTTATTCTGTCAAACTCTGCCTCGGATCCGTTACGTTTGATAATCTTCATAAAATTCCCTCTCTTTTTTCCTTCTTCGTTCTTTCTTTTTACATATTTTTAAAAACATAATTAGTGAGCATTACCCATTATATTATAAAGATTTTATATAGTAAAATAATTTTTGTTGCATTTGCAACAATTTTATGATAAAATAACAACATATAGGGGTTTTATTTTTTAAAAATAACAATATATAGGGGGTATTTTTATGCCTTTTTCAGACAAAAAAGTGCCGAAAAGCCTTGAAATGCAAGGATTTCAGTCCTTTTCGGCATCGGATTTCGCCCGCCTGAAATCGTCGGTCGGAGCCGTAACCAACTACTATATGCAGGGGGAAAAAATTTTCCGCTATTCAAAGCTCGGAATTTCAAACATTGCATATATCAGCGAAGGAAGTGTTTATATTTCCGCCACCGACCTTGCGGGAAAAACCGTGAGCAGCGAAACATTTAAAAAGGGTGATATGCTTGGCGAGCTTTTCGGCTTTCCGCCAAACGGCTTTGACTATACCGTTTATGCAAAGAGCGACTGCTCCGTTGTCTTTTTCGATGCGGGAAAGCTGATGCACCCCTGCGAAAATATGTGCCGTCACCACACCGCCTTTTTAAATGAGCTTTTCAAAATTGCATCACTTCGCCTCTCTGCCAGAGAGGAAAGGCTTTTGTTTTTAGGTTATAAAACTCTCCGTGAAAAGCTTTCAGCCTATCTTAAAAACCAAAGCCATTTATCAAAGTCTCATTCCTTCGACATCCCCATAAGCCAGACAGAACTTGCATCTTACCTTCTTACCGACAGAAGCGCCCTTGCAAGGGAGCTTTCACTTATGAAATCGGAAGGAATCATTAATTATAAAGGAAAGCATTTTGAAATTCTTACGGCAGAATAAAAAAGCTCAGCACTCTCTTGTGCTGAGCTTTTTATCAGAACATATTATTTTCAGGGAATTCTCCGTCAAAGGGCTGTTCCGGCAAAGGTTCTTCCTTTTTCTTTTTTCCCCTCAGTATGCCATAGTTAACACTGCTCCAAATGATGCAAGGACTCAGACCGGCTGCACTTCCGTCAATGACATAATTTATGATAGCCATAATGATGTAAGCAACAATTCCGTAAATAACGGTTATAAGCAGTGCTTTCTTCCGTTCAACCGTAGTTTTCTTTATAGCATAGCGGTAAATTACGACAGGAACGGTATAAATTCCTATTGTTACAACCGCGCTTATCAATAATGTTACGGCAAAATTCGCCCACATGAAATCCGGCTCGCTCTTAAATCCTTTAATATTAGATTTATTGAGCTTGCTTCCCGGTGAATATGAAGTATTAGTATATAGCGAGCCTTCAAGCATCTCTACAAAATCAGCATATCGATCACCATACTTATTTCCGAAAAACGAAATCATATACATATAACCATATTCACAATGTATCATAAAGGTTACCGATGTTGCTCCGGAAAGCGGAACATATGCACAGAAATATTCTTTCCCACCAAAAGTTTCCATCGTTATGCTTTCGGCTTCAAGACCCTCTGCAGCAATTATATCAGCTATATCTTCTTCACTGAAAATTGAGGTATCAAGAATACTTCGTTTTGCGCCTTCTTTAGCTTCGTCGGGCACATCTTCCCACAGATCTTTTGTATAGAACTGCATCATGGCCTCGTCTCCATAAATGTACGTCGTAACCCCTGATGTATTATCGTCGGTGTTTTCCGTCCATCCCGTAGGAACTAAACACCTTAAACCATTTTCATCAAAAAAATTAAAATTTGCCTTCGCTATAATTCCGAAAAACAACATACAAAGCAAAAGAATACTTATTAATTTTTTCATTTTCTCATCTCCTTAAATTAATTATACTCCCGACACGGCAATGAGTCAACAAAAAAACGTAAAAACGCCTCTTTCAAAACTTTTTTATTTTTCCACTTGACAACCCTTTCTATTTGTGCTATACTTTTATAGTCGTGAATACAGGGGTATAGCTCAGTTGGTAGAGCAGTGGTCTCCAAAGCCGTGTCCCTATGTTCGTATGGTAACTCAATAAAACTTAATATTTGCTGTTTAGGGGTATAGCTCAGTTGGTAGAGCAGTGGTCTCCAAAACCACGTGCCGAGGGTTCAAGTCCTTCTGCCCCTGCCATACAAAGTGGCTCAAACACTGCGTTTGAGCCACTTCTTATTTTTTAATTATTAAAAATTTTTGTGTTTCAAAATCAAATTTCAGAGCATCAATTTTGAATTTTAGTAATTTTTAATTATATTTTTGATAACGGCGCGTGGTCTTGTGATTCAAATAATTATGCCTGAAATGAGCATCAATTTCGCATACGGTTGCATCCGTTTCTAACGATTCCGTCTGCTACATCATCATTTTAGCATCACTTGATTTCGCCAATTCTGCCAATTTTGGTTATAGAGAGTAATTCTGCAAGAATATTTTTTAATTCTCACAGATTATTTTTTTGCCCAAAATAAAAATCTCTTTTCTTTGTTTATGCGTATCAAATTTTGATACCCCTGAGAGTGATTTAATTTCATTCTCAGGGGTATTCTATTCTGCGATTCTATCATATCTCGAATCCGTCTGTGATTCCGGTTAGCCTTGAGGCATCCTTCTTTACATAGTACCTTTCGGTTATCTCGGTAGTGGTGTGTCCGAGGATGTCGGCTACCGCTTTTATGTTTAGTGTTTTTATGCTTCCGTCAGCACACTTTGTTCCGTTGATTAGCTTGG
>JAFQQJ010000030.1 GCA_017411325.1 Clostridia bacterium | reverse complement strand
ATCGTATGCTTCAAGATGTTCTCTCGTACTCTTATCAAAATAGGAAAGTTCTGTTACCTCCCAATCCACATTGCCATTTTCCGCATAGCCTTTAAAAAACGGAGTAGAGCCAACTTCCGGTTCGACAATGTTGAAATTTACTTCACCAACCTCACCAATACAGTCGTATGATACATAATATCCACGTCTTTCTTCACCAAAACCACTCATTACCGTAGGATTTCTTCCATTGATGGTGACTTCATAGTTTTCGTAGGACTCATCCAACTTATATCCGTCTTCAGGTTCAATAAACACACTCAAGCCATATTCATGACCCACAGTAAAGGTTTCTCCTTCAAGCATATTGTGATTTGTCGTGTTATCGTCCCATTCTATGCCGTTTATTGCATTTTTATATACACTGCTAAGGTCGGGTATGCGTTCCATCAGCTTTACGCCTTCGCCTTTAATTTCAGGCTTATAGGAAACCTTTTCACCGGCCTTCGGTTTGGGGATTGTGATTTCCACCCTGCCCACCGGCTTTGCCTTTTTAACGGCGGGGAAGGTGTATGAAACAACCACCATAGCCCATCTCTGATATTCAAAAGCTTTTCCGGCTTTTGCAGTTTTGCCGTTTATGGATGCCTTAACGTCTGTTGTTGTGGCAGTTGATGCAAATTCATATCCGTTTTTAGGCTCAAGCCACACACTTACGGTATAAACGTGCTCCGCCTTAAAGAAATCCCCTTCTTCAAGAAAGCGTTCTTCAGTTTCGTCATACCATTCGGGCTGTTTGAAAATTTCGTAAACAGCATTTGAAGGCAAGCTTGCAAAGCGGTCATAATAAGCCCCATCCGTAGGCTCATCAATGCCTAAAACGACAACGGATTTTATTGAATCCGATGCAAAGCAGGGTTCAGAAGCCAGGGAAAAAATCATAATAACGCAAAGCATAAAGCTTAAACTTTTTTTCACACACCACACCTCTTTCAGCCTGTTTTACTGCAGCACCGTATAATCGGTGATATCGTGAAAATCAGGATTTCCTACAAGCTTACCGTCTCCGCCCACCTGAGGAGAAAACTTATGTCCACTGAGATTCAGCTCTGTACTTATTTCAATATTAGGATGCAAATCAGACAAGTTGCATTTTAAGGTAAACGCTTCACCGTTATATATAGTGTGAACTTCGCCTGTATCAAGATTTGTTATGTCTACATCCTCTTTATATCTCGGCACGATTAAGTACCATTCGTCACCTTCATAATCAATATGCTCAATCTTCTCAGAGGTAAAATTCTCCAGGTCTGAAAAAATCCCTTCTATATATGTATTACGGAAATCCATTCTGTCACCGTAGCCTAAAAAAGCTACAGCAAACACCGGCTGTCCGTCATATGAATCAAAGTCAAAAACATTTGCATATTCCGTTCTGTAATCGGAATCTATATAAACCATTCCCGGGCCGTCAAGCACCGGAGGCTTTTCGGAAAGACACCCCGAAAGAGCAGTTGCAATTACCGCAACCAACAAAAAAATCGCAAGAATTCTCATAAAATCACCCCGCATATAATAGTCCTTCAAAGCATTCATCCTCGGGAATGCCGTTGACCGTCACCGGCCAACCGGAGACATCAATATCAAGCCTTACAATTCCGCCGTCTGCATTTTTAAGGTCAACATAGCTTTTTCCGTCGGTCTGATACGGTGTAAGTGATGTTCCGCTGGGAAGATTGATTTTTTCAGATTCAGGAAGAAGCTCCGCTTCAAGAGGTATCAATGTTTTTACATCGTGAATGTAATCAAATGTATAGGCCTTATCCGTCATTTCGGGCTTTCCCCCGTCTTTTTCCGCTTTATATGCAGCTTTTCCGCTTCTTGTACCTAAAATATCCAGGCGGGTTTCAAGCCTGAACTTTTCGGGATTGTTAAACACCCATGTGTACACGGTACCGTATTCTTCCCCGTCTTCTATGTATTCGTTATCAAATGCCGTTCCGTAAAGCTCATCCGTCTTAGCCGGGTTATCTTTATTCAAATCATAGGTACAGAACATATGATAGTCATTGTCGGAAACAGAGTCGGAATAGATATAGCTTTTCCCTCCGATATGAGCCAGATAAACATCAAAACCATAGGCATAATTTATTTCATCTGTAAAGCCGTTGCCGTTTGCAGCAAGATAAAGCATATAATATGAGCCGTATTGATCAGGATACTTTTCTGCATATACGGTATCATTCGTTCCGTCTCCGTCAATATCAAAATCTATATCCATACCCAACGGAATCCTGATTACATAGCTTTCCGGTGATGAGGTATATTCTTCAAAAAACATATCGGGAAATTCGTCAAAGTAAATTTTACAGGATAATGTTCCGACAGAATATGCCGCAATTTCATAGGGACTGAACCAGAAATTTATGCCCTGATAATCTATCGTCCAGGTAAAGTCCTCTTCCTTATAGCTGCCGAATGTATCAGAAAGCTCATAAAATGTTACATAGGAATATTTTTCCGTTATTTTCTGCTCAAGCAGAGAAGGAAGAACCGATGTATCTTTAAGCACCTCCGAAAGAGAAATTTTCTCCCCCGTTTCGGGATTTATATTGTTTCCGTGCCAGAAATAATCCGGGTGAACTCCTCCCGCATATATGAAGATTCCTTCAAGAAAGCTTACGATATTATTATCTGCTCTCTGAATATACACACAGGATTCCGCCTCGCAATATGCGGGATTGTACATATCTCCCGCAAGATTCTTTGCTTCCTCCTCAAAATCATACATCAGTGCCTTTGAGGCTTTAATTCCTTCATCGTTGTAATCGTCAAAGGCTTTTGAAAGAAGAGGATATTCTTCCATGCTCTCATCCGAAAGCCTGAGTTTATCACATTTTACACGGGTTATCACATTATTTTCGTGCCACTTTTCCATATGAGATGATCCCAGCATCAGACTGATAAAAGAAAAATCCTTTACTTCTTCGGGATTTTCAGTTACAACTCCGACATCCTTTCCGGTACAGCCCGAAATGATGCATACCATACAAATGGCCAAAAATGCGGATAATGTTTTTTTCATATCCATTCTCCTTCCGTATTTAAAATAGAAGAAAATCTTCTTCTCAAAGCCCTCCGCTATTTTGAAGAGCTTTGAGAAGAAGGGGGCAAACCCCTTCTTCTTATTTAATCAGCCTTTGTACTTGATGGAGCCCAATATATCCTGAACTTCCTTCTGGTTGAAGATTGCTTCAATATCTGTTGTTTCGGTATCGATAAGGTCGGATGCGGGAGCCACATATGCAAAGAGCATTACCTGACAGTTATCTGCTTCGTCAAGCTTTAAGCATACTTCATATTCAAACTCATCATAGGGATACATATAGCCTTCAAAGCCGGAATACTTAACTTCTTTGAATCCGTCGTAGGTCTTGGCGTCTTCAACATAGTAATCATAGCCGTCATAATAATAGAGATAAAATTCCATTGAGAAATCCTTCTCTTCGTTGATAAGCTCTGCAGAATCGTCTGTAAGCATAGCTTCATCAAGCACTGTACTTCCGCCGTAACCGATTGTAACTGTTGCAGTCTTTGTTTCATCCTCGTCGCAAACCTGTGTAAGGGTAAATGTAGTGCCGCCGCAGGCTGTGAGAGATAATACCATAATACCTGTCAAAAGTAATGCAATTATCTTTTTCACTTTAATCTGTCTCCTTTAATTATTTTTCTGTTTCTTCTTCAGGATATTCAACTACACCGCGGTATTCAAAGGAGTCAACAATTTTCTTGATATCCTCATCTTCGTACTGAGCTTTGTCCTCAGGAGTACCATCCTTGCTGTAATCAATAGTTTCTGTATTAATTACAAGGTATCTGTCAGTTGTTTCTGAAACCTCTTCTAAATGCACATAAATACAGTATCCACCAAAGTCGTCAAAGCCATAGCAATCATATCCGTTAAGTTCAAACTCTTCGTATGTATCTTCGTTTTCTTTTGCATGCTCTTTGTTTGCATCAAAGGTTGTGTCCTCAAAAAGTGCGGGACCTATTGTTATGTTTTTTGAATTGTATTTCATATCAATCCAGTTCGGATATTCTTCGTCACCCTCTAAAGTGATGTCTGCACCTTCGGGATAGTAGAAATCTACTGCGAGTTTTACATTGTCGCCCTCCCATGTATCTTCATAAAGTGTAATCTTTGCACCTTTGTTGT
The DNA here is from genome assembly GCA_017411325.1 of Clostridia bacterium. GTDB lineage: Bacteria > Bacillota > Clostridia > CAKSNL01 > HGM11501 > HGM11501. The sequence continues at coordinate 221 of JAFQQJ010000030.1, read as the reverse complement.
CGCCGCCGCATGCCGCCAGTGATAAAACCAACGTAAGTGCCAAAACAACAGATAATAATTTTTTCATAATATAATTCCTCCTGTAAATTAGTTTATTTTTGCTTCCGCGCTATCAGCCGCTCTTGTGTACTTGCTGAGTCCACCGGTTTGTGCATCGTCAATGGCGTTCATGTTTTCCATAATTTCCGCTTTCTTTTCGTCAGTTATTTCGCCGCCATTCT
>JAFQQJ010000029.1 GCA_017411325.1 Clostridia bacterium | reverse complement strand
TGGTGAACAAAAAATATACATTTTTTAAGATAATTATGCGTAAATAGATGACAAATAGGCAAAAAAATGCTACAATATAGTTAGATATTGAAACTTTTTACAATCTATATAGATAGAAAGAGTTCGACAAATAAGAATTTGACGAGGAGAATATTCAATGAAAATCTATGATATTTCTCAAAAGGTTTTCGGTTGCGAAGTATATCCTGGTGACCCTGCACCAGCGAAAAAAGTGCTGAAATCAATGCAAAACGGTGAAGTGTATAATTTGACCGCATTTAGTATGTGCGCACATAATGGTACACACATAGATGCACCATTCCATTTTATTAAAGATGGGAAAACCGTTGATGAGTTATGCTTAGAGGCATTTGTAGGAACAGCTTATGTGGCAGAACATCATGGAGTTGTCACTTACAATGATGCCACAGAAATAATTGAAAAAGCAAAGGAGCAGAATCCAGAAGCAGCTAAAAGGATTCTGCTTAAAGGCGATGTTGAAGTATCGTTAGAGGCAGCAAAAGCATTTGCAGCTTCAGAGGTTTTACTTTTGGGAAATGAGCCCCAGGCGATTGGTCCGCAAACTGCGCCAATGGCAGTACATCTTGCACTTTTAGGTGCTGATGTCGTCTTGCTTGAAGGCATTCGCTTAGATGAGGTTTCTGAAGGTGTTTATTTCTTGAATGCTGCACCGTTGAATTTATCAGGTGCAGATGGTTCTCCATGTAGAGCCGTTCTAATAGACCTCTATAGCTAAGATGTAAGATGTAAAGCTGTTCGACAAATTCCAATTTGACAAAGGAGTGTGATTGTATGAAAAGATTGAATACTATCTTAAACACCATTATAGGTGCTTTTGTGGGTGTACTTATTGGGCATGGAGTTTATGTTGTTTGGAACTTCAAAACTCGCCCCGAACTGTATGCTATGCAATCTGCACCTTGGTACACAAGCATTTTGGTGTATGGAGCATTTACCATTGTTGTGTTGCTGATTTGCTTTGTGATAAAAGCAATCATCAAGCACAAGCAGAAAAAGAAGTAAGCCAATTCCAATTTGTTGAACTAAACAGCACATATATTCTAAAAGGAGCAAGGTTGAAATACACCTTGCTCCCTCTCATTTTCTATTATGTATTCATAAAAAGGCCATTTATGCATACCAATACTTATCTAATACAGAGACTATTTAAAATCAAATGAAATTACCGGAATTTCTTCTGCATCAGTATCCCATATATCAATAGGGACAAGTGTAAGGCAATCGAAAGTGCTATCTTGAGTTATATGATAACATCTTTTTCTGTTGTCGGTGACGTGCAAAAGTTCTGTCTTTTCTCCGTTAAGTTCTCCAATAAGCTTAAACTCACGGCAGAGTGTTTTCGGCATATGCATCACGGGGCTGTCAAGCCTTGTATTTGCACGGGTGGAATGTATTCTTTCGCACTCGGAGCCGGGAAGCGTGCATCTATCCAGATCGCTGTCAAATACGATATGTATTTCGCTCACCTTTGATTCTTTAAACTGATAGCTTATATCTTTACCTTTCTCTACAAAGTATGGTGTTTTTTCTCCGTATAGCTTATGAATTCTGTCCTCTCCGTTTCTTAAGGTTTCATCTCCGCTTAACGCGGCATTTTTGCATAGAGGAGAAATTTCACGCTTTATATGAGGAAGGAAGGCATCTTCATTTTGCAGAAGAGTCTGAAGCTCACTCATTTTTTCAAGGTATACACCATGAGGTGTAAGAGAATTTCTGACAGCCAGGCTTGCCGCCTTCCCCACCGCTTCACCAAGCAGTGCACAGGTTGCCATAACACGGATACTGCTCATTGCCATATGTGTCATACTTATGTTTCTTCCCGCGAAGAAAAGATTTTCCACGTTTTTTGAGTAAAGCGCACGGTAAGGTATGGAGTAAGGCGCAGGTGTCATACGGTTGGTGTTGGGTGCACCTTTGTGGTAAAAGCCGCCCGGGAAATGGTCATCAAGGGGCCATCCGCCATAGGCAATCTCATCCGGGAAAATAACGCCGTCTGAAACATCTCTCTGGGAAATCATCACTTCGCCAACCATTCTCCTTGATTCCCTTTTACCGGGAAGAAAACCCAGAAAGTCAAGCTCCCAGGTTTCAGAATCAAACTTACCTGAATTTTTTATATAGTCCCAGGTACCAGTAGCAAGTCCGATAAGCTCATCACGAAGCAGTTCTGTATCCGCGATGGTATCTCTGTCTCCGCCAAGCTCCAAATACCAGTAGTTTTCGTAGTCGCTTTTTATGTTAAGGTTTCTGTGATTGAAGTTTTCTTCCGTAAGGGGCGTTGCACATTCGGGAGCCTTGTATTCAATCTTTCTGTCTGTTTCCCTTCCCTGAATGAGGCAGCTCATTCCCATGGTGAAATTATCCGCCTTTTCCCTGTCTGTATCCTCGGAAAATTCGTCTTTCCCTTCTCTTCCGATTTTGAATTCCGCTCCCGTTAAGGGTGCCAAGATACTGTCACCCGATGAGTCGCAGAAAAATTTTGCCTTAACCTCATAAAAGCACTGTGTTGTCATCTGCCAGCCGGTAACGGAAGTGATTTTCTTTGTTCTTCCGTGGCTGAATGAGCCTTCCACGGTTTCGGCATCCATACAGGAACAGTTAAGAAGCAGGGTTATGTTTTTCTCGCGCTTTACAAAATCATACAGTACCGTGTCCCACACAGCATAGCTCTTTGTGGGATTGCGGTATAAGTTTTCCAGGGCAATTTCTTCGATAATTCCCGTTTCACGGTTGTTTTTGCCCTGCGAGCCGCAAATCCACATACGGATTTCCGAGGAAGCATTTCCGCCAAGCACCGCCCGCTCATGCATAAGGACAACTTTTATGCCTTCTCTTGCGGCAGAAATTGCGGCTGCAATACCCGCCATCCCTCCGCCTATTACACAAAGGTCTGTATTTATAAATTTCTTATCAAGCATCACGGATCCCCTTTCTTGACTGCGAAGATTCTTTATGTTATAATTATATTATATTTTAAGGAATATTCTATAATAAAAACAACCAAAAATATAAAGAAAGTGCAAAGCTATGGATAATTTAATGAAACACGCCGAAGATTACATAAAATACCTTAAAGACGAGCACTCCCTTTTGCTTTCCCTGCATTTTGACAGAAGCTTTTACGGCCGCCTTTCCTCTGCCTTAATCCGTTTTATACAGCCATTGAACTTTCATACAAATGCCTATTGCCTTAAGATAAAGGGATTGAAGCAACCTTTATGTCTCAAAAATCAGGAGAATATTTTAAAAAGCTGCAAAAAGGATGAAAGTATTCTTTCAACCTGTCATGCCGGAGTTACGGAATTTATATATCCCTTGTTTTTCAAAGATACTGCTGTTGGTTATATTTGTGTAAGCGGCTATATGGCAAAGGACTGCAATGCCGAAGGCTCTCTTTGGAAATCTGCTTTGAAAAGCAAAATCCCCGAAGATAAGTTAAATATTTTGATTCCACCGCTGGCGCATATGCTTACAACTTTGATTTCCGAGGATAAGACAGAATCCGACAATGAATTTGACCGGATAATAAATTTTCTTTCCGAATATCACAAGGACATTTCCCTTTCAGCTCTTGCCGCCCGCTTTTCAAGGAGTAAATCCCATATAAGCCATCTGTTCAAGACAAACTGCGGTATGACACTCCGTGCATATTTAAACTCCTTAAAGCTTCGTGATGCTTTGATTCTTTTAAGAGAAACCGACCTTCCCGTTACGGAAATTGCTCTGGATTCGGGCTTCAATGACACCAGCTATTTTATTTATCTTTTTAAAAAGGAATTTGGCACATCTCCCCTTAAATACAGAAAAAAAGAACTGTAAAACGGCGGTACTTCTTAGGGATAAATCGCCCAAAATCCACGATTTTGGCACATTACTGTGTCAAAAAGCCTTGCAATAATTAAAAAACTCCAACATCGAGTTGGAGTTTTTTGTTCAAGAGCAAAAGGCTCTTTTCACAT